>NZ_AP023032.1:2971500-3605000 GCF_019670105.1 Agarivorans albus | reverse complement strand
GAAAAATTAGCGGATGACTTGTGGCTGGGGGTGAAAGGCCAATCAAACCGGGAGATAGCTGGTTCTCCTCGAAAGCTATTTAGGTAGCGCCTCGAGCGAATACTGATGGGGGTAGAGCACTGTTAAGGCTAGGGGGTCATCCCGACTTACCAACCCTTTGCAAACTCCGAATACCATCAAGTACTACTCGGGAGACACACGGCGGGTGCTAACGTCCGTCGTGGAAAGGGAAACAACCCAGACCGTCAGCTAAGGTCCCAAAGTGTATGTTAAGTGGGAAACGATGTGGGAAGGCTTAGACAGCCAGGATGTTGGCTTAGAAGCAGCCATCATTTAAAGAAAGCGTAATAGCTCACTGGTCGAGTCGGCCTGCGCGGAAGATGTAACGGGGCTAAACATACCACCGAAGCTACGGGAGCATGCTTGCATGCTCGGTAGAGGAGCGTTCTGTAAGCCGTTGAAGGTGAATCGTAAGGTTTGCTGGAGGTATCAGAAGTGCGAATGTTGACATGAGTAACGATAAAGGGGGTGAAAAGCCCCCTCGCCGAAAGACCAAGGTTTCCTGTCCAATGTTAATCAGGGCAGGGTGAGTCGGCCCCTAAGGCGAGACTGAAAAGTGTAGTCGATGGGAAACAGGTTAATATTCCTGTACTTCGTATAATTGCGATGGGAGGACGGAGAAGGCTAGGCCAGCGTGGCGATGGTTGTCCACGTGAAAGGCAGTAGGCGGTAAACTTAGGCAAATCCGGGTTTACATTACGCTGAGAGTTGATGACGAGTGTCTACGGACACGAAGTGGTTGATGCCCTGCTTCCAGGAAAAGTCTCTAAGCTTCAGATTATACGAAACCGTACCCCAAACCGACACAGGTGGTTGGGTAGAGAATACCAAGGCGCTTGAGAGAACTCGGGTGAAGGAACTAGGCAAAATGGTACCGTAACTTCGGGAGAAGGTACGCTCTTGATGGTGATGGGACTTGCTCCCTAAGCTGCTGAGAGTCGCAGATACCAGTTGGCTGCAACTGTTTATTAAAAACACAGCACTGTGCTAAATCGAAAGATGACGTATACGGTGTGACGCCTGCCCGGTGCCGGAAGGTTAATTGATGTGGTTAGCGTTCGCGCGAAGCTATTGATCGAAGCCCCGGTAAACGGCGGCCGTAACTATAACGGTCCTAAGGTAGCGAAATTCCTTGTCGGGTAAGTTCCGACCTGCACGAATGGCGTAATGATGGCCAAGCTGTCTCCACCCGAGACTCAGTGAAATTGAAATTGCCGTGAAGATGCGGTGTACCCGCGGCTAGACGGAAAGACCCCGTGAACCTTTACTACAGCTTGACACTGAACATTGACCCTACATGTGTAGGATAGGTGGGAGGCTTTGAAGCGTTGTCGCTAGATGACGTGGAGCCGACCTTGAAATACCACCCTTGTAGTGTTGATGTTCTAACGTTGGTCCCTTATCGGGATTGCGGACAGTGTCTGGTGGGTAGTTTGACTGGGGCGGTCTCCTCCCAAAGAGTAACGGAGGAGCACGAAGGTTGGCTAAGTATGGTCGGACATCATACGGTTAGTGCAATGGCATAAGCCAGCTTAACTGCGAGACAGACACGTCGAGCAGGTACGAAAGTAGGTCATAGTGATCCGGTGGTTCTGTATGGAAGGGCCATCGCTCAACGGATAAAAGGTACTCCGGGGATAACAGGCTGATACCGCCCAAGAGTTCATATCGACGGCGGTGTTTGGCACCTCGATGTCGGCTCATCACATCCTGGGGCTGAAGTCGGTCCCAAGGGTATGGCTGTTCGCCATTTAAAGTGGTACGCGAGCTGGGTTTAGAACGTCGTGAGACAGTTCGGTCCCTATCTGCCGTGGGCGTTTGAGAATTGAGGGGAGCTGCTCCTAGTACGAGAGGACCGGAGTGGACGAACCGCTGGTGTTTGGGTTGTTATGCCAATAGCATTGCCCAGTAGCTACGTTCGGAACTGATAACCGCTGAAAGCATCTAAGCGGGAAGCAGGCCTCGAGATTAATTCTCACTAGGACTTTAAGTCCTCTGAAGGGCCGTTGGAGACTACAACGTTGATAGGCAAGGTGTGTAAGTGCTGTGAGGCATTGAGCTAACTTGTACTAATTACCCGTGAGGCTTAACCATACAACACCTAAAGGGTGTTGCTTATAGATACTTTATTTAGAAACCATGAATACTTGTTAGTGCTCATGAGGTATTTCAGCTTTTTCGAATGTTAAAGACAACAGTTTTTGCCTGGTGGCAATAGCGTTGTGGACCCACCTGACTCCATGCCGAACTCAGAAGTGAAACGCAACTGCGCCGATGATAGTGTGGGGCTTCCCCATGTGAAAGTAGGTCACCGCCAGGCTCTCATACTAAGCCCTCGTCTAATGACGAGGGCTTTTTTATTGCCTGCGGTATAGTCGCCCAGGCATACCAATCACTCGAACCTCTATAGATTCATCAACAGCACTAACCTAGCGCATCACAGACATCACCCTCTTGCACATACAAGGTCGACCAGTGATTACGCTTGGCGTGTTTCTTGGCAAGGCTCGCCCGCTCGCTTAACTCATCGATACTGAGCTGAGAGGCAGCAGTCCAACGGGTAACACCTACTGCTAAGCCACTTAGATGAAAGAACCGTTGTTGGCCGTCACGGTCTTTGGCCACAATGCCTTTGGCGTCTAGGTCTTTTTGCCGATACAAGGCTTCTCGGCGGCTATCAAATGTGCTGAGTAGGTGTAATACGGAAGGATGCCAGTTTTGGGTGGTGAAAATCACGATAAAGTCATCTCCGCCTAGGTGACCGATAAAGTGTGCATATTTACTTAAATGCATCCTTAATAGCTCAGCGACCAATTTGATCATTTTGTCACCGCGCTCATAGCCACAAATATCATTAAATGGCTTAAAGTTATTTAGGTCGAAGTAAGCAAGGTCAAATGGCTGTTTACGTGCGATCAGGTGATTTAAACTGCGTTGTAGAGGCACGTTACCCGGTAAAGCTGTTAAGGGGTTAGCGTAACGGGCTAATTGAAGTTTGTAGTCAGAGAGCTTTCGCATTACATCTACCGCTAAACCCACGCCGTAGTACTTACTATTTTGAGTAACAATAAATACAGCGTCTAAACCACTAGCTGTATGTTGGCTAAGTTTACGGCCGATTTCACTTAATGTGGTGTTGGCATCCACGGTTAAGGGGTTGGTATCCATCAACTCGGCTACGGTTTTGCGCTGATTGAGAGAATGACCGTAAGGACCCGAGTACTGGGCAAGTAACTCTTCGCGCTTTATTAAGCCTAGAACTCGCTGTTGTCCATCTACAACCGGAAGTGAATTAATGCTTTTATCTTCGAGAATAGTTGTTAAAAGCTTTTTGGAGGATAGGTTAGGAGACACGATATTGGCAGAGCTGGCTAGAGAAAGTGCTGTATAGGGCTCTGTTACTACAGGGGTACTTGGCGCAGTTTTTCGCAGCTTTGGTTGATTAGTAGGCCGAGCAATATGAAAACCTTGAAGGTAAGGAATATCTAGGTTTACCAGTTGCTGATATTGTTCGGCATTTTCAATGCATTCAACAATGATTTGGCTGCCAATTTGTTCGGCAAGGTTCACCAGCGATGCGATGGCAGTGCTAACTTTGCCATCTTCTAGCAATTGCTCGCAAAAAAAACAGTCTAGCTTTAAATACTCAGGGCTGAGTTGTAACCATGTTTTAATGCCCGCGTAACCTGCTCCAAAATCATCTAAAGCGAACGAAATAGCTAATTTACGGAGATCTTGGATGCACTTTAAAAGCGCCTCATCAACACAGATTGGCAGGTGCTCGGTGAGCTCGATAACTAGATTGCCTTTGCTAGGAATAAGTTGTTCAAAGCATTGAGTACCTTGCTGCTGATAAATATACAGCAAGGTATCGGGTGAGAAGTTAATGAATAGATGGCCGTTTACATTTTGCTTATCAAAGCGTTGTCGAGCTAGCTGTGCGCAAATTAATTCAAGCTCATGTTGTTGGCTAGATTGGCAGGCAAACTCAAATAGTGTTAGTGGCGAATGGAAATAACTATTTTGTGGGCCTCTAGATAAGGCCTCATAGCCTAAAGCCTGGTTGTTATTATGATCCCAAATAGTTTGAAAAGCGGTACTAATGCTTTGTTGCCTAATTAGGTCGTCAAACTCCAATTGTCGCTTGGCTCGCATCCTTGTCGCCTCATCTACTCTGTTACTAAACAGGTGTAGCAGCTATTCTTTACAGAATCGTGACAAGTGGGTGAATAATGATTTTTTCTTTAAATTTAGATGCTTAGCTCTATTTTAGTTGAGTAGTTGCTTAATTTCCTGCATTTGGGTGTTACTGAGCGGCCCATGTTCAATAGCTGCTGCATTACTTAGCACTTGAGCTGTATTACGAAATCCTGGAATAGGTAGTGTGTGCTCACCTAAGCCCCAAATCCAAGCTAGTGCTCCTTGATTAACCGTTCTTCCCTTACTGGTCAAAATTGATTGAATGCCGACTAATTTGTTGAGCAGTTCAGGCGATGCTTTACCGTTTATGAAGTATTTTAACCACTCTGGATTGATGCAACGAATATCGTCTTTATCTAAAATGCTTGAATGATGGTACTTGCCCGAGAGCAGCCCCATAGCGAGTGGTCCTCGATTTATCGCCGTTTTGTTGTGCTTGGCACAGAAGTTTACCAAATCATTGTTTTGGTCTAACACGTTGTTTTGAAACTGAAAGGCAATGCAGTGTTCGGCTGAAGAAAAGGCCTTTGCACGGTCTAGAAAGTCGGTACTCCAAGCGTAAGCGCGTATTTTCCCTGCTTTTACTAAGTGCTCTAGAGTTTCTACAATTTGTCCTATATTCTCGGCTGGGTAGTCATTTAGGTGTAACTGGTATAAATCGATATATTCTGTACCTAAGCGTTTTAAGCTATTTTCGCAGTGTCGAATAATGGCATCGTGTTGATCAAAGATACCGCTGATGGTTTTGCTATCTTCTTCAAACTCTAGGCCAAACTTAGTGCCAATAATGGCTTGCTGGCGCTTATTAGCTAAGGCTTTTCCCAATACCCGTTCGCTGTGACCTGCGCCATAAACTGCTGCAGTGTCAAAAAAGTTAATGCCAGCATCAAGTGCAGCGTGAATGGCCGAAATCGAGACCGCATCGTCTACTTTCCCCCAGCCGCAAGGCTTGTTGTCTTGGTCGAAGAAAGGCCCGCCAATGGCCCAGCAACCTAAACCAAGAGGGCTTACTTTCCATTCACCTAACTGTCTTAATTGCATAGCATTATCCTTTTTAGCTATTCGCTTCTTTAGCGGTTACCACGAACCCAAGGGCTAACCTCTTGCAGATAAAAATTGGCAAGCTTGGCATGAAGGTCTTTGCTTAAAGAGGTTTGGCCTGAGTAATGAGAGTTTTGCTGAATCTGCTCTGGTTTGCTTGCCCCTGTAATTACGCTGGTTATTTGCGGGTGGTCGAGTAGCCAACGAATTGCACACTCTGCAATAGCTAAGTTTTCAGGAAGCAGCGTTTTAAGCTGTTCAAGCAAGTTCAAGGCTTTATCTAGCGGCAAACCAGCGAAAGTTTCCCCTACATGAAAGGCTGCGCCATCTCGGTTGTAGTGGCGGTGATCAGTTTCGTCAAATTGTCGTTGCGCGGTAACAGCGCCACTTAATAAACCACTGGCATAGGGCAAACGGGCAATTATTCCCACTTGTTGAGCTTGAGCTAAATCGAGTACTTCAGCTACAGCGTCTTGTCTAAATAGGTTAATGATAATTTGTAAGCTGGTTAGAGCCGGGTCTTTTAAACACAACTTGGCTTCTTCCATCGACTCTACACTTGCGCCGTAGTGCTCAATCAAGCCTTGTTGTTTAAAGTCGGCTAACCAAGTGAATATTTCACCATCACGAAGTATCTGGGTGGGAACACAATGCAGTTGAATCAAGGGAATGCTGGTTAAACCTAGCCGCTGTAAACTGGCTTCGATGCTTTGTTTAACTGTTTGTTTAGTGTAGTTATTCGGGTACAAATTTGCATCTCGGCCAAGCTTGGTTGCAATGGTTATATCTGAATGCTGCTGGTAAAACTGCCCCAGTAATCGTTCGCTAAGGCCCGCGCCATATACATCGGCTGTATCATAAAAACGCACGCCACTTTGGTAGGCCTGCTCGAGGATGGTCAGTGACTGAGCTTCGCTTACAGGGCCAAAGTCACCGCCTAATTGCCAGCAGCCTAAGCCTATTTCACTTAATACTAAGCCGCTTTTACCTAACACTCTGTTCTGCATTGTTGATCCTGCTTGGTTATGTTTTAAAACAGTGTAAACGTTTTATGTTGTTTGATATTTAGCTAGTATTAAAAATAATTGTTCAGAAATTTGGATTAATATGTTCGCAGGGCTGGTTGATTTTGTCACCGTAGTTGAAACCGGCAGTTTTACTGCCGCTGCCGATAAGCTGCATAGTTCTAAGGCTAGCATTAGCCAAAGGGTGAGTGATTTAGAACATCGTTTAGGAGTGCAGCTGTTATATCGTTCGACCCGCAAGCTACGTTTGACTGATGCAGGGGAGAGTTATTATCAAAGCTGTCGTCAAGGCCTAGAGTTGCTGGAAGATGGAGCTCTAGCAGCCCAACAGCTGCAACATCATTTACAAGGCAAGATAAAAATAAACTCCTTAGGCGGCATTTTTGCAGAGCAATGGCTGGCGCCGGCTTTGCTTACGTTTCGCCAAGAACATCCAAACATTGATATCGAGCTAGATTTGTCGTCACAACGGGAAGACCTATTGAGCTCTCCTTTTGATATTGTATTTCGAATGGGAGCTTTGCCCGATTCGAGTTTGCAGGTAAGGGTGTTAAGCCAGCTAAATACGCATGTGGTCGCTAGCCCTGAGTACTTAGCGGCTAATGGCTTGCCCAAGCACCCCGAAGAGTTGCGTCATCATCAGTGTATTTGTGGCACGGTGTCGCAGTGGCCTTTTCAAAAGAATGGGCAAAAGTTATTGGTATCGGTAAATGGTTCGTTTGCCTGCCCTAATGGACACGTACTAAAACAAGCCGCCATTGAGGGTTTTGGTTTTATTCGTACTCACGATATGTACTTGCGTGACGCGCTAGAAGCAGGGCAGTTAAAAACAGTGTTAGAAGATTGGCAGGTAGTAAGCCAACCGTTATGGATGGTGTTTCCTCCGGCACGTTATCGCTCGAAACGAGTAACTAAGCTAGCTGATTGGCTGGTAGACTATGCCAAAAGGCAAGCCATTTAGCTTTTGTTAGCGATTGGCATCATTAACGCTATGGGCTTTAAAGCATTCAAGGATTAAACATGAGTAATTCCTCCCCCAGTGGTGATATAAGCGAAGCTGAATATCAGCAGCACACGATGCGCTGGGTGAAAGATTTTGTGGTTGAATACAATATTTGTCCTTTTGCAAAGCGCGAATTAGAGCGTGGTAGTATTCGCTACCAAGTAGCGATGAGCGACGATATTGAAGAGTTATTGCAGCAATTAGTTGTAGAATGCCAGCTCTTAGATAATCAGCCCGACGTTGAAACAACCTTGTTTATCACCCCCTGCTTAAGCTGTTTTGATGACTATTTAGATTGTTTGTATTGGGCGGAGAAGATCATAAGCAAGCAAGGCTATGATGGCGTTTACCAGCTAGCTAGCTTTCATCCCGACTACTGTTTTGCTGGAGAAGCAGATACAGCGCCAAGTAACTATACTAATCGTTCGCCTTATCCGGTATTTCACTTAATTCGTGAAGCAACGGTGAGTCGCTTAACTCGACTTCATCCTGATCCTGAAGGGATCCCTGAGCACAACATTGCGCTTACCGAAGAACTGGGGATTTCATCACTAAAACAGATTTTGGCGAGCTGTAAATTGTAGATTAGAGTATATATTTTATCTTATCGCTTTGAAATTAATAAGTTATTTGCTTATGCTTTGCCAGCAAATTTTACAGGAGGTGATATGTCTTTAACGATAACTGCGGCCGAAAAAGCGATTTTGGCGGATTTGTCTATTCCCCCTCGGCCTCAAGTTTTGTTAACGATTACTCAAGAAACAAAAAAAGCCGAGCCCGATGTAGCAGTTATTGCAGAGGCAATAGCTAGCGATGTAGGGATCTCTGGTGCGGTGTTGCAAATTGTTAACTCCGCTGCGTTTCGTCGCTTAAACGAGATTAAATCGATTCACCAAGCGGTGATGACTTTAGGCATTAATCGGGTATTTCCTATTGTTAAAGCGGTTGCCTTAAAAGGGGCAATGCCAGCCTCTAAAGTATTGGATAAATTTTGGTTAGAGGCTAACTTACTGGCTAGTTGCGCAGCGGCTACCGCTGAAGAGCTAGGCTTTGAATCGGCCAAAGATAATGCTTATATGCTGGGTTTGTTTCATCAGGCTGGCGTACCAGCTTTGCTACAGTCTTTCCCTGAATATGAAAGCTTACTCGCCGAGGCCAATGACATGGGATGGACTCATCTCGCGGAACGTGAACGCAGTGAATATGGGACAACTCATGCCACTGTGGCTGCACTTATTGCGCAGCAATGGAGCCTGCCTAAGGTGATGATAGAAGCCATTTATTATCAACACGATGCAGATGGCTTATTTAGTTCGCAAGAGCTGGGTAAATCATCGCTGCTAATGTTAGCAATACTAAAAATAGCGCGTATTGTTGCTTACCGTAAACTGGGAGTAAGCAGTGAAGAAGAAGCTTGGCAGGAGAGCTACGACGGCTTGTTAGCTTTCTTGAACTTGGAAGATCAGCAGTTAGAAGACACATTAAGTGCGGTGCTAGAGGCGCAGGCATAAAGAATTGTGTTTCAATGAATATAAAAAAGGCTAGCTGAGTAAGCTAGCCTTTTTACTTTTGGAAAGGTTTAGAACGTATACGCTAAGTCGACGCCCCAGTTACGGCCTGGCTGGGTGTAACGATCTAAGCCTTGATGGTCAGATGGTTTGCCGTCTAGGTCGGTGTAGCTCCAGTATTTTTGGTCAAGCGCATTAAACAAGCCAGCTCGTAATACTAGGTCGTTCACCGGTTGGTAGTAGGCAGTTAGATCTAGCAAAGCGTGGCCAGGTGCGTGGGCGTTGTTTTCGGTAGACCAGTCGCCTTCTTTCTTGGCTGACACCATGGTTAGGTTAAGTTGGCTACCCCAAAGTTTATCTTGGTGGTCGTAGCCTAAGCCCCAAACTGCAGTAAGCGGTGCAACAGAATCTAGCGCGCTGCCATCTTCTTTATTTTTGCCTTGTGCGTACGCAACGCTTAAGCGGCTGTAGCTACCTTTAGGTGCCCCAAAGGCTTCATCTAACCAGTAGTTACCTTTAAACTCCACACCATAGATTTCAGCTTCACCAATGTTTTCATTGATGGTGATACCCGCTGGATAGCTTGGATCACTGTAATCAGTTACTGATTGAATGAAGTTGATGTAGTCATTGAAGAAACCCACTAACTCCATGCTAGATGCAGCAGTATTGGTACGTAAACCTAACTCGTAGCTTTGGCTCTCTTCTGGTTTAAGGTTAGGGTTAGACAAGGTGGCATAACCGTGGCCGCTATTATCAAAGGCGTAGTAAAGTTCTTCAAGGGTAGGGGCTCTAAAACCTTCGCTATATTGAACAAATGTACTAACTTGTTGATTCCAATGATATACCGCGCCTAAGCGTTTGGTTAAAGCATCGCTGTTATGCTCTTCAAAGCCGCTGCTGGCATCTGGTGTTGCTTTGTAGTCGTCGTAACGTAAACCAGCGGTAACCACTAAGCGTTCATCCATTAAATACATGTGATCTTGAATAAAGATCCCGCGCTTTTCGGCTTCTGCTTTAGGCACTTCTGGTGCGCCTGGATCTACCGTTCCTGTGTCGTAATAATGAGTGCGGTAATCCAGCTCAAAATCACTATTGATAGCCGTTAAACCGTAGCTAATTTCGTGGCTGCCGTGGTCAAACTCCAGTAGTTTGTTGAACTGAGCATCAAACTGTAACGAGCTATCTTCACCGTTACGTTCACGATTACGACTACCGTATAAATCGGTAGTATCGTAGTTATTGTGCTCTGATTTACTTTGCTGATGGCTTAGTTGCCAGAACAAATCATCAAATGCGGTATTGTTGGATAGCCATGTGTGGTTTACGCCTACACGGCTGCGAGTGTCTTTGTCCTCGCCAGTTACATTTGTGTAGGTAAAGCCAGGGAATATGCTATAGCCTTCGTTGCTAAGGATGGTTGACTTAGATTCGCGCTGGAATAGTTCAGCCACTAAGCCAAAAGTATGTGCATCATTTAAGGCGTAGTTAGTTTTTAGGAGCAGGTTGTGAGAGTCAAAGTCGAGAGGATCGGCTTGCCCGCGGTCTCGGCCATTTATATCTTCACCTGAAGAGTGGGTTTTGGTTTCGCTGCCATCACGGTAGGTGTAAATGGCTAAACCTTCCCATTTTTGATAGCGCTTAGCGACCTCGACGGTGGCTTTATATGCTTCATTTGAACTACCGTAGCCAGCTTTAAGCGCGACATGGTTGCTGTCGCCTTCAGCTAGTACGTCTTCAGGGTTTTTGGTTCTTAGTAATATTGCGCCGCCTAAGGCGTCACTACCGTAAAGGCTAGAGGCTGGGCCCTTGTTAATTTCAACGGCACTTAGCGTGTCAATTTCATAAGCGTTTGGCCCCTTGTTCATTACATCGCCACCAGGGTTATAGGCAGTGGGTTGCTCGATGCCATCTACCATTAGCTTAATTCGGTTGCCATCTAGGCCACGAATATTAAAGCCACTAGTGCCAAAACGGCCTTGTCCAGTAGTGGTTACGCCGGGTTCGTAACGAACAGCATCATTTAAATCATTAGCCATTTGCTGCTCTAGCTGCTCAGAGCTTACCGAGCTAATGCTAGAAGAGATGTCTTTGACCGATTGCTCTGTACGGGTTGCTGATACCACCACTTCGTCAAACATGGTGCTATTTGTTTCGGCATAAGCGAGAGAGCTAAGGCTAAAAATTACTGCATTAGCAATTAGAGTGCGATTGAATGCTTTCATGGTTTTCAGGCTTGTTCCTTATCCTGTTAAGTTTTAATTAGGCGGTACTATACATAATACGAATGAGAATTAAAATCATTTGCATTTAATTATGGTTTTGTAAGTAGTTAAAATTAGAAGGGTTGAATATGGGAAATATCTTGAGTTGGCATTAAAGCTCTAACCACTAATTGATTTTATCTAGAAGAATTTGTGTAGCTAGCCAAGCAGTTTAAAGGTGTTTATATAGCTGTTTGATTTGGCAGAATATACTAAGCTTTAAGCACACTACGCCAAGCTTTGATGATTGGTGAAAATAACGCTGTATAGCGACTTAAACCTAAGGATGGAATTGAAGTGTTACAAATAAAGCGTGTTGTATGTTTAACCTTATGCGTGTTGTTAGTTAGTGCATGTAAATCTGTGGGGGTGGGGTCTGGTTTCGAGGAGCGCCCAGTTACCCAGGTTAGTGAGCCCGCTAGCAAGGTTCAGTTTAATGATGCCTTAGTATGGTTAGACAGCGCCCAACAAGGAAAGCGAGGTGTACGTTTTTTAAAAGGAGAGTATCCACTTAGTGCTGAAGATGATGAGTATTGGTACTTTCAAGCTCCGTCGGTAATTGAAATGGCAGTGCTCGAGGGGGGAAATGTTGTTGGCGGTAAAAAAATGCCAGGCGGGTTAATGCTTGCTAAAGACGAGCTAGCTACGGTACCAGCCGGTGCTTATATTGATAATGAGACTGACAGCAAGATATTGGTGCTAAAAATGGGGCGTGACTTCATGGCCTTAAAAGGTGAAAAGTGGCAAAAGCAATAAAGTTAAGCGCTTGCTTAAAGGGGCCTTAAGACCTCATTAAGCAAGCGGGTTTCATCACAACAGTGGCACCGACATTAGGGTGTCGTGAGCTGTTATAAACAGGTATTTTTCATCGGCCGACAGAGTACAATTAGCGGTTAAACGTCCGGTACGTATTTTGGCAAGTACTTCCCCTTGTGGGGAGAACAACCACACTCCACCTGGCCCTGTGGCAAAGATATTACCGCTAGAATGAACCGCCATTCCATCTGGTAAACCTTGTTCTCCAGCTACACCAAGTAACGCTTTAGCGTTGTGAAATATCCGCTTGTTGCTAATGCTGCCGTCTGGGTTTACATCATAAGCTAACCAGCGTGGATGTTTGTCATCAGACACCGCCACAATTAAGGTTTTTTGGTCAAGCGTTAAGGCAATGCCATTTGGGAAGTTGACGCTGTTGTCTAGTAACTCAAGCTCGCCATCTTGGCTTAGACGATAGATCCCTTGAAAGTCTAATTCTTTACGCGAGTCATTCATGCCTGAATTTAGTCCATAAGGAGGATCGGTAAAGTATAAGCTGCCATCGTTGTGGTAAACCGCATCATTTGGACTGTTTAAGCGCTTGCCTTGGTACTCGCCAGCCAGCGTAACAAATTTACTTTGAGGTTCGTTTAATGGGGCATCCATGAGTGCTACACGGCGGTCACCTTGTTGAAGTAGCACCAGCTGTCCCTGTGGGTTTAATAACAAACCATTAGAGCCTTGTCCGTAGTCTCCTTCTTCTAGGCCTGTAGCACCAGAGTTTTCTAGATAAAGCTCGGTACCTTTATTAGGTTGATACTTTACGATGGTGTTGTTGGGGATGTCGGAAAATAGCAAGAAGCCATGTTGCTCAATCCATACTGGTCCTTCTGTCCAGCGATAGCCCTTTCCACGAATACTAATCTTGGCGTCTGCCGCAATAAATTGTTTTGCTTGTGGGTTAATCAACTCGATTGAGCCGGTTGTTTCCGCTGCATCGGCGATGGAGAGTTGATCAGAGGTAGTTGAACAAGCGCTAGCAAGCAAGCTAGCGGCTAAAACAAAGGCAGTTCTCATTTAGTATTCCTTTATATGATGAGCAATAAATACTTCTGGTTAACTAATTTGTTAAATTGGTTTTCCATTTTGTTGCTGTGATTCAAAGAATACAAGTTATTAACCTAAGTGTTTCTGCTTAAGTCTCGTTTTTGCCGCGCTTTTTTACTAAATCTCGCAAGATTACCTTAATAATTGGTTATCCAGTTGGGGAGGGGAATAGGCGTTCAATGATCTTCTAAGCTTAAGCGGTTCGCTTTGAGCGTCGCTGGCTCAATAAAAGCAATACAAGCCCTAAGCTAATTAACCACCAAGTCTTCGGCTCCGGCACTGTTACAGGTGCTAATGAGCGGCCGGTTAGTGCTTCGCGTTGAATACTTACCGTGTGGTTATCTGTCTCGAAGTTGCGACCAAAAAAGCGGATAGCGGTAATTTTGTCAGCATTGCTTTCGGCGAATAGATTAACGTAACCATAGGGTTCACGTTTGTTGCCTTTAACGCTAGTAGGGCTACCGTAATGGCCAGGTTCTAGCACAGCAGCATCAAGAATTTGGTTGGTTTTAAAGGACAACTGCTCAGACTGGGTGGTAATACTAAGTTGGTTTCCATTGTCTCCGGCACTCCACCAAAAACCAAAGTAGCCTACAGGCTGGTCAAAAATGAGCTGAACGGCACTTTTATTTGGAATAAATAAGTATTTACCCTCGCCATGTGCTCCACCATAAACGCCAAAATCAGCCACTTTGGCTTGGCCTTTATCTACCGAGTACTCTCCAAAGGCATTTTGGTAGCCATTACTGAGTTGGGATGACGTTAAGTTGTCGAAGTTTTCTGTATAGCTAGGCCCACTAATTTGTGAAGTTTGGATGCCTGGAGCCTCAATAGTGTAAATAATGCCAGCATGGCTTGAGAAGCTAATACAAGCAGTGATGAATAAAGCATGCGATATAGATTTCATATAAACCTCGACAACTAAATTTAAGCACTGTTTAGTGCGTAGTTAAGGTGTTATATCCAGTTTCGTGCCAATGTTTATAGTGCCTTTTATTACAAAGGTTTAGAGCCAAAAATTGCTTGCTTCTAGCTTTATGGAGCGAGCTGCACTTAGCTGTTTGCAAATTGCAAAAGCCGGCTGAATACAGCCGACTATTGGTTTATTGGATGGCTTTTAAAGAGAGGGTTAGAGAAAACTTGGCCACTACTTCGTCGCCGCTAATAGAGGGGCAGGTAGCATTTATCGTTACGGCTTGGTTTACTCGCTCGCCGCTTTGCATGGTTTGCTCGAGCATTTGGTCAATGAGTTTGCCGTCGGTACAACTAAAGATAACGTCTGCTTCCGGGCGCTTTAAAAACTGCCCTTCAACCGCCTTAAACGCTAGCGATACTTTTTTGCCATATTGTTCGGCTTTAGCTATCGCTAAGAAGCCTCCGGCTACGTCTGCGCCAACCGCTAAGGTTCCAAAGTACATACTGTTAAGGTGGTTTTTGGTTCGGCGTTTAAGGGGAATTTTAACAATAACCTTCTGTTCATCCATCTCAAGGATCTTAGGACGGCAGTACCAAATTAAGGGTACTTTGAACATACCAAACAAACTCAACATCAAGTTGGCTTTACGAACACTGGGAAGCATAACTTTTCCTTGTTTAAGAGGTCTTACCAGTAGAGCTTGTTGTTAACAAAAAGTCAACATTTGTTGTTTGGCGGATTAAAAATCTGACCAACCAGCGCCCACAATAAAGTGCAGGGTGGTATCTTCTGGGCCTCTGGCAACATCTATCCCGGTACGTAAATTAAAGCGCCTAGCCATTAGGTAACGAAAACCTAGGCCTTTAGCATAGCGGTTAGGTGTGTCACCTAGGTTTTGCTCTGAGCTAAATGCTTGCCCAACACCGCCAAATACAACCGCAGACCAGCGAGCATCAAAGTCGTAGCGCAGCTCACCTTGCAAGGTTGCCATGCGCTCGCCTTGGTAACGCATGGCTGGTATGCCGCGCATATCAATAAAGGGCAGGGCATAATAAGGCGTATCGCCATGGGCACTGGAGGCCGATAAACGCATAGAGCCTTGGAAGCTATTGCCTAGATAACTAAAGCCAGAAAACTCACCAGAGGCGATTGAATAATCATTGTCGCCGCCAAAGTAATCAGCGTGTTTAGCATAACTAATGTTGCCATACAGACCTTGGTTAGGACTAAACGAGTTATCTCGAGTATCGTAGTTAAGCAGCAGGCTTACTCCGCCATCCTTCATGCTCAACTGAGGCTTTAAGTAATCAGGCAGGTTGCCAATAGAAAACTCACTGTCACTATTTAAAAAGGTGTATTTGGCTCCAGCAAACCACGGGCTATCGCCTAAGCGAAAGCGGATTTGTTGCAGTAAGTAAGTACCTTTTAGATTAACTCTAATGGGAATGTCGCCAACTGCCCCTTCGCTGGGCAAGCGAAAGCTATCAATATTGGCATCTACACCCGCAATTGCACCGATGTAGCGAATACTGTCTTGCTTCCATATGCCCATATGAAACGCCCCCGCACCTCGCGTGCCGTTTTCTGTCGCTAGCCCTAATAAACCCGACACACTAGGTGTAAGTTTTAGCGGGGCATTGGGATCATCCGGCTGTTCATTTTGCAGTTCTTCGTTTTCGTGAAAAAAAGCTAATACTAAACCGCCGCCGTAACCCACCGCGGGGTCGGTAATAATAATTGGTACCGGCAGAAAACCTACTGCGTTATCCATAAGCCATTGGCTAGCATCCATACGGCCGTCGGTAGGGTCAACAAACTGTTCAAAAAAATCAGCTTGGCTATGTCCAGAAGAAAGAACTAGCGGTAAAACTAGGGCTAAAGAAGAAAGGCGCATATTTCATTCCTTGAAATAGTGGGCAATGTGATATCAAACACTTAGTTAGAGTTTAGCTATTCGCCAACTAAAGCGATAGCCTTTTGCGGTATTTAGTATGGGAAGCTAAAACGAAAAAAGCCTGCATAAATGCAGGCTTTTTAAAGGTGGTGCCCGGAGGCGGAATCGAACCACCGACACGAGGATTTTCAATCCTCTGCTCTACCGACTGAGCTATCCGGGCGACGGGCGCTATTAAACGAATTTTGCCGGTTTAAGTCAACCGAAATCAGTAAAAAAAATGAAATAATTGAGCTTCGATTAAATGGCGCACAATAACTGGCAAAAGAATAAACAAAAAGGTGGCCTAAGCCACCTTTAGATAGTTTGGATACTTAAGTGATGGGTTTCACTGTTCTCTGTACTGGCAAAGGGTAAATGCCGATTAGAGTGGGGCTAGTTAACGTGGTGAGCAAACTATTGGCTAGCAAATGGGTATATTTGTTGCCGTTCCCGAGTATTTTTCACTGTAATAAGTATATTTAATATAAAAGGGTGAGTGTTTGTCTATATTGCTTATTTTTAGAGTTTATTGGCAATGATTGTTGTAGTTTGGATTTATTTGGGGTGAAATAAACCAAGGTTGAAATGATGCTTAAACTTGGAGGTAAGTAATGCGCCTTGATCGCACCGATAGAAAGATTTTAGATTTGATGCAGAACAATGGGCGAATTAGCAATTTAGAGTTAGCTGAGCAAGTTGGTTTATCTCCGTCACCATGTTCACGGCGGGTAAAAGCCTTGGAAGATGCCGGGCTCATTGCTAAACACGTTACCTTACTTAACGAAAAAAAGCTCAACCTAAACCTTACCGCTTATATTCATATCTCTATGGATAGGCATACCCCAGAGCGCTTCGAAAATTTTCAAAAAATTATTAGTGCCTATGAAGAAGTGATGGAGTGCGCATTAGTTACTGGCACCGATGCAGATTACCAGCTTAAAGTTGTAGTAAGAGATATGGAGCATTATCAGGCGTTTTTGTTGGGCAAACTAACTCGGATAGAAGGGGTTACTGGCGTGCGCTCTAGCTTTGTGCTGCAGCAGGTGTTTAGCCACACAGCCTTGCCTTTATCGCAGATAAAATAAAAGCGCCGATTGGCGCTTTAGTTGTTTACGCTTGTTGGCGTTTTAAGAAGGCCTGGCGGCATCCTTCGTAGTTATCAATTAGCATGTCACTTTCGGCTTTTTCGTACGGGAGCAAGCTGCCTAGTACCATGCGTTTTTGACCTTTGCCGATAACTTGGCCATCTTCGCTGATAGTAAATTTAAGCAAGGCTACGCCGCGTTTTCCATTGGGAATAAACTCACCGCCAACAAACTCTAAATGTGGAGAGCGAGTTGGTAATTGCTCGAAATGCAGGCTCATGTTTTCGTAAATCACTAGTGGGCGCTTACGATTTAGCATTAAGCCTTGTTCTTCGAGTAGGGGGACTAATATGTGCGGAAAGTTACGCCCAGAGAAACGCACATAGTCAGCAATAATATCGCCAATAATCTCAGCATCTTTTAGGTTTTCACCGCTGCGTTCTAATTGCAGATATTCTTTGCCGTTGTTATCTACGAGTAAGCAGTGTTGTTCTTGTTGTTCAATACTTAGTGGTACGCCATCGGTGACCATGCCGGCAAAGGTAAATTGCATGTCTTGGCTTAAACCAAGCTCGTTTAGCATAACTGAGAATAACAAATCACCAGGAACACAGAAACGCGAAGAGTCTGCATCGTGAATGGCATTAAAGTCGTTGGCGACGCCTTTGGCAAAATCACAAGCTTGTTGTCTGCTAAATACAAACTGTTGATCTTCGCGACTAAAATATTGGTTTAAATTCATAACTCACTTTCTTTGCATGATGCGGCGAGCGGCGATTTTAGCAAATATTAATAGAAGGGTGGTCATATCAGTATAAAAAGTTTTTTTTATGTTTTTTCGAATGCAAATATTCTAGCCCCAAACTGGTGCTTTTTACTAAGCAACTCTTTTCACTGAACTAATCAATTTTATCCACAAGGGCACTCTTCTTTAAATTGATTTAATTATCAAAAAAGAGCTTTGCAAGCGATTAAATCTGCCCTACCTTTAAAGTGAGAAAAGAAAGATTGGTGGCTAAATAAAGCGTTTTTGCGTTTTGTTGATAAACCATAGGCACATGGAATGAGCGAGCAAGCTATGGCGAAAAAGTCACGCTATTGGGGAAGTATTGTACTAGGCGCAGTTATTGTTCTAGTAAGCGGCGCAACCACTTGGGTAGCGTTGTTTGACAAAGCTGCTCCTTCTTACCAGCTAAGCTTCATGTTCCATCGCCCTGATGGAATGACTACCGTGAATGTAGATTGTGAAAATCTGCATTATTCTATTCGTCAAACCTATCATAAGCAGGACAATGCTAGTGAAGCGGTGCAACAGCTGTCGATGTTGGTTTGCTCAGATATTTATGCGCTACTGCAGCAAGTACCCAAGCAACTGGCTTCGCCATACTCGGGAGAGCACCGTTCAGAAAAGCTGATACGTTGGACACAAGGTGACAATGAATGGCAGTGGCGTTGGCAGGATAAATACGACCCGTCATTACGTCCGGTATTTACTCAGCTGGATGATTTGATGCGCAGAATGCCTGACTCAGCCTTAGCGGGCGGAGCCAATATTAACCCTCAGTTCCGCTAGCCTTTACCAGCGATAAGGTTTGGCTGTCTAAACTACTAAGGTAGGGCAGCAAGGCGTTGGCAAGTTTCTCTGAATCGTGGCGCACTATGTCGCTGTCTTCATCAATTAAGTCGGCATAAATAAGCTGATACTTGTTACCAATAGCTTCTAGATCATCAACCGCTACTACTTGCGCGCGCTCCAAGTTGTAGTTAGCTATCATTTCGTCACTGGGTATATGGTTATTCACCACAACAGCATCTAGAGGGCGACCTAAGTAGTGCTCTAAATCCGAAATAAAGTGCTCTAGATTATAACCGTCGGTCTCACCAAACTTAGTCATAATATTGCTTACATACACAAGCTTAGCTTTGCTGCTTTTTATCGCTTCCTTAACGCCCGGTACTAATAAATTAGGAATAATGCTGGTAAATAGATCGCCAGGGCCTAATACAATCGCCTCAACGGTGTTGATGCGCTCAATCACTGGTGGATAAACTCGCACTTGTTCAGCGTGATGAGGAACTAAAAATACATTGGCTATTTTTTCTCGTTGATCGCCGCGAGGCAAATCGATGGCACTCTCACCAAAAATACGTTCACCGCTGGTAAGTTCCGCCACTAAGGTGGACTTATCAATAGTGACCGGCAAAATCTCACCTTCAACATCAAGCATTTGCGCTAAGCCTTGAATACCCTCCGAAAAAGAACCGCTGTATTGCGAGAGCATGGTAAGCAGCATGTTACCGGCACTATGACCAGACAAACGCTTGCCTTTGGTAAATCGTTTTAACAAAAGCTTACGGGCTAATTCTCGATAGGGAGAGAGGGCTAATACACATTTAAGAATATCCCCAGGTGGCAAAATGCCTAGTTCATCACGCAGGCGGCCGGTGCTTCCGCCACTGTCGGTCATCGATACAATGGCGCTAATCGCTAGGTGATCTGCATCTCTAAGAGCCGATAACAATACAAAGTGACCGCTTCCGCCGCCAATGGTGGCAATTGATAATGGGCGTTGTGGGGAATTCGATCTCACTATCTACTCCGTGATGGTTATGCATTCCAATTAACTAGATTAAGCGCTACTAAATCCTAAGTACTCTCACTAGCCTAATTGAGTTTAGTACACTAAACAAAGCCTCTTAGCTTAGCAATGATAATTCTGTCATGGTCTTGACATCAAAGCGTCACTTTTTGGTCAAATATGCCTTTTAGATTAGCCATAACAGGGATGATGTGGCGTAAGTAATGACAACAAAACAGATCTATCAAAGCCTATGGCTTTCAGATATTCACCTGGGTTGTAAAGATTGCAAGGCAGAAATGCTACTGCAGCTATTACAACAAACTAAAGCCAAGCGAATTTTTTTGGTGGGAGACATTGTTGATGTATGGGCGTTAAAGCGCCGGGTATATTGGCCAGAGTCTCATAACCAAGTGCTGCAATACTTGATGAGTTTGGCTAAATCTGGTTGTGAACTGGTGTACATTCCCGGCAATCACGACCAACTGTTTAAGGCTTATCACGGCATGGATCTCGCCGATGTGAAAGTGAGCAAACAGTACCGCTATACCAGCATTACCGGTAAACAAATTTTGATGGTGCATGGTGATCAGTTCGACGAAGAAGTCTGTTTTGGCCGTTTTTACGCCAAGTTGGGCGATCACCTTTATGACTTCTTACTATTTCTAAACCGCTCTTCGAGCAAAATTCGCCATGCGCTGGGTTATCCCTATTGGTCGTTGGCGGGGTATATCAAGTCTAAAATTGCCAAAGCCACCGAGGCTATCGCTCGCTATCGCCAAGCAGTGGTGAATGAGGCTGTGCGCCAAGGAGTAGATGTGGTGATATGTGGGCACATTCATCACCCTGAGCTAAGTGAGCAACAGGGCGTTGTATATGCTAACGATGGTGATTGGATTGAAAACTGCACCTTATTGTGTGAAACCATGGATGGTCAGCTGCAATTACGCCGCTGGGATGATCGTTTGAAAACGACAGTAGAACTTGAATCGATTAACCTTGCTGAGCCTCAAGTACTAAGTGCTGAAAAAGTAGCTTAATTGGTTATTAAATTGGCAGTTGTGCGCGGATTAAAAATTTTTTCACTCTGGCCGTTGACAAGCACTGTGAAAATCCGTTTAATAGCGCTCGCTTGATACAGCGTATCAGCAGTACCAACAGTGTGCCGATTTAGCTCAGTTGGTAGAGCAACTGACTTGTAATCAGTAGGTCGCCAGTTCGACTCCGGCAATCGGCACCATCCTTTTAAAGCCTCGTCTAATGACGGGGCTTTTTCATTTCTAACGCTTGCTTGTTGGTTATTTGGCATTTTGCTTGGGCTAGTTTATTCTGCTTTTCTTCAAGAGTGTAAAGAGGAAGGCGCATGCTTAAAGCCCTTAAAGAGTTCTTACAGGCCACGCTAGAGACTAGCAGTGAGGGTGAGTTACCCAATGTAGAACTCGCAGCAACTACCCTACTAGTGCAATTAAGCCAGAGCGATAACCAACAAAGTAATGCCGAAAATGCGGTGATACTACGTAAAATAAAGCGGCTTTTTGAGCTAGATGACAAAGAAGCTGAGAATTTATTTTTGCAGGCGCAAACTCAAGCTAATCAAGCCATCTCGGTATTTGACTTCACCCGTCATGTTAAAGAGTTGGACTACCAATTGCGTTACCAGTTTACCGAGGCACTTTGGAAGGTGGCCTACGCAGACGGCGTTATCGATCCGCAAGAAGAGGCGCTTATTCGCCAGGTGTCCGATCTAATCTATCTTAGCCATAGTGACTTTTTAAAAGCCAAAATGTCGGCTCAGCCTTCTGCTTAACGGCCCAAAGCGGCATTCAATTAAGCCAAAAAACTCATACTTAGTTATTGTTGGTATGAGTTTTTTATAGAGCATTAAAGCTCGCTGCGAGCAACGGTTTGATGAAGCTGCTCAGCCATGCCCTCTAATTGAGTGGCAATGCCGGTAAGTTGTTCGGTATTGTCTAATAATGCCGAGCTGCTCTGTGAATTATGCTGACTAAAGCTCGACACCTCTGAGCTGGCATTAATTACCTCTGCTACGGTTTCTGCTTGTTGTTGCATTACCGCAGCCATCTGAGCCACTCCATCAGAAATATCCTGCACCAAGCCAATGATGCTATGCAGAATTTCACCGCTTTGCTCAACCACCTTATAACCTTGCTGAACGTCGGCAGAGCAGGTTTCCAACAAACCACGAATTTGTTGGGTCGACTGGCTACTACGCTGGCTAAGCTCGCGAACTTGGTCAGCCACCACAGAAAACCCTCTGCCATGCTCACCGGCTCTAGCAGCCTCAATAGCAGCGTTTAAAGCTAACAGGTTAGTTTTATTTGCAATGTCGCTAATCAAGTCGGTGACGCTGTTTATTTGCTGGTTACTACTAAGAATTTTTTGCATCGACTGTTCAGTTTGATTAATCGCCAGAGCGCTTTGTTCTGCATTGCCAGAAGCTTGTTGTGAGAGCGACAATAGCTGCGACGTTGAGTGATTAGCTTGCGCTAACACCTGTTCCATGTGCGCCAAATTTTGATTAATTTGAGAAATTGATTGATGCTGGTGGGCAGAGCTTTGGGCAATTTGAGCTGCTTTATTGTTCATCTGTTGTACGGTGTTCGACATATCGCTGGCAGAGCTAACCAATTGTGTAGAGCTATCACTAGCATGTTCAACCACTTGTTGAAGTTGTAGTTTGGATTGCTCTGAAGCCTGCATCATATCTTGATTACTTAATTGCGCTTGCTTTGCTTGCTCAAAGGCATGGTCACGTAAACCTAGCGCATAGTTTTGTCCTAGCCATAACAATATCAAGGGAAGCAAGAAACCAGAGAATAGCTCAATGGTCATAGCACGCGCTGGTAATTGCATTTGCGGGAACTGAATCCCCGTATAGTCGGCCCATAACATCACCAAGCCAATGCTAAATAAAACGCCAGTCCAAAGATTTCCCCAAAAACGATTACTTGCCAAATAGCTTAATAAGGACAGGGTAGGTAGCCAAAAGATATGCGGCGAGTGCAATAAGCCCCCAGATTGATAAACAATGTTCATGGCATGCAGCGCCATGCCGGCTAGCGCAATATTGGCTACTACAAGGTAGTGCCAACCAGCGCGTAACATAGTGCTGGCGAGTAGGGTGCTAGCGATTAAAGCTAAGGAACTGATTATAAGATCGCTATGGGCATATTTTTGCCACTTAAATGCGCTATATATTCCTACTAACAAGCCAAAAAATAAGTAAAACAGCAAGGTTTTTACCGTTTGTAGGTGTTCGTCTTTAACCTTTGTTCTAGGTTTAAAGATACTGGCAAATATCTCAACTGGGTTTAGCATAATTAGGCTCTTGTTATCCTTAACAGGTCTGTCCACTTTGATGCTGCCCTTGGTTTAACAACTTTGCAACATGCTAAAAAAAGAACTGTGCGTGAGTTAAAAAATAAACAAGCTCATTTTTGTTTGAATTTTCGACACTTTAGCGGGTTTTATCTGCAAATTGTTGGTTCTTTGTGCGCTTGAACAAAAGCACACGATAAACCCTTTACCTTTAAACTGGCTTATGTATAATTCGCTTCCGTTGCAGGGGCGTAGTTCCAATGGCAGAACGTCGGATTCCAAATCCGAATGTTGGGAGTTCGAATCTCTCCGCCCCTGCCAAATTTTAAAGGCCAGCTAATTAGCTGGCCTTTTTCGTTTCTGCGTTGTTCATACGCTTCTCTCAAGCTGCCGCTATCAATTTTTAAACCTCTCTTTTATTAAGGCTTCCTTTTCAGTTTATTGTGTAACTAGACAAAAGGTAGTTGCAAGGCTTGTGGTGCGGCGGACAACAGAAGGCATTCGAGGCAGGCGTAAAGAGTGGCGAAAGCTTGTTAGCTAGATTAAAGTGACTCTGACCCCTTTTATTAAAAGACCAGATGGCACCGTGGTTGTGTTTGAAGTCGATGCAAAACTTCACAATGATATTATGGATAAGGCTACTCCTCAGCATCTTCCTCGAGGTACTCCTCGAGACCCAAGCGCGCCTAAGATAGTTGATGATACAGTTTAAGGTACCTGGAACAGCTTTAGAGCTTCCGAAAGTTTGGGAGTCATTACTTGAGCAGAATGCCTCTGGAGCACGAGTTTTAAGCCAAGAAGATTTTTTAAAGGAGTTTGGCCAATGATATTTGACAAGAGTATAGATTCAGATTTATGGAATGGAGAGCGAAGCATCTGCCTCTTTATTCATGATGGAGGAGTTTATTGGGTTATCGATTATAAAGAGCACTTTTGTATTGATGCTGAGCCGGAACTAAAGGCAAATTTGGAGAACGGGAGAATTAATGAAGAACAGTTCTCTTGTTATTGCCGTGACTTTCGATATGGATTCTTACAACTGACAGCAGATAATTTTTTGGATTATATAAAAGTTAAATCAGTAGCGATAACTTCAAAACAAGAGTTAGCGGCATATTTCAACACTGGATTAACCTTGGCTGAGAAAAAAGCTCTATATAATAAAGTTGAGAATCATTTGATTTTTGGAACAACGTTATCTAGCGATGATTTTAGATTGGTTAATCAAATTGTGTCAAAGCTACCGATTTTTTATATGAACTTTGACAGAAAAATATATATGCATATGGACTGGGACAGGAGTCACGAAGTATTAGCTCCAAATAACTGGAAAGCTAAGTCAGCTGATTTTAGTTGGTTTATCCCAGCAGATGAAGTGTATTGGGATAGTGATGGTTTAAACTTGTGGAAGTTTAATTATATTTGAGTAGCAAAAGCTTAAAAACATAGGACACCCAGATCTGAAATAAAAGGGGTCAGAGTCACTTTATATTTTCTATACTTAAGTATACATATTGCTTTAGGTGGTGAAATGGCTCGAAAACTTCGTTTTTCCTAGCCCGGTGTGGCGGAGCACCTCATTCAGCGTGGTAATAATCGGCAAGTTATTTTTGCCAATGACGAAGATATGCGAGCCTATGTTACTTGGTTAAAGCAAAATGGTCTTAGTTCTTTAAACCTCAATACCTCCTGTTTGGCGATGCGAACCTCTTTTCTCGATTTATCTGTAGTTTAGCTCTGCTCTATTAGGGCAAATTCTGTTTCATTGTTACTGATCGGCAGTTAGAATATTCACGTTATAGTTTTTTTCTTTAGCGGATGAAATTTTAGTGATGCAAATGCACCCAGTGACGGCGACCTCTTCTGTTTCGCCTCAAGTCGCCGTAGTAGGTGGTGGAATTGCCGGCAGCGCAGCAGCCCTTAAGCTGGCTGAGCTTGGCGCCAAGGTTAGCCTGTTTGAAGCAGGGCCCAGTTTAGTGAACGGGCCGCCAGCTTGTCATTTACATGCCGGTGGTAATCTGTATCGAGAAATCTCCGATGAGCAATGTTTAAAGCTGCTTGAGCAATCCATTCATACTTTGCGGGTATTTCCGCATGCTGTTAACCAGCGCCCTACGGTTATTAGTGTGCCACTAAATGACCCCGGCGAGCCCGAAGCATTACTTCCCCGTTTACGCAAGGTGCAAGCCCATTACGCTGCACTTATTGAACAAGACCCTGCCAATCAAAAACTAGGCCCAGCCGAAGATTATTA
Organism: Agarivorans albus; assembly: GCF_019670105.1. NCBI lineage: Bacteria > Pseudomonadati > Pseudomonadota > Gammaproteobacteria > Alteromonadales > Alteromonadaceae > Agarivorans > Agarivorans albus. The sequence continues at coordinate 3,579,927 of NZ_AP023032.1, read as the reverse complement.
TCGCCTTTACAGCCGTGAACAATTAGAGGCACTGGCCGAGCAAGAGTTAGTGGCTCAGCCACAAAGCCCAGACGAGTGGATGATTCCGGTTGCCAAAAACTTAGATTTATCGGCCTTTAAGTTTCCCTTTGTACAGGTGCAGGAATACGGCTTAAGCCTGTTGCGTATTGCCGCCACGGTTAAGTTAGCCAGTGAGCGCTTGCCCAATTGCCAAGTGTTTACCCAATCTAAAGTCACGCACATAGAGCTACTGCCAGGTGCTACACCGCGTTGGCGGGTGGATTACAGTAGCCCGCAGGGTAGCCATAGCACAGAGGTGGATTACCTCATTAACGCTTGTGGATATCGCAGTGGCAGTATTGACGATATGGCCAAGCTGAGCCGTAGCCGAATGGTTGAGTTTAAAGCTGCGTATTTGGCCACTTGGCCAAATCCACAAGGGCGCTGGCCAGAGCTTATTGTTCATGGAGAGCGCGGCACACCCAATGGTATGGCGCAGTTAACGCCCTATCCCGATGGCTTGTTTCAGCTGCATGGTATGACCGACACCGTAACCTTGTTTAAAGGCGGCTTGGTTAGCTCCAGCGAAAGCAGTGCCCAACCAGAGCTAGATGCAAGCTTAAGTCGCAAGTTAACCCAAGGTTGGCAAGCTGAAGAAGTAGAACAGCGCACTGCCGAGGCGGTAAAACATATGTCGCGCTACTTACCAAGCTTTAGCAATGCCAAGGTGGCTGGTCGGCCTTTATTTGGTGCCCAGCAAATACCAGGCAGTGACCCAAGTTTACGCGCAGCTAGCGTTTCCTTCGATAAGGCCCACTATGCCCGTACCGAGATTGTAAAGTTCTCTTCGGCCTTAAGTGCTGCCGAGCAAATTATTGAAAACATACGAGAGCTAGGCCTACTTAGCCCAGCCGCTTGCGGCGATCTTAATACCTTACAGAGTACTCAAGGTTTAGCCTATCAACAGGTGTTAACATTAGCGGAACAGTTAGCGGAACAACGTAACTATCCACTGTCTTTGGCGCGTTAAGCGCTATGATTTAATAATGTGAAGGCTAGCGGTGCTAGCCTTTTTTATAAGGAGCAAACATGTCTATTCAACATTTCGAGAGCAAAGCGCGAATGAGTCGCGCAGTGGTGCATAACAATACCGTTTATCTATGTGGCCAAGTGGCTAAAGACACCAGCCAAGGGATAGCCGAACAAACCCGTACCACTATAGAAAAAGTAGAAGAGCTGTTGGCAACGGTTGGCTCCGATAAGTCGAAGTTACTAAGCGTGACTATTTACGTGCGCACCATGGATGATTTTGCCGAAATGAATAAAGTGTGGGACGCTTGGATAGCCGATGTTACTCCGCCAGCACGAGCATGTGTGCAAGCCCATATGGCGCGAGAAGAGATACTGGTTGAGATGTCGGTAACTGCAGCCGTTTAATCAGCGGTAAGTTAGCTTTGAGAACAAGGCTGAGCTTAAAGAAGTGAGCCTGATAAGGGCATAGCTGGTGACACAACTTTAGTAAGCGAGTTAATCTGGGTACTGATTAACTCGCCAGAATGTCTTAATTTATTCTATCTAGTACCAGCGCAAATTTTTCTGGGATTTGGTTGCGCTCTTTCAAGTTATAGACACTGTTTAACGAACAATTGGCTTTCATCGCAAATACCGAAGGTGGGATTCCTTTTTTGCGTAATGCTTTCCAAAACTGCTTTCCATTAAGCGTGCTCATACTCTTTTTTACCCTCATTTAAGTGTGTGAACTAAGTCATTAGAACGGGAAATGTTGCCAAATAGTTCATAAAGGCTTGGCAACCTTTCCTACTCACCAGATGCTGAATTTCTCATGCGCGGGTATTTAACGAGAATTATATGACAACTTAATTACATCAATATGGTGATTTTGTGCTTTGTTAAATGGCGCTACTTTTTATTAATTTTTACAAAATGACATATTTTTGTTTACTTATTATCAATGATAAAGATAATGAGAATAATTATCATGTGTATTTTGAAAGGGATGGCAATGCGCTTATTTAAAGTAGTAGTAGGTTCAACAGTATTGTTGGCAAACGCATCGTTTGCAGATGTAAAACAAGATCAAGTAGTAGAGCATTATGCAGAGTTAGCTCATGCAGTGTTTAGTGATTCGCACGCCAGTGCTTTACAGCTACAGCAAGCAACGCAGCAGCTTATTGAAGCGCCTTCAGAAAAAAGCTTATTAGCAGCGAAAGACGCTTGGAAAGTGGCTCGCGTGTATTACCAGCAAAGTGAAGTATTTCGTTTTGGTAACCCAATTGTTGACGACTGGGAAGGGCAGCTTAATGCTTGGCCTTTAGATGAAGGCTTAATCGATTACGTTGCCGCCGATTACCAATACGAGCTTGGTAACCCTGGCGCTACGGCAAATATTGTTGCTAACACCAGCCTGCAAGTAGGTGAAGATAAGGTTGATTTAAGCAACATCACTCCAGAGCTATTGGCTTCTTTAAATGAGTTAGCGGGCTCAGAAGCTAACGTTGCTACTGGCTACCACGCGGTAGAATTTTTATTGTGGGGTCAAGATCTTCACGGCACTAAAGCAGGTGCAGGCGAACGTGCTTACACCGATTTTGCTAAAGGCGATGCTTGTACTAATGGGAACTGTGAGCGCCGCGCTGCATATCTAAGCGCTGTAACTCAGCTATTAGTTGATGACTTGGCTTGGATGAGCAAGCAGTGGGCTAAAGGTGGCGAATACCAGCAGCAGCTAGTGGCAGAACCAAGTGAACAAGCGCTACGCCGTATGATGTTTGGCATGGGCAGCTTGTCTTTAGGCGAGCTAGCTGGCGAGCGTATGAAGGTAGCCTTAGAAGCTAATTCAACCGAAGACGAGCACGATTGCTTCAGCGACAATACGCACAACTCTCACTTCTACAATAACCAAGGTATTAGCAATGTTTACTTTGGTAGCTTTGAGCGTTTAGATGGCTCAACCTTAACTGGCCCAAGCTTAGCTGAGTTAGTTGCCCAAAAAGCCCCAAGTGTTGCAAAAAGCAATAAGAAGATGTTTGAGCAATCTATGGCAGAAACAGCCAAATTGGTAGCGAGCGCCGAGCAACAAGGCGTATACTTCGACCAACTTATTGCTGTTAGCAATAGTGATGGCCATGCACTAATAAATGGAACCATTTTAGCCTTGGTTGAACAAACCCGCGCTATTGAAGCTAGCGCCAAAGTATTAGGTATAGACAACCTAAACCCAGATACTGCAGATCACGAGTTCTAATTTGGGCTTGTTTATTTAAGGGAGCTTAGGCTCCCTTTTGTGCTTTCTGAAGTACCATTTTATGGAGAGAGTGAGTGTGAAATTAAACCCAACAAAAACAATAATAATTACTGTAGCGGCTCTGTTTTGTTCGGCGGTGTTAGCCAACCCCAAAAAACCGGGCGGTGATACAACAACGACCCAAACTGATGCCAACGCGTTTTCTATGCCGGCAGCGAATTTAGGTTTTGAAGGTCGGCTTAACTTTAGTACCGGTAACAGCTTTTTCCGTAACCCTTGGGTTGTAGCTCCAGCTACCACTATCGCCCGAGATGGCTTAGGTCCTTTGTTTAATACCAATGGTTGTCAAAACTGCCACATTAAAGATGGTCGAGGCCACCCTGCACCGGTTGGGGCAAACAATGCTGTATCGATGTTGGTGCGGATTAGCATTCCTGCAGAAACAGAGCAACAAAAAGCCCTAGAAGCTCAAAACGGCTTAGTGCCAGAGCCTACTTATGGCGGGCAAATTCAAGACCAAGCCATACCCGGTGTTGCCGCAGAAGCGCGGGTTCGTTTTGCCTATACCGATAAGCCTTTTAAGTTTGCCGACGGCAGCAGTATTGTATTACGCAAGCCTCAGTTGATTGTTGACCAGCTAGGCTATGGCGAGATGCACCCCAATACGATGTTTTCTCCGCGTATTGCTTCACCCATGATAGGTTTAGGTTTACTTGAAAGTATTAGTGCCGAAGACATTCTAGCCAATGCCGATCCTGAGGATAGCAATAACGACGGTATTCGTGGTGTTGCTAACCAAGTGTGGGACACTCAACTACAAGCCTTTAATTTAGGCCGCTTTGGTTGGAAAGCAGGACAGCCTAGCTTGATGCAGCAAAACGCTGCAGCATTTAACGGCGACATTGGCATTACCAGTTTAATGTTCACTAAAGATCACTGTACTGCTGCGCAACAGGATTGTTTAAACGCGACCTCTGGAGTCGACCCCGATGGTTCGGAAGTGAGTGATAAACTGCTTGGTTTTGTTGAGTTTTATACCCAGCATTTGGCGGTGCCCAAGCGCCGCATTAAGGATGCTGAACAAGTTGAATTAGGTGATAAACTGTTTAGCCAAGTTAACTGCGACAGTTGCCACAAACGCAGTTTTACCACGGCAAAACGTGAACAATTGCCGGCATTAAGTGAGCAGCTTATTTACCCGTATACTGATATGCTGTTGCACGATATGGGGCCAGACTTGGCCGATGGTCGTGGCGAGTATTTGGCTAATGGCCAGCAATGGCGAACCCCTCCGCTATGGGGCGTAGGGCTTACCGAAACGGTAAATGGCCACAGCCAATTATTACATGATGGGCGTGCGCGTAATGTTACCGAAGCGATTGTATGGCATGGCGGCGAAGCCGAAGCAGCAAAACAAGCTTTTGCTAACTTGAATCAGTCGCAGCGCGAAGCGCTAGTGGCTTTTGTGAATTCATTGTAAGGACGAAGTATGAAGAAGCAGTTTTTGCGTGGCCTAACCATGGGTTTGCTGGGAGTACTGGGTTTAAGTTCTGCTAATGCCAGCGCCGACACCTCTCAACAGCAATGGCTTGAGCAAGAAAAGCAGTCAATTGCTAAGGTTAGCGCGCAGCTGCTTGAACAGGCGCGTAGTTATCAGCAACATATCGAGAGCTACTGTAATGATCCTAGCCCAGAGGCTCTAATAACTAGCCAATTGCTATGGAAGCAAAACTATTTGGCCTATTTGCCGCTGCAGTCTAGCGCCCTTGGTCCTTTGGTTGATCTTAAGCTCAACTGGGCGATTAGCTATTGGCCCGACAAGAAAGATACCACTGGGCGCAAGGTAAAAGCGGCTTTATCTAATGCGCCTATGCCACTAAGCGATACCCACAGTAACCTAAGGGTTCAAGAGTATTTACTGTTTGAAACCTTAAGTGACCAACAACGCTGTTCACTATTGCCGGGTGCGGTGAACCGTTATGTGAGTGCAACTGAGCTAGTGAGTAGCGGCCTACAAAGCGCTGAATTGGAAAAACTGAAAGTAGAGCAGCTGCGCAGTGATGTGCTAAATAGCTACCGCTTACAAACTAGTACTATGCTGCGAAAGTTTCGCGCGATGTATTCAGCCAAGCACCAACGCTTGCGCCCATACCAAGGCGAGGCATGGCGAGCTAACATTAGCGCTGAGTTATTAGCCGAGCAGTTAAGCCTGTTGCAAACGCGTTACCAGCAGGATTTAGCGCCATTTTTAGCCAGCAGTGACAGTAAGTTAGCAAAACAGGTGGGTGAGCAATTTACTGCCTTAATACCACTTATGCCAGGCCAAGAGCCCAGTGATGAAAAAGTTGAACTTGCCGTTTGGCAGCAAGCCGAACCTCACTTAGCCAAGCTGGATAGCTTGTTTGCTAACCAAATTCCTCAAGCTTTATCGATTGAACTGGGCTTTAACAATAACGATGGCGACTAAGTTTAATCGCCGACAGGTGTTATTTCAGCTGCTGGGTTTTGGGGCTTCGGCTAGTTGCTTAAGCTTACCCACCTTAGCAAAAGGCTTAAGCAATGAGCCAGACCTAAGCCCACAAAGTTTGCTGATTGCTTGTGCCAAACAAGCAAATAAGCACTATGTCGCAGCCATGAATATACAAGGCGAACTGCGTTACCAGTTAGCTTTGCCTGCTCGGGGCCACTATGTTGCCTTGGCCAAACCTAAGCAGGCTCTAGCCGCTTGTGTTGCTCGCCGGCCGGGCAAATACATCATGTTGTTTTCGCCAGAGTCTGGTGAGGTGATTCAACAGCTTTCACCGCCACAAGGGATGCACTTTTTTGGGCATGCGGTTTTTTCGGAAGACGCCACACAGCTTTACGTGACCGCGGGGCTAAGTGCTAGCAGTGAAGGGCAGATTTTGGTATATCACCAGCAAGATTCCGGGTGGAGTTTAAGCGAACAGTGGTCATTGGGCGGATTAGGCCCACACCAGTTAATGTTATTGCCACAGCAGCGTTTGGTGGTTGCGGTGGGGGGCATTCATACCCAAGGACGAGAAAAGCTTAATCTCGACAGCATGCAGCCAGCCCTATTGTATTTGGATAGCCGAAGCGGAAAAGTGCTGCAACGCCGAGAACTCAACAACCCGCAGTTAAGTATTCGCCATCTAAGTTATTCTAAAGCCAGCGATACCGTGTGGTTAGCTTGCCAAGGACAAAACCCTGAGCAAGAAGTTACCTCGCTCATATATTCCCACAAAGGCAATCAGCTATGCCAAGCGCTGGGTGCTGATGCCGATTATTGGGCTTTGTTTAATCAATATATTGGCAGCATAGTAAGCAGCAATGGCAAGCTTATCGCCAGTTCTCCACGCGGTGCTAAATTGGCTGTATGGTCAGAACAAAGCCGAGAGCTTGAGCAGCTTATGCAAATTGATGATGTGTGTGGCTTAGCTGCTAGCCAACATTCGTGGTTCGCCTCAACCGGACAAGGCCAGCTTATTCAGCCAAGCAATAAACTGCAGCGCCAACAAACCGCTTGGCAGTGGGATAACCACTTAAGCGTTTTAGCGCTGTAGACTCCCTAAGATGTGAAAAAGCCAAGCCCATTACTATTTGCAGTAAGGCTTGGCTTTTTTAGTTTAGCAGTAGCTAAGAGCTGTATTGCACTGTATCGGTGTGTGGGTCTAGGTAGCGCTGTTTTGTTCCATTGTTATTGAAGTTTGATTGCAGGCCATGCTCTTCAAAAATTTCGTCTAACGCTTTGTTTTGCTCTGTATTTGCTTGTTCAAAACGGATGTGCAACTGAAGTTTTCCAGATTCGTCTTTGGTTTCATCCATCACTTTACCGGCTATATCAAATTGCTTGTTGGTTCCTTTATATAAGTAAGCCAAATTGAGCACAATTGATTGCTTGTTGTTTAAATGCATGCTGCCAGGAATAACCAGTTTTACACCACCTTTACTAATGTCTTTGGTTAAGCCTTGGGTTTTTAAGTGCCCTTGGCTTAGTGAAAAATGTAAGCCAGTAGGTACGCGTGGATGACTGCGTTTCTCGTCTTCGTGTTTAGTTTCTGCTTTAAGCGACGCTTCGATAGAAAAGCGCTGTAGTAAGTCGGTGACATTGCTAGATACTCTCGCCAATTGCCCGGCAACCAGTGATGAGGTTTCCGACTTATTGTGGCTATCTTCGATAATTTCCTGCAGCTCTCGTTGGGTTTCTTTTAAAATGTCTAATTGCTGATTTTGGCGGTCTACTTGTTCGTCGATGCTTTGCTGCGCTTGCGCCACAGATTGAATTTTATCTGTTACCTGGAGAATGCCTTGTTCGGTTTGCTTCGAGGTTTCGCGGCTTAGCTCAACCTTTTCTGTTACCTCTCCCATGCTATTAACGACTTGCTGTACCCCTTCGGTAAGCTGGGTAATTAACTTGGCAATTTCATCGGTGGAACTTCCTGTTCTGGCTGCAAGGCTGCGTACTTCGTCGGCAACTACGGCAAATCCACGGCCTTGTTCGCCGGCTCTGGCGGCCTCGATGGCGGCATTTAGTGCAAGTAGGTTGGTTTGTTCTGAAATGGCGCGAATAGCATCCACAATGCCATAAACTTGCTCAGCAGTGTTGCTTAGATCTTTAATAAAGCTGCTGGCTTTAACTGTTTCTTCCGAGGTGGTGGTCATCATGGTGATGTTTTCGCCCACTAAGGCAGAGGCGTTAGTGGATAACTCGTTACACTGGGTCACCATGGTTAAGGTTTCTGCGGCAATCTCGCTTAAGCGAGCGGTGGATTCTTCAAGAGTTTGTGAGTTTTCATACATATTGCTAAAGCGTTGTTGCTCGTTGCGGTTAGCTTGGCTAATTTGACTGGATAACTCCGACACCTGGTTTGACGACAAGTTAATGCTGCTAGAAGCCTGTTGAATTTCGTTTAATGCTTCTTGCAGCGACTCACGCATTAATTCGATGTGGTGCGCCAACATGCCTAATTCATTTTTGCTGATAATTTGGGTAAGTTCAGCAGATGACTTTAAATCACCGCGGCTAATTTTTCGGCTAATTCCTACCAATAGATTAATTGGCTGAGTAGTGTCTCTAATGACAATCCAAGCTACTAGCGAGGCCAAAATCACCATGATAACAGCGAGTCCGATACTGTTATTAACGAGATTGTTTAGTTTAAGTTCGGCGTAATCTGCGTAAATGAGTACTGCTTTGTTCATGGCCGCCATGCTCTTGTGGTTTATTTCCAAAAAAGCGTTGGCATTAGCGCCTGTAGGGTCGTTTTCCAGTTTATGTGCTGCAGTTAATTGTTGTTTCCATAAACGTTCAACGAGTTGAAGTTGGTCGATGAAGGGTTGGTAACTAGGAGCGGGTAAGTTAATAGGCTGTTTGAGGCCTAAATCTGCGTAGGTTTGACCGCCCCTCATTAACGCACTGAGTGAAGCTTCATATAGCTTTACCGTGTTATCGGCACTAAGAATGCCTGGAAATTCTTGTTCTTTTAAGTAGCTTCTATGCAACTCTTCAGCAGAATATTTCTTAGTAAGCATGCGTTGGCGACCGGCAATATTTACTATTTGTGCGTCGTCATGGTTTTGTTGCAGAGAGCTGGTTACAAGGATTACTTCACCCATCATTGCAGCTGCCAGCAGCAAAGGAAGAACAAAGAGTTTTTTACGAATCGATATAGATTTGAGCATGAAAGCTATCCTTGCAAATTAATAACTTAATCAGTATAGAACAACTTGTAAGTGATATTTAATAATACTATTGGTGTATTCTGCTAATGCTCACATTTGTATGTTACTAAAGTGCAGGGATGCTCAAAAATGTTGTCCATTCATTCAACTTTAGCGAGTTTTAAGCGCCACTTTTGCCATGGGCTGGCTTTGGTAAATACCAGTAAGTTGCCAAGTAACACTATTGCAACGCCGCTTAAGCTTACTAATGTCCATTGGTAGCCTTCGAAAACGGTTGATAAACCTAGCGCCACTACTGGGAAAAGCACTGTGGCATAGGCGGCCTTTTGCGGGCCTAATTTCCCCACTAGTACCAAATAAAAGCTAAAGCCTAACACCGAGCCAATTATTGCCAGATATATCAAACTACCTAAGTACAGCGGCTCGGTGCTAAAACCAAACTCTTGGCCGCTTAACAAGCCCCAAACTAATAGCAGCGCTGCGCCATAAGCCATGCCATAAGCGTTGACCGAGAGTACCGATAAACCTTGTTTTTGTTGTTTGGCCGAGAGCATGTTACCCAGCGAGAAACAGTAGGTTCCTGCTAGCGCCATTACTAAACCAAGCAATTGTTGGCTGGCGGTTTCGCTATGGCTGATATCAGGGTAAAACAACAGGATAATGCCGCTTATACCCAATATGCCTCCGCAGATTAAACGCAAGCTAGGTTTTTGCCCATGAAACAGCCAGCTGTTGCCCATGTTCATAATGGTCGCGATGGAAAATACTATTGAGATTAAGCCACTTGGGATGTACTGGGCAGCATGGTAAAACAGCATAAAATTACAGCTAAACAAACATAAACCCAGCAATAAGCAGCTGCCATGTTGTTTTAAGCTAAGCCTTTGTAGGCGTTTGGTAATAAGCAGAAACAGCACCAATACCAAGGAGGCAAGGGCAAAGCGGTACATGATAGAGTTGGCAATCGGCACGTCGCCAATTTGATAGGCAATGGCTAACCAAGTGGTGCCCCATATAAATACGGTTGCGAAATAAATAAAGCCTATCATTACAGCCTCCTGCTGGTGTCACTAAAAGCGTAGTGTCTCAGGTGGTCGTTAGGAAGTATTTCAGATTATTGCGCAGCGCTAGTCGTTTTTATAGATTATTGCGCTTTTTAAGACGGTTGCATGTCTTTGGTAAGTTTTAAGCGGTGTTTGCCACGGCTGGCTTTGGTTTCTAAGTAGTAGTGGTTATCTACTTTTCGATATACACCGGTGCTTTGCAGCTCTTTTACTGCAATACCATTTTGCTCTAAAGCGGCTTGTTTTTTGGGGTTATTGCTAAGTAGCTTTAATTCCGACACACCCATAGCTTTAAGCATTTGTGCCGCTTCACTAAAGTCGCGTAAATCGTCATCAAAGCCCAATTGATTGTTCGCCGAGTAAGTATCTACGCCTTTAATCTGTAATTCGTAAGCATCTAGCTTGTTGTACAAACCAATGCCGCGGCCTTCTTGGCGCATATATAAAATAATGCCACCTTGCTCAGCCATTTTTTCGATAGCTTCGTTTAGCTGTTCGCCACAATCACAGCGAGATGAGCCAAATACGTCGCCGGTTAGGCATTCTGAATGGATCCGCACCAATGGGGTAGTTTGTTGGCTATCGGCATTTTTAAATACCAAAGCAACGTGTTCTTTGTCGCTGTTTAGGTCGGTAAATGAGAGCATTTCAGCAGGAATATCGCTACGTCGGCCCACCTGAAAGGGGACGCGAGTGCGAATACTACTTAGTTTTTCTGCTGATTTCATTTAAGCGCTCCATTACTACAGCTTATGGCGAGGGCGAAGTGTATAAATTCATTATACCAAATGCAAAGCAATTCCTAATCGTAAATCGTTTGTGGTTATGCCTTTATGGTTTAAAAAGCCTCATCTACATTAAAGTAGAAGCCGCTTTCACCGTCGCCAAAGCCCATGTCTAAGCGCAAGTTCACTCGGCTCTTTACTTCAAAGCGGTAGCCAAAGCCGGCGTTAGGCAGTATTTCTTGGCTGCTAAATTCATCCAATGTGGGGGCTACGGCGCCGGCACCTAGCCAAAACACTAAGCCGTGCCGTCTGGGTAAATCCCAGCGATACTCTATTTGGCTCATCATCATTTGTTTGTCACGATATCGGCCTGTGGTATAGCCACGTAAGGCCGAGCCTCCACCTACGGTAGAAAGCATGTGCCAAGGTACATCACCATAGCTAAAGCGGCTTTTATATTGCCAAGCAAGCACGCTATCTCGCGGGCCTAAGCGGTAATACTCGCTGTAATTAAAGCTAAGAGTTTGAAAGCTATCGTTGCTACCAATATGCGGGTGATACCAGCCAGCATCTAGTTGCAATAATCTTCCTTCATAGGGGTTACGTACCACGTCTCGGGTGTCGTAGTTCGCTTGGAGGGTAAGGCCCACGGCACTAGAGCTGGATTCAAGAATGCTGCTATCTACTTCGCTTTGAGATGGGTCGATCTCGCTGGCTTTCGCGTAGCTAAAGTCAAAGCCTGCGCCAATAAAGGCTGAGTCAGCCACGCGACCAAGTAACATAGGGCGTAACGAAAATTCCCGATGATTAAAATCAACCCGGTTATTGTCTTGATGGTTTTGCTGATATCCCACGCCGTAGAAAACATCGGGAGCATCGGCGATATCTGCATCAATATAAAGGCGCCACTGGTCTTCTTTGAAAAAGCTGCGGTTGTCGATGGTCATACCGATTGAGCCATTAATTGAAGCAAAGCCGTTAATCACCAAAGAAGAGGTTTGGCTTACTTGGTCGCTTTCATCAATTTGGTATAAACCAATGGCGGATATGCCCACCCCTAAAGACAGCTCTGGATTATAAAATGGCCCGGGCAGTACGCTAAAGTCGATGGCTTTACTGCTATCGTAACCGCCGTCGGCACCAAGCTTTTCTAGAATGTTATCGATAAAGCTGCCATCAGCTTGGCTTTGCTGCTGTTCGGCTAAATCTGCTGAAGCCAAGGCACCGCCACTTACAGCGGCAATAAAATAAACCAGTTTAATCATTTAATTGGCCGCCAATATGGGCTTGCAGCTCTAACTCATCTTGCAGCTGGTTATAGGCAGATATCGCTAAAAACTTGCGGTTGCTAAAACCGTTTTGCCAAAGGTGCTTGGGTATATGGCTAAAGCTTGCTTGGTACTTGGGGGCTACTTCTAGCCACTGTTGGGCAACGCCGCCCATATCGATGCCATGAACAATCGCGGGCAGCGAAAGTGGCATAGGGCTAGCTGTTTTGGTAAACAGCGGTTCAAGCAATGGCCAGTTAGCATCTTGCTGAGCAAGCTGCTCGGGCACTAAGTACGGATGCTGTTCTTTGCCTAAGCGATAATGGCGTTTTAGTAGCATAAACTTACTGGGCAGCGCTTGATTTGAATCCCACCAGTGGCCGTCTATAGCATCAAACATGGCATTAGTCTGCTGCTTTGATACTGGTTCCAATTGCGCAATAGACGCGCTTAACCATTGGCTCATGTGTTGGTTATAGAGCTCTCTGGTCATGCTTAGGTTGTTTACCACCAACGCTAAACCAATTTTTGCACCTAGCATGTTTGAGTAGAGATCTTCTGGCGAATAGGCCGATACTTCTTCAGACCATGGGCGCCAGCTACGGTAACCATGCCATTGGGCAATTTCGTGTGCTTCGGCCATTGAATACGCCATTCTCGCTGCTAATTGCGCGGCTAACTCCCAGCGTTGCTGGTGGCTTAAATGCTCAACCTTAAAGGCTTTAATGCGAATTTCTCTGGGGCCGATTTCCGCAAGTAGTTCAATGGTAAATGCTTGGCCTAACTGTGGGTAAATGCGCTGAAACAAGGCCACGGTGTTGTCGGCTGTATCGCGAACATGGGCTAAGTCGATAAAGCCACCACGTAAGGTATAAAGTTGGCCGTTGTTTTCGCCGCTGCGGCGACCCTTAGGCTCGCCACGTTGAAAGCTCCAGGTGCCCGCTTCATAGGCGTGTGGGCCAATTTCATCCAGCGATAAGGTATTGGCATAACGGAAAAAAGGTACCTGTACGCTGCCTACTTTAACCTTGTGGGCGTTGCCAAAAGCACAGCAAGGTCTTACGTCTTCTGGCATTCTGGCTAAGCTAAATTGTTGCGGAGTTTGTTGGCTAAGTAGCTGCAAATCAGGTTGCTCGCTTAGCGCACTTTGCACTGCTTCCGTTGTTGGTTGGTTGCGAGTTTGCCAATTATTGCTTGAACAGCCTGTTAATAGGGCGATTAAAGCTAACAAAGCCAGCGGGTTAATTAAGCGACCGTTGTGAGTTGTATTGGCAGTGCAAAGTTTGTTCATGGTTCTCATTCAATAAAAAGCGTTATTGCTTGGCTAACAGTGCTGGGATGTTCATTGCTAATGTTATGCGGGGCGTTTGGTATCACCATCATGGGGGCATCTAAATAGCGCGCCAATTGTTTGCCTTGCTGTAAGGGAAATACTCGATCGTTCTCTCCCCAAATAACCAGGGTAGGTGGCATCTTTTGTGGTTCTACTTGCGGGGAGAGTTGGTCTCGGTATTCGGGCAAGGTTTCTATTAATTGGCGTTTCTGAGCCTGCCATAGAGCAAAGTAGCGTTGATAAATTTGCTCATCGATAGCATGGGGCAGCGGTGGAAAATGACTAAATACGCCTTTTAGTAAATGGCGCATTTGCTGGCGATTTTCTGGTACAAAAATATCGGCTGGCTGCTCTCGCTCAAAACGCTGGCTAAGTTCAAGCAGCTCTTGGTCACTGATAAAGGTGCCTGGGCTAGAGAGTATTACCGCTTTTTTAATACCTGTTTGCTGGGCCATCATGTCGTAAGCGACTAGCCCCCCATAGGAGATGCCTACCAAGCTAAATTGCTCTACGCGTAATTGCGCCAAGAGTTGATTGACCGCTTCACGTTGGGTGCTAATGTTCGCGTCGCCTTGACTATAAGAGTCACCAAACCACGCTAAATCTGGGGCTATTACTCGATAGTGTTGGCTAAGTTCTAGCATCATTGGCAACCAGGTTGTGGTGGCTGTACCGCCAAAGCCATGCAGCAATACCAATGGCTCACCGTGGCCGCCCACCCAGTAACGCAGCTGACCGCCTTCAGCCAAACTGAGTTCACTTTCGGTAAACTGCGCATTTTGCAGTTGCTTGGCATCTAATTGCTCTTTAACCGCTAGGGCAGAACAGCCGCTTAGGCTTAACAGTAAAGCCAAGCCGAGCAACCAGCGGGGAAACACATTCTTTATGCTCATTAGAAGCGGTAGCCTAGACCAAGCATAAAGCTACTGCGTTTGCCAAAGCCTACTTCCAGCAAAGCATCTACATGCTCGGTAAGCGACATTTGTCCGCCCACTAAGGCATTCCACTTTTCTTCTAGGTGTTGTGTAACCACAAACTTACCGCCACTAGGCAGCGGTGGTGGAAGATTAATACCTATGTCGTTTAGGTTGCCGCTAAAGGTTTGCTCAACGTTTTGATACATCGCACCGCCCCAAACCTGAATATCACGCCCGCCCACTTCCCAGCGGTAACCTGCGCGTGGGGTGACCACAATGGTGCTGATTTCCCCGTCTAAAATATCGAGATCGGTATTGGTGTAGTTAACATCAAGCAAAGCAAACCAGTTCCCCACGCCGCCCACTATTGTTGTGCCTGCACCGTAGGTTATACCGCTAAAGTTTAAGCTAAAATCGAAGGGGTCTCCGATAGGCATGCCGGCGAGATCTACTTGAACATTGGCAACACTGCTGCCTTTGGTTTGCCCAAGTACCCCATATACATTCATGAAGGGTAAAACCCAAACATCTCCGCGCAGAGTAAGGGTTTCTGAGTCTTGAATAGCGTGGCTACCACTAACACCAACCAGATTGTCGATGGCGTTACCAAGGCCAGAAAAGGCCACGCTATCCACAATGAGTGGCTGCGACATGCTCATGTAGTTAATGCTAAAGCCATAAGGCTTTGGCAGTTTGTGGCCCAAATCGATGGCCTCTTGCGCCCAAATGGGGAAAAAAGCCTGGTATTGCTCACTGTCATCAGTGGGCTGCGGTGAGTTTTCTGCAAAGCTAAATAAGGGAGCCAATAGCATTAAAGCGCTAAATCCCGGCAGAAAATTAGGTAGTTTCATGTACGAACTTGTCTCAATTTTGCGTGTAAATAATTAAGCAACGATCGCCAATACCACCCCGCTTGCAAAGGCAGAGTGTCTACGTCCGTGTGGTTTGGAGGGCAGCGCTTAGAAGAGTTATTAAGAATGCGCTACATAGCCTGAGATGCGTTCAGGTTCAGTGCTTATAGTAATCGGGGTAATTTTATTTGAGTATCTGCTCTAAGGCAAGCAATTACTGTTATTAGTAGGCTTGCTTAAGTGGGAATGTTGGTGATACTTTCTAAGCTAATGCGCTACACCAAAAGGAGGTGGTATGAGCAGCAACTTAACCGATCATCGCCTTATTCAAGGTAGCCATGTATTTGAACGGCTTAATCAAGCGCGGGCAGTGTTACATAATAGCGTTAGCCTTGGCGAGCAGTTAGGTTTTGCCCGTTGGTCTAATCAAAATGACCGCACTTCTTATCATCGCCCAGAGCATCACACCTTAAGTGTTTACCTTGCTGGTGGTTATCAAACTAAGCGGCTAATTGGCTCAGAATTGGTGAGTGGCGGCGCTCCGGGGAAACTTTGTTTAATGCCTGCAGGCCATGAATCTCGTTGGCAAGTGGATGGCGATTTGGCCTTTGTGCACTTATATTTTAGCGATAAAGATCTAAGCCAAAGCATTGAGCAAATTTGGGATAAAAGTAGCACTGGTTTTGACGTGCAAGATCTTACATTTGCAGACGATCTCGCCGTAAGCAGCCTTATTCAGCAGTGGTTACTTAAGCTTAATTGGCAAGACGATGCCGACCGTTTAGCTTTGGACCAACTTAGCCAACTGCTGCTTGGTCATATAAGCAAACACTACCTAACTAAACAGTTAACTGAACCAACCTTAAGTGGTGGACTTGCGCCATTTCAGCTTGCCCGTTGCCAAGAGTTTATAGAGGCGCATTTAGCCGACAAACTTAGCTTGAATCAATTAGCCCAGTTGGTGGATTTAAGTGACTATCACTTTGCCCGTATGTTTAAACAAAGCAGCGGGTTAAGCCCTCATCAATACCTAAGTAAGCGCCGTATCGAGCGGGCTAAAAGCTTATTGCTTACAGGCGAATTAAGTTTGGCAGAAGTGGCTTATCAAACCGGGTTTTCCTCCCAAGCCCATTTTAGTGCTCGCTTTAAGCAACTAACTGGCAACAGCCCAGCCAGCTTTCGAAATAAAAGCTAGCAGGGCTGCTAAATAATCACCGGAAAGTCTTGTTCTGGGTGGCGCATTATCTCGGCTTGGTAATCAAATACATGCTTAATGTTGGCTTGATTAAGTACTTTTTCTGGCGTTCCGTCACTGCAAATTTCACCGTCTTTTAACAACAAAATGCGCTGGCAGTAACGAGAGGCAAGGTTTAAGTCGTGCACCACGCTAATGACTGTAGCGCCTTGCTGGCTGAGCTTTTCTGCGTGTTCCATTAGCACTTGCTGGTGACTTAAGTCTAAGGCGCTGGTCGGCTCATCTAACAATAAAATCTGCTGCTCGATGGGCGTGGTGGCTAGCTGCGCAGTCACTCGTGCATAATGCACGCGTTGTTTTTCACCGCCAGAAAGCTGCGGGTAGGGGGTATCTTTGTAGTGCCAAATATCCATCAACTTAAGCTGTTGCTTAATAATTACCTGTTGATCTTGATAACTTAAGCGGCTGTTAATTAAGCCCAAACCAACCACTTCGCTTACGCTAAAGGCAAAGCTTAATTCCGAGCTTTGCGGCAATACGGCTAAATGACGACTTAATTGGGGCTTATCCCATTCGCTGCGCGGCTTAGCTAAAATTTGGATGTCGCCGGCTTGTTGTTGGCGATCTCCACAAATAAGTTTTAGTAGCGAGCTCTTACCAGCACCGTTCGCACCCAATAATGCAGTGTGTTGGCCAGCGGCAAAGCTTAATGAAAGTTGCTTAAAAAGCTGCTTATTGCCTAGCGAAAAATCTAAGCCTTGCAGTTGAATACTGTTTGATAAAGACGACATAGAAACCCTAAGCAATTCGCTGGCGCTGTTGTAACAGCAAGAAGATGAAAAACGGTGCGCCAACCAAGGCTGTAACAATGCCAACAGGCAGCTCGGCAGGGCTTATCACTAAGCGAGAAAGCAAATCAGCCAGTAACAATAAGGCTGCGCCCAATAATGCGCTATAAGGAATTAAGCGTTGATGATTAGGCCCTAGCAGCATGCGAATTAAGTGCGGAACTACCAAGCCTACAAAACCAATTAGACCAGATACCGATACCGCTATGCCTACGCCAAGCGCAGTAAAGAAAATTAATTGGCTTTTAAGCTTTTGAACTTGAATACCCAAGTGGCCAGCTTCGGCTTCGCCTAACAGCAAAGCATTTAAGGCTTGGGCTTTGCGCATAAATACCACTAGCAAAATAGCTAAAGTGACAAAGGCTAATACTATGTTGCTCCAGGTGGCGCCAGCTAACGACCCCATTTGCCACAAGCTTAAATCACGTAGCATTTGGTCATTGGCTAAATAGCTTAGTAAGCCAATGCCCGCGCCAGATAATGCGCCAACAGCAATACCGGCTAATAGCATCATTACTACCGAAGTACCGTTAGGTGTGGTGCCTAAACGATATACCAATACCGTTGTTACAAAGCCGCCAATAAAGGCGAACAGTGGCACCGCTAAAGCGCTAATAAATTCAGGCAGTTGCCAGTTCACCAAGCCCAGCAATACAATCGCAATGGCTGCACCAGCTGCACTACCGCTAGACACACCAATAATGCCGGGGTCGGCCAGCGGGTTGCGAAATAGCCCTTGCATTACCGCGCCACACATTGCCAATATTGCGCCAACCGCAATACATAATAAGGTGCGGGGTAAACGAATACCGGTAACCACCAATTGATAATGCGCCGGTGCGTCGCTTTCAAAGTTAAAGGGCAGCAAGGCACTTAAGGCATCACTCACCGGAATACTCATTGGCCCTTGGGTGACAGACAACAGCGCGGTGGCTAACAATACCAGCAGAGCCACGGGCAGCAGCCATCCTGAAAACAATGCATTGGGGTTAGCCGAATGCTGAGAAAATAGAGACATTAATACAACCTAGTAATTACAATGGCGAAGGCTTGAGCCTTCGCCAGTAAGGGGTTAACGATTTACTGCAAGCGTTGGCTTAGGCGCACCGCTTCATCTATGCTTGCCAAGCCTAAGCCACCAATAAGTGCATGTCCATCAATCGCATAAATTGCCTTGGTTTTTCCAGCAGGGGTCGCAGCTAATACCGGAAAACTGCTTAACACACCTTGTACACCACCTAATTTATCTAAGCTGCGTTGGCTAAACAGCAAGAGCTCTGGTTGCATAGAAAGTATCGCTTCATCTGATAGCGGCTTATAGCTGTTTAAATGTGGTTTGGCCAGGTTTACCGCACCTGCTAGCTCCATAATGCTATTGGCAGTTGTATCGCTGCCCGCTGTGAGTAGTTTTTTCGCATCGTGGCTCATAAAAAACAGAGTATTCATTGGCTTGGCCGATTGTGAATATTCGTCTAGCTGAGTTAGCTGTTGTTTTAGCTTTTGATGCAACTCCGTGGCTTTGGCTGGGTGACCCAGTAGTTTGGCTAGGGCATCAATACGCTGTTCAAGGCTGGCAACTGTAGATTGGCTATTTAATCGGTGGATCTGCACGCCAGCTTGCTGCAGCTGATTAAGGCTGCTGTCGGGGCCCATTTCATCACTGCCAATTACTGCGTCGGGCGCAAGAGCTAACAAACCTTCGGCGCTAAGTTGGCGATGGTAGCCCACTACAGGCAGCGAAAGGTTACTGGGTAACTGGCTGGTAGAATCTACCGCAACAATCTGTTGCTCGGCATCTAAGGCAATTATGATTTCAGTGATGTTAGCGCCAGCGCTTACTACGCGTTTTAGTGGTTCAGCTTGCAGCGCTGTGCTGGCAATAAGGCTTAGCCCTAAACAGGCAGAAAACAGCGGGGAGAGATGGCGCTTAATCATTGTTCTTATCCATGAGTATTTGGGTGGTTTTAATATCTAGCTGTTGCAACAGCTCTAACATTTTTAATAGGTGTTCAACGGGCACTTGGCGCTCGCTAGCTAAGCTCACGCTGGGATCGCTTTGCTGACTAGTTTGTTGTTTTATGGCTTGTTCAAAGTCGGCAAACGTTTGATAACGCTGCTCATCCAAGCCCCAAATAGGGTTATCTTGAAACAAACTAAGCTGCAGCTCGGCAGGTTCACTGGCTACGCTGCTTTGCTCTTGGCTGGTGCTGGGTAAATCCATATCCATTTGGTAAACCCGGCTATTAGCGGTGAGTAGCAAAAACACCAATACAATAAAAATAATATCGAGTAGGGCGGTTAAGTCGGGCACCATGCTAAAACTATTATGCTGTTGTTCGATGCGGATCATGCTGGCGCGTGCTCTAACTCTTTAGTCTTCGCTTCAGGCTGAAATGCCGCCAAGGTGCGAGCATCATCGGCGAGAGTGTTCACCCCTTCAATCATTAGATTTGCTTGATTAATAGTGGTTTCTAACTCATGAATAATCCGGTCTTTCCAAAGGCTTAAGCCATGAGCAAAAGCCAGTGCTGGCACTGTAACTAATAGGCCTGCGGCAGTGGTATACATGGCCGTGCCTAAACCTTGCGATAACATGGCGGGGTTAACGGCTTGCTCGCTTACTGCCAGCGCATCAAACATTTCTATTAAGCCGAGTACCGTGCCTAGCAAGCCCAACAAAGGGCTAATTAAGGCCAGTATGTGTAAGGCTTTTAAACCTCTAGCCAGTTTTTGCTGCTGTTGGCGTAGCCATACTGCGGCGATTTCTTCACGTAGGTTCTTAGCTTGATCTTTATGTACTAATAACAAGCAAATGGCTTTGCGCGCCAAACTGCGAGATTGCGAAAAGCACTGCTTTTGATTTTTGCAGGGGGCTTTTTTACTGGTAAGTAAATGGGTGGCAAGTTTAAGCCAGTTGCGTTGGTGAATAGCAATGTGAGTAAAGGCTAAACTGGCGATGCGCTCAATGATGATGGCGCAGGCCAATACCGAGCAAAGTACAATTGGCCAGCGTAAGTCGCCCAATTGCTCCGACGTTAAAATGTTGCTTAGCGCACCAAGCTGTTCAGAAGATATTATTTGCATAAACTTAACTCAAATTGAAACGAATAGGGATAAGCGCGCGCGAAGCTTGAGCTTGGCCATCTACAATCAGGCCCTTAAACTGCCAGCGCTTCACCGCCTTTAATGCCGCTTTGTCCAAGCTTTTTACGCCCGAACTACTGTTTATTTCACGTTTAGTTTGTCGACCTGTTGGGTCTAACCAAACTTCTACCATTACTGTGCCTTCTAAACCGCGTTTTTTAGCCACCCGTGGATACACTGGCGCAGTAGGTGGTTGAGCAAAGCGAGGCTGGGTATTAATGCGCGGCAATTTAGACAAACCTTGCTCGGTTTGCGCCTGACTATTAACTTGGCTAGCACTTGCTTGAGCGGTGTCTAACTCTTCAACAGGCTCGCGCTTAGGATCAGGCTTTGCTGCGGGTTTAAGGGGTTCTGTAGGCGTCTTTTTAACTTGCTCCGGCTGCGGCGGTTTATGCTGGGCAAGTTGATTTTGCTCTCTAGGTTTAGGGGGCTGTTTTTCACTCGGTGTGTCCTTTACTACAGGTTTTACTTCCGCTGTTTTTTGCTCAACTGGGCGAGGTGTAGGCGTGTTTGTTAGCGCCTTTGGGCTTGCCGGCTCTGGTTTTGATAAGGGCTTAACTGGTGGCGGAGTCTCAGCGGGCAGGGCCTTTTCTAAAGGTGCTTCAGCTTGTTCTGCTGCCACCACCGAGGTATTTATAGCCACAACACTTAAACTTGGCGCTGCCGTTTGGCCGCCACTGCTTTGTGTCATCTCTTTGATGTTGGGCTGCATATACATAAAGTAGCCATGTATAGCCGCTGAAATTAGCACGGCCAAACTAAGCTTCCCCATCTTTTACCCTTACACCATTAACTCGACATTGGGCCTAGGATACTGGCAAATAAAAAATAAGTAAATACAAATGATAATGATTTGCATTTGGTTTGTTGCTAGGTTAAGGTGGCAAACAGTTAAGCAGTTTGGCCTATTGTCCAAACAAGCCGCTAATAGCAAGCAAGATAGGAGAGTTAAATGGCCTTAACGCCAGCCGAAGTAGTAGAGCAGCACAGCGAATTAAGTGTGGCTCAATTGGCAGAAAAAGCGCAATGCAGCGAAGCAGAAATTGTACAACTTCTGCCGGAAGAATGGGCCTGTTGGTTACCTAACGAGCAGCTGCAATGGCTAATGTACGACCTCCCAAGTTGGGGACCAATGACCACCATCATTCAAGTGGCTGGTTCAGTATTTGAAATAAAAGATAACTTTCCTTGTGGTAAACCAGGCCACGGTTATTACAATTTAATGGATAAGCAAAGCCATTTACATGGCCATTTAAAGTTAGACAACATTGCTAGCATTGCCTTAATTAGTAAGCCCTTGCGCGGCACCCAAAGTTACTGTTTTCAGTTCTTTGATGATAATGGCAGCACTATATTTAAGATTTATTTAGGGCGAGATCGCAAACGCGTATTGTTGCCAGAACAAGTAGAACGCTTTGAATTGCTAAAGCAAAACATGGCACTAACGGAACTAGAGAACCAACAGTAATGATTGATAAAAAAGCACGCTTGGCATCGCGCCTAGGGCCCGAAATAGCAGAGTTTGTAGCTAGCAAGCAGAGTATTTTGATTGCCTCGCTGGGGGAAGATGAATTCCCACATAGCTCGTACTCGCCATTTATTTGTTACCAAGGGGCGTTTTACATTTTAATTAGCGATATTTCCAAGCATGCCGATTACTTGCGCGCTCACAACAAAGCCGCTGTAATGTTAATTGACGACGAAGCCGATACTAAGCAAATTTATGCCCGTAAACGCCTAAGTTACGACGTTGTTGCCAAGCAAGTAGACGACGAACCGCGCGAAAAAGTGATTGATTTACTCGAACAACGCCACGGCGAAATTGTTGGCAACTTACGCCAACTAGCCGACTTTAGCCTGTTTGCTTTAGAACCGATTAAAGGACGTTATGTAAAAGGATTTGGTCAAGCCTTTGATATTAAAGGCCTAGACGATGTCGATTTTGTGCACTTGAAGGAAGGGCATAAAAAGCGGGCTTAATTGCCCGTGGGTTTTACACCCGTTGGGGCTTAGCTGCCCTTGTACGTAAGTACTCTCTCCACACTCAGCGAAAGCTGAAACCTTGGGTCTTATTAGACTGTAGCTGCACTAGTATTGGTGCAGCTTTTTTTATGCCTTGATGTTTGAGTCACCCAAGCTAGACATACTTAGTATTAACGCCCGGCGCAGCGGCGAACAAAGCGTAGCTTTGTGAGTCCAGGCCCGTAGGGCCGAGGCTGCCGCCGCTTGTTAGGTGATTTCAATAGTGTTTTGCACATAGATAACAGTTTAATAATGCCTTATTTGAGCAGCCTTTTTGTAAGCACTCTTTATCTGATAAACCACCTTTCTCACGAATTTTTAACGCCTCTATTGCCTCTTGGTAATCATGAGTTAAGAATTCTTCTGTATCTTTTAGCTTGAATGCTCGACGAGGAAGCTTGTTCATTATTTCCTCATGCTCAACAGACCATATCTGCTTGCAGAATTTACAGATATAGAGTTGCCGCCATTCCTTAGCATCTACCTCTATAAGCTCGAAATTCCTGACGAACTCCAGCTCACTTGGTTCAGCGTAACAAGTGCTTGAAAGATTGCTGCAGCTACAGGACATATAAACACTTAACGCCGCAATAAGCGGACTAAAATTGTGGGTTCTAGTGTGTAGCAAAGCGAAATCTAACCCACTATTTTAGTTCCGTTTTAATTGCCTGTTAGGTGCTTTGCACATATTTAGATTTTCTCCAGAAAGTGGCAAACTCGATTAATTGCTCTCGACTCACTGATAAATACTCTGACCAGTATTTCTCGCACCTGTGCGGGTAGTTAATTAAATTACAAAAACAAAAACTAATAAGCTCAGAAACATGCACATCTGAGATATTTACGTTTGGCCACTGTTTAGATATTTTCTGAACCTCCTCTGGTGGAAAACCCAACAAAGTCTCATATTCCCAATATGGGTTATCTTTAGCTCCTTCATCTACAAAGAAAGGTCCATAGCCTGATGCGCTTAGGCACTCACCAATAATATTTTCGAGATCTTTAGAAATATCAAACTCTTCAATTTTTTCAGGAGGACTAATCCAAGGGCGGTAAGAACAAAAATCACAGTCAGAATTCCAACAGCAATATTTACCTCCCGACATACCAAGATCATCAGAACACTTAGGACATTTATAAATTTCATTCATATCTTTGATTAGCTTTGTTATACGTCTTTACATTGTTGCATCATATACTTCTTGACCTAAAGCCAAGGAAAGTTTCGCACAAATTTGTGTCATCCAACCTACCCAAAAATCATGACTTACATTACCAGTAAAAAGAAAACCACTTGGTTCAAATGAAACCGAAATAAATTTTTCTTCACCTTCTGAACCATACCAATATGGAAAGTTCAGGCCTTCTAGCCACCCATCCATACTTCGATAAACTTCAGAAATTTTTTCCCATTGTTCGTCGGTTAAATTTTGAGGGATATTTAGTGTAATTGATTGTTCCATTTCGATCCTGACGTATAACGCCCAAATAACGGGCAAGTGCAGCGGCTCCGCCGTGTCGTGGCACTTGTCCCCGCGAGGAGCGCAGCGACGAGTGCTCGGTTGATTTGCTTGTTAGATGGCAGCACAACCAGGTGTTTGCGCATCACCAGAAGAACCAAATAATGCCCTGCGAAAACGTGTGCTTTAGCGAGTAGGTTCATTGGGCCATTCGCTTTCTTCAACACCCCACTTCTCATGGGCTTCTTCTTTCGCAAGTTCTTCGGTGTCTTGCAATGAGTCGTGGATACAACAGCCACCTTCATAAACATACAAGTAGCACCCGACCTCGGGTAAATCGTGTTCGATAACTAGTTTTTTGCTACCTGATACCAGCTCAAGTCTCTTTGTCACTTACGCCTCAGTCTTTTCTGCCTTCTAAAAGCTTATTAATAGGAAAAATTCCTTGTTTAAACAAGGAATTTTTCCTTATATCATACATTTGATAAAACTCAGACGATCACATTTTCTAAGCTAAATCAGCGACCTAGCTCGAAAAATAACAAAAATATCAGCACAAAAGCATGCAAGCCTTTGTGGAAAGAAGGAATCACAATTTACATGTGTATAACCACAGTGCTTTGTTCACACGACTAGAAAAACGAAAGGTACATGGGTTTATTAAGGGTAGTTATGAGGAAGCAGTATCACTATTGGGGTTAAAGCGAGTTAGGTATCAGAGATCCACTTCTACGTTACTACTGATGGATGCCAACACATATAGCAAGCCTTTCCGGCAGTATAGCTTTGTCAGCCAATCAAAGAGTAACTCGCATGAAAGTATGGCCAATTTTGCTTTTAAGCTATCATGCCAAAGTACAAACCAAGTCACTCCACCTAAGGAATCAAGATGATCTTTACTACTACAGAATCAATAGCCGGAAAACCTACTCGCGAAGTATTAGGTGTGGTGACTGGCAGTGTGGTGCAGTCTAAACACATTGGGCGCGATATTATGGCGGGCTTTAAAAGCATTGTGGGCGGCGAGATCCGTGGTTACACCGAGATGCTAAGCGAAGCACGTGACGTGGCGATTCAACGCATGGTTGAGAGTGCCAAAAACAAAGGTGCTGACGCTGTGGTGGGGATCCGTTTTACTACCAGTGCAATTATGGACGGTTCTTCAGAAATTATGGTGTTTGGCACTGCCGTTAAGTTAAGCCAATAAAGGCCGAGGGCTTGGCCTTTACTGGTTTTTTATTTACGAGTTAAACACTGCCACTTTTGTCGGGAGTCTGGCTACATCGCGGCGAGTAAATACCCCCAGCAAAGTAGGAATAATCACCAAGGTAACGCCTGTGGCAAACAGCTCGCCAAACACTAAAGATACTGCGGCTGGTTTTAGGTATTGCGCTTGTTCGGCGCTTTCTAACAATAAAGGGAGCAGGCCACACACGGTGGTGATGGTGGTTAAAAATATTGCGCGTAAGCGGCTAGTGCCGGCTTTAATTAATGCTTGTTTTAAGGGCATGCCAGCGCGGTAATATTGGTTGAAGCGGGTAATTAGCACCAGTGAATCGTTAATCACGATACCGGTCATGGCCATCATGCCAAACATCGACAAAATGCTTAAGGGTAAGTCCATGATGCCGTGGCCAAATATGGCGCCAGCAAAACCAAAAGGGATAACCGCCATAATGATGAGCGGCTGCCAATAAGACTTTAAAGGCACCGCCAACAAAATGTAGATTAACAGCAGGGTCATGATCATGGCCGATTTAAAACCTGCTTGTACCTCGCCTAGTTCTTCAAACTCGCCATCGGGGTTTATGCTTACCCCTGGGTAGCGTTGTTCAATGTCTTTGATAATAGGTTGTAGCTTGGCTAGCACCTCTTCGGGTGATTGAACGCCGCGGTCTTGGCGCCAGTACAGGTTAACCACTTGCTCTTGATTGCGTCGATAGAGCACTTCTGCGTGTTGCTCAAAACGCAGCTTAGCCACGTCGCCCAGCATTAATGATTCGCCGTTTTCTAAAAAAATCGGCGTGGCGAGAAGCTGTTGAGTAGTGGTTTTTTGGCTGTGGTTATAACGCACGATAACTTTGGTTTCTTGGCCTTGTTGCAACAAACGGTGGATTTCGCGCTCGCCAAAGGCGCCGCCAGCAAACAGTGCTAGTTGTCGTTGAGTTAAGCCTAGCTGGCGGCCAAAGTCGTTTAGCTCTATACGCAATTGCTGGCTACCGCCACGTGCATCGTGGCGCACATCTTGCGCGCCAGCTAGGCGACTAACGTGTTCGCTTAGTGTGGTAGCGGCTAATACTGCAAGTTGGCGATCTTCTGCGCTAATGGCTAGGCTGGTGCCGCCCGCTGGTTCATCGTCGGCGGTAAACTCACTGGAGTAAGCGCCTTCTATGCTGCCGTTCAGTTCGCGCCACTGATTAAGTAATAAGTTGTTTGGCAAGTTGCTAAGCGCTTCATTACTAATTTCTAAGGTGGCTTCTATCGAGCCGTAACCGTCTGACCAAATGAGTAGGTTGCTAATGGGCTGTTGCTGTAACTGATATTGCTCTTGAACTTGCTGGTTTAGTTGCAGCGCGCTTTGTTCTAACTTAAACAAGGTTTTTTGTTGTAGAGGCAGTGGAGCGCCGTCTTCCAAACTTACGTTGGCACTTATATAACGGCCGGGAATTTCTGGGAAAATAGCACTACGAATAAGCCCTGTAGACCAAAAGCCGTAAGCTAAAAGCACTAAGGCAAAAAAGCTAATAAGGGTAGCGGTTTTGTTATCAATGGCTTTGCTCAATATGGGGCTATAGATTTTTTGGCTAAAGCGATTGAGCCCAGCTTGAGCCAGCTGTTGTACTCGGCGAAACCACGATGCCGATTGCTTATTGGCTGTTGAGGGGTAGCGAATTGCCGCTAAATGGGCCGGCAAAATCAATTTACTTTCGATTAGGGAAAAGATCAGGGCAAAAACAACTACCGCTGAAAAACTAGCGAGTAATTTGGCTAGCTCGTTATCTATCCATAACATCGGCGAAAATGCAGCAATGGTGGTAAGTGCGCCAAATACCGTAGCAACAGAGACCGACTCTAAGCCGCGCCAGGTAGCCTTTAGTGCTTGCTTACTTTTACTGCGTTGTTCGTGAATGCTTTCGCCCACCACTACGGCGTCGTCGACTAAAATTCCTAATACCAAAATAATGCCGAATAGGGTGATGTCGTTAATGCTGTAATTCATAAAACCCATGGCGGCAAAGGTACCTGCGATAGCAACTGGAATGCCCATGGCTACCCAAACTGCCACTTTTAGCTCTAAGAATATGCCCAGCAGAATTAACACAATCAGCAAACCTTGCCAGGCGTTGTCGGCTAATCGGCTGAGTTGGTCCTCAATATAGGGCGCCATGTCGGCCATGGTGGATAGGCTTACATCATTAGGTAAACGCTCTGCTTGTTGGCCAAGTACTTGTTTAACCGCTTGGCTTACTTCGAGTAAGTTGTCTTGTTGGCTGGTGCTAATGAGTAGGGCAATGGCAGACTCGCCGTTATTACGCACAATTGAACCGCTGGCTTCGTAATCGCGATAAACATGGGCTAAATCACCCAGTGTTACGCTGCCGGTTGGGCTAGATAAAATGCCTAGCTGCTTGAGCTCTTGCAGGTTGTCGGCGTAGCCATCGCCGCGCAACACCATGCGGCCGCGGGCGCTTTTTAGTTCACCGCTGCGGGTTTCTATCGACATTTGTTCAATGCGTGCCGACAGTTCTTCTAAGCTCAGCCGGTAGTTTTTAAGCTGCTCTAATTTTGGCTCAATAACAATTAGGGGCATACGCGCCCCCCAATTGCTAACTTTGGCTATTTTGGGGTGCTTCTTCAGGGCTAGCTCTACTTGGCGAGCAATCGGCTGAAATTGTTGGTCGGGCCGAGGGGCGGAGATAATCACAAATGCCGCAAGGTTGGTGTATTCATCACGGCTTATTTGCGGGCTTTCTGCCTGTACTGGAAAGTTAGCAATGGCATTTACCCGATTGCGAACATCTTCTATTAAACGGTTTAAATCGGTACCAGAGGTTTTGCGTACTCTTACTTGAGAAAAACCGGCTGAAGATTCGCTCACTATTTGTTTAATACCAGTTAAATCACCAATGGCTTGTTCGATACGCTGGGTAACGCTTTGGTCAATTTGTTCGGCGGTTCCACCGGGATAGGCAACACTAATAACCAAACTCGACGGCGCAATTTGCGGAAAGGACTCAACCCTTAAATGGTTTAGCGAGAGCATACCCGCCACAATAATTGCCAGCATAAGGAGGTTTGCCGCGACGCTATTATGCAAAAACCAATGGCTTAGCTGTCTCATAATTGGCTCTCCTGCACAAGGTTTGGCTTAACGCGTAACCCCGGTAGTAATGAGGGCAAGGGATAAACGACTACGCTGCGAGTTTGCTCCGGCTGATTGACAAACTTTAGCCATACTGTGCTTTCGTTCTCATCCAAAATAGTTACTTGCTCAAGCTGTAATTGTTGTTTGCTGTCGATGGTCCATACTTCGCCATCTTTGGTTAATGCGCTCATTGGTAGTTTGGCCACCTCAGATTGCACACTTAAACTGACTTGAATGTTTACTTGCTGCTCGGGCAATAGCCGAGGTTTGCTTTGATAGGGCTTAGCCACACTTAACACCACTTGCCGTTGGCGAGTGGTGGTGTCTACTTGTGGCGCAATATAACGCACGCTGGCGGGCCAAGTTTTATTTTGGCGGTCGATAACGGTAATTTGTGGCTCGGCTAAACTGGCTTGAATCCGTGACCAGTGCAGCTCTGACACTGGCAAGGTAATGTCGATGCTTTCGCTTGAGGCTATATCAAACAGCGGATCGCCCACATCTAATTGCTGCTTAGGGCTAACGTAGCTATTAATGATGATGGCGTTAAACGGCGCGTCTACTTGGCTATCGTGCAGGCGTTGCTGAATACTTTGGTAGCTGCCTTTGGCTTGGGCCAGCTCTGCTTTGGCTGCCGCCAATTGAGGTTCACGTCGAGCAAAGGCCGAACTGGCTGTACTAGACAACATACTAAGCGCTACGGTTTGTTCGTGCTTTTCTCGCTGGTAGTTAAGTTCGGCTAGCTTTATTTGGCTTAAGGCAGCGCTAAGTTCGGCTTGCAAATGAATGGGATCGACTTTAAGCAAAAGTTGTTGTTTAGAGACTAAACTGCCGGGGGTTAACTGCTCATCAAAGTTAATAATTTGGCCACTGCTTTGGGCTTTAAGTTGGTTAAACCAACGGGCTTTGCTAATGCCGCTTAATAACAGTTTGGGCTGATAATTAGTGGGGCTTACCACTAACGCGCTAAGAGGCAGATAATCGACCTTCGCGGGCGCATCTTCTATTGCTTGCGGCTCTAAAATTACAATGGTGGCTAACGAAAGTACTAATAAGCCTATCGCCATTAAGATGGGTTTAATCGCCAGTTTTTTCACAAAAGCTCCTTGGCATCTATTGTTGAAACGGGGCTTAATCGCTTAATGATTTACAATGCACAAAGTATAAAATTGCTCGCGGTAAGTACTGTCGCGACTTACTGGCGATTTTGTATTTTTGGAATTGACATACACTGACAAAGGCATCTGGATGGAATTGTTCAAAGGTTGTTTCTGTGCAAGTACAGCGGTGTGTGTTTGCGCCATTGTGCGGCCTAGCTGAGTTGTTGCTCTAGGGTAAATAGGCCAAATAGGGTATGTTGGAAAGCGCCTGTTTGTTTGAGTAAGTACTTGTAAGTGAGTACTTGCAAGTGGATGAGCGGTTTAGTCAAAGTTTTGTGTTAAGGAGAGGGAATGTCGAATACCAAGCAATTGTCTTTGTTTGTTGATGTTGTGCAACAAGGCTCATTTGTTAAAGCTGCTGCCTTGCACAATATGGATAATTCTTTGCTCTCTAAGCAGATTAAAAAGCTAGAAACTGAACTTGGCGTGCAGCTACTTAATCGCTCTACCCGTTCCTTTGCCTTAACTCCAGCTGGTGAAGAGATTTTCGATAAAGCCTTGCAGTTGTTAGATACCTTGGGCGACATTCAGATTATTGCTGACTCTTACCAACTGGAGCCTAAGGGCACCTTAAGAATTGTCGCGCCAATATTTTTTGGCCAGCAATACTTACAACCCGTGGTCTCGCAGTTTATGAAGCAATACCCACAGGTAAAAATTAGCATGGTATTGGAAGATCGCCGCTCAGACATAATTGCCGACCATTATGATTTAGCATTTCGCATTGGTAAGTTAAATGCGTCTAACTTGATTGCAAAAAAGTTAGCGAATACTCACTTTGCTTTGGTTGCTTCTAAAAGCTTTGTTAAGCAGCAAGGTATGCCCGAAACACCAGAACAATTATTGGCGTTACCCGCGGTTGTGTATAGCAATGGCGAGCGGGTGCTCGATCATATCAAGCTGGGTGAAACCCCACATGGTGAACCCAACCAAAGCTATCGCATGCGTGGCAATTATAAAGTGAGTGATGTACGAGCCTTAATGGGCGCGGTGTGTGATGGTTTAGGCTACAGCATGATTGACTTGTTTAATCTTGAGTGTTCAGCAGAGCAGCTTGGCTTAGTGCCACTGCTTACCAACTACCAAATTTCTACCATGGATACTGGCATTTATGCGGTGTATCCACATCGCAAGCAAACGGTGTTAGTGAAAGAGTTTATAGGTGCTGTACAGCAATATATTGGTACTCCACCATTTTGGCTTGAGCACTTACCCAACTACCAACAGCTATATAAATAAGCCAAACTATCTCACCAGAAACATGAAGCTAGATTAAGTACTGGCCTGCAGAGTTATGGTCACTTACTTATCCCAAGATTAGGTTAGATAGCAATAAAAAAGAGCAAGCATTGTTGCTTACTCTTTGATAGATAACGCCGGTTACTTATTTAACTAAACCGATACTTTAAAGCGACTAAGTTGTTGGTTTAATTGTTCCGCTTTCTCTATTGCTAATTGTGCTGCAGCTAAAGAGTCACTAGAGTTTTCCAAGTTAATGCGGGTTTTATCGGCTAGCTCTGTAAGGTTGCGGTCAATGTCTTCGGTTACATGGCTTTGCTCTTCGGTTGAGGTGGCGGTTGAGACCGAAACCTCGCTCACCTTAGAGGTAGACTCTAAGATCTGATTAAGCGCTTCTAAGGTTTGTCCGGCTAAATCAACGGTGCCTTCGGCAACTGTGGAGCCTTTATTAATAGCATCTACTGCTTGGGTTACGCCGCTTTGTAGCGCTTCAATCATTTTTTGAATATCTTCGGTAGATTGTTGCGTTTTACTAGCAAGGCTTCTTACTTCATCGGCTACCACGGCAAATCCGCGGCCTTGTTCGCCAGCGCGGGCTGCTTCAATGGCGGCGTTTAAGGCGAGTAAGTTAGTTTGCTCGGCAATCCCGCGAATAACATCTAATACTGAGGCGATGCGGTCGGAGTCTTGCGATAAGTTCTCTACTACATTGGCGGCTTCTTGAACAGTGTTTGAGAGTAAACTAATGTGTTCCACCGATTCTTTGGTAACGTTTTGTCCTTGCTCGGTTTGGCTATTCACTGTGTTGATTTCTTCGGCAGCGTGGTTGGCATTATTGGCCACTTCTCTAATGGCTGCTGCCATTTGTGTCACCGCTGTGGCAATCATTTCTACCGATTGGTTTTGCTCTTTACTTACTTCGGTTGTTTGCTCTGATTTCTGTGCAATGCCAGCGATAGACTGGTTAAGCTCCGCCGAGAATTTGTTTACATTGCCAATTAAGCCTTCTAGCAAATCTACAAATTGGTTAAAGCTGGTGGCTAGCTCGCCTATTTCATCATTACGTTGTACTTCTAGGCGTTGAGTTAAGTCGCCATCGCCTTGAGAAATGTCATTAATTCGGGCGGTAATGCGAGTAATTGAATCAACTAGAATTTTAGGTCCAAAGTAAGCCAACAAAATAGACAGCACTACAGCAATGCTCGCCACAACTGCGAGCATACTGAGTTGACTGGTCACGTCGGCAGAAGACTCCTGCTCAATATCATCGGCCAGTTTTTCGGCGGCTTCAGTCGCGATATCGTAGAGCTCTCGCAGGCTTTCAAAACTTTGCACACTTTGGTTTGCACTTAACTCAATGGCTTGTTTTCTTTTGCCGCTTTTAACCAAGGCAAATACTTCGGTACTCGGTTTTTTCCATTGATTAAATCTTTGTTCAAAGCTTTGTAAGCTTTGGGTGGCTTCGGGGTAGTCGCTTAACAGTTCTTTAAATTTTTGCATGCGTTGATGCGCTTGCTCAGCATTTTCCTGGTAATCATCCATTAAGCCGGCTAGCGCTGAGCTTGGAGCTTCTAGTGCTTCTAGTTCGGCCACTCTGGCTTGGTAAAGGTCTCGATCGGCATTTAGTACCGCAGCCAGAGCGGGTAAGATGTTTTCTTCTACGGTGAGTAAACTGCTATAGGTACTTTTACCAACATTGAAACCAATCAGCGATACCAAAATCAATAACATTGCATTGACTGCAAAAATTACCGAATACTTAAATCTCAAGCTCTTAACATTCATCGTTACCGTCCGTATTAAACAACTTACTGATAATTAACTTATATAAAACAAAGCGATATAAGCTTAGTTATAATCCTTAATTGTAGGCAAGCAATGCTAATTTTGTATAAATGTTAATTATTTTTAGTTTTTGAGTGAGAGCTTAAAAATCTCTATCTTTTTCTCGCTAGTAGGTCATACATAATGACTAGGGGTTAGTAGGATGTTTAGCTAAGCAATCCTCCGTAAAGCGCTTAATGCTTTTTATTGGTCAGCAGTTCTTGCATAGTCAAGGGTAAATACCCGCGTAATCGCTGGCTAATTGTGTCTTGATGCTTCTGCCAGAGAATACCTAGGTAGACCATCGCTAATCCAATCAGCGTTAGCGAAATTGGAAATAGCCAACTGTCTTTAAATACTTGATCGGCAAGGTGGTAAAAATAGTAAAAGCAGCCCATGGCAGCAAAAACTACAAATACGCGGCGGGCCAGAATAACCCCAGCCAGCATCATGGCTAGGTTAGTGAGAAAGTACAAAAACTTTGCCCACTCACTATTGGATTGTTGAAAGCTTAGGCCACACCAAAATGTGAGTACGCCAAAGATATATAACCAAAACGCGAAATCGGCGCTGTGACGACTGCGTAGATCAACCCAAAAGGCCAGCAAAATCATGGCTAAACCAAAATATAGTGAAACTAAACTTCGCAAGTGAAAATCGGGTCGTTCACCAGCTAACATGGCGGCGATGTCCATGCTCATATACCAAAGGGTAACGGCCAACGGCATTAACATAAATGGATAACGGTAGCGCCAGCATAGAATTAAACCAACAATTAGGGTGGCGATTTCCATATATAGCCAATGCCATTGAACATAGCGGTGATAGTCGTGATATTGGCTAGAGCTAGGCCACCAACCCATCGCTTGTTGCAAGCCATATACCGCCAAAGGTGTAAGGCAAATAACAAAAGTGGCAGATAAGCCGGCAGGAATAATATGGCCTTGCCGTTTAAAACGTTGACAAAGAAGTAATGCCAACACCGCATATACTAGGCTAATGCTAACGATGCCCCAGCCTCCAAAACCTTCCCACGCTAAGTTCATAAACAGGGTCATAGCGCCAATGGCGATTAATCCACCAAAGTAATAAAGTAAATGACTAAAGTTGAATTGAGCCGTAGTGCTTGATGGCAACTCTAAGAAGCTGAGCAAGTTTTCTGCTTGTTGCTGGCTGATGATATTAGCGTCAACGGCTTGTTGTAATTTACACGGGGTAATTTGAGTCATTAGTGAGTCCTATTACGAGATTTCATCAGCTTGCCATTGTTTTCTGAGGAAAACTAAGTCATTTGTCAAAAATATCTACCCTAGGCTAACTTGACAGATAAGCCTTGCTGTCGCTTTACTTACTTATCCCAAATGTGACGGACATAATTAGCCTATGGCACTTAAGTTTATGATAGCCATAATTATTTTTAGCTGTAGCAGCTGTTTGAGCGCAAAGCATTCAGGCGAGTTCTATCGTTTTTATGCCTTGAATTCTAAACCTGCTGGTTTTAAAGAAAGCGGTGAGCCGAAAGGCTATTATGTCGATATACTTAAACTGGTTGCTCAGCGCTTAAAGTTAGATGATGTCGAAGTGAATGTGGTTCCTTATCCACGAATTGTAAATGAGCTGCTGCATAACGAACAAGGAGTGGTTATTTCTTGCTTGTTTCCTAACAAAAAGTTTGACCAATCGATTCACCAGCCAATTGCTGTAGCCAGTTTTCAAACGGCAGTGGTTAGCCTTGCGGATAAGCCATTTACCTGGGATAACTTTGAGGGTAAAAGGGTGGCCTCGTTAAGAGGGGCTAGCAAGGTTTATGGGTTAAGGTTGTATGATGCAGCAGAGCAGGGACAAGTGACTATATTGTCGGCGCAAACATACTCACAGGCGCTTAAGCTGTTAGAAGCAGGGAGAATAGATGGCTTTGCGGGTAATCTTGGGATCATTTCGAATCTAGCACAAGAGATGCAAATAGAGCTTGCTCAGCCTGCTTATTTAACGTCTACGAAATCATACATCACTATTTCTATCGCCCCGAATACCGACAATGCTGAGCAAATTTTGCAAGACATTGAACTGAGCGTACAACAGCTTCTCGAGAGTGGCGAAATTCAAGATATTGTAGAGAGTTACCTACCTAAAGCGATTCAAGAACGCTAGCACTAAGCCCTATATTCTAGTGCTTGCATCGATTTAAAACCCGCCCCTTACTTTTAGCTTGTGGCATAGCGACTACACTTAAATGACATTTGCATGATAGTGATAGCGGGGATGGCTTATGACGCGAGCTTGCTTATGGATAACACTGAGCTATTGCAGCTTAAGTTCAGCTTTAGTCGCTGAAGAGTTATGGGTGGGTAAAGTGTGTCCAGTTACCTACCAACAGCAAACACTAGGCGTATTGGTCTTTTCTGAAGCTTGGTATCACAGCAGTCGCCAGCAAGCGTCCTATATTCCGCGAGATAACGCCACTGGTGTCGGGCTAGAAATCCACCTATTTGCCAATCGCTTAGGCGAGTTAGAGTTAGCCAACCAAGCCCAGTGTAACCAATATCGCATGTTGCAAATTCGCACCACCAATCGACGTTTATTAGGCGATGAACGCAGGGCTCAAATTGATGCGCCAGCAAGCTTTGTTGAGCCTTTTTATGACGCTCCTCCTCTGGAACATGGCAGTGGGGTGCATCAAACGCCTGCCGATACCAGTGATAAACCTTGGAGTGAGCCTCCTTCCAGGGCTTCGACCTTGGCGATATACGATACGCCGTTTGTCTCTGATGCTTTGGGTAAAGAGGGGCAAGATATAATGGTGGAGTTTGAAACCTGCGTAGTGTGCCAACGAGACCAAAGCTACGACACCATTTTGTCTTGTGGCCGCTGGGGTTATAGCCGCGAATATTTAGACGAAAATACCGGCTGGGCCGAGCCTGAATTTCATGGCACCGAATGCTTAAATAGCCCTAGTCCTCACTATCAAGAAACAGTGAGTTTGTCTGAAGAGTTTCCTTATAGTTATTGGCTAGATTGGCGTTAAGTTAAATCGGGGTATTTACGTTTGTAGCGTGGCAGCATGCTTTGATTACCCAATAAACCACCTTGGTGAATATATAAGGTTGGGGTTTCATCCGTTTGTTCTTCAAGAAAGCGCATTAAACATTGCCAGCCAATAGGGTCGTAGAGAAGCTCAAACTCAAGCTTGGTTTGCTGCTTAAGCGCTAGCCAAGTTTGGTAGTGTTCGCGATATAACTTACCAAAGTGATACTTCTTGGTACGCGGTAGAATAATTGGGTGAGTGGCGGTATTACTATTAAGTTGGGTAAATTGCAGGCTTAGGTAGTCTTCATCTCCTACACAGGCGCAGCTATACACTTTTATGCAGGGATTCATTTGGCTAAAGTATTCACTCAAAAATAAGGCCGTGGTGCCGGTGCCGGCTGGCAGCATTATGTTTAAACGGCCAATTTGGTTTTGATGCTGCCACTGTTCAATTTCTTCCGCTAGTGTAACCACCCCTTCGCGTGCATATTCACAGCGACCACCTTCAGGGACAAATAGTTGTTGCGGCGATAAGCTTGGCTTAACAATGGTTTGCATAAAGCTGTCTAAGTTAGCCTGCTGCTGACGATGTAAACTACTTACCTCAATGATCCGTGCGCCTAGCTCTAGCGCTGCTTGATAGTTGCCACAAGGATTTTGTTTTAGCCAGCTGGGGATATGGTCAACGTAGAACTCGCATTTCCATTGCTTAAGTTGTGCTAATGCAGCTAAAGAATACAGCGAGTTAGCTTGCGCAGATCCACTTCCTACTAGTGTGCTTACGCCCGGTTGCGGGTGATTTAATAAGTGGTAGAACTTACGTGCTTTGTTGCCAGAAAACTGCGGGTGCAGCAAATCATCTCGCTTTACGTAGATTTTCTTACGCTGAAAATGTACCAACTGTACCGGAGATGGTTTAAACAACAGGCAACCAAATGTGATGAGTCTGTGGTGATTAGTTTACGTTGACTTGATTCAGTGGCAAAGCAATTTAATGATTGTGCGCCAACAACTTGGGCGACTGCTTATTATTTCATTCAATTGTGAAAATTTGGTGACAAAGAATAATGAGCAAAAAGATCTATCATAATTTTTTGCGATCCTCTTGAGATCTTACGCGCAGCCCAGCGTTGGCGCGGGAGATTAGATTTATGTGGATGACAAGACTTAGTTAACAAATAAAAATAGAAGCCTTAGTTGATTTTTTACTTGTCAATGAGAGTAACAACTGCCTATATCCGTTAGCGCAATATATTTCACTGAAATAAGCAGAATAATCCAAACAGCTTTTCCCACAGAAACAGTGCACAAAGCTGTGGATAAAATTCTCTATCCAGTGAAGTTAGTGGCTTGCAGCGGATCGGCTTTTAGCGTCAATAATGTCACCTAAAATTAGTAAAAAATTCTTTTTTACTGCTTCTTTGTTTCGTGGCGTTGACATTTTTCTGTTAGTTAAAATAAATACAAAAATAGAACGTTTCATGAGCCTTGTTTTAAGAATGTAATGGCTAAAAAACTAAGCCTATATTGACCTATATCGCAAATATGTAAGCTAAGCTACTGATAGTGCTGTACTAGTCTAAGTGCGTTTTTTCGCAGGAATGTTCAATAATTGTCACTTTTATGCTGTTAGCGTAAGCAAGCTGATCGATATCACAGCAGCTTG
This sequence comes from Agarivorans albus, assembly GCF_019670105.1. Lineage (NCBI taxonomy): Bacteria > Pseudomonadati > Pseudomonadota > Gammaproteobacteria > Alteromonadales > Alteromonadaceae > Agarivorans > Agarivorans albus. The sequence continues at coordinate 3,542,871 of NZ_AP023032.1, read as the reverse complement.
TTTAAGAGACAAGCACTGTAAAACGGTCGTAACTCAATAGCATATTGTGTTTTTTCTCAATCTAAGGCTTTTCGATTTTCTAGATGATTTGGTTGCGTAGAACGATTAAATGTTAATAACTTGCGCTTATGTGAATAAGTTTGGCGATAATCAAGAGTAAAGCGCTAAATTTTGCTTAGCTGTAGGTAATTCATACTAAGGATCTTTGGCTGATTATCTGATCTGTTTTGTTGCTTATGCTAATTGCTATTTGTGCGCCTGAAGATGTCGCTAATTTGCTTACTAAGGTAAAGTGAGCCTTTACGGAGGTGCAATGAAACAAGTTGATCAATTACTAGCTCAAGGGCTAAACAAACAACAAGTCTACGAACATGCAGAGCAGCAGCAGTGGAATTTGCGAAAGGTGACTAAAGCCTTGGCGTCTATACCCGAGCCCGGCACTTTGCAGCAATATTCTAAGCAGAAAGCGTTTTTGTTGGCGGTATTGCAGTTTATGGTGCTGAGTAAATTGGTGTTTGGCCTTATGGCTGCAGAACAAGTGAGTGCCCAGTTGTTAATGGCCTTACTGATGCCGGCCTTAGTTCCCTTGTTAATTATCTTTATGATTTACAAAAATGCTGCCAATGGCTATTTGTTGCTGATGGTGTTTTCAGGTTATTCGATCTATCAAAGCTTGCCTTATATTTTTCAGCTAGAAGGGCTGATTAATGTAGCCTTAAGTGCAATGTTTGCCGGTTTTACTTATTACCTTAAAAAGCGCTTGTTTCCTTTCCAGAATCTATTTCATACTGCAATTACTGGCCGAGGGCACTATATTTATCAGCAAGTGGAAAAATCCGATAACGCCGATAACTAATTAGAGAGGCTTAGTGCTTAAACGCTTAGAACTGTTGGTTCCTCCTCCCCTTTGGCTATTGTTATGTGTAGCTATAGCTTACGGCTTGGCGCACTTAAGTACACAGTGGAGTTGGCTAATACTGCCATTGGGCTTGGTAAAGCTGCAGTGGCCTTTGGTGTTTTTGGCGGCATTTATCGCAGTAACTAGCCTGATTGGTTTTGCTAGAAAACACACAACTATCAATCCTCATCACCCGGAACGCAGTAAGCATTTAGTTGTGGAAGGGCTTTATCGTTATAGCCGTAATCCAATGTATTTAAGTTTGCTGCTACTGTTAACGGCCTGGTGTTTGCATTTGCAGGCGGGTTTAAGCTTATTAAGCTGCGTAGTATTTGTGCTGCTTATCAATCGTTTACAAATAAAGCCTGAAGAAAAGCTACTTACGCAGCAATTTAATGAACAATACCTGCAATATTGCCGCAATGTTCGACGTTGGCTTTAGCAAAAGTGCAGGTTTTTTAACTTTACGGAGTGACTTTTAAGCCAGATCAATTTGGTAAATTAAGCACTTAGGCTACACTACAGCCAATATGTAATGTGATCTCGATCTCCTTTTGTTCAGCTGAAAAGCTTTGCAGCCTTGCTGTTAAGACGCGGACTAGGGATAACTAGCACAGTTTTTTTAGAGTAAGCTAAACATGGCTAATCCAATTTCAGCACGCAAAGCTTGGGTAAAGGGTTCTTTACCATTGGCTGAGTATGCCGCTTCATGTAATCAAGCTCAGCTTCAGAGCTTATCTCCACAACTTCGTAATTTACGCCAAAATGGTGTAGATGCTTTGGTAGTGCCAGTGCATTGGCGCTACATAGCACCGTTTAGTGCCGAGCAATTAGATCAGGCAGAGTGCTGGGCGTCCCTTAAGCGCTTGTCTGCGCATTTGGTGTCGCATGGCTTTAAGCTGCAATACCAGTTGTTCTTTTCTTCCGATACTCAGCAAGGCACTGAACAACGTCTTCCTGATTGGTTTTGGGGCTCTATGCTGGCGGCATTACCCAAAACTCAAACCGCCGATGCGATTAAGTACGTGAACCAATATGGTCGCGACAATACCCAAAGCCCAAGTTTATGGGCTGAGGCTGGTTTGGTGGAAATGTTTAGCCACTGGATGGGCTGCTTTGCTCAGCACATGGCTGAGTTTGCGCCACGTTGTGATGCCTTGCTGCTGGGCTTAGGGCCTAATGGTGAGGCATGTATTCCTTGGGGGGAGCGTGATGGTCAACCTATCTATCAAAGCTTTAGCCCAACTGCCTTGGCTGCTTTAGCCGAAGACATGCAACAGCAATATGGCTCGCAACAAGCTTGGTTGAGTTTGTGGGAGTTAAATGGCGATACACCTTGGCAAGAACAATTGGCCGAAACGCTAAGCCGTTGTTACAAGAACAAAACAAGTAATACCTGTTTTAAAGAGTTTAATGCATGGTATGCCAGTAATTGGCAAGCTTATGTGGGTAATGTGTTGGCAGTCGCTGAGCAGCAGTTTACGGATGCATGGTCACACAGCCAGTTGTGTTTAAACATTCCTATGCCAGAGCTTACCGCAAGCGATCATCCTTGGTTAGGGTGTTTAACCGGGATTAATCCGCAGCCGTGGCTAGACCGCCCCCAATTGCTTGATTATCAAATCGCTCAGCTAGAGTATTGGCATGTGCAAGCTGCCGGTCGTTTGTTGATTGTGGCCAGCGGCGCTGAATCAAGCCATGCAACTCGCGTTAACCAAGCCTTACTTACAGCAATGCGTAAGCTAAAAATACCGGCCTTGGTACAAAACTCTCAGCCACAGGCGTTGGCTAGCCATCCAGGCTGGGATCAGCTTTACCATTCGGTATTACACGGTAGCGGGTTTGAAGGCTGGATCTTTAACGATATGTCTCAGTTAAATGAGCAGGCCATCGTTAAAGGGCGTTTGTCGCAACTTAATAAGTTTAAGTATCAAATTGCCGAAACTAAGCAATTGGGTAAAAAGCAGTTCCGAGTAATGGGGCCTTTGCATCTTAAAGTGGCCAACCAGAAACAACTGCTGGATGAAGAAAACTGGAAACAGTTTGAGGCGCAATTACGCCAGCTTCGTAGTATTGGTGTTACCGCCATTTCTACCGATATTTGGTGGGGCTTGGTGGAAGGAGACAAACCAGGCAAGTTTGATTGGAGTTACTACGACCGCGTAGTAAGCCTGCTTAAACGTTTAGGTTTGCAATGGGTACCTATTTTGTCGTTCCACCAGGCGGGCGGCAATGTGAACGATGACTTTATGCAAGCCATTCCCCTATGGTTGTGGGGCCGTTTACTGGAAAGCAACGATCAACTTAACTCGGTGCAAGATCTGCAATATGTATCGGAAACCGGCGATGCTTCTATGGAGTATGTATCGTTATGGGCCGATGAGTTTGTGATGCCTTATTACCAGCGCTTTATGGAAGCCTTTAAACAGCATTACATTAACCAAGCTGGCTTGATGGATGAAATCAACGTAAGCCTTGGCCCTGCAGGAGAGCTACGTTATCCAAGCTACAACGCCCACGACTGGGGTAATTACCCTAACCGCGGTACCTTGCAGTGTTACAGCCGCTTAGCAAAACAAGACTGGTTACGTTATTTAAAAGAGAAGTACCACAGTATTGCAGCGCTTAATGGCAGTTTTGGTTTTACTTGGGAAAGCTTTGAGCAAGCCGAAATTCCAGATGCAGATTGGTTATTTAGCCACAAGCGCTACATCCATAATGCGTGGGCGCGGGAGTTTTTAACCTGGTATCACAAAGCCTTGGTTGCTCATGGTCGACGCATTTTTGAAAATGCACTGAGTGTGTTTGACGATGATTCATTTGGCCAAGTGCCTATTGGCATTAAAATTCCGGGGATTCACTGGGTTGTAAGCGATCCCGAGTTGCCACGTGCAGCCGAGATTACCGCTGGCTTAATTGCAGTGCATCCAACCTTAAGCAGCAATAACCAGCAAGAGTACTTAGGTTTGCTTAAAGCCTTATTGCCAGAAGGCAAGCAAGCGCGTGCCGCGATTCATTTCACTTGTTTAGAAATGATAAACAAAGACTATGAAGGTTATTCTCGCGCAGCTGATTTAGTGGACTGGATGGCCGATGCTGCAGACGAGTGCCAAGTATCACTGATGGGTGAAAATGCCCTTGCCGGTGAGTTATATGGCGAGCAGGGTTGGAAGCAAATGGCGCGGGCGCTAACGCGCGCACCTGGCTACGATGGTTTAACCTTGTTAAGAATGCAAAACTTCTTTGATGATGAGCCAACGCCAATGCGTGAGCTAAGAAAGCTGATCAACCGCATTAGCTGATAGGTGAGTAATATTGATTAAGCGCAGTGACTAAGCTGCGCTTTTTTATGCCTAGTGTCTGCTCAGCATTGGCGAGTGATTTAGCCAAACTTAAGTAATGAGGATGGTGACTATAAACACCAAAAGGCGAGATAGCTCGGTAGCCGTGTTTGGCGTAAAACTGGATGGCTTGAGTGTTTGAGTTACGGGTGGCTAAATATATTTGTTGATAACCCAGAGTTACTGCGTACTGTTCTAGAGCTTGCAAAATAACTTTACCCAATCCAGCCTGATGCGAGTAGATTCGCTTCATTTCACAAATACCTGGTTGTAGATACCTAAAACCACCGCAGGCGAGGGCTACACCCTTACGTTTAACTAATAGAAATACTGCATCTTCAGCTAAGAACTCGCTTTCATTAAAACATTCAACCGCGCTGTTTCCAGTTAATTTCATTAAGGAATCGGCTTGGGCTTTTAACAGTTGTTTGCTTTGTTCGTTGTTAGGATTTTCATGGCAAATTTCTATCATTGTTTTGTCAAAAATTTAATCAATACATAGACATAATTAGTGCTAGTCTTACTAACAAATGCTGCATATAGGTTAAAAACAAATGATATTTCCCTTACATTTTAAATGGATTTAAGTTCTGTTGATTTTGCATTTTTGGGTTTATTTGTCTGATTTTTGCCGTTAGTTTGATTTAATCATCTATTGTTGGTGTTGGCTTTCACGTAAAGTGCGTCGCAATTAGAGCTTGGGAGGAATTATGATCACGATAGAGTTGCTGGTGGTATTAGCAGCCATATTTTTAGGTGCGCGCTTAGGTGGCATTGGAATTGGTTTTGCGGGTGGTTTAGGGGTATTGGTGCTTACTCTTGGCTTGGGTATGAGCCCCGGCACTATTCCTATTGAAGTGATCCTAATTATTATGTCGGTGATTGCTGCTATTGCTGCAATGCAGGTAGCTGGTGGTTTGCAATATTTGGTGAATATTGCGGAGCGGGTACTAAGAAGTAACCCTAAGCAAGTTACCTTTCTTGCGCCGATTGTTACCTATATTATGACCTTGTTTGCCGGCACCGGGCATACGGCATTTTCTACCCTTCCAGTGATTGCAGAAGTGGCTAAAGAGCAGGGCATTCGCCCATCACGTCCTTTAAGCATTGCGGTTGTTGCCTCGCAAATCGCCATTACCGCTTCGCCTATATCGGCAGCAGTAGTACTGATGAGCGGCATGTTAGAAGACAAAGGCGTTGGCTATATTAGCCTGCTACTTATTTGTATTCCTGCCACGTTTTTAGCTTGTATGGTGGGTGCCTTTGTTGCCCAGTTTATGGGGAAAGAGCTTAAAGATGACCCTATCTATCAAGAACGTTTAGACCACGGTTTAGTGAGTCAGCGAGATAAACAAGGTGAAGCTTTACCGGCCAGTGCTAAGCGCTCAGTGCTTATATTTTTAGTGGCTATTGTAGCGGTAGTGTTTTACGCAACGGCGATTAGTGATGCGGTTGGTTTAATTGAGAGCCCAAGCTTGCCACGTAATGAAGCAATCATGGTGTTTATGCTAACTGCGGCCACTGCCATTGCACTGTTTTGTAAAATTGATACTGGCGAAGTGCTTAATGCCGCAACCTTTAAATCGGGCATGAGTGCCTGTATCTGTGTATTAGGTGTAGCGTGGCTGGGCGATACCTTTGTATCAGGCCATTTAGATGAAATTAAAGCCTTGTCGGGTGGTTTGTTAGAAGATCATCCGTGGATGTTGGCGCTTATTCTATTTTTCGCCAGTATGTTGCTGTACTCACAGGCGGCAACCACGGCAGCCTTAATGCCTTCGGCCTTTATGTTAGGTGTTAGTCCAGAAGCGGCCATTGCTTCGTTTGCAGCAGTAAGTGCGCTGTTTGTATTGCCTACTTACCCAACCTTATTAGCGGCCGTAGAAATGGATGACACGGGCTCTACCCGTATTGGGAAATGGGTATTTAACCATCCTTTCTTTGTGCCAGGTGTCGCTACTATTACCAGTTCGGTGATACTCGGCTTTGTGTTTGCCGGCATTATTTTATAAGCGCTTAAGTTACGGCGTTTTGCTTATTCCAGCAAAACGCCATGGCAAGTTGTTTCGGTAATAGCTTATTGAAAATATAAAGGTTTATGCTCTCTAAACGGTCTGCATGGCGCTTAACACAGGCCTTGCTGAGGGGGTGTAAACCGGCTAACCGAAACGCTTCTTAAATCCGTTTGTTACCAAGGCTTTGTCATCTTACTTGGCGGCGGTGCAATAGCGAATATTTAGTAATAATGCTACTCAGGCTTACTTTGCTGCACTGCAACTATCGGGTAGATACCATATACTAGACACCAACCACTCAAACTATCTTCTACACCGAGAGATTAATGGACGTAGAGCTACTCGAAGTTCGCAATTTTATTAGCCAATACCCTCCCTTTGACCAATTGCCCGAAGAAGCAATTATCGAAGTCGCAAAAAGTGTTGAGATATCTTATTACCGCGCAGGCAATATGATTATCGAGTTTGGCGATAACATTCATGATCTCTTTATGATACGCAGCGGCGTGGTAGAAATTTATCGCCGCACCGGCGAGTTATATAACCGCTTAGATCAGGGCGGGGTGTTTGGACAAATGGGCTTGTTAACCAACAACAAAGTCCGTTTTCCTGCCAAGGCGATTAAAGACACACTGCTATATTGTATTCCCGAAAACATCTTTGAAGAGTTCTGCGAGCGTTACGATGTATTTGCCGACTTTGTGGAAGTTGAAGGTACTATTCGTTTACAACAAGCGGTTGAAGATAACAGTGATGACGCCAACTCCTTAACCACATCAAAGGTTAAAACTATTCTTAGTAGCGAACCGGTGATGTTAGCGTCGACTACCTCAATTCAAGATGTAGCCAAAATTATGTCTGAAGAGAATGTTTCAGCCGCCTTGATTAATGACCCCAATTTGTCTGACGAAGGTGGTGAAAGCTTTGTTGGCATTATTACTCAGCGTGATCTTTGCGCCAAAGTAATCGCCCAAGGTTTAGATGTAGAGACTCAGGTCGTTGAGGTAATGTCTACCGAACTTATTTCTTTAGATCACAACGCTTATATATTCGAAGCTATGTTGCTGATGCTGCGTTATAACGTGCATCACCTGCCTATTCTTAAGAGCAAGCAACCGATTGGTTTAATTGAAGTTAGCGATATTATTCGTTACGAGTCCCAAAATAGCTTGTTGATTGTGAGCAGCATTTTTCAGCAAAACAGTATCGATGATTTGGTGCTGCTATCGCATCAACTTAAAGATTGTTTTGTAAGGATGATTAACGAAGATGCCAATTCACACATGGTGGGGCGAGCCATGTCGGAAATTGGCCGCAGCTTTAAGCAGCGCTTATTGGAATTAGCGGAAGAAAAGCTAGGACCTCCGCCCGTACCTTATTGCTTTTTGGCTTTAGGTTCGATGGCGAGAGATGAACAGCTGATTGTGACCGACCAAGACAACGCGATTATTCTTGATAACCAATATGTAGAAGCGGAGCACGGAAAGTATTTTGAAGAGCTTGCGCGTTACGTATGTGATGGCTTGGCTGCTTGTGGTTATACCTATTGCAGCGGCGACATAATGGCAACAAACCCGGAGTACCGCAAAACGCAAAGCCAATGGGAAGAGTGTTTCGCCGATTGGATTGATAATCCTAACCCGCAAGCATTGCTTAATTGTTCTATCTTCTTTGACCTTAACGGCGTGTATGGCAGACCCAAATGGGCTGAGCAGCTTAATGCCTTTATTCTTCGCAAGGCCAAAAAGAACAACCGTTTTCTGGCCTGCTTAGCCAGAAACGCCTTAAATCGCACGCCACCCTTGGGCTTTTTTAAAGATTTTGTGATGGAAAAAGATGGCCGCCATAAAAACTCAATTAACCTAAAACGGCGCGGTACAGCGCCGCTGGCCGATCTTATTCGGGTACATGGTTTGGCTATTGGCTCGCAGTCTCAGAACTCTTTTGACCGCTTAGAGGACATTATTGAGGCGGGAATTTTGCCGCCTTCAAAAGGTAAAGACTTACAACATGCGATGGAGTTTATTTCTTTGGTGCGAATTCGCCACCAAGCCTTGGATATAGAAGCCAACCAAGAGCCTGATAATAATATTGAGCCGGAAAACATGTCTGACTTTGAGAGGCGAAATCTTAAAGATGCCTTTTTGGTACTAAGCAGCGCGCAAAACTTTCTGAAGTTTCGTTACACCGCTAACAGTATGCAGAACAGTTAATGCCGAATCTTAATCAGCAAGAAATTCTCAACTGGAAAGCCTTCTTTAAGATTAAAGCCTTAGAGAGCAAAGATAAGCGTTTGAGCAGCTTTTACAACGCCAGCACTTATCATGCTGATACCAAACTCAAAGACATTGAGTTTGTTGCTTTAGATTTTGAAACCACCGGTTTAGATGCAAAGAAGAACAGCATTATTAGTATTGGTTTGGTGTCATTTACGCTGCAACGGATTGCCTGTAGAGAAGCAAAACATTGGTTTGTTACCCCAGAGGATAAACTTAAAGAAGACTCTATTGTGATTCACGGCATTACCCATTCTGATTTAAAGGGCGCGCCCAGTTTACTGCGGATTTTAGAGCAGCTACTAGATGAGCTAGCGGGTAAAGTAGTGGTTGTACACTATCGCAGAATTGAACGAGATTTTTTGCATCACACGTTACGCAGCTTGATTAATGAAGGCATTATTTTCCCACTGGTGGATACCATGCAAATTGAAGCCGACATGTTAGCCGCTCAACCTAAAAAGCTAATAGATTTGCTAAGAAAACCGAAGCCTACATCTATTCGGCTGGCTAATACCCGTAGCCGTTATAACTTGCCGGTTTACCCGCCACATGACGCACTTACCGACGCCATTGCCACCGCCGAATTGCTGCAAGCGCAGATCCATTATCACTTTAGTCCCGATACACCCATTAACAAACTGTGGTTATAAAAAAAGCCGAGTAGCATAGGCTTACTCGGCTTTTAGTTGTTAAGGCTTAGAAAGTCTTAACTGCGTTTTTCGGTACGTAGACCCATTAACAAGCTTACACACATCACCAGCAATATGATGGTGAATGGCAAGGCCGTAGAAATGGCGCCCGCCTGTAATGCTTGTATAGCTTCGGTGCCGCCAACCCAAACCAGCGCGGCAGCAATTGCGCCTTCAATGGTCGCCCAGAATACACGCTGAGGAACCGGAGCATCCACTTTACCGCCCGAGGTAATGCTATCGATAACCAATGAACCAGAGTCTGAAGAGGTTACAAAGAATACCAATACTAAAACGATCGCCAGTAAAGATAAGATGCTGCCCATTGGCAAGGCATCAAACATTTGGAACATAGCTAAAGGCACTTCGGTTAAGCCGTCGGCGCCTAAGGTACCAACTTTGTTGACGATTTGATCAATCGCAACGCCACCAAATACCGACATCCAAAGAGTGGTTACTACCGTAGGTACAATTAGTACGGCAATGATAAACTCACGGATAGTACGACCACGTGAAATACGCGCAATGAACATACCTACAAATGGTGACCAAGAAATCCACCAAGCCCAGTAGAACACTGTCCAGCCGTGCATCCATGCTGAGTCTTCACGACCAACCGGGTTACTTAGTGGAATAATGTTTTCGATGTAGCCCATAACGGTGGTTGGCACTGTGCCCATAGAAACCGCAAAGGTGACTAAGGCAACAAATACTACCAAGGCTGCCGCTAGCAACATGTTTACGTTACTAATAACTTTCACGCCGCCGTCAATACCACGAACTACCGATACCACGGCTAATAGTGTCACCAAGAAAATGATGCCTATTTGCAGCAGCAAGCCGTTATCTGCACCAAATACATGGTGGAAACCACTGGCGGCTTGTTGCGCGCCTAAACCTAAAGAGGTTGCTAGGCCAAACAGCGTGGCAAGTACTGCAAGAATATCTACAACGTGTCCAGGCCAACCCCAAGTGCGATCACCCAAGATTGGGTAAAACACCGAGCGCATAGACAACGGTAGGCCTTTGTTAAAGGCAAAAAAGGCTAGTGATAGAGACACCACACCGTAAATGGCCCAAGGGTGTAATCCCCAGTGGAACATGGTGGCGCCAAGCGCTAATTTAGCTGCTTCTGGCGTATTGGCGGTAACATTTAGTGGTGTTTCGTACCAGCCTGTAAAGTAAGCAACAGGCTCAGCTACGCCCCAAAACATAAGTCCAATGCCCATGCCTGCGGCAAATAGCATGGCTATCCACGACATCATTGAGTAATCGGTTTTGGCGTTTTCACCACCTAGGCGTATTTTGCCGAAGGGGGATACCACCATTGCTAAGCAGAACAGCACAAATATGTTGGCTGACCACATGAATAAGCCATCAAATGCGCCGATAATTTGCCACTTTATTCCATCTAATGCGGCTTTTGATACGTCTGGATCAACCAGCAGTATGGCTATTAGGAACACACCGATTAAAGACGCGCTTATGCCAAAAACTGGGTTATGTACATCAAAGCCCCATTTTTGAACATTATCTTGTCCGACAGTGTAATCGGTATTATCAATACTGTATTTATCTTTGTTGGTAGTCATTCATCCTCATTTAGCACAACGTCCATGCGATTTTGTATGCCTACTGTACCTTAATAAGCATTAATTTTCAGAAACTAACTCAAAGTAAGCCCTTCTATTAGCTTAGTGTAGGTGTAAGTTAACAAGTAATTGATGAAAGTTTCATTTAGATGAGAGAAATCAAGCAGGATTCTATCAATTTGGTATTTGAGTATTAATCTTAGCCCCTAGTGTTTAAGGGTGTTTTTCCTTGGTTTTAGCCTCTACAATGAAGCACTAATTTGCTTCAGCCTGAGCAAGGCTTGGGCTTGAATATTACACTTTACTCTCTTAAGGAAGGGCGAATGCGTTTAGTATCGTGGAACGTAAATGGCATTAGAGCAGTGATGAAGAAAGACTTCATGGCTTCGCTAGAATCAATGCAAACCGATGTGCTGTGTTTACAAGAAACCAAAGCACAAGATGATCAAGTGCTTGAAGCCCTAAGTGAGCTAGAGGGATACCACATTTACAGCAACTCGGCGGTTAAAAAAGGTTACTCAGGTACTGCCATTTTAACTAAAGAAAAGCCGCTAAATGTTGAATATGACATGGGTATCGAGGAGCACGACCAAGAGGGGCGAGTAATTGCGGCCGAATACGCCGAGTTTATTTTGGTCACTGTATATACCCCTAACTCTGGTAGTGAGTTAAAACGTCTTGATTACCGCCAGCAATGGGACGCCGATTTCCTCGCTTATCTAAAAGCTTTAGAGGCTCGCAAACCGGTGTTGGTATGTGGCGACTTAAACGTAGCCCATAAAGATATTGACTTGGCTCGTCCAAAACCTAACTACAACAAAAGCGCGGGCTATATGCAGGCAGAAATTGACGGTATTGATAATTTAACCGCCGCTGGGTTTGTTGATACCTTCCGCTTAAAGAAACAGGATGAGGTTAAATACAGCTGGTGGAGTTACCGAGCTGGCGCACGTGGCCGAAACATTGGCTGGAGAATTGATTACTTCTTGGTGAGTGAAGCCTTTGCTGCTCAAGTTAGTGATGCTGACATTTTGAATGATGTTATGGGCTCTGATCATTGCCCCGTGCAAGTGGATGTTGCGGTTTAATTTTCCCCCGAACTAAATAAAAACGCTGCTTACTATAAGCAGCGTTTTTTGTTTTTACTTGGCGCTTTAGTTGAGCAAGCTTGTTTCTAATTTAGCAAAGTACTTACGGGCGTCTTTCATATCACGGTAGCGAGGGTAGCCGTCTTCATCCTCCCAATTGCATGAGCGCTTTACATATTCTAACCACATTAAGGTTTGTTGCTGTTGGTCTTTGATATAGCCAAGCACTGGCTGTTCAAGTTGCTCTGGCGCTGGATAGTATTGCTTGAGCAGTTGATGAACAGCTTGCTCTCTGCGCAGCTGTTTAACAGAATTCAGATTACAGTACTTAAGTGCGTTTGGGCCAGAATCAGCTAACAGCTGTTTACCGTCGAGTTCATCGCTAACAACTACACTGCTTAGCTTAACCGTTTCTAGATCTAGCATCTTAGTTGAGGCTTGCGCTAACACTGTATAACTAAATGTTTCGGTTTCCACTGTTACTGGGTAGTAATTTAATGAGTGTCCTGGCATCAATAAACTGGCTTCCACTGTACTGCTGGCCTCCAGTAGAAATTCACCTTGCTGATTGGATAGTGTCGCCGCTTCCGGTGAAGAAGGGTAGTAAGCAGCAATACCACTTAAAGGGCTAAAGTTAGCGCTCTCACCTGGGGTAAATAACACTACCTTCCCTTGCACTTGTGGTGTGAGGTAAACGGTTTGAATGGTAGGTACACATGCTAACAATAATGAGCTCAAAGCCATTGTTGCTATAAGGCGAGTTTTGCCAGCAATCATTGCCATTACTTGTTCTCCAATTTTATTGTTAGCTAGGTTTTATATACTGATAGCCACCGCTTAACTTACGTTTGTAACTCAAAACTAGGCGAGTGTTACTGTTTTAGCCTAAGCCTAAGTCTTCGGGCAGCGCTTGTGGCTTATTTCTAATGCGTTTTCAGCTTGTCATGTAGGCTCGCTACACATTAAAGCTTTTGCCTTGTATATAAGCCGCAAAAATCAGCTCGAAAGGTCAACAGCCCCTAGTAAATGCGTTAAGCTAATCGTTCGCTTAACAGTAGCAGTTTTAGCCATGAAGAAGCCAATCCCCGAAGCCAAATACTACGACATTGTTCCGCCTGATATGAATTACCTTTATTTTGAAGGTACTAATCAATATCCGTTTCAGCCCAACAATACCGAGTTCTCAGAGGTAAATGCTTGGTGGTTGGCCGAATGTTCACTGCTTGCTTATTGTCACCCTGGTTTTGCTCGTATGGCTTTTAAGCTAGCTGGCTTTGAGCAGTTTACTTTTTTTGAGGGCACCGGCACAGAATGCATGGCTGCTGGTAATCGAGAAGCCTTAATTATTGCCTTTCGCGGCACAGAGCTTAAATCTTTGTCTGCCTTATACGAGTTAAAAACAGACTTAGACAGCATGCCTGTAGCTTTTGCAGAGGGTGGAAAAGTACATCAAGGTTTTGCCAAAGCGCTCGACGAAGTTTGGAGTGGCGAGCAAGGCTTACAGCAGTTTATTGAGCAGCAGATAGTAGACTTCCCAGACCGCCCTATTTGGCTTACCGGACATAGCTTGGGTGGTGCTTTAGCAAGCTTATGTTTTGCTAAAGTGCCGCAAGCAACGGGTTTATATATTTATGGTTCTCCCAGAGTCGGTAATCAACAATTTATCGAGCAGATTAATCACCGGCCTATTTGGCGAGTAGAACACGCTAAAGATCCTATCCCGATGTTACCGCCCAATTTGCCAGCAATAAGCTTTGGTTTTGAGGATGTTGGCGAGTTGGTTTACATTCACAGTAACCAGCAAATAGATTACCAACGACCGGAAAAGAGCCCTACCGAGTACAAAGCGCTTATTGTTAATACCTTTAAAGCTCAAGAACAACGCCGTAAGAGTTTGAGTGTTGATCTTACCGAGATAAACCAGCACTTACTTGAGTCATTTAAAGAATGGCGAGATAACCTTAAACAGTGGCAAGCCGACAGTAAAATTAGTTTTACCGATCACATGCCCATCTATTACTGCGTAAAGCTTTGGAATAACTTACCAGAGTAAAGTCGCTTTGGGGCTAGGGGTTGGGGTAAATAAGGGAGCTTAGTTATCACTGGCTGCTCATCAGCACACCTAAGCCTAATCGCCAGTCTATGTGTGCTCGTTTAAGCAATATTGATCTTCAACAAGCTAGAGCCTCATTTGCGCTCGAATAGCCACCTAAAGCATTAATTCCAACTATGATTAAAGTATCAATAAGCTTTTGGTTTGAGAACTAAATGCTAAGGAGGCATCTAATGAGCACTCAAATTAGCAGTTTCATGGAAACCAATGTAATCGGAGTTGCGCTAGACGATTCGGTTGAAAAAGTATGCCAAGTATTAGATGACAACAAGCTTTGTTGTGTTCCAGTCTTTAGCCCTGACGGCGCCATTTTTGGCGTAATTAGTGCGAGTGATTTAGTGCACTTTAGTACACAGCGAGCTAATCCAAAGTTGGAACATGCTTGGGAACTGTGTACACATCGGGTGATAGAGGTTGCGCCTGATATTAGTATTCAGCAAGCCGCAGAAATTATGAGTTATGAAAAGATCCATCACCTTATTGTTACCGAAGGTTCGGCCTGTGTTGGCATTGTCTCCGCCTCTGATGTATTAAGTGCTTTCTTAAAAACAGAGTTTATCTAGTACTCTAGTACTCTAGTTGCGGTTGAGAGAGTTCCTATCCTTGTTGTTGCCTGTATAACTATGGGTAAACACTGCAATTAGTTTCATACATTTCAAGCTGCTCATAAAAATTTTGACTATTATAGAGTTGTTAGTGATTTTTTTATCACTAAGGCTTGTGGATGGTTTAATTTCAAATCTCTTATGGATATTGCTTTAGTTAGCAATGGTAGTTAGTCACTAAGGAAGCGACTGTATGAAAAAATTAAGAATAGAAACTTATCAGCTAGATACCGGAAGCCTTTCTGACTCGGTCAATTTGCCCATATACATCGCAAAAACTTTGTTTAAATGCTTACCGCCTAAATTAGCTGCTTATTTCTCCGATGACGCCGATAGCTTGGCAACCCTAAAAGCGTCGCTGCTGAGTCGCGATAGTTCTGGGGTGATCCTCGAAATAGAAGATATTGAAGACAATGAGCGTGTTGTATTTAAAGTGATTTAATTTAATGCTGATCATGAGACTTCGCATGCAGCGATTAAGGCCTAGTGACTTAAGTCGCTAGTGTTGGACTTGGCGCTCCAGCCAGGTCGCAATTTGGTCAAGCGAGTTGTCGGCAAACATGCTGTTGCCAAAAAACTCAATCATTAAGATATGCGCGATTCCAGGGCTTTGAGTATTCCAAAACCAGGATTGCAATAGCCCATGACTGGCTCCAGAAAACTGCTTAATACTTAGCAGCTCCGGATCGTTGTGGGCGAAGGCCTGGCGATACTGGTAAATGCTATCGTTGATATCTACATTAAGATCGTCTTCTCCAAAAGCTGCGAGAATAGGAATGTCTATTTGGCTTAACTCTGAGCTTGCATCATTCATCCAGTTTTTTGCGATAAAACCGTAACGAGCTTCATCGCTAAACAAGCCCTCATTAAAGTTGGGATCGCTTGTGAGCATATCTTGGTGCGCGCTTTGGTAAGCCGCGAAAGACAAGTTTTGTTTTACTGCTTGAGTGAGCAAGGAATCAGGTAGCGTTTTATAGAATTCTGGATTACTGCCAGTACCATTACTGATGCTGCGATGGTATTGGCCTTGGCGCAACCAGTTAATCGCAGTACCTACAAACACAGCGAAATCAACTTGATGCTGTTGATTGCTTATTTTTGGCAATACCCAGCCAGCTTGACTAAAGCCCATTAAACCGATGTGTTGCTGGTCGATAACGGCATTTTGCGTGCGTAGGTAGCTTATTGCATTTCTTACAATCTCTGCTCGCTCTTCCATAGAATGCTCTAACCAATTTCCACTTGAGCCACCAACACCGGGTTTATCCCAACTTAAAGTAGCAATGCCTCGTTTGGCAAACTCGGTCCATATGGGTTTGTAAAAGCCGTAGGCATCATAAGGCATCGCACCGTCGCCGTGTACTAGCACAACAACTGGGTAAGGGCCTGGAAGATTGGTGGGAGTAATTAGTGCGCCAGTTATCTTAAGCTCACCAGAGGGGAAACTAATTTTCTTTTCATGAACTTGAGGTGAATCATCTAAGCAGGAAAATACCACCCCAATGATGAGGAGTAACAAACCATAGCGATAAACCGTTGATCTGCTCATGCTTTAATGTCCCTTGTTAAGCGTTTAGCTGCCTTACATTAAGTTAGTGATTATTATTATGAAACTAATACGCTAGATCTTTTGTATAGAACTGTCGTCTTCTTGTTTAATCCGTGGCGGATATGTCAGCGTTTGTAGTGAGATTTGTCTAGTGAGACTTGCTTAGCGAGATATGCTGATAGAATAAAAAGCGCTGCAAAAGCAGCGTCTTTGAAGCATTAAAAGGCTAGAGTTATTTAACTCTACACAAAAAGCCTTTTAGGTAGTGACCTTCTGGGTAGGGGCCGCCAACTGGGTGATCTTCTGCTTGCTCTAGGGTTTTAAGAAACTGCATTTCTCGTTTGGCATCAATGGCTGCATCGGCCACGATTTTTTGGAACAAGCTAGTTGGCATAAGGCCAGAACAGGAGTAAGTCAGCAATATTCCACCAGGACGTAACATCTGCATAGCAAGCATGTTGATGTCTTTGTAACCTCGGCTAGCGCGGTTTAGGCTGGCTTTACTATCAACAAATTTTGGTGGGTCTAGCACTATCATGTCGAATTGCTCATCACAATCGCGGTAGGCGCGCAGTTGCTTAAATACATCGGCATTTAGCTGGGTTATTTTGCTAGCGTCTAAGTCGTTTAACTCAACGTTTTTGGCGGCTATCTCTAAAGCGGCGTCAGAGACATCTACGTTTACCACCTTTTTAGCGCCGCCAGCCAAGGCATAGGTGCCAAAGCCGCCAGTGTAACAAAAACAGTTCAGTATTTTTTTGCCTTTGGCGAGCTGGCCAACCAATTTACGGTTATTGCGTTGATCAAGGTAATAACCGGTTTTATGGCCGGTTTCCACGTTAATGAGTAGGCGCAAACCGTTTTCATTTATTTCCATTGGTTGAGCGGGTAGCTCACCATGAATCAGCCCTTGTTGAGGAGCTAAACCTTCTTTTTTGCGAACATCTACGTCTGAGCGTTCGTAGATAACATCATCTGGGAAACAGTGTTTTAGCGCTTCAATAAGGTTGACACGCTGAAACTCTGCACCAGCACTTAGCAGCTGTAATACCAATACATTTGCATAGCGATCAATGGTGATACCTGGTAGACCATCGTTTTCACCAGCAACTAAACGATAAGCATTGGTATCGGCAAACTCACCGAGAATTTGTCGAGCTGCTTGAGCATCTTCTAAGCGGTCAATAAAAAACTGCTTATCAATCTCTTGCTGCTGATCAAAGCTCCAAACTCGCGCTCTAATTTGTGATTCTGGCGAGTAGGCAGCAGTAGCCAGATATTTCCCTTCGGCGCTGTAAACTTCTACGGTTTCGCCAGAGAGTGGCTTGCCCGATACTTTATGAATGCCGTTTGAAAAAATCCAAGGGTGACGACGTAACAACGCTTTGTCGCGCTTGGCTTTAAGGGTAATGATGCCGCTCATGTTCTGCTTCCTAATGATTAATGCCGCGCATTATAAGCGCCATGCTTAGCAAAACCCAAGTATAGCTTGGCTTTATTACTCGTTGGCAGGTTTTCTCGGTTTATTAGGCGATGAAAAAGCCAAGCAGAAGCTTGGCTTTTTAGTGAGTGATTTTTGTCTGGTGGTCTAGGGGCTGTTTATTTTTCACGAACAAAATTAACCGCGAAAGATAAACAGTCCCTAGAGTTTACTCATAGCTTTGCCATTCATTTCTTTCTCTAGACCGGTGTTGAGTGCCGAGCGCTGGCTGGTGCGTTTGCGGTAGGCCATGAGTTTTGTGGGAAGTTGCTGCTGAAACGCCATTGCCCAGTTTAAGGTGTGGCACAGCAGTATATCGGCAACCGTAAACTGTTCGCCCAATAAATAACCTTCTTCTGGAACCCAAAGCTCGGCAATGGCAGCCGCTTTATTAAATTCCCAAGTAGCGGTTTCTTGCATCTCTGGCACGCGCAGTTCTTCAGGTAAAGCAAAGCGATGTTTGCCCATGTTCCACAAGGCTTGTTCTAATTCACAAATGGTAAAGCTTACCCAGCGGTGGTGCAGGGCAGCTTGGTCGCTGCCTGGGGAGGGCAAAAAGTGCGGGCCGTATTTCTCGGCTAAATAAAGGCAAATAGCGGCAGATTCATTAAAGACTAGCTCGCCATCTTTTAATGCAGGCACTTTACCGCAGGGATTAATGCTTAAGTATTCATCGCTGTGGTGTTCACCGGCTTGAAGGTTAAGGTAGTGATAATTCCATTCAAGTTGTAACTCTTCCAGCATCCACGAAACGCGCAAAGAGCGAGTGCGTGGCGAGCCATACAAAGTAATCATTCAAACTGTTCCTATTCAGCATTAGCAAGCATTGTATAAAGTAGTTGTTTGAACGCGACTACGCGAGCTTTTGTTGTTGGCAATTTGTCAGCGTTTTGATGAGCGGCTGTGAAACTAAAGAGCTAATTCAAGCTTGGTTTCATAGTAATTTGGAATCGGTTCCGTTTTGCTTGTTTAAAGCTTGAGCATCTAAGCTTTGGCGACCATGCTGGTGTTACGGCGGGTTAGCAATATTGGAAACGATGGCAACGATTAAAGATGTGGCTAAGTTGGCGCAAGTAGGTGTGGGAACCGTATCTCGCTGCTTAGCTGGCAAGGGCGGAGTGTCAGCCAAGGCTGAGCAAAAGGTCAGCGAAGCCATGCAGCAGCTTAACTACCGGCCGAACAGCCTTGCTCGGGCTTTATCTACCCAGCGCTCCAACATTATTGGTGTTTGGTTACCTTCATTGTCCGGCCCTTTTTATCAGCACATACTACAAGCCATAGAGTTTGAACTGCGCTTGCACGACAAACACCTAATTATTGCCAATGCTGAAGAAGCAAACAGTAATGAAGAATATCTGCAGCACTTAGACTATTTAATTAATCGTGATTGCGATGGGGTGCTGATGGTGTGCCCAGAAATCGCCATTTCAGATCTGCTGATTGCTCAAACTAATTACCCGCCGCTGGTATTTATTAATCACTCCACCGATTTATTGTCTAAGCAGTCTTTTAGTGTTGATCATTATGCAGGTGGCTGTTTGGCGGCAAACAGCTTGTTGGCGCTAGGCCATAAGAACATAGCTTGTATAAGTGGCCGTTTAAGTGCCCAAGATGCGCAGCAGCGTCAGCAAGGTTTTGTTGATGAATTGGCTCGCCAAGGCCGACCGATTAACCCGGAGTTGTGTATTGAAGGAAGCTTTGATTTTGCCACTAGCCAGTTTGCAGTGCAGCAGTTACTGGATAAACAATTGCCATTTGATGCACTGTTTTGTGGTAGCGACAAAGTTGCCTTAGTGGCTTTATCAATCTTGCAGGGGGCTGGCATAAAGGTGCCGCAGCAAGTTTCCGTATTGGGCTACGATGATGTTGATTTTGCCGCAGTTGCCTCACCACCTCTTAGCACGATTGCCATTCCTATCAAACAAATGGCGACAGCCGCTAGCAGGCAGGTACTCAATTTAGCTTACGACTTAACACTCACTATTCCCAGCGTGGCTGAGCCGCGTTTTATTGCGCGAGCGAGCACCCAAGCATCCCCGTATCTTAAGATTAAAGAAGGCTAAACTTATGGCGAAGTTTATAGAAGATGGAACACGTTATCACTTAGAAGACCCTTGTATTGCGCCAAACAGCGCGGCTTATTTGTGGAACAAAAAAATGATGTTGCACATGAACTGTCGTGGCTTTGCGGTTAGCCAATATATGGATCCCGAACCTCGCAAATATGCTCATGTACCCAATTTAGCTGCGCAAAGCTTTATGCAGCCCGAGCAGCCTTATTTTAGTCATCATCCTGGGCGCTTTTTCTACTTGCGAGATAATCAAACTGGCGAGATGTTTTCTGCTCCCTACGAGCCAATGAAAGTGGACTTAGACCGCTTTGCTTTTGAGCCGGGCTTGTCCGATATTCGCTGGGTGGTAGAAAAGCTTGATATTGAGTTAAGCATAAGGCTTAGCCTTGCTGTCGATGCAGTGCTAGAGAGCTGGCAAGTAACTCTGCGAAACCTAAGCTCGCAGCGTCGAGATGTTTCTTTAATACCCTATTTCCCAGTGGGTTACGCCTCGTGGATGAACATGGGCGGGCAATATGATGCTGAGCTTAATGCGATTGTTTGCAGCAGTGTTACTCCTTACCAAAAAGTAACTGATTATTTCAAGAATCAGCACTTCAAAGATCTTACCTTTTTGTCTGCCAGCCGACTGCCAGATTTTTATGAAGTTTCGCAACAGGCTTTTGAAGGAGAGGGTGGTTTACATAACCCCAGTGCTTTGCAGGATGGTGGAAACTTAAATAATGGCGAAGCGCATTATGAGCTGCCAGCGGCGATTATGCAGTTTCAATATAATTTACCGGCCGATGGTAGCGATATGCTTAATCTTAGTTTTGGGCCGGCGAAAGATAAGGCCGAAATTAAGCAACTCAACCAGCAGTATTTGTACGCCGAGCTAGATCCACAACGCCAAGCTAGCGAAGCCTATTTTGCTCAAGCCAAAGGCTGTATTTCCATAGAGACGCCCGATCAGCAGTTTAATCACTTTGTTAACCATTGGCTGCCTAGGCAGGTGTTTTATCATGGTGATAGTCAGCGTTTAACGACCGATCCTCAAACCCGTAACTACCTGCAAGATGCCATGGGCATGGTTTACCTCAAACCAGAAGCTTGTAAACAGGCATTGCTAACCGCACTTAAACAGCAAAAGTTCTCCGGTGAGATGCCCGACGGCATTTTGTTAAGCGAACAGGCGGAGCTTAAGTACATTAACCAAGTGCCCCATACCGACCATCCGGTTTGGCTCGCCATTGTGTTAAACGCCTATCTTCAAGAAACCAACGACTATAGCTTGCTACAACTTAGGCTTTGTTGGGCGGATAACCCACTCGAGCAAAGTGTATTTGAGCATGTGAGCAAGGCGATGCAATTTTTATGTGAAGCCAAAGATGAACGCGGTTTGCCTTATATCGCCCAGGGGGATTGGTGCGACCCAATGAACATGGTGGGCTATCAAGGCAAGGGCGTGTCGGGGTGGTTAGCCGAAGCCATTTCTTATGCCTTGCAACTGTGGGTGCCTGTGTGTGATCACCTAGGCGAAGCCGCCTTAGCTCAAGCCTTTAGCCAATATGCAGAACAATTGAATCAGCGCATTAATCACTATTTTTGGGATGGTGCATGGTATGGGCGCGGCATTACCGATGCAGGGAAGTTATTTGGCATAAGCAGCGATAAGGAAGGGCGAATATTTCTCAATGCACAGAGCTGGGCAATGTTATGTGGAGCTGCAAGCGGTGAGCAAAAAACACAGATGCTGCAGGCCATTGATGAACAGTTAGACACGCCGTTCGGAGTAATGATGAGTGCGCCTGCCTTTACCGAAATGCGCGATGATGTTGGTCGAGTTACTCAAAAGTGGCCGGGCAGTGCAGAGAATGGCTCGGTGTATAACCATGCAGCAGCGTTTTACGCGGCTTCTTTGTATGCCACTGAAGAAGGGGAGCGGGCATTTAATGTATTGCGCAAAATGCTGCCAAGCAATGCCGCTGACGAATTGAAAGTGCGTGGGCAATTGCCGATTTATTTGCCTAACTATTATCGAGGCGCTTATTACCAATACCCACGCACCGCTGGGCGCTCTAGTAACTTGTTTAATACTGGTACTTGCGCTTGGTATTACCAATTAGTGGTTGAGCAGTTGTTTGGCCTACGTGGTACGCCGCAGGGCTTGCTGCTTCGGCCACAACTGCCAAGTGATTGGCAAAAAGCCTCGGTGGTTCGAGAATTTAGAGGGGCAACCTTCCATATCCAATACCAACAAGTTAGTGGAGGCAGTGCCAAGCCTATAAGCGCAAAACAGCTATTGAGTGCTGATGAAGCTAAGCTCACCATTACTCAGCAGGCCGATGGTAAATTGCTGCTTAGTGGTTTCGTGGCTGGCGAGCGGTATCAGATAAGGGTAATACAAGCGCTAGAAGACAAAGCCAGCCAAGCCGTTGCTGAGAGTGCCTTAGTATGAATGCTGATCAGGGCACAGTTTATTACGTTATGGGGGTTTCCGGCTGTGGAAAATCTAGCATTGGGGAGGGGCTGGCAAACTACCTGCAAGCTGAGTTTATTGACGGAGATACGCTACACCCTCAAAGCAACATAGAAAAGATGCGCAGTGGCCTTGCGCTAAATGATGAGGACCGTAAGCCTTGGCTAGCGAGCATAGTGGCTAAAGCTGATGCTATTAGCCAGCAACGAAAAACGGTAGTCATTGTTTGTTCTGCCTTAAAGAAATCTTACCGAGATCTATTGCGCCAAGTAAGCAGCAAAGTGGTGTTTATCTACTTAAAAGGTGAACAAACTCTAATTCAGCAAAGGCTAGAGCGGCGCAGTAATCATTTTATGCCACAGCACTTATTAGCTAGCCAATTTGCCACCTTAGAAGCCCCTTCTTCTGCCGAAGCTGATGTTATTCCGATTGAAATTGACGCTAACCTAGAGCAGGTACTAGCACGTTGTATTAATAGTATTAGTCGCAAGCCTGCGCTTAATTGAGGTTGAAATGAATCCCACTATCAAACACGTTACCCAAAACATTATTGCGCGCAGCCAAGGCTTGCGCAGCGCTTATGTTCAAAGAATGGAGAAACAAGCAGAGCAGGGGAATGCAAGGGCGCATTTAAGCTGTGGTAACTTAGCTCATGCCATTGCTGCCTGTGGTCAGCAACAAAAAGACCGTTTGCTAGATTTTACCAAAGTAAATCTGGCTATTATTACTGCCTACAACGATATGTTAAGTGCTCACCAGCCCTACGCTCAATACCCTCAGTTGATTCAGCAAAAAATGGCTGAACTTGGCCATAGCGCGCAAGTTGCTGGTGGTGTACCAGCGATGTGTGATGGCGTTACTCAAGGCCAAGAGGGCATGGATTTGTCGCTGTATTCACGTGACCTTATTGCCCAAAGCACTGTCATTGGTTTGAGCCATCAAGGGTTTGATGCCTGCGTCTTATTAGGGGTTTGCGACAAAATTGCACCAGGGCAGTTAATGGGAGCTTTGTCTTTTGGCCATTTGCCAACTGCCTTTATGCCCAGCGGGCCAATGCCAAGTGGTATTAGCAATGATGAAAAGGTGGCGGTTCGCCAACAGCATGCTGCCGGAGAAGTGGACAAAGCGGCGCTACAGCAGATGGAAAACAAAGCCTACCATGCACCCGGCACCTGCACTTTTTATGGAACCGCCAATACCAATCAGTTGGTATTTGAAACCATGGGCTTAATGCTACCGGGTAGCGCCTTTGTTAATGTGAATACCGAACTTAGAGACAGGCTTAATCAACATTTGCTTAGTCACATGGTGGGAATTACTCGCGGAGGCTCGGCTTATCGCCCGCTCTATCAAGTTATCGATGAAAGAGCTATTGTGAATGGTTTGGTGGCTTTGTTGGCTTCTGGAGGCAGCACTAATCACACCTTACATATGATAGCGATTGCCCGTTGCGCTGGCATTATCATTAATTGGGATGATTTTGCGCAACTTGCCGAGGTAGTGCCACAGCTTTCTAGTATGTACCCTAATGGCCCAGCAGATATTAATGCTTTTGAGCAAGCTGGTGGAGTGCCTTGTTTGCTGCGTTTGTTAGCGCAACGAGACTTGCTGCATATGGATGCCACTACTCTCTATGGAAAGCTAAGTGATTACTTACAGTCACCTGTTCTAAAAGGCGAAGAGTTAAAGTGGGGGCCAGCACTGGCCAGCAACAATAATCATGTGATTGCAGCAGACGGCAAACAGTTTAATCGCAGTGGCGGCTTGCAGGTATTAAGCGGCAACTTGGGGCGGGCTGTAATAAAAACCAGTGCAGTTAAAGCTGAGCATCAGGTTATTTGTGCGCCAGCTAAAGTATTTGATTGTCAGCACAAAGTGGTAGAAGCGTATCAACAAGGTCAGCTTGACCAAGACATTGTAGTAGTGGTGCGTTACAACGGTCCTGCAGCCAATGGAATGCCAGAGCTACATAAATTGATGCCAGTTTTGGGCAACTTGCAAAAACAAGGTTTTAAGGTGGCACTGCTTACCGATGGTCGCTTGTCGGGCGCATCAGGCAAAATTCCTGCCGCGTTGCATCTAAGTCCAGAAACGGCCAAAGGCGGTTTGCTGGCCAAAGTACAAGACGGTGACATGATCTACTTAGATGCGATTAAAGGACGCATCGACTGCCAAGTTAGCGAACAAGAACTACTGCAACGAGAGCCTGTCGCCGACAGCAAAACCAAACAAGATGAGGGTTGTGGCAGAGAGCTATTTAATCCCTTTAGGCGTTTGGTAGGCAGCGCCGAAGATGGTGCCAGCATATTGTTTGGTTAGTTAATAGTGGTTTTAGTTCGAACGAGGGAGGCAGAGCAATAGCTAGATGTTGACGGTGTCGTGAAGCTAAGTTTAAGTTTGGTTTGGTACAATTAATGAAGAGTTTAACGACACTCCTTGGCTCACTTCATGGCCAATCGCGATGCTTAAAACAATTGGGATTAACAACAATATAGTAAGAGTTATTTTGTTCATATGAGGTTACCTCTTGCTACCTACATAACATTAGACCGCTTAACGCGTAAATATATTCACTTTAAAACGTAAACAATTGGTTATTCGCTCACTTAACTGGGCTTTATCTACGATAGCTGAAAAACCTTAAGTACTAACACTGCTCCTATTAGCCCAACTTAAACCTGCTCATTTTCTTTTGCCGCGAACTCTAGTCACACTTGAGTACTTTAAAATCAACTGCTTAAGGTATTTTCATGAAAAGAGTTTATAAAGGCCGTAAATCTTCACAGCGCGCATTTGTAGCAGCTGCTTTGGTGCTAAGTGTCGCTAATACTGCTGTGGTAAACGCTCACCCCTGCGACGGCAATGCCATAACTGATGCAGTAGATGGAGCAATCATTGGCGGTGTAGCTGGCGCTATTGTTGGCGATGCAGGCAGTGGAGCGGCTATTGGTGCTGGCGCCGGGGTGATTGCTGGTGCTTATGATGAAGAAGAATGTGCACGATACGAACGTGAATTTGTTGAAGATGTTGTAGTAGATGATATTTACCAACAACAGCTAGAAGACGAGTTTGATGCTGAGCTGATCTACGGTGAATAGTTATCTCGCTGCAACGGCTAAAGGAGCGGCCTGTTTAGTCATTGGCGCGTATTCTGATGCTAAAACACGGTTTGTGCTTGCTGGTTGATGCTAAATCGACTTGGGAGCAGTTTCGGGGTCAGCATATCATTTATGGTGGTGGCATCAGGCAGCTAACTTCCCGCCAACTAGGCTTGAAATGGGGCATTGATTTAGCCCCTTGTGAAACTTCAACAGCGGCATATCTGCAGTTTGGCTCGGCCTTGTAGTGGCTTGTTTAGCGATGCTTAAGTAACAAAAAACGGACCAATTAAGGTCCGTTTTTTAAGGGGAAAGCGAAGTGGTTTAGCCTGCCGCAATCAAATCATTCATATTGCTCACCAGCTGGTCGAACTCGGCACGCTCTTGTTTATCAATTGCAGAGGCGAGGGGGATTTTTGCGGTCATTGGGTTAACTGCTCGGCCGTTAATATGGAACTCGTAATGCAGGTGGGGACCCGTTGAGCGGCCGGTATTGCCAGAGTCTGCAATCACTTGGCCACGAGTGACTCGTTGCCCTTTGCGAACTTTAAATTTGTTTAAGTGTAGGTAACGTGAGCGATATTTACCGCCGTGTTGAATCACGATGTATTTACCCGCATAAGGGTGATTCTCAACTCTAGTCACTACGCCATCACCTGCGGCCAATACCGGGGTGCCAATAGCTACGCCGAAATCGGCACCGTTATGTGGCGAGATACGTCTGGTAATTGGGTGCTTACGACGTGGATTAAAACCAGATGTAACGCGGTGAGCGCCTTTAAGCGGTACTCGCATAAAGGCGCGCGCTAGGCTTTCGCCATCTTTGTCATAGTAGTTACCATTGCTAAACAAATAAGCACTGTATTCGTTGCCTCGGTTAAAAATACGCACTGCACTAATTTCACTTTGACCGGTGAGTTCGTCATCGATGTATTGGCGATTACGTACAACTTGGAATACATCGCCCGCTCTAAAGTCACGAGAAAAACGCAGTTTGTCTTTAAACATTTGCGCTACTTGCTCTACTTCACTTGGGCTTAAACCAGCTTTTCGGGCTGATACGTAAAAGCTACCTTCAATGGTGCCTGCTATGGCTTGTTTCTGCCATTGCCCTTCAATATTAATGGTTTCGTATTCGAAGCTGCTTGCATCTACACGCTTAAAGATGATTTTTTGTGCCGGATTAAAGGCAAGTTGTAAGGCCAATAACTGTTGTTGGTCGTGGTCGATGGTAAAGGTAAGATCATGACCAGGACTTAAGGTATCTAAAGCTAGTACCGAAATATCAGCTTCTAGTACTTGATACATAGTGGTTTGGTCGATGTTAAAGCGAGTGAAAATTTTACCTAGAGTATCGCCCTTCTCAATAGTGTACTGATAGCTGCGTTCGCCTCCAACCTCAGCTTGTTCAGGCTCTGCTTTTGCAGCAGCGAGTGTTGGCTCGTTGGTGTTTTGTTTCGCCACAACTGGCGATTCAGCAGCTTGTCTAAACTGCTCGGCACTGGGCTCATCTTGGGTATTCTGCTTTACTATATCGATGGCTTCATTGGAGCGACTAGCCAGACTAAAAGTGATGCCATCGGACTCTGACTTAAAGTCGTTTTGCGGCAGTTCGATGAGCTGGCGGCTGTTGGTACTGACTTGTTTGGAGCTAGGCCAAATACTGGCAATGCCTACGAGTACACCGCAGGCAATAATGAGCTGCCAATGTTTGTTGGGAAGCCTGCTAGGGCGACCAAACAAACGAGTTTTACTGTTAAACATACAATCTTTTACCTAATGAACGCTGTCTTAACGCAGCTGTTATTGTATTAATACTAGTGAGCGACTTTTGCTGGTTCGTGGTGCTATTCACGACACTTGCCCTTGTTGGCAACCAGAGCAAAGCCCTTGGAATTCGTAACTTTGCGAATGCAATTTAAAGCCTTGCTGTCCGGCAAACTGGTCCAATTCAATTTTTAATGATTCAGACAAGCCTATTTGAGTGACTGATTTACAGTCGGTGCAAATAAGCAAGGGTTGTGGAGTAAATGGGGCATGCTGGTGGCCAATGATGTAACGGCTACTTGATTCAATATGCTGAATGAAGTGATATTGCAGTAGGAAATCTAAAGCGCGATATACCGTTGGAGGCTTGGTATTTTGTTGCTGTTGTTGCAGCTTAGCCAAAATATCGTAAGCGCTAAGTGCTTGTTGATGTTGATGAAGAATAGCCAACACTGCTGCACGATTTGGCGTGAACTTAAGCTTATTTTGGCTACAGTAGTCACTGACACGTTGTATATAATTGGCTGTAGACATGCTTTACCGAAATAGAACTTAGCTGATGAGCGAAATACACCCACAAAATTTGAGCGTTACATTATAACAATCACCGCTTATAGGCAAGCCTTGCAAGGTCAAGTATCGACATTGCTATGGTTTTTTATGTCTTATTTAAGTGATTGTAAATAAAGCGCTAAATTCTGTCGTTGATTGGCGACAGGTTAAAATGTGCTGCTTTAAGTGATTATGCCGTCTGCTATTGCTGTTTACTTCAAAGAGTGAAGACATGTAATTACCGAGTAATTTAATGCGATTGATTAGCGCTGAAGCTGCTGTAGATAAAGGCTCCACTAAAAGTGCTGATTTTTTATTTAGTTTGCTCGCTTTGTAAGCACTCGAACCTTAATTGCGAAAAAGCGGTTGACTTGTTTCGGCTAAAAACGTTTAATAGCCGCCGTTGCCCGGATAGCTCAGTCGGTAGAGCAGAGGATTGAAAATCCTCGTGTCGGTGGTTCGATTCCGCCTCCGGGCACCATCTTTAAAAAGCCTGCTAAATTTAGCAGGCTTTTTTCGTTTCAAGCCTTGCGTTTAGTTCTGCTGAGATTTATTGCGAGAATAGTGAATTAAGCAATGAAACACCGCCGCTTGCTTATTTAAGTTTCTGTAGCCATGTGGTTTATCGCCGGTAAAGCGCAACGCTTGACCTTGGCTGAGTTTATTCCATTGGCCGTTTGCCAAAACTTCCATCTCCCCACTGGTCACAATGACATGTTCACTCACTCCAACTTCGTGGGGCTCGGACACTCGCTGATAGTTCTCTAACAAGGTGAGTTCGTACATCTCAAAGCCATACTTTTCATCGTAGGGGAATAAAATTGCTACAAGCATGTCATCGCTGGCGGGTTGTTGGCGAAGTTGATCTGCGCTGCGAATTTCTGGCTGAGCTTGCTCTGCAAGTTCTGGCTCTAAAAAGGTTGATAAGGAAGTATTAAAACCTCCTGCTATTTTCCACAGTGTGGCAATAGTTGGGCTAGATTCCCCTCGTTCTATTTGTCCTAACATGGCTTTACTCACACCGGTTTGTTTGGCTGCGGTGTCTAAACTCCACTGTTTGTCTTTACGCTGTTGTTTGAGCGCTGCAGCGAGATATTGATTTAAGGCCAGCAAAATAACCTACTTGTTGAAAAAATCGTCTTGTACGTTATAGCGCACAAGTGTTAGGCTTGTCCAGTGCGTGCGTTATAGCGCACGGTGTGAGTAGGAATTTACAGTTAAGCCAAGGAGTAGCTATGCGTGACTGGTTTGTTTTATCTCGAGTGTCGGCTGGTTTTATCGCAGTATTAGTGGGCTATACCAGCTCAGCAGTTATTGTGTTTCAAGCTGCTGCTTCGGCAGGAGCAAGCGAACAGCAAATTGGTTCGTGGTTGTGGGCTTTGGGTATTGGGATGGGGGCGACGAGCATCGGCTTTTCTTGGTATCACAAAAAGCCGATTCTTACTGCTTGGTCTACGCCTGGCGCAGCACTGCTAGTGACTAGCTTATCTGGGCTCTCGGTTCATCAAGCGATTGGCGCGTTTTTGTTTAGCTCACTATTAATAACTTTAGTGGGTTTAAGTGGTTTGATGGATAAGCTGATCCGTTGGATCCCACAATCAGTGGCCTCCGCGATGTTAGCTGGGGTGCTATTGCAATTTAGTTTGCAGTTGTTTCAATCACTAGAGAGCCAATTAGTATTGGTATCCAGTATGGTAGCCTGCTACCTAATCGGCAAATTGTATGCCCCACGCTACGTTATGCTGGTTACCTTACTGGTAGGCATTACAACAGCTTTCTACTTGGGTTTGCTGGAGTTATCGTCGGTGACTTTAGAGCTAGCTATGCCGGTGTGGATTAGTCCAACATTCTCATGGCAAGCAATCTTAGGTGTAGGTTTGCCTTTGTTTGTGGTCACCATGGCCTCACAAAATATGCCTGGTATTGCTGCCTTGCATGGCAATGGATATCGGCCTGCAATTTCTCCACTAATATCTTGGACAGGCGTCGCCGGGATGCTGCTAGCGCCATTTGGAGGTTTTGCTTTTAACTTAGCGGCCATTACGGCTGCAATTTGCATGGGCAAGGAGGCCGATGAAGATCCTACAAAACGCTATTATGCCTCGATATGGGCCGGAGTGTTTTATCTACTGGTGGGCTTGCTGGGGGCAACGGTGG
This sequence comes from Agarivorans albus, assembly GCF_019670105.1. Classification (NCBI taxonomy): domain Bacteria; kingdom Pseudomonadati; phylum Pseudomonadota; class Gammaproteobacteria; order Alteromonadales; family Alteromonadaceae; genus Agarivorans; species Agarivorans albus. The sequence continues at coordinate 3,513,118 of NZ_AP023032.1, read as the reverse complement.
TGAGTTTGTTTGCCGCTTTTCCTCAAGAGTTGGTGGTGGCTATTGCTGGTTTAGCGCTGATTAGTACCATCGCAAACAGTTTATCAACTGCCTTGGCCTGCACAAAGGGGAGAGAGGCGGCCGCCATTACTTTTTTGGTAACGGCTTCATCGGTCAACTTGTTTGGCATTGCCAGCGCGTTTTGGGGCCTAAGTTTAGGTTTGATCGTGCACTACCTTTTTTCTCGCAATGAAGCCACCAGAATAGTTAAAGAGACTAGAGAAGCTAGCAATAAAGCCTAGCTTATCTTAAGGTTGAAGCATCACAAATATGATTGTTTACGTCGTTGATTAAACGTTTTTTGCTCTACTTACTAAAAGGCTTTCTGCTACTTGCTCTGTTTGCTGAGTTAATGGTGTTAGCCTTACGTTGGATCGACCCGCCAATTTGGTCTTGGCGCTTACACCGTGCTTGGTTTCCCCCTGTTTCTTACCCTGAGCAAATACAGCACCAATGGATACCATTAGCTAAGATCAACAAATCAATGCCTTTGGCGGTGGTTGCCGCTGAAGATCAGCGGTTTTTGTCGCACTATGGCGTAGACTTTTTAGCTATCTGGAAAGCGTATAAGAGCAATCAACAAGGCGGGCGATTAAGAGGCGGTAGTACTATTACTCAACAAACTGCCAAAAATCTGTGGTTGTGGCCTAGTCAGAGTTATTGGCGAAAGGCAGTAGAGGCTGGCTTTGCAGGTTTGCTGGAGTTGAACCTACCTAAATCCAGAATCATCGAGATTTACTTAAATATTGCTGAGTTTGGTCCTGGTATTTACGGCGTAGAGGCGGCTAGTCAGCATTACTTCGCTTTGTCTTCATCACAACTTAGTGCTCGTCAGGCGGCAAGCTTGGCAGCCTTGCTGCCAAGTCCATATCGTTACTCACTAAACCCCAACAGTGCATTTATGAGCCAGCGAATCTCGTGGATTCGCCAGCAAATGCGCCAATTAGGATCTTTAGAGTTGAGCCGCCATTAGTTTACGCATGACTAAAGTGCTGCTTGGAAAAGGTCTATAGCGAATTGAGATGACAGCTTTAGACAAAGCAAAATGACAAATACAGAGATTGCGATAAGGCTAGCTTTTGAGAGTGTTTTTAAGAATCCAAAGAACATAGTGACCTCACTTGTGTTTAGCCATCCCTGGAGTTTGATTCAATGTAATTATACTAAATGTTGAGTAAACACTGAATTTTAGAAGTTGTTTTAGATCAATATTGACTGCTGTTTTTTTAAACAATCACTAAAGAGTGTGATCGGTAAATTGATTTTAATTTTGGTCACTTAATCGCACACTAAATTTAAATATTAATGATAATGGTTGTCATTATTTTTATCGTAAGTTAATGAAATGTAAATATATTATGCAGCGAGCTTAGTTAGGGTGTATACTTTTTCGATACCTCAAATTGGCAGCTTGGAGCGCAGTAATGAAAGCCGAACCAAATATAATTGCTTTGTTAAATAAGGTGTTAGTTTCAGAACTTACTTCGATTAACCAGTATTTTTTACATGCCAGAATGTATAAAAACTGGGGTTTTGATGCGCTGAATGAGCGTAACTATAAAAAATCGATTAAGGATATGAAGCAAGCCGACAAATTAATGGAGCGAGTTTTGTTCCTAGAAGGTTTACCTCATGCCCACATGTTGGGTGTATTGCGCATTGGGGAGTCGACCGAGGAAATGCTGCAATGTGATATGGACTTCCAGCTAGAGCAGTTGCCAATCATTAAACAAGCTATTGCCGAGTGTGAACTAGCAAAAGACTTCGTTAGTCGAGATTTGTTAGAAGAAATCTTAGATTACGAAGAAGATCACATTGATTGGATTGAAACTCAACAATATCAAATTGAAAAAATGGGCCTAGAAAACTATTTAGCTGCTCAAATTACCGAAGGAGATGACTAATGAAAGGTAATAATGAAGTCATTGATGTGCTAAACCGCCTGTTGATGAATGAACTAACGGCAATGGATCAGTACTTTATTCATTCACGCATGTATGAAGACTGGGGCCTTAATAAGTTATATGAGCGCATCGACCACGAGTTTGATGATGAGAAAGGTCACGCCTCTTTGCTTATTCAACGTATTTTGTTCTTAGAAGGAACACCAGACTTAAGTAAGCGTGAGCCTTTGCGTATTGGTAGCGATGTACCAAGCATGCTTGAGAATGACTTAAAAGTTGAGTACGAAGTTGATGCTTTACTAAAAGAAGCGATGGCCCTTTGCGAGCTTAAGCAAGATTACGTAACACGTAACATGTTGCAAACGCTGATTGATGATACCGAGATGGACCACGCTTATTGGCTAGAGCAGCAGTTAGGCTTAATTAAGAAAATTGGCTTAGAGAATTACCTACAAAGCCAAATGTAGAAGTTGTGCCCAGCAGATATAAAAACGAGAGCTCTTGCTCTCGTTTTTTGTTTTATACCAATCACACTAAGTAGGTGTTCAAAAAAACGCAGGAAAAATACTCAAGAATGAGACAGGATTTTTCGATAAGTAAATATTCTACAATCAAAAATTCTAACGCAGTTATCGAGTATTTTAACCAGATAGAGTTAACTGTTACTTAGTACGATTGGTATTAGCTGAGCTGCCAGCTAAACTGCGTCCAATTCCGCTCTAAAGCGAGCTGTTTAAGTTTAGGGCAGGGGTTAACCGTATATGCGTTGTCTGCATACTCTAGTAAGGGTTGATCGTTAATTGAGTCAGAGTAAAAGCTGATTGATGAGTACTGCCTTGACTGATCAGTAAGCCATTGCTTAAGCCGTGTGACTTTACCTTCTCGAAAGCTAGCAACACCTTGTATTTGTTCTGTGTACTTTCCCTGCTCGGCATGTAAATCAACGCCTAAATGATGTTCAACACCTAATAATTGCGCAATCTGGTTAACTATAAAGCTAACTGTAGCGGAGATTATAAGTACTTCATGGCTTTGCTTTAACTGAGAGATTAATGCTTGGCCTTGGGGGTAGACAATACGATTAACTTGCTGGCGAACAAAGTGACTTACTAAGCGGTCAACTTGCTCACTACTAAGGTGTTTTATCGGAGTTAAACTGAAAGATATGTATTGCTCTAGGGCTAGCTCGCCTAAAGCATATTGCTGCATCATTGCAGCGTCTTGTTCAAGAAAACCTGCTTGGGTAACTACTCCTTCCCGTACTAGAAATTGATGCCATAGTACGCCGCTGTCGCCAGCGATCAGTGTTTCATCTAAATCGAATATATGTAGTTCCACAAAGGCCTCTTTCACGAGTGAGTGACTAAAGACGATGCTAAGGAAAACTGAAGGATAGCTCAATGGCTAAATTTTATTGAGGGTAAAGAAAAGGCCAGCTGAGCTGGCCTTGTTATTTTATGCAGTATCTTTTTTGAGATTCTCTGGTAAGCCATCTGGTACTGGCGCCCAACTGCGTTGTTGCGCTTCACCGTGAAGTACCTTGCGTAGCTTCTCGTTAGCAGCTGCAGCGTAAATTTTCTCGGTTTTGATTTCTTCTTCTTTACGTTTAAGCGCATCTTCCATATCTAACTGAAGATCTTTGTAACGCTTGCTGGTTGCCAAGAAGACTAGACCAATTAATACCACTAGCACCGCAACTACCGCGCCGAATAACCACCAAGCAATGCCTGACTCTTGGGCTTGGCCGGCATTTTCCGAGCGTTGTACAAGTTCTACAATATGAGCACTTAACTTGTTGTTATCTGCTCGTAGCTCATCTCGTTGCGTTTGCATTTGGTTAAACTGTTCTTGCAACTGTTTTTGTTGCTCAGAATTACCGGTGTTTTCAGCAATGGTTTTCTGTAACCCAAGCACTTGCTCGTTAACGCCAGCAAGTTGTTTTTCAAGTTGCTGATTTCGCTCTAACAACTGAGCTTCGGCATTGCTGCTACCAGCCTGTTCAACTTGCGCATATAAGCTTTGGTTAGACGCAGTTAATGTGCGGTTTTCGTTGCTTATTTTGTCGTTAAGTTGCAGTAACGCTTGGTAGTCAATCAACTTGCTGTTTAAGTCGTTTTGTAAACGCTGGTTGATTTTTTGAGTATCGTTTAGCGCAGACTGAAGCTTGTTAATAGTCTTATTCTTTTTGCTTAAATCGTTCTTAAGCAAATTCAAAGTACGCGTCATTTCTGGGCTTGGGCCTGTACTCTTCGCAACCGGTTTTGGCGTAGGTTTAGGCTTGGCCGCTACCTTGGCTGTAGTGGTTGTTGCTTTAGCTTTAGGCACTGGCGGTGGCAGTACTGCTTTAGGCTTAGCTGAAGTAGTTGTGGTTTTTGCCGTTTGCGTTGTAGCACTTTTAGCAAACTGTCTTGGCACGCCGGTGTATATCTTCGGATCTTTTTCTACAATCCAAATCTCTAAACCATGCTTGCTTTTGATCCACTTCCATTCTTCAACGTTCATATGGTGAAGTTCACCATTAGTCAACGTGTATGAGAATTGTTTAGCATCTTTACGTACAGGGATCGTAAAGGCTACACCGAAGTCGTCAAACTTGCTCGGCATTAACGGGTCGCCAGGGGTGGTGCCTTTACGCAAACGGAAGTCGGTTCTAGCACCAACTTGTTTGCCATTCACCATTTCTTCACCGGCCCAGATATGTAAACCCCAACCATCATAGTTGTTATTAATGCTCTTGTAGTGAACAGTTACGCTATCTGCACTGGCAACTGTACTAATACACCAGAAAAGTAATATAAATATGGATGCTCTTTGCACAATTACTCCATTAACTTGTTTAAGTCGCATGAACCCATAATAACTAAAAAAACATTAAAGAAGTAGCAACTAGATCACCAATATGGTGTTAAATTTTAAAGAAAAATAGACTTAGCTCCAATTGCTGCAGGTTTTTGCAGTAAAAATGTCCAGTTTTTGCTGCTAATTGTTTTTTACGTCAAAAAGAAATTGTCTGACCTTATGAGGATTGCATGATGAAATATCGTCAATTAGGAGAGTCAAATTTACGAGTAAGCGAAATTTGCTTAGGAACAATGACTTGGGGAGAGCAAAACTCTCGTGATCAGGCTTTTGATCAACTTGATTACGCTTTGGCGCATGGGGTTAATTTTATTGATACAGCTGAAATGTACCCGGTGCCACCTCAACAAAGTACCCAAGGTGACACCGAGACTATCATTGGTGACTACTTAACACGGCGAAAATGCAGAGACGAGCTGATATTAGCCTCAAAGGTTGCTGCGCCTTCTAAATCAGATCGCGGTGGTTACATCCGCCAAGATATGCGGCTTACATGGAATGGCATCCATCAAGCACTAGAAGACTCTTTAAATCGATTACAAACCGATTACCTTGATCTTTATCAGGTGCATTGGCCAGATCGTGCAACCAATTTTTTTGGTCAGTTAAACTATCAGCACCAAGAAGGTGCTGATCAAACACCTATTATAGAAACACTTGAAGCCTTAGCTGATCTTGTGAATTCTGGAAAGGTTCGCTACCTGGGGATCTCTAATGAAACACCATGGGGAGCAATGCGTTATGTTCATTTAGCAGAGAAGCATAACTTGCCGAAGATCGTCTCGATCCAGAACCCTTACAATTTGCTTAATCGAAGTTTTGAAGTTGCCTTAGCGGAAGTGTCGCACCGCGAGAATATTCCTTTATTAGCCTATTCCCCATTAGCATTTGGTGCACTCACTGGGAAGTATTTGAATGATCAATGGCCCGAAGGTGCACGACTCACCTTATATAAGCGTTTTGCTCGCTATGGCGCAGAAGCTCAACAAGCGATTCAGCATTATGTAGATTTAGCGCGTGAATTTGAATTAAGTCCTGCCCAGTTAGCCTTGGCATTTGTCAATCAGCGTAGCTTTGTGGGAGCCAATATCATTGGTGCCACCAACCTTGAACAGCTCAAAGAAAATCTGAGTAGTACTAAAGTGTTGATGTCTGATCAGTTGGAGCAGCGGATTCAAGAGTTGGGTGATAAATTTAGGATCCCTTGTCCCTAATGCGCGAACCTATGATCAAAGAAGATCGTTCTGAAAACCTTAGGCAATTACTAAAGCAGGTAAGTGCTTGTCGTTTGTGTGAGAAACAGCTTGAGCCACGCCCGGTGGTGCAGGCTAGTGTTCAATCAAAGATATTGATTATTGGTCAAGCTCCTGGAATAAAAGTGCATAAAAGTGGCGTGCCTTGGGATGATGCCAGTGGCAAGCGTTTACGACAATGGTTGGGGTTGGAGCCTGAGACATTTTATGATGCAGAAACGGTGGCCATTGTACCTTCGGCTTTTTGTTACCCTGGTAAAGGCAAGCAGGGAGACTTGCCGCCACCAAAACTGTGTTTTGATACTTGGCATCAACAAATCATCGAACAGCTCAACAAGGTTGAGCTTACTTTGTTGATTGGCCAATACGCCCAAGCTCTTTATTTGCCCACAGATACAAAAACTACGCTAAGCGAAAATGTTGGTAATTATCAGCATTACGCGGCCCAAGGTATATGGCCTTTACCTCATCCTTCACCGCGCAATCGCCATTGGTTTGCTAAGCACCTTTGGTTTGAGCAAGACTTAGTACCTAAACTGCAAAACCAGATTAAGCAGTTATTAAGCTAGTTGCTAGAGCTACGCTCATCTAACCATTGTTTAGGAGACATATTCGTGTTGGCTCTAAATGCTCGGGTGAAGCCAGATACACTTTGATAACCCACTTCCGAAGCAACCCAAGTAATTGGTTTTCCAAGCTTTAGCAGCTGTTTGGCTTGGTTGATTTTCCATTCCACTAAATAGTCGCCAGGCGAACAGCCGATAGTCTGCTTAAAGCTTTCAATAAAACTAGTGCGCGACATAGCCGCTTGTTCTGCTAGCCATTCAACTGAGTGCTCGAAAGCAGTTTGCTTATGTAAAGCCGCTAAGGCGAGCGATAGTTTGGGGTGCAATAAGCCGGCAATTAAGCCGGAGTGTTTGTTTTGTTGGTTAATACTGTGGCGTAGTAACAAGGTGACGAGGACTTCCACTAACTTGTCCATTATCACTAACGAGCCCTGGTCAGTCTCAAATGCTTCGCTAAAGAGCAATTCTATAGTGCGGGCAAATTGAGCATGTTGACTAAGCGATAGCACAATTTGCTCTGGCAAGGCATTCGCCAGCGCACTGTGATTGGCATTGTCATATCGAATAGTGGCACACACAAGTTCTGCTGGCTGTTGCTCATCCACAATAAGTCGATGGGCTTGCGGTTGGGGGAAAAAAATTAAACTTGGTGCAACTACATTTAACAGTTGCTGCTTGCTTTGAATACTTAAACTGCCAGATCGCAATACATGAATGTGTCCAACAAGCTCATCACCTGTAGCTACATCAGATAAGCCACATAATTGCCCTGAATAAAAAACACCAGCGCTGATTGAAAACTGTCTGAGTAGGCTAGAAAGTTGGTCCATTTTAGTTATTCCGTACTTTTTGCACTAATTGCTGAACGATTGTATCCCAACAGACCGGAGCTAGCCGTTAATGTTTCATTGTCGCTTAGCACACTATTATTTGGAGAATGAAAATGAATACACTAAAAGCAATTATTCGTACCAGCGCACTTGCCACTTCCCTAGCTGTTAGTAGCTTTAGCTTTGCTGCCGATGTGGGTATGAGCGTAGACGCCAATGATTTAGCTATTAAGGGCTATGATCCAGTTGCCTACTTTGTCAGTGGTCAGCCAACCCAAGGTAACAATAGTTATACCGCCACTCATAATAATGCTATCTACCATTTTGCATCAGCAGACAATCGTGATGCATTTAAAGCTGACCCTGCTAAGTACGCGCCTCAATACGGTGGTTATTGTGCTTTTGGCGTAGCCATGGAGAAGAAGTTTGATACCGACCCAACAGCATGGAAAATTGTCGATGGGAAGCTTTACCTTAACCTTGATAAAAAGGTCCAACAGCGTTGGTTAGAAAACACCGGTGAATTGATTGTGGACGCCAACCAGAATTGGCCAGAAATAAAAGCCGTAGATGCCGCTAAACTTTAATTGCATCTATCACTATCTCATCAAATAGGGCTGCCTACTTGGTGAGATAGTATTGTTGGTACAAGTCTTCGATAAGTGTGGCCAACTTAAAGTCACGTTCACTTACTCCGCCTAATTCGTGGGTAGTTAATGAAATATCTACCTTGTTATAGCAATTGCTCCAATCTGGATGATGATTTTGCTGCTCGGCGTAATCAGCTACTCTTCCCATAAATTCAAAGGCTTGTACAAAGTTTTTAAACCGATAAGAGTTTACGATAAAGTTATTTTGATACTGCCAACTCGGTAGGTGTTTTAAGGCTAAGTGAATAGCTGGTTGGCTTAGTGCATGCTCACTCATAATTACCTCTAACTTGTTTGATTACCTATAAGATTAGTTTAGCGAGAGCGTGAAGTCAGTTTTACTAGCATTGGCAAGAAATACACGGGTAGCTGAATCGCCCCCATATAAATCATGTATTCAATCCCTAAAAAGCTACCAGTGATACTATAGGTGAGCAAAACATTACGATTAGTGGCAGTTACCCCGCTAATTATAGCGAGCTCTTTACCTTTTTTGAGGTACAACAAAAAGCTGGCGACAAAGGCAATGAAACATGCAGTACTGGCAATTGCCAAATACTCTAACGCAACAGCTGGGCTGGTGTCATACACTTCGCGAAATGCTCCCATTAGGCCCAAGGGGAAAAAAAACACCAATACTATGGTTACAGGCCGGATCTGAATAAGTGCTTTGTCGATCAGTTGTTGCTTGAGCAGTTTGTGCAGTAACAAACTGATAATAATAGGTAATATGATGAAAATTGCTAAACGTTGGCCATAAACCTGCATGTCTAGTTGTAATTGCTGGTTATGACTAAAGTGGCTAAACAGATGACTATTAAGCAGTAATACGCCAGGCATTAATAAAGTAGAGGCAATTGTCATGGCCATACAGCGTTGAGCATCTAAGCCTATCGAGCGAACAATCGCGGGGCTGGCGAATAGAGAGCCAGTAGCGCAAGTGGCTGCAATGGCTAAATAGAGTTGGCTACTAACATTGAAAAACCAAGCAATTAGCATGATCAAAGCGGTTAAACCAAGCGTATGCCAAATTGCATAAAGCCAAATTGATGTTTGCGCTAAGTCTTTAACTAAGGTTTTGATGTTCAAACTTACGATGGTAAATAACATTAAAGCAAACAGTACCGCCGGTAAAAAAGGCAGTAAGGCATTAGAGAAGTTAGGCAGCGCAAAGCCGATGAAAACACAGCTGGCTAATAGCTGAGTAGAGTAGCGAGTGATAAACCTTAGCAAGTCCTTGCCCCATTTTGGTTATACGCTGTGCTAGCGCGGTGTTATTTACAGATTGAAAAGCAAGTTAGAAACAGATTCAAACGAGTGTTTGAAAAATACTAGCAAAGAGATGTATGATTGCAAATGCTACATTTGGCCAATTGTTATTCATGGGCCGAGTATGGGATGCTAATCTGAAATCTATTGCGCGTCGAGTTACTCGTCGGGCTTGCAACACTGTTAAGGGTAACATGAACCAATTAGCGAAGTTTCAACTTCGTTAACTACATAATAACTATAAAATAAAGGAACGTTTGATGAGTAAACCGACTAATAACGCATCTAGCTATCATCAGCTGGAACACTACCAAGTATCGAATTTGCTTTATCAGTTTATTAATCAGGATGTTTTGCCAAACTCAGGTGTTGAGCAAGACGGCTTTTGGTCTGGGCTAGAAGCCTATTTAGATCACTTCATTACTAAAAACCAAGATTTGTTGGCTAAGCGTGATAGCTTACAAAGCCAAATTGACCAATGGCATCAGCAGCATCCTGCCCCCATCGATGCCCAAGTTTACCAGCAGTTTCTACAAGATATTAATTATCTGGTTAAAGCGCCTGAGCAAGTGAGCCTTGCTACATCAAAAGTAGACCGTGAGCTAGCTCTATTAGCAGGCCCGCAGTTAGTGGTACCGGTAATGAATGCTCGTTATGCATTAAATGCCGCTAATGCTCGCTGGGGTAGTTTGTATGATGCACTCTATGGTACCGATGTGATTGAGCAAAGTGGTGAGCTTGCCCCCGGCTCTGCCTATAACCCTGCGCGTGGAGAAGCGGTTATTGCTTATGGCCGCGCATTACTTGATAAACATTGTCCCTTGGCTCATGGCAGCCATGCTGATGCTACCAAATACAGTGTTCTTTCTGGTGGTTTATTGGTTGGCCTTAAAGACGGTTCAAACACCACCTTGGAAGAAGCCTCTCACCTTGCGGGCTACCAAGGAGATGCTGAGCAGCCTTCGGCGATTTTATTGCAACACCATGGGCTACATATAGAAATCCAGTTTGATGAAGAACACCAAATTGGCGCGCAAGACAGTGCCAATGTAAAAGACATTGTATTGGAGTCTGCACTTACCACCATTATGGATTGTGAAGACTCTATTGCCGCGGTAGACGCCGAAGATAAAGTAGAAGTTTACAAAAACTGGTTAGGTTTAATGTGCGGAACATTGAATGAAAGCTTAACCAAAAACGGCAAACAGATTACTCGCGAGCTAGCGCCTAACCGCCAATACATTAACACTCAAGGCCACGGCTTTAGCTTAAGTGGACGCTCGTTAATGTTTGTGCGTAACGTGGGTCACCTGATGACCAACAACCTAATGTTAGACGCCAAGGGCAATGAGGTTCCAGAAGGTTTACTTGACGCTGTGTTTACCAGCCTCATCGCTAAACATGATTTGCTTGGAAATAGCCCTTATCGCAACTCCCGCGAAGGGTCGATTTACATTGTTAAACCTAAGATGCATGGCCCAGAAGAGGTTGCGTTTAGTAATCAAATTTTTGCAGCCGTTGAAGAGCTAATTGGTCTTACAGCTAACACCATTAAATTGGGCATTATGGATGAAGAACGTCGCACCAGTGTTAATTTAAAAGCGTGTATAGCAGAAGCTCATCAGCGAGTGGTGTTTATTAACACTGGTTTCTTAGATAGAACGGGGGATGAAATTCACACTAGCATGGCAGCCGGCGCTATGGTGCCAAAAGGTGAAATAAAAGAAAGCGTGTGGATTAAAGCGTATGAACTTAACAACGTTCAAGCTGGCCTTGCTTGTGGTTTGCACGGCAAAGCGCAAATAGGTAAAGGCATGTGGGCCATGCCCGAGATGATGGCAGCTATGATGCAGGCTAAACAAGCCCACCCAGAAAGTGGCGCTAGCACGGCCTGGGTTCCTTCACCAACTGCGGCAACGCTGCATGCGATGCATTATCACCAGGTAAATGTATCGAGTATTCAAAATCAACTATTAGAGGCGCTAAGTAGTGATGATCAGCGTTACTTAGATGACTTATTAACGCCGCCATTAGCGGCTGATACAGCTTGGACTGAGCAGCAACTTATTGCAGAACTAGATAACAACATCCAAGGCATTCTTGGTTACGTTGTTCGCTGGGTAGAGCAGGGGGTTGGCTGTTCTAAGGTGCCAGATATTAATGGCGTAGGTTTAATGGAAGATCGCGCTACCTTGCGTATATCTAGTCAGCACGTGGCAAACTGGTTAAAACACAATATTGTGAGTGAAGAGCTAGTGAAACAGCGTTTTGAAGTGATTGCCGCATTGGTCGATGAACAAAACAGTGGCGACCCAGCCTATCTGAATATGGCAGGAAATGTCGCTACCAGTTGTGCCTATCAAGCCGCCCTAGATTTGGTGTTTAAAGGTTGTGAGCAACCTAGTGGTTATACCGAACCACTATTACACGCATGGCGTCGAGAGTTTAAGTCCCGATAGGGTAAACATTTTCATTATAAACAAGCACCTTAATAGGTGCTTTTTTTGTATGATTTTGATATTAAACAATAAAATCAGGTGCTTAAGTAATGTAATTCTTGATTAAATTAGGTAGTCTTTTGTCCGCACCAAAGCTGCATGATTGGGCTTGGTATGCGAAGTGGATACTTAAATTTTTAAAGGATTAAAATCTTGTTACTACGACTGATATTTGCAGTAGTTGTGTTGTCTCTTACGGCATGTTCTACGATAAAAACCAAACCATTAGATGCTAATGAGTCTCTATCTTTAGCGGATAAGAGCCTCGTTTATACCCGTTATAGTGCGCTTCCTGATTTTGCTGCACAAACTGCCGCAAATGTGCAGTTTGGCTTATTGGGGTTGGCTTCTGCTATTTCTTCAGGCAATGCCATGATTGTAAACAATCAAATTGAAGACCCTGCTCTGGATATTGCACGTGAATTAGCCAGCGGCCTAAGTGATAGCTATAAAGTAAAGGTGGTGGATGATGAATCTAAATCAGTAACCATTCCTGAATTGCCAAACATCATCGAACTATACTCTGATTATGACTACATTCTTGATGTTCGCACCCTATCTTGGAGCTCGATATATTACACCAGTGACTGGGACAATTATCGTGTGAGTTATCAGGTGCATGCTCGACTTATCGACCGTGAAAAGGGAATCGTTATTGCTGAAGAAGCTTGTAACAATATGCCTGAGTATGCAGATACTGAGCAAGGGCCTTCTTATGTCGAGCTGGAAAGTGGTGAAGGGCTTAAGCGTGAGTTAGCGCGTTCAGTAGAATTTTGTGTAGAACACATTCGCAATATGGCGCGTTTGCGCGATGAGACAAATGCAAACAGTGTTAAAGCTACCGCTGCTGAAGGTCAGACAAACACCAAAACCCTTTAAAGTTAGATACTTGCTGCTAAAGCCTCTTTGTTAAGAGGCTTTTTTTGTTAAAAATCTAAGCCAATACCTATCACTAGGCGATAGTCATTTTTTTCCGGTGTTATGTCGTCTGAGTCTGCAGTGGGTGATTCGGTGTAATCCCAAATAAAGTCGATGTCTAAATCTAGATCGTCGGTAATATCAATGGCTAGATTAAGTAGGTTGTGGTGTTGGTAACCACCGGTCTTTTTCTGCGATAAGGTCATTTGGTAGTCATGAGTCAATTCAATGTCTTTGGTGATGTCTATTTCGAAGTTAGAACCAAAAGACAAACCCATACTGCTTTCTTTGTTAGAGCTGCCTTCAGTGACTTCTTCAAAACGGGTTTGCTGCCATGAAGGACCAACAGACAACTCCCATTTTTTGTCATCATCGTCCACTGCGATATAACCCACTTGCGAGGCCAATTGGCTTTGCAGCTTTATATTCTTTAATGGTGCGTGATAGAAATCGGCCAATATAGGGCGAAAGAACCAATCGTGGTGTTTATATAAATCGTGAGAAAGGGTAACGCGGTGATTGCGCGCGGTGGTTTCATCATTCGACTCTGAGATCACCCCAAGATAAGTAATAATTGTGCGATTAAGTGCCGTTTTTCGTTCACTATTTAGTTTGCCGTTTATCTCTAAGGTATTGGTATTCCCGCTGGCAACATTGGCGCTCAAGGTCGCTTTGTTCTCCCAGCGATCGGCTTCTCGTTCAGCTACTCGATAGACCGATATAACATCTTGGCGCGAGGCATAATGGGTGTCTTTGCCAATGATGGTCACGCCATCTTTATCTACCATTAAGCGGCCACGTACTACCCCTAAGCCGCGTAAATTTACTTGAAACCATTTGGCTGTACGCAGCCGTTGAATATCGTCAATATCAATGTTTAGATCGTCTAACTCATCGCTGTCAAATAGCACTTCTTTTTGATAAAGCTCTTCTAAATCGCCTTGAATAACTTCACCAGAATCTAATTGAATCCAGTCTTTGTCTTCATCTAAATCTAGTGCACTAAAGTAGTCTTGTTGAAATTGTTCGGTTATTGAGTTGGGCGTCTGCTCGGCCTCGGGAAGAGAGGTTTCAGCAGCTAAGGCTAGGCTAAGGCTAGAGCTTATTAACAATACAACAACTAAAAGGCGCATTAAGTGGTGGCTGCTCCATCAGACATTTAATGACAGTATTTTGATATTAGCGGCTTTTTAAGCAATACGGAATAAACGCTTGAGAATACAAGGTGTTTTGTTTAGCTAAGTACACTTTATACTCATCGAAATAGATATCTGCTCAGTTATCTATCTCGATGATTTTTACTCAGCTAAACATAGCAAATCGCTTATTTTACTTGAGCACTGCGCATCCACTCGCGATACTCATCTGCACCGTCTTCACCTTCAGCCGGAGACCAAGGCGCAAAATCTTCTGCGGGAGTGGGCACATAGGCACCTTCTTTTATCTCTAGGCCGACTGTTCCAGCTTGCATACAAGCATATCCATGCCAAACATTGGGTGGAACTTCGATAGCTCGGTTTGTTTCTGGTGACAAACTATGGCGCTCGGTAACTTCGCCTTGCTCATTAAATATTAGTAAGTCGAGTTGTCCTTTGAGCACTAAAAATAGTTCCCATTTGTGGGCTTCACTATGGCGGTGCGGACGCATGTAGGTATCTGGCTCTGTAGCAATAAACAAGCGTTGCACACCTGCGTCTAAGGTTTCGTGTAAATTGTGATGGCTGCGCTGGCGTGGTGCTGCTTTAGCCTTGTCGCTAAAGTCTGAAAAGTCCTTGTTGTTGATGATCTTCAACATTAACTAGAGTCCTATAAATGAGCGTATTCGATTAAGTCATGGTTATAGGGCCAGATGGTGGCATATTTTTGCTGACTCAACAAACGGGGATTATCAGTGTAAGGTGATAATTCATTCCCATTATTGGTTAAGGAATTCGCTATGAACAAAATGACAGGGCGTTGTTTGTGTGGAAAAGTGAGCTATCAAGTTGAGCAACTAGAGCCTCGAATGGGACATTGTCATTGCAGTATGTGCAGAAAGTTTCATGGGGCTGCCTTTGCAACCTATGGTGAAGCTAAAACCGAGAACTTTCGCTGGACAAGCGGTTTGGAATACTTAAAGAAATTCACCGCTGAGAATGGCACTGTAAGGCAATTTTGCAGCGAGTGTGGCTCAAGCTTAAGCTTTGCTCCCGCCAATGATGAAGGCCGTTTTATAGAGTTTAGCTTGGCTACTCTTGATAATGAGATAAAGCTAAAACCAGACGCACATATCTTTGTCGCTTATAAAGCTAACTGGTTCGATATTTGCGATAACTTACCGCAACACCAAGAAGGACGTGAATAAGCGTTAGGTTTTAGCCTTAAGCTTTTGCAAGTATTGATAAGGTGTTACACCACGTAAGCGTTTAAAGGCACGGCAAAAACTTTGCTCATTGCTATAAGATAAACGCTGAGCAATGTTATTAATGTCGTAGCCCTTAAATAGATACTGTACCGCTTCGTTACATAATACGTTGGCTGTCATGGCTGAAAAATTCCAGCCATGGGCCAGTAAGCGGCGTTGTAATTGTTGACGCGATATACTCAAGCAGTCGGCCAAAAAGTCTACGTTCGGGCGTCCGTAATAGCGGGAAAAGTTTATTAGTGAATATAATGATTTAACCGTGTCATGAGGCTGAGGAATATTAATGTATTCATCGAGCTGAGCGTCATTTAAGCGCAGTGGATCATTCCTCTCCCACTGGCTATTTTCGTCTAAATGGGTGACAGAAGCATTAAGCCATACTTCGGTTTGAGCACTACTTTGTTTAACCTTGCAGCCAAAAAATGCTTCCAGTTGTTTAAGTTCTGCGGCTGGGCCAGTTAGGTTAACTTGCAAAGGCGTGAACTCCTCACCTAAGTAATAACGCAACATTTTGAACATCATAATTGCCATACGCAGGCTATCATGCAGGCGCGCTTGGTGGCTTGCATAGGGGTTATTGTATGCCCATTTTACAATATTTCCTGACTGCAACCCGCTCAACGAGCAACCTGACTGTAGCATCGAACAACCATAGTTAATACGGCGAAATGTCACTACAAAATCAGGTGTGTGGTAAACCCATTTGTTAAACAGTTCTACATTTTCAAAACCAATATACGGGGTAAGCTTAAGCATAAAAAGTGGGTCTTGGCTTAAGTGTTCGGCTTGTTCAAACCAGCGATTGGCGACGTTTACGGGGATAAGTGTGAGAGGTTCTTCAAGCAAAGCCGAAGGAATGCCAAGTTCATCAGGCTTAATCGCATACTCTGCGTATAAGCCATTGAGCAAGGGCTTAATGAAGTTAAGCCGAACAAACCCAATATCAAATTCTTTCATCGTATTTACTACTCACACTATTTACATTTTACGTCAATAAATCTCATAAAATGGTCACTTCTATCTATTGAGGGCATCTTCTCATATTCGTTTACTCAATACCTTGGTTTTTGTTTCGCTCTTTAAAGGTTTTTCTGTGGCTATAACTTGCAGCTGGGGAGGTGTAGCTTCGTTGTTAGGGTAAGGGGTTTGTTGTTGGGTTCTTGAATCAGCTTTGACGCCTTTAACACTTGCGGTTAGGCTGGATAAGCACTCCTGTCTTCACCCATGGATACTATGAAGCCTATTGATATTCTGTTTGCCTTAATCGTAGCCACTATTTGGGGAGTGAACTTCTCAGTAATTAAGTTGGGTTTAGCGGAGCTTCCACCAGTATTGTTCTCTGCTTTGCGTTTTGCCATTGTGGCAATACCTGCGGTGTTCTTTGTACCTTTTCCTAAAACAGCGGTGCGCAACGTAGTCGCCGTGGGCGTGTTTTTGGGAGTGATCAAGTTTAGCTTACTGTTTGTGGCCATGCAGGTTGGGGCATCGGCTGGTTTGTCGTCTTTGTTATTGCAAGCACAAGTGATGTTCACTATTTTGCTCAGCTTTACTTGGTTTAAAGAAAAAATTACCACTTATCAGCTAGCAGGAATAAGCTTGTCCAGCCTTGGTTTTGCGCTGTTTTTTGGCTTGAGCTCCGAGAACCTCAGCTTGATAAGCTTGCTGTTGTTGCTTTTGGCGGCCTTGTCTTGGGCCGTTTCTAACTTGTTTATGAAGCAGGCGAAAGGCGTTAATGTACTGCATTTTATGGTGTGGGTGAGTCTGATTCCTCCATTACCTTTGTTGGCTTTTTCATATTTATTTGAAACCAATACGCCTTATCAGTTGCTAGTAAGTGCTCAAACTTCAACTTGGTTAGCTTTAGCTTATGTCGGGTTTATTTCTACCTTACTTGCTTTTGCAATTTGGGGGCATCTACTGGCTAAGTATAGCGCCGCTGCTGTAACACCTTTTGCCCTGTTGGTACCTGTAGTGGGAATGTTGACTGCCAACCTAGTCTTTGATGAGAGCTTAACTCACTTGGAGTGGCTTGCTGCAGGCTTAGTCTTATTGGGTTTGATATGTTGTGTCTTTGGCCAAAACTTGCATAAGTTCTTAGGGTCTGTTGACCTTTCGAGCTGATTTTTGCAGCAGTTTGTGGGGTATTTTTACAAGGCAGAGGCTTTAATGTGTAGCTAGCCTACATGCGAAGCCGATAACGCAGTAGAAATGAGCCACAAATTCCTGCCCGAAGGGTTCGGCTAAAATCGTTTTACGCTTTGTTAAGTAGTATTTGCTTAGAATAACTAGGCTGCACACTCCTTGCCGCGCCTAAAACGATTTTATTTCGAACAAAATTTAACCGCGAAAGGTCAACTGACCCTAGCAAATAGCCCAAGCAAGTCGATTTGATATTGTAAGCCTAGGGCTCACGCTCTACAGTAGCGGGAGTAATGAAAGAGTATTAATTATGTCGGAATTTAAAGAACTCAATAAGCGCAGTGCTAATGCTTATGCTCAGCAGCGAAACTTAATTAAGCAAGTATTGGCAGGCAAAGCTAAGCAGTGTGAGCATTGTAAGCAGCCTTTGACGGTGGTGTTACCTGGGCAAGAAAAAGCCCCTGGCGTTTATTGCGCCAAGGGCTGTACGTCGATCGAACTAGAGCTAAGCTTACCCAAATAATACCAATTGTGCCAAGTAACCGTTCATTCTATCTGGTTAAAATACTCGATAACTGCGTTAGAATTTTTGATTGTAGAATAACTACTTATCTAAAGATTCAGTCTTATTCTCGAGTATTTTTCCTGCGCTATTTCTGATCACTGACTTAGTGTGATTGGTATAACTAATCGCGTGGTGCTTGGCGACGATCTTGCTCTAGAAATTTTAGGCTTTCTTCAATTGCCACTTTGGTTTTTTCAACCAATTGTTCCCGTTCTGCATCACTAATTGCACTTAGTACATCCACGTCATGACGAATATAACGTGGTGGTAAACGATTGAGCACTAAGCAACATAAATCTTGCAGAGTATCTAGGTCACAGCGCTTATGGATCTCTAAGGCATGAATTTGTTCACCTAGTAGGAACTCAGTAAAATTATGAATTTCCTCTGATAAGCGCATTATCTTTCCCTCAAGTAAATGTATACATTCAGGTTATATAAGAAAAGCCAGAGTCGCCACTCTCTAGCTGTTTAATCTTATTGATGTTGAACCGGATTCACATTTAAGGCGTCATTATACAAGGCTTCGTATTGCCAAACTGACTCCTTCCAATGGAATCGAGACAGCATTGCGCGATGGCGCATCGCCTGAAACTCTTCCGGATGTTCTAAATAAAGTAACAAGGCCCGGCGCAAAATGTTTAGTAAATCGGCTGGCTCGGGATCATAGAAGATATGCCCGGTGGCGTTTTCTGCATCTTCATCGTAATCACTTACCGTGTCTCTTAGGCCGCCAACGCCACGCACAATTGGCAAGGTGCCATAGGCTAGGCTGTACATTTGGTTTAGGCCACATGGTTCAAACAACGAAGGCATTAAGAAGAAGTCTGCGCCCGCTTCCACTAAATGGGCCATCTCATTGCTATAAGCATGAATAAACCGCAGTTTATCTGGCCATTGCTTTTGCATTGACTCAAGCTCAGCTACGATGCCGCTATCACCAGTGCCTACTATCACCACTTGTACATTGTGACGTAAAAACTGCTGTAGGGCAGGTAGCAACAGGTAAAAGCCTTTTTGCTCGGTTAAGCGACATACCATGCCAAAAATTGGCACGTTTAGCTGGGCTAAATCTGTTTCAACTTGAAGTTCTTGGCGACAAACAGCTTTACCACTCATATCAGCGGCAGAGTAGTTTGTTGGAATATACTTGTCGGTTGCTGGATCCCAGTCGGAGTATTCACAACCGTTTAATATGCCTACCAAATCGCCGCGGCGCTGCTCAAAATAATCACAAAGGCCGTGTGAGCCTAAACGTGTGAGTAATTCCTGAGCGTAATTTGGGCTTACCGCATTGATTTTATCGGCAAAGCGAATGCCAGCTTTAAGCAAGTTAATGCAGTTGTAACCATCAAGTATTTGATCAACTAAGCCATCGGCTAAACCTTCTAAAAGCTGGAACTGGTGCTTCTCAAAAATGCCTTGGAAAGCAGCATTATGGATAGTAAGTACCGATTTGCTGTTACAGAAAAATGGGTGATGAGCAAATTTTTGCTTGAGCAAGTAAGGTATAAGCGCAGTGTGCCAGTCATTACAATGGAAAATGTCTGGTTTAAACTCAAGGGCTTCGGCCACTTGGAATACTGCACGAGAGAAGAAGGTAAAGCGTTCGCCGTTGTCATCGTAGGCAAACTCACCTTCGCTGTACAATTGGTCCCGCTCAAAATAATCATTTTGCTGAATTAAGTAAACGGGCACATCTTCGAGCATCAGCTTGAAGACTGCGTAATCAATATCTTGGCAACCATGGCTAGTTTGAAGGCTAAGGTCGAGAATTTTCTCGGCTTCATCATGACGATTTATAGTTTTATAAAACGGCATAATAATTCTTACGTCTTGGCCATGTTCCTTCAGAGCCAGCGGTAAGGCTTTAGCAACGTCGGCTAAGCCACCTGTTTTAGCTAAGCTTTCTACTTCAGAAGCTACAAACAGAATCTTGACAGGATGGGCTGTCACAGAGCACTCCTTAACGATTAAGGCACCGAAGGGTGCCTTATGTGAAACAATATTAGAGTAATTGCTTATTTGTTTTCAAGGCAATTTGCAGCTTAAAAGCCTACCTTGGCGTTTTTCGGTATCACAACAATCCCTTCTGGGGATACCGTAAAGCGCTTGCGATCTTCCTCGAGGTTCTCACCAATAATGGTGCCCGGTGCAATTTCAGCGTTTTTATCGATGATAGTACGGCGGATCTGACAACCTTCACCAATTCTACAATTACCAATAAGCACCGATTCACTAACTACCGAACCTGGACGTACGTGGCTTCTAAATCCAAACACACTGCGGTTAACCTCTGAGCCCAAAATAAAGCTACCAGCAGAAATTAGTGATTGGCTAACGCTGACCTTTTTGTCGCCAACATCTTTAAATGTGGCCGGTGGTAGCGGTGGGTAGTGGGTATGTAGTGGAAACTTGGGGTTATATAGTGAGAATGGTGGTTCTTCATCTAACAAGTCCATGTGGGCTGCCCAATAAGCATCTAAGGTACCTACATCACGCCAGTAGCCACTTACCGTTTCGCCAGGAATGGTATTTTGGGTGAAGTCATAAGCAAATACTTTTCCTTTAGGGTAAAGCTTTGGAATGATGTCGTGGCCAAAATCGTGGGTTGAGCTGTCTTCTTTGGCATCGTCGTATAAGGCTTCTAATAGGGTTTTACGTTCAAATACGTAGTTACCCATAGAAGCAAGAACGTGGTCAGGGTCGCCAGGAATCGTTTTAGGGTTCACTTTAGGTTTTTCTTCAAAACCTATCATGCGGCCTTCTTCATCTACTTCAATAATGCCAAATTGATCGGCTTGTTCTTTAGGTACTTTAATCGCCGCTACAGTAAGTGCAGCCTCTTTGCGGCGGTGTTCATCTACCATTTGGCGTACGTCCATTTTGTAGATATGGTCGCTACCAAAAATACATACATGCTCAGGTTCGTTAATTTCAATGAAGCGGGCATTTTGGTAAATAGCATCCGCTGTGCCGTCGTACCAACGTTTGCCGACTCGCATCTGCGCAGGAACTGCATCAATAAAGCGATCGGTAATACCTGATAGGTGCCAAGCTTGGCGCAAGTGAATGTTTAACGATTGCGATTTAAACTGAGTTAGCACGTAGATTTTTAAGAAGTCAGAGTTAACAAAGTTATTTAAGGCAAAGTCGATCAGCCTGTAACTTCCTCCAAACGGAACCGCTGGCTTGGTGCGGCTATCGGTGAGTGGATAAAGGCGAGTACCTTCACCACCAGCGAGGATCATTGTAAGAATTCCTGCCATGAGACTTTGTACCTCTGTAATTGTGTCAGTTTCGTGAAATCGTTTTCAAAGTGGCTTGGCTTAGTTTCCAGATATTTACCTTAATGTAAATAGCAGAAACTGGGTTTTAGTAATTCCACATTAAAAAAAAGTTCTTTCTATACACAACAACGCAAAATCTTAAATTTTTTGTTGTCGAGTACACTTTCAAAGCGGGAGAAGTGCTGCTTTATTAGTGCTTCGTATTGTAAGAAACTATTGGCGACTAACCACAGTTCACCGTTGGCGTTTAAGTGCTGTTTTGCCTGAGCAAGAAACGTCTCGGTGGTTTCATATTGGGTATCAATCCCAGCATGAAAAGGCGGATTGCTTACAATAAAATCGAAGCGCTGTTTCACCTCGCTTAAACCATCCGAAGCAATTACCGTTCCAGTGAGTTGATTTTCTTGCAGAGTAGCCTTACTGCTTGCAATGGCATATGCACTCACATCGAGCAGGCTTATGTCTACATTGTGTAACAGGGCCTGGCTTGCACCAATAATGCCCGCACCACACCCAAAGTCGAGCACGCTGCCATGCAAAGTGGGCAGGTGTTCCAATAACAATTGGCTGCCTTCATCGAGTTTTCCATGATTAAATACCCCAGGAAGGGACTTTACTTTAAGTGAAGCATTAGGAAGTGCTACCTCAAAGCTGTTTTGCCATTGGCTAGCATCAAACTGTGGTGCAGCTTGATTGAGCACGCCAAAATAGAGCCCACAACGGCGTGCACTGTCGATTTTATTTACTTTAATACCAAATTCCGCCAGCAGCTTTTCGCAACTTTTTACGCCGCCGCGGTTTTCGCCCACTACAAATATCTCGGCGCCAACTTCAAGCTGCGGCAAAATGCAGGCAAATAAATAGGCAGCTTCTTGTTTGGCTTTAGGCATAAATAGCAGCAAAGCATTGCTGTTGCTGGCTAAGCTTGGCGCTGCGCTAAATTGACTGGAGAGCTTGCTGCTTGCTTGCTTCGCAAAATATTGATGGTGGCCAAAATGACTACAACATACCTGCAACGAAGCCACCTGTTCCAACAAGTTCAACGGGTAGTTATCTGCTAACTGGCCAGCCACTACAAGATGTTGTTGAGAGAACAAGTCATCATGGCGAGCAAGAACTTGGCTAGTGGCGTGTGGAGAGGTATTCATAATCTGGCTTGGTTGGGCGTGGTTGCCCGCAATAATAAAAAGTTTTAAGGGAAAAGGCTATCTCATGAGAACTTATGCGGATTTATTTTTCAGGTTACTTGACTTTTACCGCGTGCTAAGGAAACTAGCTAGCAAGAATTTTGATTGTTAAGGACAACACCTTGTTGCCATTTTCTTTAGAATTGAAGAAGTATAAACGGCCCGAATTAAAACGCGGGTGGTTAACGGCTGGGTGTAACTAAATCGAAAAAACGTTTTTGAACCCGGCCACTGTGACCGGGTTTTTTTATTTTTGAAGTAAGTGATGGAGCGGGCATGTTTAAAGGATCGATAGTAGCGTTGGTTACTCCCTTTATTGAAGGTGAAGTAGATTATGCAGCGATTCGCGAGTTAGTTGAGTGGCATATTGGCCAAGGTACTCACGGTATTGTGCCTGTAGGTACAACTGGTGAGAGCCCAACCTTAACTCACGATGAGCATATTGCTGTGGTTAAAGCAGTAGTAGAGCAGGCAAAAGGGCGAGTGCCTGTTATTGCTGGTGCTGGTTCAAACAACCCAATCGAAGCCATCGAATATACTAAGGCTGCTCAACAAGCTGGCGCCGATGCTACCTTGCATGTGGCGGGATATTACAATCGTCCAAATCAAGATGGCTTGTTCCAACACTTTAAAATGCTGCACGATGCCACCGACATCCCCATTGTTTTATACAATATTCCACCACGCGCAGTGGTAGATTTAAGCCCTAGCACTATTGCTAAGCTGGCGCAGTTACCACGCATTGTTGGTGTTAAAGATGCAACTGGTGATTTATCTCGCCCATTGTTTGAGCGCCAATTAATTGAGCAAGACTTTTGCTGGTTAAGTGGTGAAGATGCCACTGCAGTATCTTACAATGTGAGTGGTGGCCAAGGCTGTATTTCGGTTACTGCCAATGTAGCGCCAAAACTGTGTGCTCAAATGCAGCAAGCCACCCTAGACGGTGACTACGCTAAAGCCAGTGAGATTCAAGATAAGTTGATTCCTTTGCACCAAGCGATGTTTGCCGAGCCTAGCCCTGCAGGTGCTAAATACGCGATGTCTTTGTTGAGTAAATGCCAAGCAGAATGCCGTTTACCGGTGACTGAATTGTCAGAGTCAACCAAGACCCGTATCCGCAATGTGATGCAGAACTTAGAACTCATTTAGTAATAATATAATTATTGATAAGGCCGAGCTTGCTCGGCCTTTTTATTTACTTAGCGTTTATTCAACTACTGCTTTCCCTCGCTTAAGCTAAGCCCCTGATTTAACTCTGCTATACTGATAATCACGCAAACTTCAGGGACGTAGTAGTGGCAGAAATAGATCTGGTGAGTTTTTTTCATGGCATTGTAGAAGCCGATAGTGGGTATTGGTTACTGCAGCCTGATAACGGCCAAGTGTCGGTGCGCTACCCCTGGCAAGATGGTCGTTCTGAGCAGCTTAGCCTAGAGCAATGGCTGGAACGAATTGACGTACGTTGTCGAGCTGCCTTTCAACAAGCTTTACATACCAGTTTGCAAAGCCAGCAAGCCTTTTTTTGTCACTATTGCCACAGTGATGATGAGTGGTTACGGATTCACGGAATGCCGGTTGAAATTCAACAGCAGCAGTATTTATTGGCGAGTGTATTACCCTTAACCATGCCAGTGATAAACGACGAAGCTAAACTGCGTGATCCGCAAAGCGGTTTACTTTCTGCCTCGCTGTTTCGAGAACTGCTGATTCAAGCCATGCGCTTAAGCCAGCGTAATCACGAGCCCTTTGCCATTCTCACCTTGCATTACGCCAGCAATGATAGCTCTTTAGTCTGCGCTATTGTTGCTAAAGTTTTGCAAGAACAGTTACGTCGTTCAGACAGCATTGCCCAGTTTAAAGAAGGTGAATTAATCGCTTTGTTGTATGGCACCAGCAGGGGAGCGGTAAGTACCGTTGCCAGTAAGCTTAGTAGTGAGTTACAAAGACAGCTTGAGGGTGTGGCCTTAGACAGTTTAAAAATGGGCTGGGCTTATTACCCAGAGCACGGTGACAATGTTGACACGTTATTGGCCCATCGATTAGACGCAGTGGAAGCGCTGCGTCTTTCTTAGGCCAAGCTAACAATGCTCCTAGCTTTATCGCCAGTAGTAGGAGCACGTCTCTATGTTTTATTTAGCTTGCTGCACCACGGTGGTACTGCTTTTCAGCATATCTAAATAGAGGTCTTGGTAGTCATCGGGAGTGATAATGAAACCATTGGCATCACTAAAGGTGCCACCCTGACCTGTTTCTGCGATGCTTCTACTATCAAGGTATTTAGCCATAAAGTAATCTTGCTGAGTGCTTGCTAACTCGCTATCTATTAAGGCCAGTTCTAGGCCTTCAAGATCTTGAATAGATAGTTCAATAGCGCTGCTCTCTAAAAGCGGTTGCTGCGCTTTTGGCTGGGCATAAATACTTTGATAGAAGGCGCGGTTATTATTGGTTAGTACTTTTATGTGGCTGCGTTGCAGGGCAAAGTCCTCTTCAGAGAAGCTGCCAGCATTGTCGATACAGAACTTAGCGTTATCGAGTGCGGTAGGGCATTGCTGCTGAATATCTACACCGATTATTGGCGCTAACTCAGGTAAACTTACCTCTAGGTGACTATCTTGCTCGTCTATCGCCATTACGCTCTCAAATTGCCAAGAGCTATCATTGCTGATGCCTGAGAATAAACCTAACCAGTGGCTAACCTTGTTGTAGTTAGCGGCAATCGTAAACTCATCAACATCATGATAAAGGGTTTGCCATTGATAGCTTTGATTGTTGTGGATTGCCAAGATGGCGCTGCCTTCGTCAAGATCTAGGTTTGCTGCACTTTGCCAATACATTGGCATGAGATCTTGATTGCTCAAACTAGCGGCTACAATCTCATCGTAGTCTTCAGTGTCGTAAACAAAGCTAGGCTCAATAAAGCCATAATAGGCTAGGTCTGTATGTTGGTCGTTATTGCTGGTGTAAAAAGCGGTAACTAGGGTATCTCGGGCGGCGGGAAGCGGTGAGAGTACCGGAATGTGGGAGGCGATCTCTCTGCCCGACACCGCATCCGCAGAATAGCTAGTTTGGTAGTAACTTACGCCACTTTCTTGAAGTACTGTTAATGCGGCTGAATCGGCGGTATCACTGATTGAGCGGTAGTCTTTGCCCTTGTAGCACTCGCTGCCAGTTTGTGCTGAGCGTACATTTAACACCTTGTGGCTTAATAGGTCTTTTTCCACACTAAACATGTATACGTCAGGGTTACCGCTTAAATTGCTATCAACCTCTTCCAAAGATACATAGCCGTCATCTGGCACGAAGCCGCTATCTATGGTCACAATGCCGCTGCTAGGAACATCTATTGCTGGAATAGTGTGTTCTTCAATAATCGAACCATCTGCGTTGTGGAACAAAACATTGTATCCAGCATTAGCGACCGATGCGGTAATTACTCGGCTAGGATCGCTTTCTGAAGTGCCATAAATAATACAGCCGGATTTTACATCGCTCTCTTTTAGAGTATGCAATTGGATTATTTGCCAATTGTACTTAGGGGTACTCGGAGTAGAAGGTGAGCTGTCACCTCCTCCGCAGCCACTTAACACAAGGGTGGCAACCAAACTGGGTAACAAAGCTTTATTCACTTAAAAGTCCTCAAACTGCGAGTCAAAATATTGATATTGCTGTATACAAAGCAATTATCAAGCCTTTTTGTTCATCTGGTGGGTTTAAATACTGCTATTTATATATTTTTTAGAATTAGTTGCTGATTGATGGCTGCCATCTTTGGCACTTGGCTAAGCAAAAGTGTGTTGGATAAGGCATTTCTGCATGATGATTGTTTAGTGGTCCTCATGTTTATTTTATATTTACTTGATGGTTGTTTGGGGTGTGCTAGATGTTACAAACAAGGATGTATCTATGGAGCTTGGTAGTATTGTGCCCGCTGTTTACTAGTGCTAAGCAACTTATAGAGATTAAAGTTGGCGGTTACGATTATCCTCCCTATGTCATTCACGACATATCCACCAACCGTTATAGCGGCGTTACCTTAGATATATTAAGGGCGCTAAATCATCTTCAAGATGAGTATTCGTTTCGCTTTGTTTCTACCTCACGCCACCACCGCCATGCTGCGTTCTCACGGCAACGCTTTGAGCTGATCTTATTTGAAAATCTAGAGTGGGGCTGGCAGCAGCTCAATGTACAACAAAGCCTTCCTCTGGTTTTAGACAGAAATTTATTACTCACTCACCAGCAGCATGATTATGAGCAAGATGGCCTGTTTATGCCTGAGCATAATTACAGCGTGGTATTGTTTGATGAGTTACATCAGCGTGAGCATTTATCCGATGAAGGGTTCGCAGTTAGTACCTGTTCCCACGTGATGAACTGCATAAAAATGGTGTTAAAGCGCCGGGTAGATTTTGCCATGGTTAACGAAAGCTATTACCTGCCACTTACTCGCCAAAGACCTAGTTTATTAAGCTCACTTAAGTTGGTCGATAATTTTAGCCCAGTATATAGCTTGCATGCTCTCGTGCGTGATGAGTCATCGCTAACCATTGAACAGTTAAATGTGTATTTGCAGCAGTTGAGCTTGTCGGGAGAATTGCAGAAAATAATGAGTAAGTATCAGTTGGCGCTTGCCAATTAGCGCTTAGGCTCGAGCCAGTAATTGTGGGCCTCGAGTGCCTTTTTCTTCCATATATTGAAAGTACAAACGAATGTGGGTTGCCGATTGGTCCACACTGCGGCCCATTGCTTCTCGAATTGCTTTACGGTTAGCTTGTTTGGCGTCGTCACTGTCACGTAGCTGAGTGGCGGTTAACCCGGGTTGAACATCGTTGTTACCAAATACCGCAGTACCTGGATTAGTCATTTGGCGCTGCGCCGTATACTCGGTAATGGTTTGACGTGGCGCAGTGCTCTCGATGCGTTGACGAGCTTGATAGGTAGATTCTAACGAGGCGGCTTGTAGATTGTAATTAACCTGCATAACTGAGCTCTAACCCAACAATATAAATGACCATTGGACTTATATCGGCTGAATCAATACAAACTTTACTGTCATGAAGGCTGAGTAGCTAAAAATCTAGCTACAGGCCAGGTAGTGAGCAATGTGTTGATTGGCCGGCGATTGTTGCAGTTCATCAACGGTGGCAAATTGCTGGGTTTTGCCTTGTTCAATAAATGCTACTCGTTGGGCAACTCTCAATGCGTCTTGCCATTGATGCGTGACCATCAACACCGCTAGCTGGTATTGCTCAGCGAGTTGTTTAACTAGTTCTAAACACTCTAAACGTAACATCGGATCAAGCGCACTAAAGGGTTCATCTAACAACAGAATAGGGCGATGACGAATTAAGCAGCGCGCTAGCGCGGCGCGTTGTTGTTGGCCACCAGAGACTTGGTCTGGACGTTTGTCTAAGATTGCTGAGATGCCAAGGTTTTTGGCGATTTCTGTAACTTGTTTCTGCTGGCTAGGGCTTAGCCTTAGCTGTTGGCTAATACCCAAAGCAATGTTCTGCTTGAGGCTTAAGTGATGAAATAAATTATGCTGCTGAAATAGCGACGTTACCGGCCGTTGATTGATCGGCAGTGTTAACAAGTCTTCATTTTGCCAGCTTAAACTGCCCGAGCTGGCCTGAACAAATCCGGAGATAAGCTCCAACAAAGTGCTTTTTCCGCTGCCGCTGGCACCCAACAAGGCCACCACTTCACCGGGCTTTACTTCTAAAGAGTAACTAAAGTGCTGGTTATGGCGTTGGCACTGTAGCTTAGATATGTTCAGCATTGTCTCGTCCAAGGCTAATATCGAGTAAGTAAAATATAACACCGCATAGTAGTAGCATGATTAGCCCTGTAGCACTGGCTAAGGCGTATTGATAGCTACTTAGCTGTTGAAATAGCAAGAGTGGCAGGGTGGTGACATCAACACTGCCGATTAGCGCAATAACTCCCATATCCCCCAAAGATAAAACCATGCACAAGCTAATCGCCACACTTAAGGGTTTGCGCATTAAAGGCCAATAAATAAAACGGACTTGGCTAAGCGCTGGCAGGTCTAAACTTTGATTAAGTTTGGCGTATTGCTTTACGCTGTCGTTGAGGGCCGGTTTTAGGCTGCGCATATAAAACGGTAAGCTCATTAAGGCGTTAATCAACGCAACTAAGGGCACTGTATAGCGGCTAATGTCGGTGCGGCTAAGCAGTAGAAAAAACAATCCGGTGGTAATCACCATGGCTGGTGCTAATAGCATCACAGACGCTAGTAACTCTTGGCCTTTGTGTCTTTTCGCGCCTTTGTTTCGGCTTAAGTTGCTGCTGTATTGCCACAAAAGAGCGCTGCCCAGTATTAATACCCAAACTACACTTTGCAGCGCAATGTTTAACGACCACAAGCTGCTTTCTATCCACTGCTGCCAAGGTAAGGCTTGCCAGCTAAGCGCTAACAGCGGGCTAAACATGCCTAGGACAACTGAACTTATAAACAGATAATAGCTGGTAATAATTAGTCGGTGCCAGGTAAGTGACAGGGTGGAATGTTGATGAATGCTAGTTAAGCTTTGTTGGTGGCGAATACTATCTTGTTGTTCTCGCCCCAGTAATAACCAGCCAAGGCTAGTTGCTATAAGCAGTTGCAATAAGGCGCACTGAAGTGCGAATAAGGGATCAAAATCGTAGCGAAGCGCCTGATAGATCGCCACCTCAAGAGTTGTACTTTGCGGCCCACCACCTAGTGCCAGCACAATCGTAAAGCTACCAAAACACAATAAAAACACTAAGCCAAACAAACCTGCCAAGCGAGAGCGCAACATTGGCCATTCAATTAAGCGCCAATAACTAAATTGGCTGAAACCAAGTTGCTTGCCTTGGCGCCAGTAGCTGGCAGGTATGGCTTGGTATTGTAAATAACAATAGCGCGCTATAAGCGGCATGTTTAGAAAGGTGTGTGCGATTAAAATGCCAGGTAGGCCGTATATCTTCCATGAAAAGGGCGCTAAATGTTGCCAAAAACCATTTAGGCCAAAGCTACCAACGCAGCCTAGCACCACCAAAATCACCGGGCATACAAAACATAAGTTTGCCAGGCGCAATTGCCAGTTAAGGCTTTTGGGTTGCAGATAAAACCAAGCGCGAGCGATCAATATACCGCCAACACAGGCAAGCAATGCAGACAGCAAAGCTTGCCAAAGGCTAAAGCGCAGTACTCGCCATAAATATGGGTCGTTAAACGCGCTCCAGCTTAACTCCTTGGTCTGTTCTGCAAGGCCCCAAAAGGCAGCGCAAATTACCAAGGCAAGAAATGCACTGGCGGTATAACCCGCAATGGCCGCCAGTTTCTTCATCATTTATTATTGGCTAACCGTGTTACGCCATTCTTTAGTCCACGCTTTGCGCTGTTGGCTAACAGTAGCTTGGTCAAGGCTTAAGGCTTTTGGTGTTACAAGTGTTGAGAAGGCTTCTGGCAGCTCAGCTTCTGGGTTTACTGGCAGCATCCAGTTGGTGGTGGCTATAACCTGTTGAGCAGGTGCGCTAACCAAGAAAGCCAAAAATTGCTGAGCCAGCTCTACCTGTTGGCTGGTTGCACTTATTGCAGCCACTTCCACTTGGCTCATGTGCCCCTCACTAAACCCTAGCGCTTGGTAGCGGTATTCTTGCTCGGCTACCATGTGGTAAGCCGGGGAGGTCGTGTAACTTAGCACTAAATCGGCTTCGCCTTTTAAGAACATGCCGTAAGCTTCGCTCCAGCCTTTGGTTACGGTAACCGTTTTATCTTTTAACTTGCTCCAAGCTTGCTCGGTATCATCACCATATAGCGCTTTTAGCCAGAGCATTAAGCCTTGGCCCACAGTGCTAGTTCGCGGATCTTGGTAAAGAATGGTGCCATCAAACTCATTAATCAGCTCTTCCATTGAGCTAGGTTTATTTTTTAATGACTCGGTATTGTAAATAAACGCGAAGTAACCGTAGTCATAAGGCACAAAGCTGTTGTCTTGCCAGTCAATAGCCAGTTTAGGAAGGGTTAATTGGTGGGCTTGCACTGCACCAATTGCTTCCGCTTCTGGGATAAGGTTAGTGTCTAAACCTAAAATAACATCAGCTTTATTGCGTTTTCCCTCTAGCTTTAAGCGGTTCAAAATGGCTACGCCATCGTCTAAACCTACCCAGTTAATGCTACAGTTACATTCTGCTTCAAAGGCTTTGCTTAAGGCTGGGCCTGGCCCCCAGTCAGAGACAAAGCTTTGGTAGGTATAAACCGTTAGCTCGCTGTTTGCTTGGGCATTTAAGCCAAATACACTAAGAGTACAGCAAGCTAGCCATAGCAATTTTTTCATCTTACACTCCTTGATAATAGATTTAAGACCACCGCCGGACGTCACCTTGCCTAACTCTCCACTGCCAGAATCGATAGCCACGTATTTACAACAGCATTTGGGCAACATTCTAACAGTAGACCGTTTTGCGGGGGGACATCAGCATTCTTGGTTATTAACAACCGAACACGAACGCTTAGTACTGCGACTCAATCAACAACAGCCTTGTTATGGCTTGGATTATCAACGCGAAAGAGAAGTATTACAACAGCTTAAAGGACAAGCGTGGATTATTGATTTGCACCCGCTAAGTTTTAAGGGGCAGTTTCTACTCTATCGTTACCAATCTGGTGAAGTACTTAGTGACTTAAGTAGTTTTTCTGACGCGCTTTGGCAACAGCTATTGTCGATAATCATTAGCTTGCCGCGTTTAGGCGAAGGCTTACCAAAATTTGATATGGTCCACTACCTAAGCCGTTATGTGGGAGATATTACCGCAGCTCAAGCGAAGCGTTTTCGGCAACTCGCTTTGGCATGGCTCAAGGAGCAGCTTTGGCCAAGTGGTCTCGCCTTTAATCATCATGATCTACATTTAGACAACCTGCTACTTAGCCCTAAGCAGCAATTGTTTGTATTGGATTGGGAATATGCTGCCAGCTCTATGCAAGGCTGGGATGCTGCCAGTGTTGCGGTACGTTGCCCAGTAAGCAGGCAGCAGCGCCAAGATTTAGTGCTCGCCTCTCAATTAAGCGAAGCTGAATTCACGTTGTTAGAAGCAGCTGTTGAGCTACTAGATCTGGCTTGGTACTGGCAATATCAACCCAGTTTAGCTGGGTTAAATCAGCGCTCAGAGCGCTGGTTACTCGCTCACGTTTAACGCTTTAACTTATTAAAATAATCTTGCCAGCTGATGTGTTCTCTACCTGCTGCTTGCGCATAATGACTAGGATTATCCGATTTTCCTTCGGCGATGCCTTGATAGATGCCTGCAATAACGGTTCCGATAAAATCGCCGAGTTCTTCAATGCGGTCTTTCCGGTAGTCTTCAACGTTCATTGGCTGATAGTTTAAATCGGTATCAAAGGCTTGGTTTAAATAATCGGCCAGCTGGTACTGCGTTAGCGATTGTCCGTGTAAATTGTAAGTTTGCCCACTATGTTTGTCTTCGCTTAGCATTTTTGCGTAGGCGTAACCTAGCTCGCCACGGCTTGTGTAACCACATTTTCCATCGCCTGCGCAGTTAGTTATTGTGCCAGCCTTTTTGTAATTCTCGATGTATTCAATATCTGGTTCTATGTAGATGCCGTTGCGCCCAATAACCCATGCTAAGCCACTGTCTTTTAGGTCTTGCTCGGTTTGGCGGTTGCTTTGAATTACAGGAGAAAACGCGGTGTTTTCTTCAGCGCCTTGCACACTGGTATAGACAATTTTTTGCACGCCCGCTTTTTTTGCAGCATTAATTACATTGCGGTGTTGGCCAATGCGTTTATCCGGGGCGTCCATGCCAGACACCAACAGTAATACGTCTACAGATTGCAGAGATTGCTCCAGTTGTTCAGGTTGATTGTAGTCTCCTGCGCGAACCTCTACGCCTAAATGCTCAGCTTTGCTTGGGGTGCGTGCCAGGGCAATCACATCTTGCTTGGATGTTAAAGCTACAGTGGCTTTTACAATGGCGGCTCCAAGTTGTCCGCTGGCTGCTGTTACGGCTATTTTCATGGTTTGTCTCTCTGTAGGCTATGGCTCGACGCTTAGAAAAATTCTAGATGAGAATTTAAAAGCTGCTGGTTTAACTCGCGCAACCAAAAGATATTTATAGTTTAACGAGATTTCCGCTAGGCAATGGCTAATGGCAACTAGTGAGCATTATTGGCTTGTTTTACCGTTGATTTAAGTTGCTGCATAAAGGTTTTAAAGTGTGGAAAAAACTCAGCGAATAGAGAGTGTTTTCGGTTTTGCATCAATAACGGACCTAATAAACGCAACGATACTGCCAGTCTTTTCGCATCATTATTTGCCAGCGAGCTACCTTTAGTTATTTGCTCTACCGCCTTGAATAAGTCTTCTCGGTCTAGGTAGTTAAACTGCAAGGTTCTAGCGGTTTGTTGATCGCTAGCTAATTCTTCAATAGTGATTTGGTAGTGTTTATCTTTTCTTAATGTAGACATCATATTGTTTCCTATTTTGTTAGTTTAGCTTGTTCAAATAGCGGTCTGCGGATGGCAACCGGAGTCTGGCTGTTAGCTTTTTAAAAAGCGTTCCACTCTTGGTTTTATGGTTAATGAAACGGTGATAATTAACACCAGTGCAAAGGGCAATGCTGTTAATAGTGTTTGTAACCAACTCGCTAAAAAGTCAGCGCCATTACTTACACCTAGGTTGTTTAGCGTGGTGCTAAAGGCCAGCCCTGACTCCATAATTACAGCCATTACCACACCCACCACAATATTGCGTTGCTGTATTTGCATCTTAGGTAAGCATTTCTCAGCAGCTTTGTTGCTTGCAGCCATCAGCAGGAAACCGATAGGCATAATCGTGCTAGCGGCTAACAGAAACGCTGATAGCCATTGGCCAAAAAATAACGGGCTATAACCTAGGTTTAGGTAAGTCATTACGCCAGTTAACGAGTCTCCCATCGCTGTCATCATTGCCATTACTAGCAATACCTTTTGAAACAAAGGAGGGCTTTTGGGTTGAAGTTCTGCAGTTAGCGCAGGATTCATATGTGCATTCAAGGCTTTTTCCAGAGTAAAGTTAGTTGAATATATCAACTATATTTAAAGTGGTTGATTTTGTCAACCATTGGTTGGGCTTAATTTGTATGGCTTAGCAACAAAGGGTCATTCAGCAGGAGGTATTGGCCCAGAGTGGGACTTAGAAGTTTAGGCGGTTTTAGAGGGTTATGGTTAACGGTAGCTGCACAAGAAGCGACAGGTTGAGCACTTAAGTCATAGCTTCATGCATAAATAAGTGTAAAGAGCACAGTGGCTTGGTTGTTTCACGAATTGAATAAACTATTTTAGGGTTTTAATCCTAATCGACGGTTCAGCTCTTTATATTCTTCTTGTTGCAATTCATCTCTTATGGTCGTGCGGACGATCCCTATCCACGAAATTCGAGTTTCACGTTTTAGGTGGTCGTAACTGAGCCACATATATATGCCTGTCATTAAGGAGCAGTCCAAAAGGCTAAAGTCGGGTTGTACAGTTTGAAATAAGGTGCCGCAGAAAAAAGCCGCAACATGATACGCTTGATATAAGAGCTTTGATTTTGATTTTCTCGCACACCATACAAGTAATAGGCTAAGTGTCAGAAGTGTGGCAGCTGAATAAGGTGAGAGTCCGAAGATCGACGAAAGCAACATGCCAAAAGTAGGAAGGCTAGCTTTAAGTCCCCAATACCTAAAAACTGCTTGAGTATTTCTTCTTCCAGCTTTTAAGGCCTGATCCTTAATGTCTCTTGATATATTCTTCAAAAATCAATTCCACGGCTTTATACAATTGCACTAGGTAAAAAGATAATTTAGGTTCAGAAAACTGTCGCAAAGTGCGCCAGTTGGATGTGTTAGCTTACTCTTCTACCAGTACTTCGGCGCGCCAATTACCTTCGCCTTCTTCGCCTAAGGTTTCTGCTAAATAGGGCAGTACTTCTTGCATTTCTTTCATCAAGGTCCACGGTGGGTTAATGACGATCATGCCGCTGGCGGTCATGCCAAACTCTTCACTGTCGTGGCGAATACCTAATTCAAACAATTGAATATTGCTAATGCCGCTGTTGATCAGCTGCTTTTCTAGTTTGTCGATGCGGTGGCGGTCTACCACTGGATACCAAAGTGCATAAGTACCAGAGGCAAAGCGTTTATGAGCCTCTTTTAAGGTTTTAACCACCGTTTGGTATTCGTCTTTAACTTCGTAAGATGGATCAATTAATACTAAGCCACGGCGCTCTTTGGGTGGCATTAATCCGATAAGGCTTTGATGACCATTTTCTTGTCTAATTTTGGCGCGGCGGTCACGCTGGAATAAACTGTTTAACGGCGCTTGTTCACTTGGGTGCAACTCGTGCAAAAATAAGCGATCTTCACGGCGTAGCATCATTTTGGCTATCCACGGTGAACCGGGGTAGTGCTGACGAGTTTTTTCTGGATGAATTTGATTAACTAGTTTTAGGTAGTTTTTAACTAACTCGGGCAAGTCTTCAGCATCCCAAAGTTTACCTACGCCGTTTTCGTACTCACTCTTTTTCTTAGCTTCTGGGCTATTAAGGCTATACGCCCCAGCGCCTGCGTGGGTGTCGATGTAACACAAGGGTTTATCTTTTTGAGTAAGGTAAGAAATGATGCGTTGCTGCACTAAGTGTTTAAGTACATCGGCAAAGTTGCCTGCATGATAAGAGTGGCGATAGCTTAACAAAGTGTTGTCTCGACATTGAAGAAATATGAGGGCTCAGCCAAGGCTGGCAATATTGCGCTAGTCTAGGTAGAGACTAGCGCAGATGCAAGTTTATCGGTGTTTAGTCGCTTAGAATAGTTGCCGTTTGGGCTCGGGTGTGGCTTTGAGCAGTTTAGCTAAAATTGCTAAGCCTTGATCGAGCTGTTGATTTGATTCTGCTTGTCCTAAAGATAAACGCACTGCGTTAGGGCTAGCTTGATTATCTACCACAAAATGCTCTGCAGAAGCGACCTCTACACCGTGTTGCTGTGCTGCAGCAACAAACTGGCTGCAGCGCCAGTTAGCGGGTAAGCGCAGCCAGCAATGTAAACCGCCTTCTTGGTAACTATAATCCATACCTGCCATATGGTGGTGAAGTAGCTGGGCCCGTTGGCCAATTAAGCGCCGTTGCTCTATTAGGGCTTTATCGGCAAAACCGGCTTGTATCCACTGAATTGCCACATCAACCAGTAAAGGACTAATATTCCAAACACTGCCCCTTATGGCGCTATTAAAGGCGGTTTGCAAGTGAGCCGGCGTGTGTAAGTAGGCAAACCTAAGCCCTTTAAAAGCACCTTTAGAGAAACTGTTTAAGTAAATAACTTGTTGCGGCGCCATTTCAACCATGGCTGGTGGCCGTTGGTCGGGCAGTAAGCCACATACATCATCTTCAATAATAATCACCTGATGCGCACGACAAATATCGATTATTTGCTGACGTCGGGCTTCAGACATTATTGCGGTAGTCGGATTTTGCAGGGTTGGCGTAAGGTATAAAGCTTTGGGATGATACTTTTCGATATGGCTTAGCAGGCTATCTGGGCAAATGCCTTGTTCATCTAAAGCAACACCTTTTAGCTCTATCTTTAATTGTTTAGCAAGGGTGATTAAGCCGGGATAACACAAGGCCTCGCAAATTACCCGTTCACCGACTAACTCAAGGGCGATTAAACATAGATTTAATCCATGCTGGGCACCATAACTAAAAAAAAGTTGTTCAGGTTTAAAGCAACTGCTGCTCTGATTAAGCCAAGCACACACCGATTCGCGCTGCGCCACTAAGTTTTGGCTGTGGTCATTGTCTAATAACTGATCGAGCTGCTCTCCAGCTTGAGCATAGCTTTGCAGCAAGGGCACCAACTGCTGCGCCCGCGCTTGGGTAAAGGCGGTGTTTTGCCAAAGCTCAATATGCTGATTATTGCCCTTTAAGCTTCCCCATTGCTGCTGATAATTGGTTGGGCTTTTTACATAACTGCCACTGCCGGTTTTCGATTCAATTAAACCTTGCAGTTCTGCTTGGGCGTAGGCGCGGCTAATTGTACCTACTGTAACAGCGAGGCGCTCTGCCAGTTGTCGCTGAGGCGGTAATTTCTCGCCAGGTTTAAGTTGCTGTTGCTCAATATGAAGGCGGATCTGTTCAACAATTTGAGTCGCTTTGTTATTGCTACTATCTAAGTCTTGCCAAATTGTCATCATGACAATAAACCTTTTGATCTCTTGTTACCGCTATATTAGCGTGACTAATGAGAGTTAACTACGATTTTTTAATCATTTAGGTTGATTGTATCGATACAATTTTGATTTGGGAGGACGGTATGGATATCGCGTTGTTTTCATCGATGGTGTTATTTGCTTTTGTAATGGCAGGTACTCCTGGGCCCAACAATATGCTGTTAACATTTTCGGGTGCTAATTTTGGCTATAAGCGCAGTGTGCCGCAAATGGCAGGTATACCCACTGGCATTGCCACGATGATCTTATTAATGGGTTTAGGGCTTAGCTGGGTATTTCAGCAGTATCCAAGCTTGCAATGGACCTTAAAAATATTAGGAAGTGCTTATTTGCTGTATTTGGCTTTGCGTATTTTGCGTCAAAGTCAGCTAGCTAAGCAGCAGATGGCAAAACCGCTGAGTTTTTTTGAGTCACTTGGTTTTCAATACTTAAACCCTAAAGCGTGGATGATGACCTCTTCGGCCGTGGCAAGTTTTGCCTTACCGGGAGAAGCTTACTGGGAGTCTATTTGGGCTTTAGTTCTTACGTTTTTCTTGGTGAATCCGGTTACTGGTTCAATTTGGGTGAGCTTTGGAAAGTTTATTGCCCGTTGGTTAAGTGCACCTATTGCTCGGCAGCGTTTTAATATCACCATGTCATTTTTAACGGCTGGCTGTGTTGTGTTGCTGTGGGTGTAAGTTATTAAGCGGTGCTTAGCTTATTGCTTAGAACTGCCTTTATTCCTTGTTGTTTGATTCAGATAAGTATTATTGATCTTGATTAATAATAATTATGTAAATAGTTGATATGGTTTTTA
Organism: Agarivorans albus; assembly: GCF_019670105.1. NCBI lineage: Bacteria > Pseudomonadati > Pseudomonadota > Gammaproteobacteria > Alteromonadales > Alteromonadaceae > Agarivorans > Agarivorans albus. The sequence continues at coordinate 3,475,706 of NZ_AP023032.1, read as the reverse complement.
TCTATAAGCCAACAATGGTGCATAGCAATTAGGCACTAATTAACTAAGTCGAAGAGTTAGTGCCTAGGCATAAGCTTTCGAACAACAAGGAAGTTACGATGAAATGTTTGTTTGGGCTGTTAATGCTGCTTGTTGTAGCACCAATACAGGCGGGTGTATTGCATTACGATGAAGCTATTGATGGTCATTTTAGCTTACAGAACCCCACTAGTTTAACGCTAAAAAAGGGCTTAAATACCATAAAAGGCACGTTTACCACCTCACCTCTTAGAAAACTGGATGCAGCCTATGATGATTATTTAGAATTTATTGGTTACGGTAGATTGCGCCCAGAGGGGTTTGACTATGCCAGCCTCGCTTATGACGATAGCGATATCTTAGATCTGTGGTTGGAGCTTCAAGAACAGCACAAAATTCAATCGGTAAGCTTTTCCATTTTAGCCAGTGAAGCCTTAGTTTATGGGCATACTCATTTTGTTTCTCGATTCACAATTGATGACATTTGGGTGGACATATTTGATGTGCGACAAGCTGAGTTGAGTGATTTAAGTTTGGTTACGGTTAACGACCAAGCTCTACATCTTACTGCCAGTGGTAAAACCGCAATGGTGTTTCCTGGCTGGCACGAATACATAGGCCAAGAAAGAGTAAGTTACGAGCTCACGTTTAATGTGATTAAAGTGTCTGAACCATTAAGTTTAGGGCTGTTAAGCTGTTGTATGTTTATGCTGTTGTATTCACGAAATAAATCTTGCCGACTAAGGCTTGAACAACTAACCGCATAGTGTGAGGAAAGGTGCTTACACTAAAACGCCTCAAAAAAATCGCCAGTGGTAACACCGCTGAGGTATTTGCCTTATCAAACAAACAGGTACTAAAACTGTATTTTGATGGCTATCCACCAGACGAAGCCGAAAATGAGTTTAACAAGGCCAAGTTTGCTTATCTACTAGGGATACCCACTCCTAAGCCCATCGATTTGCTAGGGTTAGGCACGCGCCAAGGGCTTGTATTTGAGCGTTGTGAAGGGCCAAGTTTGGCCGCTTATTTACAGCAACATCCTAAAGAAGCTCCTCATTTGGCCTGCGAGTTTGCGAGCCTACATGCCACTATTCATCAATACGATGCTAGTCCATTGCCGCTAAGCCAGCAGCGCCTTAGCGATAAAATAAACCGCGCAAATGTTGATCATGGTTTGCGACAACAGGCTTTGGTGAAACTAGAAACTTACCCGCAGGAAAACATGCTCTGCCATGGCGATCTTCACCCTGCTAACGTCATTCTATCTGATCAGGGCTTGATGGTGATTGATTGGGTAGATGCCACTCAAGGTCCTGCTCTAGCTGATGTCGCCCGTACTGAGTTGCTAATTGCTACCAGTCTGATCACGGCAGATAGCTTTGAGCAACAGGCTTATGTTGAACTAAAGCAGCAATTTGTAGCGGCTTACAAACGGCATTATTTTCAGCTAAGCAAGCGTGATGAACTGCAGCTAGCGCTTTGGCTCCCGTTAGTTGCTATAGGCCGATTATCAGAGAAGCTGGCTGGATCTAGCTTCGAGCAAACCTTGGCAATTGCGCAGCAAGGTTTAATTTAGCCCTTAAGCTGGGCTAAGTTATTGGAAAAGTTCCTCTTTGAACGATTGCTTCCTCCCCTTATTTTAAGCACGCCTTAGACTAGTTTGGGCAAAGTGCGGGGCTTGTGCGCTTATTAATCATATTGTTGGTGTAAAGTAGCGCTAACAGGTGATGAAAACCAGATGTTAGTAAGTTGTTGATTTGCATGTGCGATTTCTGGACACTTTATTTTTTTAATTGTTAATAACATGGACGTGTTAATGCGAAGTCTAATTAGTATTGCTTTGCTTTTGTCATTGTTTGCTTGTGGTGGCGGGGGCTCAGAGTCCGGACCGGCAGAGCCTCAAGAGCCCAATGTAGAAGTAGAGCTAACTGAAACCGCCCGCAAGGGGCAACCTGTAAGCCTAAGAGCGAAAGCAACTGGTTTAGGCACCATTAGTAAAGTTGAATGGCGCCAAGTATCAGGCCCTAGCATTAACTTTGTTCAAAGCGATAGCTTAGAGTTGGAAATTGTTCCAGATAACAACTCCAGCCTTAGCGCTGATACTTACACTTTTGAAGTTGCTATTACTAACGACCAAGATCAAGTGACTCGCCAGCGTTTGAGTTTTGAGGTGCAAAATGCAATGAGCAGCTCTCAAGCCGCGCGATTGCTGCATCAAGCTACTTTAGGACCTAAAGGTAGCGAAATTGACGAGGCAACAGGTATTAGCGAGCAAGAGTGGTTAGCAGAGCAAATGCAGTTGCCAATAACCAAGCACTTACCTCTAGTGGCTAATTACCCAGACCGTGAAGAGCCAAACCAAATTAACCGAATTGATGCATGGTGGAAGGCCTCTCTTAATGCTCCTGACCAGCTGCGACAGCGGGTAGCTTTTGCTTTAAGTGAGATTTTTGTTGTGTCTGATAGCAACAATGCCCTGCGCGGCGAGCCCGAAGGCATGGCACATTATCAAGATATTTTGCTGACCCATGCCTTTGGTAATTTTCGTGAGCTGTTGGAAGACGTAACCTTATCACCAGTAATGGGCACTTATTTAAGCCATTTAGGCAACGAAAAAGCTGACGAAGAACTTAATATTCGCCCAGATGAAAACTACGCCCGAGAAGTGATGCAGTTATTTACCATTGGTTTAGCTGAGCTGAATCAAGATGGTAGCGTTAAACGTGATGGTGAAGGCAATACCATTGCCACTTATGGGCAAGAGGAAATTGAAGGTTTTGCGAGAGTTTTCACCGGTTGGACCTTTGGTGCAAGCGCCCGTTGGAAGCGACCAAGCCGCAATTTCACTATCCCTATGGAAGCTTACCCAGATTATCATTCACAAAAAGACAAAACCTTGTTAAATGGTGTGGTGCTAGCAGGTGGGCAAACCGCTGAAGATGACATGCATGATGCACTAGATAATCTTTTTGAGCACCCTAATGTTGCGCCATTTATCTCTAAGCAGCTTATTCAACGTTTAGTGACCTCTAACCCAACGCCACAATACGTAGAGCGTGTAGCCAATGTATTTGATGACAATGGCAGTGGAGAGCGCGGTGATTTAGCGGCTGTAGTAAGCGCTATTTTGCTTGATGATGAAGCCAGGCAAAACTCAGGTGTAATAAGTTACTACGGAAAAATTCGCGAGCCTTTATTACGAACCGTTCAGTTCTGGCGTGAACTAGATGCCGCTAGCCCTGCTAATTGGTACTTCACTTGGTCGCTAAACGATAGCCACGGACAAACCCCGCTGGGATCGCCATCGGTATTCAATTTCTTTAGACCAGATTATCAACCCGCCGATTTGTTGGAGCTAGATATTGTTGCACCGGAGTTACAAATCGCTAATGACGCGGCATTAATTGGTCAGTTCAATAACCAGTACAGCGGCTTTCTATGGAACATAAAAGAGCTGATTTCTGAGCCAAGTGATAAACGCATTATGCTGAGCCTGCAAGCTCACGTGGATATTCTTGAGCAACAGGGTTTAGACGCGTTGCTCGATTACTACGATACTTTGTTTTATAGCGGCAGCATGAGCAGTGACCAGCGCCAAACTCTGCGCGAAGTGCAAGATATTTGGTCGAGTTGGACCCCTTATCAGCAAGTTGCGTTTTTGTTGTTTACCGTGTCGGTGTCTCCCGACTACATAGTTCAGCTTTAGGAGCCTGAGATGACTTATAAAAACAGGCGAGAGTTTTTATCGCTGTGCTTAAAAGGTGGGGTGTCGATGGCGGCGCTCAGTAGTATGCAATTAAAAGCGATGACAAGTTTGGCGACACCCGCGGCCAGCGCCGATGGATTTAAAGCCTTAGTATGTATTTTTTTGAAAGGCGGCAACGACTCTTTCAATATGCTAATTCCTCAGCAAGGTGATCCTTTAGCGGCTTACTTAAACAGTCGCCAAAACCTGGCGGTGAGTGATGCGATTGCAATTGACCCGGTTACCGCGGTAGATGGGGGAATTGGTTTAAACCCTGCGTTATCACCCATTGCACCTTTGTTTAACAATCAAAAACTTGCTGTAGTTTCTGGCGTAGGGAGTTTAGTTGCTCCTATTACCCTGGAGCAGTACAAAGCCAAAAGTGCTGCTATACCTAACAACCTGTTTTCACATAACGACCAGCAAGCTACGTGGATGCAAGGTCGAGAAAAAGAAAGCATTAATTATGGTTGGGGCGGGCGCATTTTAGAGCTGCTCAATCAACATGACAGCTTTGGTTCAAACATATCTTTATCTGGAAATAACCTGTGGCAAACTGGCCCAAATGCGATTCCTTTTGCCATGAATAAATCGGGTATTACCCGAGTGAATGCTTACAACAGTACTTCGCAACGTACTCAAGATTTTAGGCAACAGCTAGAGCAAATGTTTAGCCGCGCTAGCCACCCCTTGGCAAAAAGCTACAGTGATAAATTAGACACCTCGATTAGCAATACCGAACAGCTAAACGAAGCGCTTGGCAGTGCTGAGGAGTTCACCGATGTATTTGGTGATAGCAATTTGTCTAAGCAATTACTTGCCGTTGCCAAAACCTTATCTGTGCAATCGCAGTTTGGGGTAGGGCGACAAGTTTATTTTGTAGGCATGGGCGGTTTTGATACTCACGATGATCAAAATGTTAATCACCCGGCTTTATTGCAGCAGCTTTCTCAAGCCATGGCTGAGTTTGACAGCGCGATGACGAGCTTAGGTTTATCTAATCAAGTGACTACTTTCACCATGTCAGATTTTGGCAGAACCCTAAGTTCTAATGGCGACGGCACTGATCATGGCTGGGCTGGCAATCAACTTGTGATGGGCGGCGCGGTAAATGGTGGCGAGATTTATGGCTCGGTTATCGAGCAAGCCTTAGACAGCGCTTATGATGTGGGCGGCGGTCGAATGATCCCACAAGTGGCCAATGAGCAATATTTTGCCAGTTTAGCCCGTTGGTTTGGTTTAAGTGATAGTGAGGTGCTTGAGTTATTCCCAAGCCTTAGCAACTTTAACCAAAGCCATTTATCGATGTTTAGCTAAGGGTTTAAATAAGTAACTAAAAGGCCAGCTTAAAGCTGGCCTTTTAGTTTGTGTGTGAGCTTATTTAGCCTCTGTTGCTTTCTCTTCTTGAGGTAATACCAAGTTAAGAATAATAGCTACAATGCCACATAGCCCAACACCTTTAAGGGTGAACTCGCCTACGCCAACGGCCATGCCGCCAATACCAAATACCAGGGTTACAGATACAATCACCAAGTTGCGTGGAATAGAGAGATCAACTTGTTTGCTAATTAAGGTATTTAAACCAATGGCAGCAATAGCACCAAATAACAAACACATAATGCCGCCCATTACCGGTACCGGAATCGACAATAACAAGGCACCGGTTTTACCCACAAAAGCTAGGCCAATGGCAAATACTGCAGCCCAAGTCATAATCACTGGGTTGTAGGTTTTAAGTAGGCTCACCGCGCCAGTCACTTCGCCGTAACTTACTACTGGCGGCGCACCAAAGCTGGCAGCTGTCATAGTGGCTAAACCGTCACCCAATAATGAGCGGTGAATACCAGGCTTTTCTACGAAGTTTTTGCCAGTCACATTGGAGATTGCCAGTATGTCACCAAAGTGCTCAATGGTAACAATTAAGCCGATTGGAGCGATGAATAAGATGGCCTGCCAGTTAAACTCTGGTGTTACAAACTCTGGAATCGCAAACCAAGCGGCTTGGCTTACAGAAGTAAAATCTACTAAGCCAAAGAATAAGCTCAGAACATAACCTACCACCACGCCGCTAATAATTGGCATGAGTTTAAGCATGCCTTTGGCAAAAATAGATACCACAATGGTGGTGAACAAGGCCGCTAAAGAGATAAGCAATGCGATGTCTTGTTCTACCAAAACCGCTGAGCCATCACCAGTTTTACCCAGTGCCATGTTTACCGCAACTGGCGCTAAACCTAAGCCAATTACCATAATTACAGGGCCAACCACTACCGGAGGTAAAAAGCGCTCAATCACTTTAACGCCACGTACTTTTACCACGGCACTAATAATAATGAACATTAAGCCTGCAGCCATTAGGCCACTTAAAGTAGCGGGTAAGCCAAATTGTTGGGTGCCCAAAATAATTGGACCAATAAAGGCGAATGAACTTCCTAGGAAAATAGGAATTTGTCGCTTGGTGCAAAACTGAAAGATTAAGGTACCAATGCCCGCACCCAACAGCGCAAGGTTGGGGCTTATTCCGGTTAATAGTGGTACTAAGGTGGTAGCGCCAAATGCAACAAGTAACATTTGTGCCCCAAGTAGTGGGGTGTTCATCCGTCATTCTCCCTGAACAAAAAAATTTGCTTAGTGTAATCCGAAGGCTGTTATAAAAAAATGATCAAGGTAGTTACTCTTTAAAAAAGTCTTTGTTTTATTATAGTTGCGTGTTCTTTTAGACTTATGTAGCGGGATAGTTCAAAGTAATACTCTACGCTAGGAGGTAATGTGGCAAAGCAGCAGAAACAAAAAATCTCAGATGAAACGGTAGCAACGGCAGATGCGATAACAAAAGCTAATCAGCGGCCGGGTCAAACTAAAGAGCAAACCAAATTAATATCGGCAGGTATTCAAAAAGGAATTGAGCAATACAAAAAGCAGCATAAAGCTAAAATGCGCGAAGCCGATAAAGCACGTAAAAAACAAGCTCGCCAGCAAAGTGATAAGCAAGTTGATGCACAGGAAAGCCAACAATCTGCAGGCTCGAACAAGCCGCAGTATTTGCCTTGGGTACTGCTAGGTTTGTCGTGGATAGGTTTTGCAGCCTATGTTTATAGTAATTCGCCAGCCTAGGAGCTAAACATGCGAGGCAAGCACGTACTTATTCGCCCTTATCTACCAAGCGATGCTGTTGCCCATGCCGCGGCGGTTCGCGAAACGGCTATTAGCGGGTGTCGTTGGCTAGATTGGATGGAAGAAGATTACCCAGAAGAGGAAAGCCGCTCTTGGTTAGCGCTAAGCCAAGCTGCGATTGCCAAGAACATTGCCTTTGATATGGGCATATTTGCTAGCCAAGGTGGGGAGTTTTTGGGCGCTATTGCCATTAATCGTATTGAATGGAATTACCGCGCCGCCAACTTGGGTTATTGGATAAAAGACAGCGCCAGCGGAAAAGGCATCGCCACCGAAGCCGTGCGTTTAATGGCTGATTATGCCTTTAATGCTTTGCAGCTAAACCGACTAGAGTTGGTTATCGCTGAAGAAAATTTTGCTAGCCGCCGCGTTGCTGAAAAGGCCGGCGCTCAGTTTGAATGCTTAGCACGTGCACGAGTATTGGATTACGGCAAGCCTTGCCATGCGGCAATTTACTCACTGATTGGCGATGACCTACTACAACCTCAAAGTTAGCTATCTACGCTTTTAAGTGATGTGCGACCACGTTGGTTAATAAACTTCAGCATCGATTTCCCCAGCAGCCAGGGGAGATCTTGATTCACGGCCTGATAACCTAAATGGCTAGCCACATGGTTAGTAAACTGATTCCATCCAACGTTCGCTAAACGCCACGCCACACTTTTTTGCTGAGATGCATCAATAAACAAATGCACAATCGCCCGAAAACGTGGAGACTCCAAACTGTCTAACCAAGTGAGGCGCAAGCTTTCTCGGCTACTTAAATCTAGGTGTTGAATAAAGTTTTGAGTCAGTCGGCTATTTACCGCCGAAGTTATCGATTGCAAGTTAGGAAAGCAGTCGTTAAGTTCTGCGTCGCTAATACCGCATTGGCTGGCGATGTTCTTCATCTCAATTTGCTGCCAATCACCCTCTAATAGAAAGGCCAATACCTGATCGAGAATGCGTTCTTTAAGTTGCTGCTGAGGTGACAAGTTTGCTGGCGTCATGGCTCGCTTCCTGCGAATTAAGTATGCAAACTTTTCACACACTAGGGACTATAAAAATCGCTCAGGAAAGTCACTAATAACCATATCCAACCATGGTAACAATGCGGTGATTTCGGTGGGCTCATTTACAGTGTATGTAGACAAACGATAACCCGCCAGTTTGATTTGTTTAGCTTGGGCGACACTCAGCTTTTGATAATTACAATGGCAAGCAACGGCATCAATGTCTGCGAGTTGTTGTCGCCAGTTTTCTGGAGGGGCTTCATAAAGCTGGGCGAGCTCTAATTGCTTGGCATGTTTATGTAAAAACAACAAAATTTGGTGATCGAAGCTGGATATCAGCAAATCGCTTAAGGGAAAATTACAGTGCTCAATCTCCTCTAGCACCGCTTCGGCAAGCTGTTGGCGGGGCTGTTGGTGATACTTAAGCTCTAAATTTAGCTTCAAACCTAATTGTTTGGCGTGTATTAAATATTGGCGCAAGCTTGGGATTTGTTGGCCAATAAACTCTGGCGCAAACTTAACCCCTGCATCGATGCTTAGCAACTGATCTAAGCTGTGCTCAGCCACTTTGCCGCTGCTGTGGGTGCAGCGGTCTAAGTTTTCATCGTGGAATACTATAGCTTGGTGGTCGCTTGCCAAAAAGGTATCAAATTCAACCCAGCTTAAACCTAGCTCTGCAGCTCGGTCTAAACCTGCTAAAGTGTTTTCTGGTGCGCTGCCTGCTGCGCCGCGATGCCCTACTATTATTGCCATAAACTTGCCTGTTCGGTATTCTTTTAAGGTTTTGCTAGTTCAGTGTAGCCTAGTAGGATAATTGGCAAACAATACAAATTTATGATTCCTCTAACAGACTCGCGCCACAGTGTTTACAGTAATCTGCATCATGGTCGTGACCCGCGCGCTCACAATGTAAACAACGATGTTCGCGCTGCTCTCTGCGCATCTCGTTTACTAGCTCTGCACCTACAATGCCGGTTGGTACGGTGATAATGGCAAAGCCGGTTATCATGACTAAGGCCGCCAGCGCTTGCCCTAATGGTGTGGCAGGGGAGATATCGCCATAACCCACGGTGGTAATGGTAACAATTGCCCAATAGATGCTCTTTGGAATACTGGTAAAGCCGTTTTCGGGCCCTTCAATAGCGTACATTAAGGCACCATAAATGGTGGTAATTAAGCAGATACAGAATAAGAACACCAAAATCTTGCGCCTTGCCAGCATTAAGGCGCGCAGTAGCACGTTGGCTTCACTCATATAGCGCACTAACTTAAGCACTCGCAAAATTCGCAATATACGCAGTAAACGAAATAGCAGCATAACTTGGGCAGCAGGGTAAAGCAGCGCTAAATAGGTAGGTAGAATAGCCAGTAAATCAACAATGCCATAAAAGCTTTTGGCGTACTCTTTAGGCTGGGGAGAACAGTACAAGCGAGCGATATATTCAAGGGTGAAAAACAAGGTAAATACCACCTCTAAGGCGATAAACCAAGTATGGTAGAGCTGCTCGAACTCACTGACAGAATCTAAGATAACCACGCTTACGCTGGAGATAATAGCGACGACTAACAGCAGATCAAAACGTTTACCGGCTTTTGAGTTATAACCAAAAATTATCTCATAAAGCCGCTGCTGCATTGGGCTTTGTTTGCTTGTTTCGTTAGACACACATTCATCCTTGATTAAGTTTCTGGCTTAAGTATATCGGTAAAAATTCGCAATGGTAGTTGCTGGGTTTTCTGGTTTTTTGGTTATGCCTCGGCCAGTTTGCAGTTCTCTAATACAAAATCTTTGAACCGTTGGTTGGCACGGGACATATAGGCGTCGCGACGCCAAGCTAAGCCTAGTTCAAGAAAAAACGGCGGATTAAAGCTTAATGAGTGCAGCGAGTCGCCCGGTTGCACCACCATGCTAAGCAGGGTGGTGATGCCAAAATCTCGCGCCACTATCGATTTAATCAAAGGTATTAAGTTGGTTTGAAAAGAGACCTGTGGCACTCGCTGCTGCTCACGACTTATTTGCTCAATCACCTTGTGGTGAAAGTAACCCTCTCTAAATAGCACCAACTCATGGTCTAAAAATTCTTGGTGGCTAATACTGTCTTGTTGGCTTAGCGGGTTATCTTGGCTACAACAAGCTAGCAGTTCTCCTTTGTAAATTGGTTCGCAATGTAGCTCAGCTGGTACATCGTGGGTGACTACAATGCCTAAATCTAATTCGCCACTCAGTAGTTTTTTTCTCACCAATTCGGTACCTGCATCTATCACCGACAAATTTAGTTGTGGGTAGAGGCTTTTAAAGCCCATGAGTAACGGCGGGAAGAAGTAAGAACCCATCATGCTAGGAATGCCAATGGTTACCGTGCCGCTTTCTAAGCCTACTAAGGATTGCATGGCTTGTTCGGCGTCTTCGGCTTGTTTAAGCAATTGTATTGCGTGCTGGTAAAGAATTTGGCCTTCGGCGCTTAAGCTTACTTTACGCTCATTGCGTTGTAGTAATTGAATGGAGAGCTGCTGTTCCAACTTTTTTATGGCAGCGCTAATGGCTGGCTGAGCAATACCCAAGTGTTTAGCCGCGGCGGTAAAACTAGCTAACTCTACTACCGTTACAAATTGTCGCAGTTGTCGCAGTTCCATTTGCACTTCCATAAATATAAGTTATCACAGTGATAATACTAATATATTTTATTTATTGGTAGCGCAGGCTTAGCATTAACTTAACGCTATTGATTGAGTTATCTATGCAGTATCAGCAAAACAGTAAGGGCTTTTGGAAAGTAACCGCAGCAGTGTCTGCGGCTTCATTGGTCACCTTTTTTAACCTTTACTTGGTGCAACCGTTGTTGCCTATGTTTGCCAGCGAGTATCAGGTATCGGCGTTGGCCGCCAGTGCTATGTTATCGGCAGCCATGTTAGGCATGGCTTTGGGTTTACTGTTGTTAGCCTCCTTATCTGATGCTGTGGGGCGGCGCAAGATCCTGCTGTTCTCTATCGCTTTAGTCCCTTGTTTAAGTTTATTAATAGGCTTGGCGCATCCCCAATCGTTTTATGCCATTGTAGCTTTGCGTTTTCTGCAGGGTGTTTGTTTGGCTGGCGTTCCTGCGGTAGTGATTGCTTACTTAGCAGAGCAATTAGATCCGCAAGCCTTGATTAAAGCGGTGGGTATTTTTATCGCGGCCAACTCTTTAGGTGGAATTGGAGGGCGTTTACTTGGGGGCTGGAGTGCCGATTTGCTGGGCTCTTGGCAGATGTCGTTTATGGTAGTTGCCTTGCTTAGCTTGTTTATGGCGTTAGCAGTAGTAATGCTACTGCCAGCAGAACAAGCTAAAACCTTAGGTCGCTGGCGCTTGTGTCAAAGTCTCGCTAATTATAAACGGCATATGCGCAACCCACAGTTAGTATGTGCTTACTTAGTGGGAGGCATTGGTTTTGGCGTGTTTATAAACCAGTTCTCTTACCTCACTTTTATTTTGGCCGAAGCGCCATTTTCGCTGCCTGCTAGCCTTACGTCGTTATTGTTTCTTAGTTACCTAGGCGGCACATTTACTGCCAGCTCGGCTGGGCGAATTGCGCAACGTTACGGCGGTAAAAGTTGCATAGTGCTGGGTTTATTGGTGATGACTATCGCCAGTTTATTAAGTCTGTTTGGTGAGCTATGGATGTTGTTATTGGCAATGGTGGTCTCTTCAATGGGCTTCTTTTTCTGCCATGCTCAAGCCAGCGCGTGGGTAAACCAACATGCCACTCAAGCTAAGGCCAGCGCATCAGCTCTTTATACGATTAGTTATTATATTGGTGCGGCAAGTGGCGGCGCATTAATGCAACCCTTCTTTGCCGCTTGGGGCTGGCAGGGCATTGTGTTGGTAAGTGTTTGCTCACTGTCGGCGGTGGCATTTATGGCGCAGCGTTACCTGCATGCTGACGAAGGCGAATTAAAGATTGCTAAGGTGTAAGGCTATCGCTGTTCATCCACTTTATTAAACCTTGCCTGGTGTGGCCGTTTCTATTTGTTAGCGCCAATATTTAGTTTTTGAAGTCTAAATTTCTTCATTAATTCTGCGACAACAAAAGTGTTTAATCACTCAGCTTAAGGCAAATTTAGAGCTTTAACTTCAAAAAACTGTCACTGAGTTGTCACATTTTGTTCGTCTTTTTTATGTTTTTTTGTCATTAAGTTTCGTCAGGCTAGACCAGTTAATGGCGCCGCTGTGTGCGGCAATCTTATGGTCTCAGGGACGAGTAATATGAACCCCAGAAATTTTATGTTAGTGGGCCTATGTGCCTTAGGTACTAGCGCGCAAGCGAATGTACTAATTAGTGAATATATAGAAGGTAGTAGCTTTAATAAGGCAATTGAAATTGCGAACTATGGTGATCAAACAGTCGATCTAAGCGCTGGTGATTATCAGCTGCGCTTGTTTTCCAACGGCGCAAACACTGCCACCAATACCCAAGCGTTAAGTGGCAGTTTAGCGCCAGGCGAAACCTTAGTATTTGTGAACAGCAATGCGGTGATTGGCAATAACGATAATGCCCTAATTCCCCCGGGTGTGGGCATTGAGTCAAGCGTAGTTAACTTTAATGGTGATGATGCAGTTGGCTTGTTTGCCAACGATGTATTGCTTGATCGCGTTGGTCAAATTGGCGTGCGTCAAACCTGGACCGATGGCGGCGCTTCAACGCAAAATCAAACCTTGCGTCGCCTTGATGAAAGCAGCCCTGATAACGACAACAGCCAAGAATTTGTGATTTCTTCTCGCTGGTTCAACTACGCAACAAACACCGTCGATGGCCTAGGCTGCATTGGCCAAGATGCTTGTGATAATGATGGCGGGCCAATTGATCCTCCAATCTCAGAAATTGGCCAATGTGGTGATACAAGCACTGCAATTAATAGCATTCGCTCAGCCAATTTATTAGACCAAGAGGTGGTGGTTGAAGCTGTTGTAGTGGGTGACTTCCAAGGCGATGCTAATAACAATCAATTATCTGGCTTTTTTATACAGCATGCCGATGCTAACTGGGATGCAGACCCTGAAACTTCTGAAGGGATTTTTGTTTACCACTACGCAGATGAGGTTTCGCTAGGCCAACGAGTACGCGTAAAAGCAACTGTAGCCACTTATAGTGGTGGTAATCAGCTTAAAGATGTAAGCGGCTTAATTGTGTGTGGCGAAGAAGCGCTGCCTAGCGCAACCAGCTTAAACTTACCCTTGGTGGATGCGGATCTATATCACCTAGAAGGCATGCGTGTGGTGCTGCCACAAACCTTGCACGCCACGCCTGCCTACACCTTTAATCGTTATGGCGAAACAGTGTTGTCCTTGGGTAAGCGCTTTAAGTCTACCCAGGTTTACCCAGCCAACACGCCAGAAGCCGAAGCTTTAAGCCTGGCTAACCAGCTTAACCGCTTGGTATTGGATGATGGTTTAAGTTCGCAAAATCCCGATGATATAGCCTACTTCCCCAACTTCTCGGCCTTAAACAGCCTGCGCGCTGGTTCGCAAGTGAGCAATGTTGAAGGCGTTATTAATTACAGCTTCGGCCAGTTTCGGGTGCAGCCTACGGTAGTACCTAACTTTATCGATGCAAACCCAAGAACCACCGAGCCGGAACTAGACGAGCTGGGCAACTTAACTGTTGCAAGCTTTAACGTGCTTAACTTTTTTACCGATTTAGACATCGACAACGCTACTGATTTTCGTGGTGCGGATACTGCTGAAGAGTTTGATCGTCAGCGGGCTAAATTGGTGTCGGCCTTAGTCGCTATGAATGCCAACGTTGTAGGCTTAATGGAGCTGCAAAATAACGGTTTTGATGAGGCTAGCGCAATTCAAAACTTAGTTGATGCGGTTAATGTTCAGCTGCCCGAGCAACAACATTACGCCGTAGTGAAGCCTTTAAGTGAACGTATTGGCAACGATATGATCACGGTAGGTTTAATCTACCAGCCAAGTGTTGTGCAAGTTTATGGTGATGCGCAGTTAATTAATGCCTATCCCTTTGACGACGTTACTGCTAAGCACCGTGTTCCTTTAGTGCAGCAATTCAGCATGGTAGATGGCGGCGAACGTTTTTATGTTGCAGTTAACCATTTTAAGTCTAAAGGCAGTAACTGTAATGCCCTAGGCGACCCAGACATGGGAGATGGACAGGGCAATTGTAATGGTCAGCGCACTTTAGCGGCGCAAACACTGAGCCAGTTTTTTGCCGAAAAACAACAGGTATTGTTGTTGGGAGACTTTAACGCCTATGCCAAAGAAGATCCAATGCTAGCCTTTGAAACTGCTGGCTTTACTAACCTAGTACCACTGTTCGAAGCAAACAGTTACTCCTACTACTACGATGAAGAAGCAGGCAGTTTAGACCACGCCTTGGCCGATTCAGCCTTAGCATCGAGAGTGCTAGATGCCACCGATTGGCATATTAATGCCGACGAACCAACCGGTTTAGATTACAACACCGAGTATAAGTCTGATGCGCAAATTACTAACTTTTATGCGCCACATGCTTACCGCGCATCGGATCATGATCCAGTCATCATTGCTTTAGATATGCGCAGCGCGGGCACTATTAGCACAGCGACTGAACTCACCATTACCGAAGGCAGTAATGGCTCGTTAACGATAGAGCGTTTAGCCGGTGATTTTGGCGATGTAGAGCTTAAATACCAAGTAGTTGTGGGTTCTGCCAATGAGCAAGATTTAGCATTGCTAAGTGGCGAACTAACTTGGCTTGACGGTGATATGAGCAGCCGAGAGCTAAACATCGCTGCGCACACCGACGAGCTAGTAGAGGGAACAGAGCGCGCCTATTTGCAGTTAAGCATAGAGCAAGGCGCGGCCAGTTTAGCCTCGCCGCAAGTTGAGCTGATTATTGAAGACAACACGCCATTAAGTGTTGCCATGCAGTTTGAGCAAGTGAACGTTGCTGAGTCTGCTGGCAACATTACCATCCCGCTGGTGTTAAATGGTGAAGCCAGCACTACTGTTAGTGCGTGGGTATTGGTATTGCCATCGTCTGCTAATTGGTTTGACTACCGCGCGCCGTTTTTCCAACGTGTACAATGGAGTGAAGGTGAAAGTGGCGTTAAAACGGTGAGCGCAAAAATCGTTGATGATAAGCGCAAAGAAGGTGACGAACGCTTTAAGGTTTACTTATTCTCGGCTCGTCCTGCCCAACTAGGTAATATTACCAGCACTTGGGTAAACATTAGCGACAACGATTAAAAGCCAACATTGTAATAAAAAAGGCGAGCTGCATGGCTCGCCTTTGTTGTTTTTAATACTTAACCTGAACTCGGGATAAGGAAGTGACGATAACTCTGCTAGCCAGTACTTAATCTAGCTTCATGTTTCTGGCGAGATAGTTTTACTTAGTTCAAGACGAAGCTGCGCGCCAATAGCTAGTCTATTGCAAGTAGCTTCAACACCGAAATAAGTAAAAATAGCCGTTAGAAACCAGTTTATTATCCTGAGCTTAGGTTACTTACTTTTTGCTGGCAACAATGGCGTAAACAAGTGGCGAGTTATAGTGCTCGTGTTCATAAACAAACTCGCCGGCAGCGCGCTCGGTTAAATCTTCAAAACAATTATATGGGCTGTAATCGTATTCGTTTAGCAGCTCAATGTTTAAGCCAGCGTGAATCAGTGCATTTACTACATCAGATAAGGGATGCCCCCAGGTTAGCATTGGGCTCTCTTCGCCATCGTCGTTTTCGGTATAAGTGCCTTCTTCATCTAAATCTGCTTCATCACGGTGAAAGTAACCATAACCACTGACTAAATCATGAACCGGATGAAACTCAGCTAAACAAAGCTTGCCGCCGGGTTTTAAGCTGTTTGCAATTACTTGAGCCCAGCGAGTGATGTCGGGTAGCCAACATAGCGCGCCGTAAGATACAAATACCCAGTCATAAGTGGTTTGATTAGTGTCGCCAAAAGCATATACATCGCTACAAATAAACTCGGCCTTTAAGCCTGTTTTTTCTGCCAGTTCTTCAGCGCGCTTAATCGCCTCACTAGAAAGATCAACAGCGGTAACCTCGGCGCCCAAGCGCGCCCAAGATAAGCTATCTAAGCCAAAATGGCATTGCAGGTGTAACAGCTTTTTACCATTAATATCGCCCATGAGCTCGCGCTCTATAGACTTGAGCGAACTGTTCCCAGCGAGAAATCCATTTACATCATAAAAATCAGAATCTACGTGAAGCTCGGTACGTTTGTCCCAAGCGGCTTTGTTTAGCGCTAAATAGTCCATGTTGGCCACTGCTCAATTATCATTACTAGGCTAAAAGTTTACCGCAAAGCGTGTGCTTAAAGCAGTACTCGCTGACAAAACTAGACGTTTTAGTGGCTGCTTTGGTGCTCGCGGTGTTTTAGCAACATGTCTTCCAACAATATTAAACCTAAACACACGCCGTTGGGGCCGGTTACTGCTACTACGGTGTAGGGTTGATTAACAAATTGCTCAAACAGCTGATCGAATGAAGTCTCTAAACTTACTTGCAGAAAATCTTTACTCATTACCTGATGGACGCGTTTATTTAAGGTCATTAGGTCGCGGTTTTGTTCACCTTTGGTATTGAGATACGGGCTAATGGCGGCGCTTACATCACTTTGTTGCAGCACACCTAAGCAGTGGCTTTGTTCGATCACCAATAAATGTCTGGTTTGATGCCGTTCAAATTTTTCTAGTGCCACGCTGAGCTTTTGGTCGGGGCCAATTTTGGGAAAGTCACGACGCATTATGGTTTGCGCGTTCACAATATTGTCGTGATATAAGTGCTGTGACAGCGGCATATAAACCGGGTCGTTATGGCAGCTTAAGGTTTGTTCTAGGCTACGTGGTTTACTAAAAATATAACCTTGCAGCATATCGACATTTAACTTGGATAATAGGTAGAGCTCTTGTTGGGTTTCTACTCCTTCGGCGATAACCTTACCTCCCATTTTGTGGGTAAGTTTGCACAACATGTCGATCATCGAAAATTCGTTAGATTCCTCGGTTAAACCAGATACAAACGAGCGATCAATTTTCACAATGTTTACCGGAATTTGCCGCAGATAAGAGAACGACGAATAGCCTGTGCCAAAATCATCTAAGGCAATGGCAATGTTATGTGCTTTAAGCTTATCTAACCATTCAGAGTGGTAATAAGAGTCGTCAAAATAAGCCGATTCGGTAAGCTCTAAAGTGATTAGGCTTAAATCAATATCACTGGCTTCAAAAATATTTAAGGTATCTGCCAAGCAACAATGGGAAACCCTATCATTAACTACCGAGCGATTAATCGACATGCCAATATTGTTGTCGTGGTAGTGGCGTTGCAGCAGTGGTAAATCGTGTAAGGCTTGTTTGGTAACCGCGGCGTCTATTTGATCAATCCAGTTATATTCTTCTGCTATTTCGATTAGCTCTTGCACACTGTAGGGGAGTTTAGTGTCTAACTTTACTCGGCATAGCGCTTCAAATTTAACTATTTTTAGCTCAGGTAATGCAACAATGGGTTGGTAATAGGCTTCTACTTGATTGGCTGCTAGGGCTTGTCTTAGCAAGGTGGCCAAGGTGGCTTTTCGGTTAAAGCGCTTAGACAAGCGCCGGTCATAATAATACAAGGAAGAATCGTTGCCTTGGCTGTTAGCAATTAGCGCTTGGCTAGCATGCGCTAACATTTGCGAAGGAGAAGATGCATCTATCTGTAACACCGAGGCTCCGCCATGTACGGTAGCCGACAGGCCAATATCTTCATAACTATTGTGGCCTTCTAGCGCAGCTAGGGCGCTTTTTAAGGTTTGTTCAATGTCTTCCATTTGCTTGGGCACAACCCAATAAGCCGCAAACATTTTTTCATTAAGTATGCCTAAATGCCCTCGTTGGCTTAGCTGACTAAAGCGCTGCGCCACCAACCATTGGCGGGTTATTGTGCTGGTGGCTTGTGCAAGGCTAACGCTAAATACTAAGCCAACTATGGTTACTTCATTGCTAAGCTGCTTGTAGTCGGCATTTAGCTTTTTATTAAATGCGTTTTTGTCTGGTACATGCACTTTTGAGTTGGCGTTAGGATCGTCTTCGTCCCATAAATCGGTAGAGGTATCTAAGCGGTGGCTAGATGAGACATAAACATGGTCTTCATTAGGTAGATCAATACGTTGAATGCGCGCTTCGTGAGCGTATACCTCACCTTGTTTGGTTTTTGCTAATAGTTCGCCGGTCCAAATTTTTTTCTCGTCTACGTGGCCCCACAGTTTTTGATAAAACGGTTTGGTATAGCGCCCACTTTTAAGTATCGATGCGGGTTGGCCTAGCAATTCATGTTCTGGGTAGCCCGTGTTATTACACATTGCCTCGTTCACCATCAATATGGTGTGATTGATATCGGCAATCATTAAGCCTTCATGAGCTTGAGCAAAAACCCGTTTTAAAAATGCGAGTTCTTGCTGTTTGGTAAGAAAATACTGTTTTAACTCAATGGTACCAGTAATCACCTTGTCATTTTTGGGTAGGGGATTAATTACAATCTCAGCAATGTAGCGATGTTGGTAGGCATTTAATATAGCGGTTTGAATAATTGGCTTACCCGTATCGATGACTTGGCGAATATGCTTTTTAAGTAAAGATAATTGGGTTTTCTCAAAGGCTGCAAATAGCTGCGAAAGGGTGAGCACCGATTGGCTAGGGTAACCCAGCATCGCAATAAGTTGATGAGGGCATGTAAAGTCGTTGTTTTGTAAGTTAATAGACCAAGCCTGTGGGGCAAAATCTTTAACTTTTTGGAATGAAGATTCATCAACGACCATTATTCGCCCCTAGCGACTGGTTACTTGTCATTACCAACAACAATTAAATTACTCATTTAAACTTTAGCAAACACTGAGAAAGGCTACTGACAAATTACTACCTTATTTTTGATGCATTGCTTTAGCTCAATTTTTGAGCTTGATTACTCCCCAAGTGTTCATTCTCTCACCTTAATGAGCTGTAAGTAATACTGAAAGGTGCTAGTTAAAGCTTTTTTGATTTTAGCTTTAATCTACACACATCAACGCAACAGATACTGATTAAGAAAGGTGAACATTATGAACAAGACTCTTATCGCACTTACTATCGCAGCTTCTACTTTCGGCATTATGCAAACTGCTCAGGCATGCACAACAGCTGCTTACCACAATGGCGAAGCACAAGTTACCATGCGCACCATGGACTGGAACGGTTACGACAACGCCACTGTCGTGGGCAAAGGTCGCGGCATAGAAAATAGCTACAGCAAAACCGACGGCGTAAGCAGCAAAGCAAAATATGCAGCCATTAAAATTGAATCATTTACTCATGGAACTGTTGCCGAAGGCATCAATGAAAAAGGCTTAGAAGCGCGCATTTTGTATTTAGGTACGGCAGCCGGAACGCAGTTTCAAGACGACACAGCCGAACTACCTAACGTAGATGCAGGGCAAGTACCAAACTACGTATTAGATAACTTCGCTACGGTAGCCGAAGCGCTAGAAGGCTTAAAAGCAGTAGAGGTAATTCCTACCGGTATTACCGGTATTCCAGGCCATGAAGACGAAGCTATTTACCCGCCAGTTCATTTTCAGTTGGTAGACGCATCGGGCGATGTAGCGGTTGTAGAGTATATTGGCGGCGAAATGAAGGTATATAACGAGCATGGTGCTAGCTACATGAGCAACGATCCAGCCTTTGACTTTCACTTAAACCTAGATAAAGAACAGGTAGAACCTAATGCCACTATTCGTGCTGCCGACCGTCGCTTGCGCGCCAAACTAAGCACCGAAGATTTATATCAACGTAATATTACCGATAGCCAGCAAGCGCTTATCTCAATGAAAGCCACCCAAGCGGCAGCGTTCTCTGGCTACAACCAGCAAGACCCATATGCCGATAACGCAACTTTCCCAACGCTTTGGACTGTATTCACCGACCGCACTAACAAAACTATGATGTTAGATCGCGCTCATACCTTTGCGGTAGAAAGCTACAGCTTTGATATGTTTGATACCGGTGTAGCCAAGCGAGTAGTGCTAGGTGAGAACCCAATGCCAAACGCAACTTTTACCAATGAGTTAAGCAATTAAGTGTTGTGAAACAGGGGTTAACTTATAACGGGCTGCGGCCCGTTTTTTGTTGGTTTCGTTTGTCTGTAAAGAGTAGGTTTCGCCTGTCGGCGACGTCATAGCTTTGTTCAGCTAAAGCTTACGAAGCAAAAGAAAAGCTGCCCCGCATTATCTTATTTCCTCGTTACTCAGTGCCAAGCGCGCCTGCGCAACTCGCTACGCTCAAACACTCGGCTTAATCGCTTGGCACTTGCGTGACTCGGCGATAATGAAAGGGAGAGAAGAGCAAACATGAGAAAACTCAATTATTGAGTTTGTTGTTATTTTTGTAAGTGTTGTTAGGGTATGATTGTTTTAGATTTTTGAAGGTTGCTAGCTCTTATTTTTATAGTGCCCAGATTGCTAAATTTGCAAGGTAACAATAATAAAGTGTTAAGTTCAAAGGAAGAAGGGATGCTTAGAAAATTGTTTAACGGAATAGTTTTTGGTACGGGATTTGGTATAGCTTTCGTGGCTATCTGGGTTATCGCTATATATTTCATTCTACCTAGCGTTTTGGAAAGTAGGTTTGAAAAAGAAATTGTAGAATCAAATAAACATATAGTTGATGAAGCCCCTTTACTAAGCAACTCAGGAAGGTTTCTAGGCTCTAGTGGATCCTATTCAGGTGGTTTTTTAGATAACAAAAGTGGGGAGCTATCTAGCGGGCAAGGAGTTATTGAAGGGGAGGCTTTGGTAAATGGTCAGCCACTTAAAGGTTTTAAGTTACGCTTGGCATTAAACGGCAGTGTCTTGAGTCAATGGGCTGTTACGGATGAGAATGGCATTTATCGTGTAAGCGTTCCTTATGGAGAATATCGAATTGATGGTTACGAGCTAGATTATTTTGTAGCTAATAAAGTACTTCCTAACAAAATAGAACATCCAGAAAACAGGAATTCCACAAACCAATTTCAGGTTGTCGAAGGTCAAAAAGGTAGCGGGCTTAAATTCAGGTTTGTTGATCCAATTGTCAAAAAATCAGATAAAAGCCAATACTCCAAAAATGAAAAAGTGACTCTAAAATGGGAACCTTATCCAGAAGCCGCCGAGTATACGGTGCAAGTATATGAAAAGGCTGATGCTAATTCTTGGAAAAGTTCAAACTTATTCGTTTGGCCAATGAGGCCTAAAGTTGCCTTAACGGAATTGGATTTGAGTCAGTATGAGATTGAGCTAAAGCCTGGCTATTTCTATGCATTTGAAGTTGAGGCTAGAAATAGCAAAGGAAGTCTCCTTTCTAATACAAACAGAGAACACTTTGAGTTTGATTTCGAAATTGTTGAGTAAAAGTGTGTCTATAAAATAAGGTGTCGCGCAGCCGAGACCTTATTCGGGTGTTGATCAAGCCTGCCGCGCCTCCTATTGTAATTATCGGCGTAGATGTTGAAGGAGCCATGGTTTAGTTTTTAGGGTGGCTCATGCCTGAATTCAGTGTTTTATCCTAAGGATAGTTTGTGCGATTAGCAGCCATATCAGATATTCACAGCAATGTTTATGCATTGGATGCCGTTTTAGCCGATATTCGAAAGCGGGGCGCAGATGTCGTTGTTAATCTCGGTGATATTCTCTATGGACCAATAGCTCCCAGATCTACCTTTGAGCTTCTTATGGAGAACGATCTTGTTACTGTACGTGGCAACCAAGATCGGCAGATATATGAAGCCAGCTCAGTTGAGGTCGCGTCAAACCCTACAATGCAGTTCATCCTTGCTGAACTTGGTGTTGAGCCGCTTAAATGGATGAGGAATTTGCCTTTCAATCTGCAACTCAATGAGCATGTTTTTCTTTGCCATGGCACGCCCAATGATGACTTAACTTACCTTTTAGAGAACATTGATAGTGGTCGGGCAATTGTTCGTTCGGATAACGAAATAGTTAGCTTACTCGGCACCATTCAATCTGACGTTGTTATTTGTGGTCATACCCATACACCTAGGGCCGTTAAAACCAGTACAAAACAGCTTATTGTAAACCCTGGGAGTGTTGGCCTACCTGCTTATACCGACGATGAACCGGTTGTTCATTCAATGGAAAGTTTCTCCCCTCATGCGACTTATGCGATCGTTGAAAATAATAAAGAAGGCTGGTCGGTGCAGCACATAAAAGTTGATTACGCATATGATAAGGCTGCTCGTGAAGCCAAGAAAAGAAATAGGCTGGATTGGGTGCATTTCTTAACCACGGGGCGGGGCTTATAACCCACAAGTTATAAACGCCCCAAGCATGCAAATGCATGCTTTTATCTTGCTTGTTGGCAGTGCCACGCTAATCACAAAGCATATCGCAACTCGCTACGCTCAAACATTGCTCGGCTTAATCGCTTGGTACTTGCGTGACTCGGCGATAATGAAAGGGAGAGAAGAGCAAGCATGAGAAAACTCAATTATTGAGTTTGTTGTTATTTTTGTAAGTGTTGTTAGGGTATGATTGTTCTGAATTTTTTAATGCTTGTTGGCTTTTCTATATATAGTAATCTAGCTACTTTACAAGGTAGCCAAGCTTTCAAGGTCGCAATAATATAATGTTATATGTCACAAGGGAATCAGGTAATGAAACACCTTAGAAAAATAATACCGCTCTTTCTAGCACTATTCTCATTCCAGTGTATTGCGGAAGCCTCTGAAAAAAATAATGAAATCTTTAGTAACAAGTATTTTTATGTTGAAATGCCTGCGGGTTGGAAAATAGATGAGTCACAGGATAGGCTATCACTTATTTCTGAAGATGGAACCAAATCATTAATAATAGTGATATTCAATGTAAAAAAACCTACACAAGTAACTTCATTTTCAAAAGAGAGAAAGAACTTTACAACTCTCCGTGATGAACATTATAACCATGAATCAAATGGATATGCTTTTTGCGAGGGTTTTTTCAGGGATGGTAATATCGAATACAAAGCTGCTGACTTCATACTCTTAAATAATGATGTTCAAGTGTACTTATCACTTGGTGATTATAACTGCAATGATGAGTCATGTTCTTTAGATGATATTGACACTATTATTGCGACTTTTTATTCCATTGATTCATCTGGAAAGAAACTAAAATTTAGTGAATTTAGAGAGTCGCAGAATAATTTATGACAATAGCATGACGCGCAGGTCATAAAGCTTTTGTTGATGTTGTTTTTTCTGGTAGCTACAAGGTATTAGTTGCATGATTGAATCAAGGGTTTGGAAAGATGACTTAGCTCGATACGCGAAAAGCTTTAAGCCTCTTGCTAATCCTCCGTATTACTCTGAAAAGCGACAAGTTAACTTTGAAAAGGATGTTATCATTTCGTTGTTTATGGTGAGGAAACTAGGAGAGTCCCTAAAATTATCATCTAAGACATTAAAAAGAAACTTTAAGGTATATTCTTCTTTATGCCAGAAACAAGCGAACAATATGAATTTTTGGGATGTTGGTGAGTTATATGATTTGGAGGGTGAAACTAAAGAGAAAAAGGATGTTAAATTCATTTCAAATCAACTAATTCATGGGCAAGCAATTTATGCTTATCGTGATGAGACTAGAAATTGGGCTGGAGTATATACTTGCTCTGACTTTGAAAGGAATAAGAAAATCTATAAAATTCCTATATCAACAATCATCGAAATACTCGTGATAGCGAGCGAAGATTACCCTACAAAAATTGATTACGAATACTGTAGTAAAAAACAAGATTATTTAGTCTCTACCGATTAAATAAACAGCTAACAATTCACTCTATTTCATTCCTCTGTCCGTCACATACTCGTCGCTTATTATTTGAGCCTTAGAGTCCAAATTCTTAATTATTGAGTTACTAGATGTGCTTAACTAGTCCCTCGTTTCCTTTTGGCAGCGCTACACTAATCACACAGCATATCGCTAACATCGCAAAACTCACCCATAAACAGGCAGCAAGTCCGGCCATTTGAAATACTACGCCCGACAATACTGTACCCACTAATCTACCCATAGCGTTGGCCATGTAGTAAAAGCCTACGTCCATGGATACGCCGTCTTCGCTGGCGTAACTCACCACTAAGTAAGAGTGCAGTGAGGAGTTAATGGCAAAGGCGATGCCAAATAGCATTAAACCGACGATTATGGTGGCCTGTGGCTGCCAGCCAAGTTGCACTAAGTAGGCGAGGATGCCGGTAATAATGCTAAGCAATAGTGCCCAGATTAAGGCTGCGCCTCGTCCTGGCACTTTGCCCGATTGGCTGCCAGTTATTTTGGGAGCCAAGCCTTGCACTACGCCATAGGCGATGACCCACGCGGCCATAAAGGTGCCGGTTTCGATGTGCGACCAGTTTAAGCTGGCACCTAAATATACTGGCAGGGCAACGACAAACCATACGTCGCGGGCAGCAAACAAGAATAAGCGGGCTGCTGCCAAAATATTGATTTGTGGGCTTTTAGAAAATATTTGCGAGAACTTAGGTTTGCTCTTAGCTTTGCCCAAGTCTTTTTCTAGCAGCTTTAAGCTTAATAGCAGCACCACAAACAATACCGCCGCCATAGCCAGCATCGATAGCTGAAAGCCAATTAGGTTAAGTAGCGCACCACCTAGAAAAAAGCCAAAGCCTTTTAGGGCGTTTTTTGAGCCGGTAAGAATGGCCACCCATTTGTACAAGCTATGTTGTTGGTCACCGCTCACCAAACCCTTAATCGAGCTTTTAGCGCTCATTTTATTTAGATCTTTAGCTATGCCCGACAAGGCTTGCGCTGCCATAACTAAGGGAATAGATAAAAACTCAGAGGGCAAACCCAATGCCAACAAGGCAACAATTTGCATGGCCAAGCCAATGTTCATGGTGTGGTTAAGACCAATACGCGCCCCTAACCAGCCACCAATTAAATTGGTCACTACCCCAAAAAACTCGTAAAACAAGAACAGCATGGCAATCGCAATCGCCGAGTAACCTAGCTGGTGAAAATACAGCACCACTAACATGCGCAATGCACCGTCGGTAATGGTGAAGTTCCAATAGTTAAAAGTAACTAATAGGTATTGTTTAAGTTGTTGAGGTAGTGCTTTTATCATGTTTGCCTAGGGCCTGTTGATCTTTGGTGTTGAAATTTTGTTCGCTTATCTGAACCCTTCGGGCAGCATTTGTTAGCCATTTATTCAGCGTTAGTGAGTGATTATTAAGCCCACTTAACTTCACACTCACTGCCTAGCCTAAATGGCGAATAAATTGCTGCAAAAACCATCAGCAAAGTTCTACAGGTCCTAGCCTTTATCTGTTAAACCAACTTTGCGAATAAGCTCGCTGGTGCGGGTTGCATAGCCCATCTCATTGTCGTACCAGGCGTACACTTTAAGCATGCGTTTGCCCACCATCATGGTGGATTGTGCATCTACAATGCTAGAGCGTTGGTCACCTTTATAGTCAATAGAAACAAGCGGTTTTTCTTCGTAACCCAAAATACCTTTTAGCTCGCCTTCGGCTGCTTGTTTAAATAAGCTGTTTACTTCTTCAGCGCTAGTATCACGCTCTAGAGTGAATACCATGTCGGTAAGAGACGCATTGGCTAAGGGTACGCGCACAGCGTGGCCGTTTAGCTTGCCGTCTAGCTCTGGGAAAATGTCGCAAATTGCTTTAGCGCTGCCGGTAGTGGTAGGTATTAACGACATGCCACAAGCGCGGGCGCGGCGTAAGTCTTTATGCGGTGCATCCAAAATGGTTTGGGTATTGGTTAAATCATGGATGGTGGTCATGCAGCCAGACTCAATACCCAAGTGCTGTTGAATCACTTTAATTACTGGTGCCAAACAGTTAGTAGTGCAAGATGCGGCGGTAACAATTTGGTGTTGGCTAGCATCAAAAATATCGTCGTTCACACCCACAACAATGTTGGCTACACCGTCTTCTTTAACCGGCGCAGATACCACAACACGTTTCACGCCTTGGGTGAGGTAAGGTGCTAATTTGGCTTTAGAGCGGTGAACACCGGTAGACTCGAGTACCACATCACAGCCCGACCAATCTACTTTGCTTAAGTCTTTTTCTTGGTAGCACTTAATGGTTTTGTTGTTGATAACAATGCCATCGGCGTTGTGCTCAACACCGTGGTGCCAGCGCCCCTGTACAGAATCAAACTCGAGCAAGTGGCCTAGTGTTTCGGCATTGCCGGCCACATCGTTAATCATTACAAACTCTAACTCTGGCCAGTCGTAAGCTGCGCGTAGAGCAAGGCGGCCAATACGGCCAAAGCCGTTAATTCCTACTTTAATGGTCATTGCTAAGTCTCTTATTTGGCAAATTGTTGAATGTAAGTTTGTTGAGCAGGCACGCTGAACGCGTTAGGGCGCACTGCCTTAATTTTGGAAATGGCATCGTCTAGATCAAAACCTAGCGCTAGCATAATGCGAGCAGCTAGCAAGCCAGTGCGGCCGCTGCCACCTTTACAATGAATGGTTAAGTTCATGCCATTGTTTAGTAGCTGTAAAAAACGCGGCAGCACGCTTTGAAATTGCTCTTCCCAAGCTTCGTCTGGCACAGTGTCGTCTGCTAAAGGCAGGTGGAACCACTGCATGTCGTGAGTGACAGACGTTTTCGGTAAATCACTTAGGTCGTTATCGGCCAGCTCTTGCTCGGTCATTAAGGTGATGAGTGCCGGGCTATTTTTGTAGCAAAGCTGTTGTAGTGAGGTAGAAAGATCTACCCCTTTAGTGCCTGGGCAAGGAGTTAACAGTAGTTGCGCTGTGTCGCTAACATCAACGGCAAAAATAGGATGTGAAGACATAAAAATACCTTAATCTTGATTAACTAATTGGGGATTAGCCTGCTGCCTAATGCGTGCTAGCGGCTGGTTTATATAACTGGGGTTGGCTACTCGCGTAGTTGATAGCGTTTGCGCCACCCATTCTGGTAATAGAGGGTTTAGGTGATAAAACACCTGCTGGCCTTGGCGCGTGGTAGACAGCAACTGACATTCGCGCAGTAAGGCTAGGTGGCGCGATACCTTTGGTTGACTTACTTCTAGAGCAGTACAAAGCTGATTAACGCTCAAGCGCTGCTCATCTTCTATCAGCATCAAAATTTGTAAGCGAGTATTGTCGCTAAACTGCTTAAATACATTGATAGCTTCGATTTGCAGTGCGGCTTGTGGGTTGTGATTAAAACGCACAAATTCGGCTAAACGTAGTTCTAATTCGCTAAATACCTGTTCGAATAAGGCCATGCCTTGTTCGCTAGCGGGATCGGGCAAATTCCAATGCAAAATCGCTTCGCCATTTGGCAGTAAGGCGCATTCTTGTTTAGCGCTGTCACACAGCGTAATGATGAAATTAAATAAAGCAGGGCGCTGAGTTTGTTGTTGAATATCTTGCTCAAGCTCTGTAATGGTTTTGCTGCGTAGGCCGCTGCTAGATAGACCTTGAGCCTGTAAATGTTTAATGGTGCGAGGGTCGATACCCTTAGGCTGAGTGCCCGCACTATAAGCCACAAAGTGCTCGGCGTAACGCTGGTTAACCAAGGCTTCGGCTAACTGAGAGCGAGCAGCATTTGCGGTACATAAAAACAACACAGATAACATTACAGTAACCAGGTATATGGAAAATCATATATACGATATTTAATATATTAAGTTTGGGCAAGTAAATTTTTCATCATGAGAAAAATTTAGTTTAACTGACAAATTAACACGGTGTTTTACAAGGGATTTGCTAAGTTTTAAGAACTAGCCAAATTTGGCTAAGGCTGAAACAACATATCGGGTTTAAATGGGAAGGAGTTTTTATGTTAGGTGAAGATCATTCTTTGGCAAAAGAGTTTCCAGAACTGCTAGATAAGATCACTGCCTTAACGGGCAGCGATGAGAAGTTTGCCGCAGACACCAAGCGCTACAATGCCTTAGATAAAGAAATTCGTGTATTGGAGTTGCGTGGCGGCCCGATAGATGACGAGGCGATGCACCAGTTAAAACATGATAGGGCAGAGCTTAAAGACTCCCTGTATCACCGCCTTAAGTAAACACATTTTAGTTTGTCTCACAGCAACTTATTCGTTGAAATTTAGAAGGCCGCTTTTGCGGCCTTTCTGCTATTTAGTCAAGTAAACCCACTAAGCGCTTGGCTTGCTCCGATTTTAACGAGAAGTCGCTGCCCGCAAATTGCTGTCCTTCTGGTCCACACAAAAACGCTACTGCTTTGGCAGCCCATTGGGCTGGAATATGGCTATTCCAATCGAGTTTACTCACCGCGTTAATTTGTGAATCACGGATGCTTGCCATCATGTCGGTAGCGACTGTACCTGGTGACAAACCCACTATACGGATGTGGTGTTCAGCCACTTCTAGTTGTGCCACTTCGGTGAGTTTTTGACTGGCGGCTTTGCTCGAACAGTAGTGGCTCCAGCCCCAGAGGGCGCTATTTGCTGCGCCAGAACTAAGATTAACAATGACTCCAGATTTAGCCTTAATCATGTGTGGCAATACTGCTCGCATGCCGTGATAAACCCCTTTGTAGTTTATGTCGGCTGCTAAGCCCCATAAACTAGGATCGCTTTCTACTAGTGTTGTTAAAGGCTCTATCACCCCGGCATTGTTAATTAGAAAGTCGATTTGTCCATGCAGTGACAAACAGTAGTCGACCGCATTAAGCACCGAGCTATATTGGCTTACATCACAGGTGATGGCGTCGGCAATTTCGCCCTGTTGCTTAATGAGTAGCGCTTGTTTTCCGATTTCTTGCTCATTGCGTGCTGCCAGCACCACTTTGGCACCAAGGCTTGCGAGTACTTGAGCTGTCGCAAGGCCTATGCCACGGCTCGCACCCATGATGAGGGCGGTTTTTCCTGAAAAGTGTGTAGTGTTTTGCATCAACCAATCTCCTTAAGCTTTTAGTTAGTGAGATTAAGTTGATCTAAATGCACAATAAACTAGGCTGTATGCAAATCATTAATGCGGATTTTGCACCAATGGACATTACTAAGCTGAAGATTTTTGTGGCGGTTTATCGGGCTAAAAGCTTTGCTGTAGTGGCTAAGCAGCGCAATGTAGCAGCGTCTTCTATTTCTCGCACTATTGCCGGTTTAGAAGAGGAATTGGGCTTGCGTTTGTTCCAACGAACCACTCGAACACTTAATCCAACCCAAGCCGCTGAGCGCTATTATTTGCGTATGGAACCTTTGTTAGAAGAGTTTGATTTAGCTCAGCAAGAGGCCTTAGGCGAAACTTTGCAGCCCTCGGGGTTACTGCGAGTGAGCGCGTCCAGCTCCTTTGGTCAATTGGTATTAGCACCTCTATTGGGTAAGTTTCAGCAAGCCTACCCCAAGATACAATTGGAGTTGGATTTATCCGACTCCAGAGTTGATCTTATTGCTCAGCAATTTGATCTGGTGTTGCGCCACGGGGCACTAAATGATAGTAGCTTGGTGGCTCGTAAACTACTGGATGTGGATTATTTACTGGTGGCGAGCTCGGCTTACCTCAAGCGGAGCGCTAAGATTCAACAACCTTTCGATGTTACTGACCATAACCTTGTAGGTTTTACTTATCGCGAGCTAAATAAGCAGTGGTTATTTAGCCAAGGTAAAACTAGCCAAAAGATTGCAATTACCCCTTCGCTTAGTTTGTCGAGTGCTGCCGCAATCAAAGAGTGTGTGAACCATGACATGGGCTTAGCGTTGTTGGCCGATTGGACGGTTCGCGAGGATCTTAAATCTGGCAAATTAGTTCAGGTACTTAGCGATTGGCAAGTGACAGGAGCGAATAGCGATAGTGCAATATGGTTGCTTTATCCATCTCGTACTTTTATGCCAAACAAGGTGGCGGTATTTAGTCAGTTTTTGCTAGATAACTTGCAATCAGTTTGAGTTAAGTATTCGCGCTTAGATAAATTCTAAGTTTCCCTTCGTGTTCAGCCGCTTGCTTGGTTATATTAGCCAGCAAATAAGTAAGAGAATCAAACATGGCTAAAAAGTACTACGTGGTATGGCAAGGGCGAGACACCGGCATTTTTAACGATTGGCCCACCTGTAAGCGCAGCATTGATAAGTTTGCTGGTGCGCGTTACAAGTCTTTCCCTACTTTAGCTGAGGCTGAAGCTGCTTTTGGCGGTAAGGCCAGTGCTAGCGTAAAAGCTTCCGGTGCAGCGCCAGCGCGTAAACGAGCGTCGGGGCAAACGGTGAAAACCTATACTGCTGCGGAGATCAATAAATTAGCCGCAGAAGTGAAAATTTATACAGACGGTGGCTGCGAGCCAAACCCAGGAGAGGCTGGCTCGGGCTTAGCCTTGTATCGCAACGAAGAGTTGGCCGAGCTTTGGTATGGCCTATATAACCCCATGGGCACTAACAATACCGCAGAGCTAAACGCCCTTAATCAAGCAATGATTATGGCCCAGCAAGAGCTGGCTAAAGGTTTGCGAGTGGCAATTTTGTGTGACTCTAAATACTCCATTCAATGTATTACTCAATGGGCTGCAGGGTGGCAGAAGAAGGGGTGGAAGAAATCTGGTGGTGAGATTAAGAATCTGGAGTTAATTCAGGAAATGTTTGAACGCTACCAACAGCTTAAAGATAAACTGCAAATATTGCATGTAAATGGCCATGTTGGGGTAGAGGGCAACGAGCTAGCTGATCGGATGTCGATTGTGGCTATCGCTGAGAAAGAGCAAGCTTTTGTTGCTTACAGCAAGGCCTTAAATATTCCCGCTATTTTGGCGCTACGGGCAGGTTAGTAAATGGAAAATCAAACCGCAGAAAATAGCCCAAGTGAACAGCGCTTAATAAAATTGTCTGATATGGCGAACGCTGCTCATTTAAGAATTCAGCAAGATTTTGCGCAAATCGATCCGGTGATAGGCATTAGTCGTAACATGCGTAAAAATGGCGTGCCGGCTGATGTGATGACCATCGATTGCTTAAAAACCAGCAAGCGAATTATTGTGATTTTACATGATCAAAATCCAGAGCAAGTGCTGTATAAATTTGCTTTTAAAGAGCAAGACCCTGCGGGTGATTTTAGCCAAATCGCTTTTGCCGAGTTTAACCAACAAGTACTTTACGATTGGATAAAATCTTACTTTTCTCCAGCTGTAAACTAAGCATAGAAACCAGAGCTAAGGCTCTGGTTTTGTGTTTTATATCTTGTTAGCCATTGTTGTAAATAAGGCGGTTGGTTTAATTGCTTCCCCATTTCGCGCTTTGCATCTGTTCGTTTAAGAATTGAGGTTTAAACAGCTGGAAAGAGATGCTTGCTGCTATTCCAATAAAGCCCAATTTCGGGACATCTTGCACCATGCTTGTGCGCTATTTTGTTTCAGCACTCAAAATTCGGCTTTTTCTGCCAATTTATCGATTTTTTATACTCCTTAAGTAATAGGTTTTTGCGGGATTTTATTGGTTCGCCTTTTGCTTTGTATCTAAGCATAAATGCGGGCAATAAAAGCCCAGCAAAGAATAAGGTGAGGAGTTTACGTGGTGTCTCAACAACAATGGATTAAGACCACCTGCCCATATTGTGGAACGGGCTGTGGCGTTGAAGCAAAAGTAGCAAGTAATGGAGCGGTAGAAGTGCGCGGTGATGCGAGCCATCCGGCCAACCGAGGCTTGTTATGTTCTAAAGGCTCTGCACTGGGTGAAACGGTGATTAAACAAGGCCGTTTAGAGCATGCCTATATTAAAGGCCATCAAGAATCTTTAGATAAAGCATTAAGTTATGTAGCCTCTCGCTTCAGTCAAACCATTGCTGAACATGGCCCTGAGTCGGTGGCATTTTATGTGTCTGGACAGCTGTTAACTGAAGACTACTACGTTGCTAATAAACTGATTAAAGGCTTTATTGGTTGTTCAAACATCGATTCGAATTCTCGTTTATGTATGTCGTCAGCGGTTGCTGGCCATAAACGCGCCTTTGGTGAAGACATTGTACCGGGTAGCTATGAAGATTTAGAACATGCCCAGCTGGTGACCTTGGTAGGGTCTAACCTGGCGTGGTGTCACCCAATTGTTTACCAACGTTTAAAGCGCGCTAAGCAAGCTAATCCAAACTTAAAAGTTGTAGTGATTGACCCACGTAGAACAGATAGCTGCGATATTGCAGATTTACACCTGCCACTAAATGGCGGTAGCGATGTAGCCTTATTCAATGGTTTATTAGCTTATCTAAGTGAGCATGGAAAATTAGATAGTGATTACATCGCCCAGTTTACCGAGGGCTTTGAAGCTGCAGTGGCAAGCGCTGTAGAAGACGCTGGTGATTTAGCTGCCTTAGCCACAACCTGTGGCTTAGAGCCTGAAGCGCTACTTCGTTTCTTCCAGTTGTTTGCTAATAACGAGCGTTGTGTGACCGTGTTTAGCCAAGGCGTAAATCAAAGCAGCCAAGGTGTAGACAAGGTTAATGCGATTATTAACAGCCACTTAGCTACAGGTAAGTTAGGTAAGCTTGGTGCTAGCGCATTTTCTATTACCGGTCAGCCTAATGCTATGGGTGGGCGCGAAGTGGGCGCTTTATCTAACCTATTAGCCGGCCACTTAGACTACAAACCGGAGCATTTAGAAGCCTTATCGGGCTTTTGGAATACTTCCAACTTAAGTCAAAAGCCTGGGCATAAAGCCGTTGATTTATTTGATAAAGTTGCCAAAGGCGAGATTAAAGCTATTTGGATTATGGGCACGAATCCGGCGGTAAGTTTGCCTGAGTCTGCAAAAATACGCGAAGCGCTGTTGTCGTGCCCAATGGTAGTGGTGTCAGACTGTATTGCCGAAACTGATACCACCCGTTATGCCGATGTACTGTTACCGGCAGCTGGCTGGGGAGAGCGTGATGGCACAGTGACTAACTCGGAGCGAATGTTATCTCGCCAGCGCGCCTTTGTAGAGGCACAAGGTGATACTAAGCCTGATTGGTACTTATTAAGCCAAGTAGCGCAAAAAATGGGGTTTGCTGAAGCATTCTCTTACACCAGCTCAGCCGATATATTTAGTGAACACGCAGCGTTATCTGGCTTGCTAGCAGAAAGTGGTGAGCGCTTATTTAACATTAGTGAGTTGTCGGGCAAAGACCAGCAAGCCTTTGATGCTATTGAGCCGCAGCGCTGGCCGGTAAGCAAACAGGGTAGCGATAATCGTAGTTTGTTCAGTGATGGTCGTTTCTCTACCACCTCTGGTAAGGCACAACTTATTGCGGTGACTAACCAAGCAACTAAGCAAGGTACTAGCGATGCTTTTCCTTTGGTATTAAACACTGGTCGTATGCGAGACCAGTGGCACACCATGACACGCACCGGTTTGGCTGCGCAGTTAACAAGTCATAGCTCAGAGCCTTTGTTAGAAGTGAATTCACAAGATGCAGCTAACCAAGGTTTGTGTGATAACAGCATAGTGAGCTTATCTAGCAATGTTGGTCAGCTAAAAGTGCGAATTCAAGTAAGTGAAGGACAAAAAGCCGGCCACGTATTTATGCCTATTCATTGGACCGAACAATATTCAAGTGATGGCTTAGTGAGCCAAGTGGTTGATAGCTCTGTGGATCCTCTTTCTGGTCAGCCTGAGTCAAAGTATACGCCGGTTAAATTGGCGGCTTGGGAATATGCCAGTGAGGCGGTTTTGCTTACAGCTAAGCCTTTAACTAAAGCGCAGTGCCAAGCCTTACCTGCGGATTATTGGGTGAAACAAGGTTTGGCCGATGGCTTTTTATATCGCTTGGCCGATGGCAGCACTCCAGTTGAACTAGCAGCCAAGCTAAAGGGCTTTTTAATGTCGCAAACCAAGCTACAAAGCTTAGATTTTGCGGATCCTATCAAACAGAACTTCCGCAGCGCTTTGGTGATTGAGGGCG
Source organism: Agarivorans albus (assembly GCF_019670105.1). NCBI lineage: Bacteria > Pseudomonadati > Pseudomonadota > Gammaproteobacteria > Alteromonadales > Alteromonadaceae > Agarivorans > Agarivorans albus. The sequence continues at coordinate 3,441,903 of NZ_AP023032.1, read as the reverse complement.
AGCTGTTCTCTAGCTTTAGCGTGGCGGCTAAAGGTGAGCTTAATGCAAGCTCTTGGTTGGAGTCGTTGTTGCAGCAACCAATGTCTGACAACATTCGCCGTGGCGTGCTGGCTGGCACCAGCCCAGCTCCTGACCTAGGCAAAATAGTCTGTTCTTGTCATCAGGTTCGGGAGCAGACCATTAGTGATGTGATTAGCGAACATGCTTGCGAAAGTGCAGAACAAGTAGGCAAGCACTGTAAAGCCGGAACCAACTGTGGATCTTGTGTTCCTGAGATAAAACGGATGATTAAAACTGTAACCATGGAGTAGCTAAGGTTTTTATGGCGTACTTTGTGCATTAACCTAGTGATTAATTTTAGGCTATGTACTGGTAGTATTGATATGGACAACACAAGCGTTGACTAAGAACCCTTCAAAAGTGGTGAGCTTACATCAAGCTTTACTGGCAGCTAAGCGGACACAACTTAACCCGCTTAGCTACTTTCCACATTATCAACCGATTGTTTATTTGCCTACTGGGGAAATAGCCGGTTACGAAGCTTTGGCGCGCCGAAATAATCCCGCTGGAGAGCCTACCAGCGCAGGAGAGCTGTTTGCCGATCATCAGTATTCTTTGAGCAATCGTCGACAAGTAGATCGCTATGTTAGACAGCAGGCTTTAGAGCAGTTTGCAAAATCTCAGCAAGAGGGTTTTCTTACCTTAAACATTGTGCCCGATTGGGTCGACATGCTACCTGAAGATATTTGCACCCCCACCATTTCGATGATCGAAAAAATAGGCATTGACCCTAGCAGGGTAGTGATGGAAATCACCGAGGCCAGCGGCAATATCGATAATTTGCAGCGAGTGGTGAAAGAGTACCATCAAGCTGGCTTAAAAGTAGCGATTGACGACTTTGGCGCTGGGGCTTCACAAATCGATCGAATTATCGCACTCGAACCAGATATCATTAAGTTAGATATGCGTTTGTTTAAAGACGCCACCAAAGGAGGCTTGCCCGCAGATGTGGTCTTGTCCATTTCTGAACTGGTACAGCGTGCGGGCTGTGAATTGATTTGTGAAGGCGTGGAAACTGAGCAAGAGTTTCACTTTGGTGTAGAGTGCGGAGCGCGATACATGCAGGGCTGGTTGTTTTATAAAGCTGAGAAGGAGTTTCTATCTGCTCAATCTAGCCAAGCTAAAGTTAAAACCCTATTAGCCAGTTATTTAAAGCGTAAGAGTCAGCGCTCTTTAGCAACGGTAAAACACAATGTTTCGGTAAAAACCACGGTGCTGGCACTTAAACACCAATTGCAAAATGGTGGCAATGCCTTAAGCCTGGAGCAGCAGCTAGCGAGTGTGGGCATATTGCGATACTTTTTGTGCCGTATTGATGGCACTCAAGTCTCTCCTAACTTTGAAGTGACCGGCTTAGGTATCGAAGAAGATGACAACTTTGTCGGCTTTAACTGGAGCTTTAGACCCTATTTTCACGCCTTAATAGCCTTGGATTCGGTAAAGCCACAACAACTAATTTTGTCGAAAATCTATCGAGATTCTAGCAGCAAAGAAATGTGTAAAACCTTTAGTACTTACTTAACTAAAGACTTGGTGTTGTTAGTGGATTGTAAGGTGGCAGACGATACTTTGTTGGTCGAATAAAGGGCTAGCAAGCTAGCCCCTTTTTGAATTAACTTAGCATTTCACAAGAGACTAAAATAACGCCGCCGGCCGAGACGGTAAAACGGCGCTTATCTTCGGCTTCATCATAGCCAATTACGGTGCCATCTGGCACGACACAGTCTTCAGCAATAATTGCCTTTCGAATCTTACATTTTTTGCCAATACTGCAGCCATTAAGCGCAATTACCTGCTCTAGCTCAGAGTGCTCTTCGACCCGCACATCTAAAGATAATAACGAACGATGCACTTTAGCCCCCGATACTATGGTGCCTGCTGAAAGCAAAGAGTCGGTGGCATAGCCTCTGCGGTTTTCTTCATTAAATACAAACTTAGCGCCGGGGCGTTGTTTTTGATCGGTAATAATTGGCCAATCACGATCGTATAAGTCTAGCTCTGGGTTAGGGTCAACCAAGTCCATGTTTGCTGCAAAGTACTCATCAATATCACCCACATCACGCCAGTAAGCGGTACGTCCTGGGTGGCCTTTGTCAGCAAATACATAGCCGTAAACCTTGCGGTTTTTTAGCATGCTAGGAATAACATTGTGGCCAAAGTCGTGAGAGTATCCTGGTTTTAATAAACCCTTACGCAGCTCATCGTCTAATACGTCCATGTTGAAGATGTATATGCCCATAGACACCAGTGCTTTTTCAGGGTTGTTGGGGTCAGATTTAGGGTGGTCAGGTTTTTCTTCAAAGTCGACGATTCTACCTTGATCATCCAAGCCCATTACGCCAAAAGAGGAGGCTTGAGATAAGGGTTTACGAATACAAGCTACGGTAACATCGGCATCGTTCTCTGCATGGAAGTTAATCATGCGAGAGTAGTCCATTTTGTAGATATGGTCGCCACCTAGAATCAGTACCCGGTCATAATGCTCATGATCAATAATATCGAGGTTTTGATATACCGCGTCAGCCGTTCCACGATACCAGTTTTCGCCGGTTCGTTGTTGAGCAGGAATAATTGATACTCGCTCGTTTAAGGCGGGGTTAAGAATTTGCCAGCCTGACTGTAGGTGCATGATCAAATCATGCGCCATGTATTGCGTAAGTACCCCAATGTTTCGCACCCCTGAATTGATACAGTTTGATAGGGTGAAATCAATAATTCTATATTTGCCACCAAAAGAAACAGCTGGCTTGGCAACCTTGTTGGTTAACTCTTTTAAACGAGTGCCTTTTCCTCCAGCAAGAACCAAAGCAACTGAACGTCTCACTAAGCGATTACTGGAAGTGTGGGAATAGCGGTTTTCGGACATATCGAAAATTTCCTCGTGGGCGTAATAGAAAGTCTATGATAGCGTTTTCATGCTGAATGTAACTGTCATTTATGACAGTTTTGGCTTAAATCTTTTATTCGCTAAGTAAAAAAAAGATGATTTTTCTAAAAAGTGATCTTAAACAGCTAGTAGGCCTGAATAAGTGGGCATTGCTACTATTTTAAAGCTGCTCAATTAGTGGGCTGTTAAATTTTTGTTATCAGTGTTAAGCCCGATTATTCTTGTAAAAACTATCGAAAATAGCTGCTTGATCTAATTTGTAACACAAAATGGCTGTTTTCACTGGTTTAGCCAGTTGGTTCATTCTGAATGCTTTACTTTTTGATCGTTCAATTGCTTCAGACCTGCGTTAAATTTGTCGCGAAGCTCTGGGTCATGAAAGCCCAATAGCCGCGGTGATTCTGGAAAAATAAGGTGCTTGGTCACTGGCGCTGTAGGACGTTGCTTGGCAATAAGTTGCTGATTTAAATAGTGGAATATCCGCTTGTCTAAAACAATCACATCCACTTGTCCGCGGTATAAACGCTCTAATTGGGCACTTTGATTAGCTACTTCGGTATAGAATTTAGCTTGCTCAGTTGCTTTGGCGAAGCGTTCACCAAGATACTTTTTGGCATTTTGAAAAGCCATTAAGCGAAACTTAGTTAAGTCATCAATGGATTGGATGTTTAGCTGACGAACAGACAGGCTAATAGCAACATTTTGATAGAAGATTACAGGTTCTGAGAGGTGAGCGTGTGTGCCGTTGTTAGGGGCATTTACAATGGCGTCTACGGCATTTTGTTCTAGCATCCTTTCTGCGCGTAAATTAGAAGTGAAAATAACCTGCTTTACTTGATAGCCTGCATTGCTAAAAGCCTGCTTGATAATATCTAGCTGAATGCCAGACTGCTGATCTTTGATGATGTAAGGCGGAATGGATTTGCTGGTAGCCAAGGTAATGGTTTGGGCTTGGGTGAAGCCCATGTAGCTGACAAAGAGAATTAATAAAGCGGTAAGCCAAATAGGCTTTGGGTGTTTATTCATTGGTATACCAAGTCGCCGTTCTATCTAAATTATGGCAGATAGAACGACTTTTTGATTACCCACTAGCGGATATTTTATCGCTTATAGATTTCCAGCAAAGCAAGACATTTAGCTTAGCACTGGAGATTCTTGCTTTTTAGTCGACAGTAGTTGCTTCCAGTGAGCTACCCGCATCGGTAACTCTGGAGAAGGATGGTCATGATCCACCAACGACAGTAGCTCGCTCATTGGCACTGGCTTTTTACCTTTTAAAAATACTCCGCGCACTAAGATAGTGGCGTACAACGTATTGTTGCCAATAAAGCGGTGTTCAAAATACCAATACTTCTCATCCCAGCCTAATAGCTTGCTGTGAAGCTCCACCTTGGCCATAGGCTTAATCGGGCGAATATAAGTCACCGACTGTGCATTCACTACGCCTAACCAGCGCTTTTTAAGTGCCACCGAGCCCAGTTTGGTTTTTAACATCATATCGATGCGCCCTAAATCACCAAAGCTAAAATAGCGAGAGTTAGTAAGGTGCATGTTGGCGTCGCAATCAAAGGGTAAGGCACGTAGCTTAATAACAAAATCTCCCGTGGGATCTAAGTGAGTTTTGGCACTAAACCAATGGCGGATAAACATGCTTAATAGGCGAAAGTAGTGATTCATAATTTACTTTGTGGTTTTTTACAAGTTTTTAACATGAGAGGTCGGATGAGTAAAGGGTAGAAAAACAAAAGTCCTCAAAGCAGTTACTTTGAAGACTTTATATTTAATAGTAAAGGTCTTATTCGATTACTATCCGCTTGTGGGTTAAGCCTTGGTGGCAGTCTACGCAGGTTTCTCCGCGGGCGGCTATTTGCTGGTGATTTAATCGCGCGCGCTGTGGTTGTTTGCTTAAATCAAAGTTGTCACCTTGGTGGCAGTGTCGGCAGTTGGCTGAGTCATTGGCTTGCATATCACGCCAAACGGTTTCAGCAAGGGCTGGCCGGTGCTCTTCGAAATTTTCCTTGGTTATGGTGCCTACCATCATGTGATAAATATCGGCGGTGGCGGCAATTTTTACCTGTAGCATTTCAAAGTATGGGTGTGGTACGTGGCAGTCGGCACAGGTGGCGGCGATGTTGCTGCCGTCTCCGTAGTGACTCGATGCCTTGTACTCTTGCACAATAGTGTCCATTTTAAGGTGGCAACTAAAACAAAACTCGTTAGTACTGGATAGTACTAAGCTGCCTTGCACAGTTGCCAAACCTAACACTAATACAAATACACCAATGGGTATCCCAACAATGAGTGGCTTTTTAAGCCAAGCCCATAGCTTCTGCCACCGAGTCTTCTGCTGGTTATTTGTCATATCAGCATCCTCTTTTAAAAGAGGGGAGCATTACTGCTCCCATCGGTGGCTATTTGCTTTCGCTTAAGTAACGGGCTTTAAAGGCCGCTTGTGCTTCTTTTCTGGCTTTTTTCACTTCTTCCGGTTCGTTGCCACTAAACCAGGCGTGCTCTGGGCGATCGAGTATTTCGGCAAGAACAGCCCGGGCTTTTTCTGCACCTTCGGTATTGCCCTTGTGTTCGGCTTTTTCTACCACTTCTAGGAACTGTGGAACTAACTCTATGTAGAAGCGTTCTGCGACTTCATACATGCCGTGCCATTGCACGTAGTCTGGTGCTTGCATGGCAGCGCCGTGACGGGCTCTGCGTCCTTCGTGGTGCCATAAGTAGAACCAGGTCCATTCTATCTCTTCATCAAAGCCTGTTTCGGTTAGCATTTTTTCACTCTTCAACACATCCATTAAGTCTTTACCTGGACGGGCGAATTTGTCGTTGTATAAAACAACCAGTGAATCAAATTGCTGGTAGAAATTGTCGATCATCGACTTAGTATGGCAAGACTCACAGACGTTCTTCATGTCGTCGCGACGCGCTTCCCAAGACTTAACTTCTTTACCTTGAGCCTTCGCTTTAGCATCAATTTTTTCCGAGATTGCTGGGCGCAATGTCCATGAAATACGGTTGCCAACATCATGGGTTACAGGCAGTTCGCGAGTAGCTGACATATGACAAGTGGCGCAGGTTGGCGCGGCGTCGTAATCTTCGCCAACAATCCACTTGGCCGAGTCGAGGTTCATCCGATCAACGTTGGCGTAGAAGTTAATGCCGTGTTTAGACTCTTCGTAAACCTCTTTTTGAGGGTGGTCTGGACCTAGGTGACACTTACCACAGGCTTCTGGTCTGCGCGCTTGCACCATCGAGAATTCGTGGCGTTGGTGACAAGCAGTACAAGCGCCAACCGAACCATCTGGGTTAATTCGTCCAATGCCGGTGTTGGGCCACGTGGTGGGGTCTAAATCACCGTTTTCCAGCACTTTCACCTCTGAACCGTGACACTGCCAGCAGCCATTAACCGCAGCGGGAGACTGGCCATTAAAGGTGAGTGCTCCTTCCACTACCTCTGCGAGGAAGTTATCTAGCGAACCAATGATCTGCCCAGCTTTTGCGTGGTGGCTTTTAGCGAACTCGTCAACTTCTTGAGTATGGCAATTAGCACAATCGGTAGGTGAAACAATCACCGAAATGGTGTGGCCTTCGTGAGTGATGGCGTCTTTGTCTTCAGGGTTTGCTTGGTGACATTCGTAGCACCCTACGTTGGCTCCGTAGTGTTTCGAACGGCCCCATTGTGCATAAATTGATGGGTTTTTGTCTTTATGACATCCGGCACACTCGGCGCTTTCTTGGCTGAGCTGCTTGAATGGTTTTAGCACTAAGGCTTTGGGTTCCGCATTACTTGAAAATGACAGTATTAAACACAGCGCCGCTGCCAAGGTGAGTATTGCGGTAATAACACTAGAACTACGGGGATGGTTATCCATATTTGTACCCTCTTTTTGCTTCCTGCTAGAAGTTCTTGTTGTTCGCTTTTTGAGCAAATTAACCATAGTAAAAATATGGTTAAGAGGGTATGTTCTACATCAACTTTATGTGATTTATTTGTAAATAGGGATGATGGTTTGTTGAGAAAGTTTTTTAAGTCCTTGCTTTACCGAGGTAAAAGCTATTTTGTCTAAAGGAAGGTTTTTTAGATTGTGCCATTGCCAGCCTGCCACATCATCTCTTGCTTGTGGTGATATCTTGCTGTCTAGCAAGTAAACAAAAAAGCTATCGCAAGTATGATAAAGCACTTGGTTGTAGGTATATTGATTAGCAAATGAGCCAAAGTAGCTAAATTTTTCGGTGGCTAGTTCAAGCCCAAGTTCTTCATTTAGCTCTCGTTGTAAGCCCTGTTCTAAGCTTTCACCATATTCGATGAATCCACCCGGTAAGTCCCAGTAGCCTTTTTTCGGATCAATGGCGCGCTCTACTAGTAATAGTTCTCCTTTATAAATGAGTAAGGCGCCAGCGGTAGAGGCCATATTGTGAAAGTAGCTAAATTTGCATTGTTTGCAAGCCCATTGTTTAACATCGATTTGCTTGAATGTAGTACTGGAACATTGAGGGCAATAAGTAAGGGCTGGCAAGCTATGTTCGCTTTTTGAGATTGAGACTTAGTTAAATACTACCCAGCTTTAGGTCTTAAATGAAGTCAAGGATTTGGGCCTTAGTGTTATATGGGGGATTAGTATCTCTATTTAGTTTTAAGCGTTGCTCACCACTGTATATGCTCTGCAATTATCTTGATAATTAGACTATTTACCTTTGTTTGTATTGAAGTTTTCGCCAGCGTTTAAAATTGGTGTCAGGTCATTTTATGGTCTAGCTCTCTCGCATATACTGCTTTTAGTTATTATTCAATTGCCTAGTTAGGCAGCTACTTACAAGGATCGTTAATGAAACCGCAGTTAAAACCCAATTGCCCAAACTTTTCATCTGGGCCTTGTGCAAAACGTCCGGGCTACGCGCTTAGCCAGCTGAACATTGATGCGCTTGGTCGCTCTCATCGCAGTAAAATTGGTAAAGCTCAACTAGGCGAAGCGATTCAACTTACCGAGCAATTATTGGAGTTACCGGAAGGTTACCGAGTGGGTATTGTTCCAGGCTCTGACACGGGGGCGATGGAAATGGTGATGTGGTCGCTATTAGGCCCTAAGCCACTAGATATTTTTAGTTGGGAGTCGTTTGGTAAAGGGTGGTTCACCGACGTGAGCAAGCAGCTAAAGCTTGAGCAAGTTAATCACTACAGCAGCGATTACGGCCAGCTACCAGACATGAACCAAGCTAACCCTGATAATGATTGTATTTTTACTTGGAACGGCACTACCTCTGGTGTAGCCGTGCCAAATGGTGATTGGATAAGCTCTCAACGCAGTGGTTTAACTATTTGTGATGCTACTTCTGCAGTATTTGCCATGCCTATGCCTTGGGAAAAGCTTGATGTTGTGACTTACAGCTGGCAAAAAGCTCTGGGCGGTGAGGGTGCTCACGGGGTGATTATTCTTAGCCCACGAGCAGTAGCACGATTAGAGAGCCACCAACCAAGCTGGCCAATGCCTAAAGTATTTCGATTAACCCAAGGAGGGAAACTCATTGAAGGTATATTCAAAGGCGAAACGATTAACACGCCGTCGATGTTATGTGTGGCGGACTATATCGACGCCCTCAAATGGGTTCAATCGTTGGGCGGAGTCTCGGCAAGCATCAGCAAATCCCAACAAAACCTCGAAGTCATAAAACAGTTTGTTGCCGACAACGCGTGGATTAGTTTCTTGGCGAAACAGCCTGAAACCCTATCAAATACCAGTGTTTGTTTAACATTGGATGCGTCTGCTGAACAGGTTAAAACTATCATCGGCCTGTTAGACCAAGAGCAGGTTGCTTTTGACATAGGTGCTTACCGAGATGCTCCTGCAGGCTTGCGCATTTGGTGTGGCGCCACTGTTGAGAAAGAAGATCTAGAGCGCTTTATGCCTTGGTTAGCTTGGGCTTATAAGCAGGTGTGCCTATAAGTTTGTAAAGATTTTAATATTCTATTTTCGTGCTGCAGTTTGTCACGAAAACACCGTAATTGTTGTTTAGGGAGAAGCTGTATGCCGAATATTCGGACCATTAATAATATTCACCAACAAGGCTTGGCATGTTTTAAGGAGCGTTACCAAGTAGCTGAAGGGCAGGAGGCACCAGATGCCATTATGCTCCGCAGCGCTAATTTACATGACTACGATTTTCCAAGTGAAGTTAAAGCCTTAGCGCGTTGTGGTGCGGGGGTAAATAATATTCCCATCCAGCGTTGTAGTGAGCAGGGCATCGTTGTGTTTAATACGCCTGGCGCCAATGCCAACGCCGTAAAAGAGTTAGTCTTGGGGGGAATGCTACTAAGTGCGCGTAACATCGCCGCCGGTTTAAGCTTTATTGAAGGCTTGAGCGAAGATATGGATGCAAAAGCTTTACAGCTTAAAGTTGAAGCCGAGAAAAAAGGGTTTGTTGGCTCTGAGCTCACCGGTAAAACGCTAGGAGTAGTTGGCTTAGGTGCTATTGGTGCCGAGGTGGCTCATGCTGCTCTTGGTTTAGGCATGAAGGTGGTTGGTTTTGACCCTGCACTGAGTGTGCAAGCAGCTTGGCGCTTATCTTCAGAAGTTGAGTGTGCTGATGAGCTAAAAGATCTTTTAGCTGCGAGTGATTATGTCACTATTCATGTGCCTGCTAACAAACATACCCAAGGCTTAATTAATAGCGATAACTTAGCATCTATTAAACAAGGTGCAGTGTTGCTGAACTTTGCGCGAGGCAGCATTGTAGACGAAGATGCCTTGCTTACCGCCTTAGCTAAACAGCAGTTATCTCAATACGTTAGCGATTTTCCGAGCCTTGCTTTGCTAAAACATCCTAAGGTACTTAGTTTGCCACACCTAGGCGCAAGCACTAACGAAGCCGAGCAAAACTGCGCCGTAATGGCTGCACGCCAATTAATTGATTTCTTGGAAAATGGCAACATTCATAATTCGGTTAACTTTCCTAACATTAAGTTAAGCAGAACAGAGGGCTACCGTATTGCCTTTGCCAACGACAACGTACCCAAGGTACTAAGTAATGTATTAGCCTTGCTCTCAGACATGGATATCAACGTGATTGATATGCTGAACAAGAGTCGCAATGATATTGCTTACACCTTGATGGACATTGCAACACCAGCCACCACCGAGTTGCTAGAGGCGATTGCCAATGTAGAGCATGTATTCCATGTGAATGCCATTGGTGAACACGCTTAAGACTTATGCTGTTGTTTACGAATTTCCCGGTTTTGTAGCTTACTAAGTGTGAAGCTGGGAAATCTTAAATCGAGTTCTATAGCCAGTACCCGTAACAGAAAAGCCGCGCCACTAGATAACAAGATATTGTAGACCTCGTTAATACCAAAGTGACTTAGCACTACGTAAGACAAGCTTCCTAATAAACAAGCTGTTACGTATATTTCAGGCTCAAAAATCACCAGCTTCACTTGTATCATTAAATCGCGAATTGCAGATCCTAAAGTGGAGCTGATTACCCCCATTAAAATAGCAATCAGCGGCGCGACCTCGTAACTTAAGGCCTTACTGGTACCTAATACTGCAAACAAGGCGATGCCCGCTGCATCCATCCACAATAAGATTCGATCAATTTTGATTACCCAATGGGCAAAAAAATAGGTCATCACTGAAGCGACAATACACACCGTGAGGTAGTTAGGATCGGCAATCCAGAAGATTTGATCAGTTCTCAGCAATAAATCGCGAATTGTTCCGCCACCTATGCCTGTGACAATGCCAACAAATACAAAAGCAAGGATGTCTAGCTCGCGCTTAGCAGCAGCCAGCGCGCCAGTTAGCGCAAAAACAAATACTGCGATTAAGCCTATTAGGTATAAGGTGGAGTGGAAATCTAAATCAAGAGTCATGCTAGTTAAGGCTGGTGAGAGACAGCTAGATTATAGTGCATATTAGCCTTGAGACTTTGATTTCTAACGTTTGAGCTGCTTTTTTTGGAGCTTAGATTAGCCCCATAAGTGCGGCTTTAACCGTAGCGGCAGTTTTATTAACCACGTCCAACTTACGCATCGCCTGGCTGATGTGAAAGTTTACTGTACGCGCAGTGATATTGAGAATGGTAGCTATTTCATCGGCAGTTTTGCCATCGGCTGTCCATTTCAACATTTCTAGCTCTCGTAAACTTAATTCTGGCATCTCAAGCTTTTCTTCGGTTATTCGAGATGCAAGACCGTGGTGAGTTACTTGGGTTAACCACAGTAATTGATAGCGATAACGCACTAGCTCGGCTGGCGTTAGCATTTCTGAAGAGCGGGCTAGGGTTAGCATGCCTACTGTGCCATTCGCTTGGCGAGACGATTGCGCCCAGCCATACTCAAGGCCAAAGGCGCGAGCGTCTTCCATTAGCTCTGGCGTTTGGGAGAACACTTGGTCACTCCAAACAATCGGAAGTTGGGACGTCATCCCATGGTGCACCGTAGGATCAACCGCCAAGTAGTTTTTCTCTTGGTAGGTATGTTGCCAAATGGTGGGGTAGTTATTAAGCATTTCGGTGCGAGGAGCAGACAAGGGATAAGGAACTCGCAAGCCATAAGCACAAAAGTCAAACCCTAAAGCGTTGGTGATTTTAGATAATTCTTGGAAAAAGGCCTCACTAGAGCCTTGGGTTTCCAACAAACAGAACTGTTCTTCTAACCAAGCTTCCATGACAGCTTTATCTTCTCCTAGTTATGCAAATACTGCGCATAATCATTTTTCCCGTAGAATTACCAGTATAACGCAACTGTTAATGTTGACAATTGATGCTTAGACCTCACAATGCTTTCATTGAGGGGAAGCTCAAATAATTAAAAAATAAAATTATGAAAACACAGGCAAGTGTACAGAATGTAATCGAATCACATCGCTATCAGGTTGTTCCCTGCAGTGATGGTTTGGTGAGGTTGTCAATTGAGCAGCTTAATGTGCTCGCTTTTAGCCATATTATTTCTGGCTTAGACAATATTAGTAGTGAAGAATTTAATAGTGAACAGGCTATTTTCAGTGGCTATACCGAATGGCTATTTGAAAATGTGTGCGCTATCACCCTAGGGTGGGACTGGCATTGGCAATGGCATAACGGCCGGATGCAATGTCGAGTAAAAGGCCTACCACGCAGTAATATTCAGTTGCAAGAAGAGGGCTTTGATGTGAGCCCGCGTCGCAATGATGAGTTGTTGCTAGAGGCTATTGAAGCGATGGCTTGGCAAGCAACAACGGCGGAAGCGATAAAAAATCGCTACCGCGAGTCGCCAATGGTAATGAGTTAAGCAATATCTATGTAGCAGGCAAACAGTGCGTAGCCATTCACAATTTTAGGTGGGCCGGCACGGTGGTAGCGAAAACCTGCATTGCGTAACATTCGCTCTATACCTAGCGGAGAGACTGAGATTAAGCGCTTAGCACCTTGTTTTTTGGCGCACTCGATTGAGGCGGTGAGCAAGGCTAAAGCTTCACTCGACATGAGTTGAGTTGGCGCTTGATTATGATTATCAAAGTCTACTGCAGCAAAGCGCGAAAGTTCCCAAACGTCGTGTTGCTTGGGGCAGGGAAGGCCATTCAATAACTCTGGAAATACTTCTTCCAGTAGGTAGGGTTTGGTGGTCGGCAATAAACGAGCGCAACCGCTAATATGGTCTTGTTCGTTTTTAGCGATAACATAAACGGTGTCATCGCGATCAAATTGGTCTTGCTCTATGCCATCAGGGGTATCGAGTTCCCAGCCAAGCATTTCTACAAACACTTGATGACGGTAGTTGTTTAGGTGTTGAAATGTAGTTGGTGAAAGTTGTTCTGCAACGCCGTTAACAAAGTCCATTAGCATCTCTCCCTTAGTGATGATGCTATGAGTACAATCCAGTGCGCACTGTTTTTAAACTGTTAAACCTAACAGCTAGCTAAGGACGTAATAATCAGCTATGGCTTTGTTTTTGTTGGATTTATCAATTGACTCTTAGTTTTAGTTCTAATATCGCTGCTCAAAAAATAAACTTATTATAATTCAGTTGACTAGCTAAATTTTTATTTAACTTTGATGAAGATGCACCCTACATTCGCTAATCATGCTATTAGGGAATTGTCGGTAGTCTGGGTAAGGGGTAAACAAAATATTTGGCCTTAAATAAATCCATTTTTTTTGATTTATGGCACTTTTTTCTACAACTGCCGTGTCAAATCGTTGCCAGTTAGCTTTTCCCGCCACAACGTGTATTTGCGCAGATTTGACTAAAACCTGCTTAAAATTAATTTGCTGTTTAAGCAGTAAATCTTGATGCAAATAACTTCGCCAATCTTCATCAGGTGCACAAAGCTTGGCAAAGATAGTTAGCACTTTACGCCAATTATTATTGTTGTTTTCTAGAATTGCCTGGCTTAGTTCAGCACCCTTTAGATCTTGATAACTAATTGGCAGAGAGGGAACTTGAGTATTGAGATAGAGTACGATTTGCGGATTTTCGCTACCTAATTGCACTTAACAGTCCTTGTTATTTATCCACTTTCTAAGTGTGGGAGTGTCATGCAACTGACACAAAATTGTTGCTTCTTTGTCATCTTCTGCTTCTAGCCTAACGGCGAATACAGGGAGAGAGCAATGATTTCAGCACAGCAGGTACTCAATCAACATTACCCCAGCCTAGCACAGCATCCGCGTCGTTATTCCTTGGCGAAATGGTTTTTTTCTAAAGTGTTGTTTGAAGACGAGTTCCAAGCCTTTGGCGAAAAGCACCCTCACTTAAAAGGGGTGGCTTTTATCGACCAAGTATTCACCGAGCTTAATGTTAGTTATCGCGTTAGTCAGAATGAGCGAGAGCGCATTCCTAGCGAAGGACGAGTGATTATTGTAGCTAACCACCCAATAGGTTCGATAGATGGCCTTGCTTTGCTGCACTTGGTTAGTCAGGTACGTAAAGACGTTAAAATTGTTGCTAATGAAATTCTCTCCGCCATTAAGCCACTTGACGATTTATTACTGCCAGTAGACAACATGCGCGGCAATAGCCAGCGTAAGCAGCTTAATGCCATTAAAGCGTTATTAGATGAAGAAGGGGCGGTGATTATTTTTCCTGCCGGTGAGGTCTCTCGTTTAAAGGGCGTTAAGGTAAAAGATGGAAAGTGGACCAAGGGTTTTGTGAGCATTGCCAAAAAAACCAACACTCCCTTATTGCCTATTTGCGTAAAGGCTAAAAACAGCAAGTTGTTTTACTTTTGCTCTTTTGTATATAGACCTTTATCTACTTTGTTATTGGTAAAAGAGCTGTTCTTTCATCGAAACAAAGTGTTCTCGATGGTGGTGGGTGAGCAGATCCCAGTAAAGAGTTTTGGTTTAAGTGGTCTAGACCGTTCCACTCAAGCTCAGTTAATCAAAAAGCACCTTTATCGTATTGGCAGTAACAAAAAAGGCCTGTTCCAAACAGAGGCTGCGATTGCTCATCCAGAGCAGCGCCTTGCTTTAAAAAAGGCGATTAAGCAATTAGAGAAAATAGGCGAGACGCCAGATGGAAAGCAGATTTGCATCTGTTATGGAAACTCCCAACCTTTAGTTTTATCTGAACTTGGTCGCCTCCGAGAGCTAGCTTTTCGCGCTGTAGGTGAAGGCACCGGTCGACGCACCGATACCGACAAATACGATGCAAACTATATGCATCTTATATTGTGGGACGCAGAGCAACTTGAAATTGCCGGAGCTTATCGTTTTGCCGATACTAAACGCTTAATCGAAGATAAGGGAATTGGCGCACTATATAGCCAATCACTATTCGAATACGATGAGAAAAACTGTGACTTTTTAGCTTCGGGTATTGAGTTAGGGCGCAGCTTTGTGCAACCCAAATATTGGGGCAAACGCAGCTTAGACTACCTGTGGCTGGGTATTGGCGCATTTTTGGCGCGCAATCCTCACTACCGATACTTGTTCGGCCCAGTGAGCATTAGCGCCGCAATGCCAGAGGCTGGCAGAGACTTACTGATTCATTTTTATCAAACCTACTTTCCTTCGAACAAAAGTTATGCGCGCTCGCGTCAGCCTTACCAGCTGGCCAAGCAACTAAAAAACAGTATTCATATGTCTTTCAGCGGTGATGATTATAAAGCTGATTTTGCCCAGCTAAAAAGTGCATTGGCAGCAATGGGGACCGCAGTGCCAACGCTGTATAAGCAATATACCGAGTTATGTCACGCCGGTGGGGTTCAGTTCATCGATTTCAATGTCGATCCAGAATTCAACCAGTGTATTGATGGTTTGGTATTAGTTGATTTACATCAGCTAAAAGAAAAGAAAAAAGCCCGCTATATCGACACTCACATTAGTGAAGAGTCGATGTTGGTTGAAGCGAAATAAAGACGTTCTATTTCATAGGCGAACATTGCAGCAGCGCCTTTTTTAAGCGGCTTACTGCCTGCTCCAGCTGAGGCTCTGTTAAGGCAGTGAAGTTTAGTCTAATTGCTTGGTAGTCTGGTGTATGATTGCTTGGCCAAAACTCATCACCCGGCACTATTGCTACCTTTTGTCTTAATGCAGCCTCTGCTAAAGACATTGCATTGTGGTGGGGGAGCCTTGCCCAGATAAACATGCCTCCTTGAGGGACATTAAATTCTAGTTTATCGCTAAGTTGCTGCTGCAAAAGCTCTGCTAGGTAGTCGCGCCGAGTTCGGTAAGTGTTGGTCAACTTATCTAAGTGCTCAGTAAAAGAAGGGTGGCGAACCGTGGCTAATAGCATCAATTGCATGGGCTGAGCGGAATGTAAATCGCTTGCTTGTTTCACTTTTATTAGCGGTGCTAGCAATGCTTGTTTGGCTCTTACATAGCCTACGCGCATACCTGGTGTGGCTATTTTTGAAAAAGAGCCGAGGTGAAATGCTGCATAACTAGATAGCTTGCTTACCGTGGGAAGTGGCTCACCTTGGTAGCGAAGTTGGCGGTAAGGAGCATCTTCTATAAGTGCGACGTTATATTTAGCTAGTAGGCTAGCAACGGCCTTTCGTTTGCTAAGGCTCCAACAGTGGCCGCTAGGGTTTTGAAAATCTGGCACAGCATAAAAAAGCTTTATTTTATAGTTAGCCAACTGTTGCTCTAGCTGGGCTAAATTGGGGCCGTCAGCTTCGGCTATCACGGTATGTATCTCGGCTTCCGCTAAATCAAAAACCTGCAAGGCGCCTAAATAGCTGGGGGCTTCACACAATACTTTATCCCCTGGGTTTAAGTAACTACGAGCGATTAAATCCAAGGCTTGTTGTGAGCCTGTGGTAATTAATACGTCCTCTGCGGCGCCATTTTCTTCAAGTAGCCATTGGCGAAGCTCAGTTAAGCCTTCGGTAGCACCATATTGAAAGATGCTAGGTGATTGAGCCAACTCATCAGCTGCCTGCGTTAAAATATCTAGCGGAAACAATTCTGCATCGGGTAAACCGCCGGCAAGAGAGAGCATATCAGCTTGCTGAGTCACCTTTAAAATGTTGCGTATATATGATGGTTTAGTTTGTTTAACTCGTTTGCTCACCGCTAACATGGCCATTTACCTACTTAGTAAAAACTGCTGACTATCATTGCAGAAACTGCTGTGGCAATGCTTTAGCGTTTATGTGTAATGACTTGTCCATATGTGCTATTTTGAGGAACTGACGGTGGATCTTTAAGGTATCGAATGTCTTTAAGCACAGATGGAGTGCGGGTAAATCGAATCAACGATGCTCTGTACTACATTCACCAACATATCGCCGAGCCCTTAGATGCGAGGCAATTGGCTAAAGTAGCTGCGTATTCCGCCTATCATTTTCATCGTTGTTTTAAGCAAGTGACCGGCGAAAATGTTAATGAGTATATTCGTCGTGCGCGGTTGGAGCGTTGTGCAAATTTATTAATGTTTTCACCCGGCCTCACCATACAAGAAGCATCACAATGTTGTGGTTTTTTGTCACCGGCGTCGTTTTCTCAAGCTTTTAAAAAGCACTTTGCCTGCTCACCTACACAATGGCGAAACCATGGTTACAGTAAGTTTAGCCAAGCTAATTACCAGCAGCATTGGAGCGATGACTTACAACAGCGAATCTTAAATGCCAAGGCGCTGCAAATGCCTGAGGTTAAGGTGCAGCGCTTGCCTGCCCAACCAGTCGCTTATGTGAGGCACCAAGGCTACGATCGTTCTATTCGCCAAGCCTATGAAAAACTGCATGTTTGGGCTGATAGCCAAGGCGTGGAGTGGCAAGTAAACAAGCTATTAGGTTTGTATCATTCTAATCCTGATATTGTTCCGGCTCCGCTTTGTCACTATGTTGCTTGTTTAGCGGTAGACGACCCAATAGTGCGTCGAGGTGGAGTTAGTGCCTTAACGATTCCCGAAGGCATGCATGCAACCTTACATGCCGCTGGAGGATATGGGGATTTGTTACCAATATTGCATAAATTTTATATGCAATGGCTGCCCAATAGTGGTTACCGTTTAGGTAATACGCCTGCTTATGTGCGCTATTCTCGATGTCAATTTCTGGATCCAAATGAACGCTTTGAGTTACAGCTTTGTATACCGATAACATTGTAGTTAAGTTGCTGTAATTGTTGATTTTCATTTATATATCAAATGCTTTGCTATTTTTAACACAGTTATCAATGTAATATTATTGTCATATTTTAGTCATAAAATCTTCGCCCAAATTAGCGCCTAATAGGCCTGTTAGGGATTGCCGCAGAGCTAGTTTTAGCCAATCTGCGAATGGAGTTTTTATGCGAGTATCACGATTCTCTAGACTATCTGCGATAGCATTATTTGCCGTAAGTGCGGTGTTAATTGCAGCCTTATACTTTTCCTTAGTTGAGTTGTCGAGCTCCAATCAGCAGCTACAAAATTATCAATCTCTCAAATCTCAATTTAATAGCCAGCTGGTGGCTAAGGTAAACAATTACTTAAATACCGGTAACGCGTTAGAGCTTAGTGAAGCTGAGCGTTTGCTGCTGGAACTGGTAGAGCGCTCCAATCAGCAGCATTTGCCAGGTTTGGCTGAGCTACTAAATCAACTACATATTGCCTTGCAAGACCGTTATTTAGCGCTGGGCAAACTCAGCGGTAATGAGCAAGGCTTGTTGATAAATGCAGAGCGTGAAATGCTTGGTTGGGCAGACAGTACCGTTGACTACGGCTTAAGCGCTCAAGCAGCCAGTTCTCGTGACTATATTCAACAAGGTACAGAACTTCTTAATGCTTTAGTTAACTTGTCGATGCAGCGAAGCCGCTATTTTGTAGACCCTAGTGCTAACAGTAAATCTGCTTACGATGATGCGTTTTTGCGGGTAAACAAACATGCAAAATCAATTGATGCTTTACCATTGTTGGGGGTGATGAGCGAAGTTGAAGTTGATGAGTTTGCCTTAGGCGACCCCGAAGAAGCTGTCGATTTAGCCGAAGAGATAAAGAGCGAGCTAGTAAGTTTAACTCAGCGCTACCCAAGAGAGCTGCAATCGACTAATGCTTTAATCGAACAACGGATGGTATTACGCAGCGCATTAGCGGCCGACATTGAGTTACTTACCCAGCAAATATCTCAAGCAGAGCAGGGCGTTATTAAGCAACGAGATGGGGTTACTCAAACGGTTAAAATCACACTATACAGTGTTGCGGGCTTAATTTTGCTAATTGCCATCGTAATGCAAGTTGTGATGCAAAGTACCGTATTAAAACCGCTTCGTGAACTGCGAAATGGCTTTGCCTCACTGGTTGAGAACGGCAGCATTGAGCGATTAAAAGTACGCCGAAATAATACCGAAATTGGCGAAATTGCTACCTTTTTCAACCAGCTATTGGCCAAGCAAGAAGACTTAGAAGAGCTTAAGAACAAGCAGCTATCTGTGGTATCTAATTCACTCGATTCGGTGACTAAACAGGTACGTGAAGTGTACTTAACCTCAGAGCAAACCGATCACCAAGTAGCTGAATCTCAATTGCTGATGGAACAACTGCGTTCATTAACAGAGCAGCTTAATCAGGTATCTAGTGACGTCGAGCACAATGCCAACGCTACCCAGAGCGCGATGAACGAATCGCAGCAAAATGTAGAACAGGTGATGAATGCCAGTAAGCGCACCAGTACCGCGGTCACCGAAGGGCGAGAATCTCTGGCGACCTTAGTTAAAGCGGTAACTGATGTAAGTGCAATCTTGGATGTTATTCGTAGCATTGCCGAACAAACTAACTTGCTCGCCCTAAATGCTGCTATTGAGTCAGCCCGAG
Source organism: Agarivorans albus (assembly GCF_019670105.1). NCBI lineage: Bacteria > Pseudomonadati > Pseudomonadota > Gammaproteobacteria > Alteromonadales > Alteromonadaceae > Agarivorans > Agarivorans albus. Next base: position 3,422,734 of record NZ_AP023032.1, on the reverse strand, counting down.
CCGGTGAACATGGCCGTGGTTTTGCCGTGGTGGCAGATGAAGTTAGAACGCTATCAATGCGCACCCAAACTTCACTAGAAGAAATAACCGGTATTTTGAATCAGCTAAAACAGTCTTCGACTAGCCTAGAGTCAAACATTGGTGGAATAGAAGAAGCCAGTGAACATCAGCAGGCTATTTCTTCTAAGCTTATGGAAACCACTCATCAGGTACGTGAGCAAGCAGAAACTTCTGCTCAAGTGGCACATCAAGCCAGTGAGTATATTCGTGAACAAAGTGAGCATGTAGGTAGCTTCACTTCCAAAATGAGCACGGTGAAAACGCAAGTAGAGTCGGCCTACAAATTAGCCACTAAAATTGAATCCGATGTAAGCCAGCAAGTCTCTACTATTGTTAACGCATTAAAACCAGCCTAAGCCAATTAAGCCAAGTGCATCTTGGCCTTTGCATGCTATACTCGCGCATTGGCTCATACTGAGCTTATCGAATGTGAAAAGAGAGATAAAATGCTAGAAATTGGACGCCTTAATCAACTAGCCGTGATTGAAATGGCTGACTTAGGTGCCTACCTAGAAGGTGGCGAGTTCGGTGATATTTTGCTTTCAAGCAAAGAGCTGCCTGCTGATTTAAGCATTGGTCAGCAAATAGAGGTATTTGTTTACCGAGATAGCCAAGGTAATCTATTAGCGACTTTACAGAAGCCTTTGGTGCAAGTAGGCGAATGCGCTAACTTGCAGGTGAAGGACATTAACGATGTTGGCATCTTCCTCGATTGGGGCCTAGACAAAGATTTGTTCTTACCTTTTGGTGAGCAACAGCAGCCAATGGAAGTTGATCGTCATTACGTAGTGTATGTCTACTTAGACAATGAGCAACGCATTACCGCCAGCAATAAGCTCGATCGTTACATCGATAAGTCAGACCACAAGTATAAGCGTGGCGACAAAGTTGAGTTATTGGTTGCTGGGCGTACTGAGCTAGGTTACAAAGCAGTAGTAAATAACAAGCACTGGGGCGTACTGTATTACGATCAAGTGTTTAAGCGTATTCGCGCGGGTTATGCTGGTACTGGTTATATTCAAAAAGTACGAGAAGACCAAAAGCTAGACGTAAGTTTAGAGCCCATTGGCATACAAAAAGCCATTGATATTGGCGACACCATTTTAGCTAAGCTTCGCGAAGAGCAAGGCTACCTGGCCTTGAGTGATAAAAGTACCCCGCAAGCCATTTCTGCTATTTTTGGTGTGAGTAAAGGTACCTTTAAAAAAGCGATTGGTAAGCTTTATAAAGAAGGTTTAATCACCATTAGTAAAACTGGCATAGTGTTAAACGACAAAGAATAGTGAGCGTTTTTCATTAGCCAGATTAGCCCGCAACTTAGCGGGCTTTTTTGTAGCTGGCATATAGCGTTGAGCGACAGTAATTTTTATACGAAGGTGGGTTTTACTTGGGCTCCATGCTAGGCAATGGCTCCTCGTTAGAGACTGTTAAATTGTCTAAATTAATAGTTGCCGAATAAGCGATATTGTCGCGTTGAAACACGATGATTACAGAGTGCTCGCCGACAATTTTGTATCCATTTACAAAGTCGATATCTTTTAGTAATTCAAGGTACTCTTGGCCATTTGGCTTCGATATAGCTACGGTTTTTAGATCAGATGATGTTAACGAATTATTGTTATTAGTGTCCGACTTAACCACGTAATAAAGAATGGCTTTAGTTTCTTTGGTTTGCTCTGAATAAGAAGTATTTGGTAACTGATGAATGCTTGTTATCAAGTAGTCATTTTTATCAAATAACCAATACTTACTATTTGTTTCTACATTAATGAAGAGGTAGTTTCTGGTTGACGATGCCGACTTGCTGTATGACGCTGTGCTTATATTTTGCTCTGAATAGAGTGGGACCATTATTACGCTAGATCCATTAATGCTTATTAGATTTCCTAGCCGCCACTTTTTTTTATCTTCCTGTGTTTCTTCAATATTAACAATGTTTCTTACGTTTCTATCACGTGTAATGTCTTGGTAGATTGTAATGGCAGCGAATAGGCTTAGCGCTAGACCTACAATTCCAACTAACATAATTACAATGGCATTAAATCGCCATATTTTTTTGAAGAGTTTGCTTTCTTCCATCTTTATTCCTAAGTGAGCTTGCGTCTTTTTTATGTGAATAAAGCTACCACTAAGCTATTAATTAAAAAGAAAATACTATTTAAACGCTCAGAGCTTTCCTCTCTAGCTGTTTGCCAGTTTGCCAGTTTGCCAGTTTGCCAGTTTGGCTATTTAGTCATCATAAAGGCAGAGCTTGGTAATTTTAATCGCCGGCCTCTGCCTTTATCTAAATGATTAGCGATATTGGCTAATTGATGTTTTGAGTTGCTGCAGTGACGCTTGGACTTTTTCTAACGGTGAGGCAAAGTTCATCCGATAATAATTTTCGTTTATTTCACCAAACCAGGTGCCGGGTGTTAGCGCGAGTTTAGCATGCTGGCTTAATAGCTCTTTTAATTGCTCTGGGGCTAAGTTTAAGCCGGATAAATCAAACCATATTTGATTGGTACCTTCGGGTAGAAAGGCTTTAACTTGGGGGAGTTCCTTGGCCATAAATGCCATAATCCAGTTTCTTACTTCTTGGGTATAAGCCAAAAACTTTTCGAACCACTCTTTGCCATGCTGGTAGGCTGCAATGGTGGCATACAAACTAAATGCATTGCCGTGGTCTAGTGACATAGACACCGAGCTTGCTTTGATTTTTTCTCGTAAGGCTTGGTTATCACTATAGATATAGCCATTAGCAATGCTATTTAAGCCAAAGTTTTTAGCGGGGGAGCCAATAATGGTGAGGCTGTTGTCGTAGTTTAACGAGGCCATGCTGGTGAATCTTGCACCTTCAAACACGATATCGGCATGAACTTCATCACTTATAATCATTACCTGGTACTTTTTGGCAATGGTAACTAACTGTTGCAACTCTTGTTTAGTCCACACTCTACCTACCGGATTATGAGGGTTACATAACAACACCATGCGCACTTTGCCGCTGCTTAGCTGTTGCTCAAAATCTTGGTAATCAAATAGGTAACGATCTCCCTCTAGCTTAAGCGGGCTAGTCACAGCTTTGCGTCCGGCAGATTCAATTAAACGGCGAAATTGGTGGTACACCGGAGTTTGAATTAATACGCCGTCGCCTTCTTGAGTAAAGTCGCGAATTAGCAATGCTATTGCGCTGAGTACCCCTGGAACTTGCACAAAATGATTAGGGTTTAGGTCAAGCTGGTGGCGCTGTTGATTCCAATGAGCAATCGCCTTAAATACGGTTTGTGAATCAAATTCGTAAGAGTATTGCTCACGGTTTACTAATTGCTGCATAGCTTGGCTAATTGGAGAGGCAATGGGGAAATCCATATCGGCTATCCAGTAAGGTGTCAGCTGGTCGCTGCCATAAATTTGCTTTAGCATTTTACTATCATGCTTAATGAATTTGTCGCTAATACCTTGGTGGCTCGGGGTGGTTTGAAACATTAAGTTTTCCATTGATTTAGGTTGATAGTGTTAGGACGCAGCCTTAACCAAAAAGACGCAAGTTTTTAGCTTATGCGTCACTTAATACCAAGGAATCTAAAATACCTTTACCGCTGTGGATCCCGCCTTCGTTCTCACTCGCGGGTTTACTACGAATAAGATAGCCAGCATATCCGTTTAGCGGTGTTGCTGGTTCTTCATCGTAATAAGCACTAAATAAGCCTATCTCGCTCACCAGATCGTCGACGTGGGTTTGAGTGCTATTACGCACTGCGATGGTGGGGACTTCGCGTTCGTGTGGATATAAGCGCTGCATTAAAGCCCAAGCGTCATACTCATGAGGGGCTAACTGTTCAAGTTTATTAGCTATTTCTTCACCAAAAACGCAATGTCCACCACCTTCTCCTTGGTTTTTTAGTACCCATTCTTGCTTATCTGCCTGCCTATTAAACCAGCCGATGGTTGCTTGGTTTATTGGCTTCATATCTGCCAAGACACTTTTGATTAGCTTGGCATCATCTAGGTTTAACCCCCAGCGGGCATAGTCTTCTGCTGGCATGGTTGTTAGGAGCATTTGCATGGTTTTACTGGTGGCGAGTTGCTGGCTAAACGTGGCGTTTACGGCTACTTTGTGTTGCTCGATAAATAGCCTAGTTTGGCTAAGGGTTTCGCAGCAAACTCTTTCGCTGCGTGTTGTTGAGTAGTAGTCAGCGTATTGGTAACCGGCTCTAAGATATACCACATCAATAGCGCCTACGTCCTTTAACAGTAGGCGTTGATTATCGCCGCTGGATAATTGGGTACTAAGTTGCTCGAAGGTGCGCCTTAGGGTGCGAATCCCTTGTTTCTGTAGAGCTAGTTCCAGAAGATGTTGGTCGTACACATTGTCTTCATTTTCTTGTATCACCATTAAGAAAGTTGGTTTACTCGCTAAACCGTCTAAAGAAGCTTGAGCACGTGATTCAAAGCTTGCTTTAATGCTGTTTGCAGCTTTAACGATCGCAAGGGCGAGCTGTTCAATAGCTTGGTTTTCTGCTGGTGAGGCGTGCTTATCTTCTAGGTAGGTTTGGTAAAGCTGAGGCCATTGATTTTGTATAAAAGCATGCAGCTCTGTTGCGCGTTGGCCAAACGGCGCCATGCCTGCAGCAATACCATTAAACTCGATAACTTTTGGACCATGTTGTCGGTCGTCCATAAAATCGGTACGCATTATTAGCAGCGGTTTTCTAGCAGGTGATAAGCGATGTGCTGAGTCACCATGGGCTTGTTGGTGCAGGGCTAATAAACGTTCAAAAAAGGGCTCTGCTTTTGCCACTTTAGCGAGCGACGACTGAAGAAAGTCGTGATCTTCTGACACATTGTTAATTAGCCTTGTAATAAGAGATGTGGCTCTATGCAGGCGTTCGAATACTTCATGCGGCATAGTTATTGGCGCAATACTAAACGGACAATGCCTGGCAGAGTGATCGGCTTGACGAAAAGCTACGCCATGCATAATGGCCCATTCAGTTATTTCTTGGATTATTTGAGCTGAAATAAGAGGGCGCGTTGGTTTGGGCATGTGTTCTCCAGAGTACTCGTGGGAGCGAGCATTAATTTGATTGTTAACCGCTTTGTTGCAGACAAACAGCATTTAACATTTAGTCGATGAGCTTGTCTTTTTTGGGGAGTAGTCGGTGATGCCCTCTTGTCCTACTTCAAAGTCACAGCAAGCCATCATTTGTTCTCTAAACTTCACTCGGCTTCTTTGTACTCGGCTTTTAGCGCCAGAGAGCGATAAACCGAGCTGTTCGGCGATACTTTGTTGTGAGTAACCTTCTAACTCAGCTAAACGAAGCGGTGTGCCGTATTTTTCGGGCAGTTCATCGATGAGAGGGCGCAGGCACTCTGCTAACTCTTTACGGGCTAGACTACCGCTATCGTTATCTTCTGCGACCAAGTCTTCAGGCAATTCTTCATAGGGTTTCTGCTGGCGATAAAAATCCATAATGGTGTTATGGGCGATACGATATAACCAGCCTTTTAAGCTGCCCTTTGACTTAAGTTGATGCAAATTGCTACTGGCCTTGATGTAAACATCTTGCAAGATGTCATCGACAGCGTGGCTGTCATTTATCCGCTTGCTAACATAGCTTCTAAGCTGGGCTTTGTGGTTTTGCCATTCAGATATCATACAAACAGGGTCTCAAGGTTAAAAATCTTTGATTACTTTTAGTAAGACTAAGCAATTCACTAAAAGACGCAAAACTTTCTGATTTTTATTAAGCCTGCAGGCAACAAAAAAATACTTGGGTCGCTCTATCGAGCATTTAAGCTTGTTGTTACTTATTGATGTGTTAGCGTTATTCATCACGCATATTCAATGAGTTAGCTTTATGACACGTATTTTGGTTGCTGGTTTAGTCAATATTGAGACCACCTTAAAAATTGAAGGATTTCCTCAACACTACTACCCAGTGACTTACCCTTTCGACGGTATTCAAAGCAGTGTGTCTGGAGTGGCATTTAATGTGGCTAAAGCGCTTGCTACCCTGGGTGATGAGGTTGACTTATGCACGCTGCTGGCACCCGATATGGCAGGAGAGCAAGTGCAACAAGCCATAGCTCAAATACCGAAAGTTAAACCTTGTTTTGAGCTAACTATGCAAGATACACCACAGTCGGTCATTTTGTATGACCCAGAGGGGCGGCGGCAAATACATGTAGACCTGAAAGATATTCAGCAACGCAGATACTCGGAACAAGGCTTTAAGAAACAGCTTATACATAGCGACGCAGTTGTTGCTTGTAACATTAATTTTGCCCGGCCAATGCTAGAGCTGGCTAAGCAAGCTGGCAAACTAATTGCTACCGATGTACATACCCTAGGTAACATTGAAGACGAATATAACCAGCAATTTCTTGCCATGGCCGATGTGCTGTTTTTGAGTGACGAGCAAGTAAGTGGTGACTATCATCAGTTTATTTGGCAGTTGGTGGAGCGTTATCACAACTCGGTTATTGTGATGGGATTAGGCAGCAACGGTGCTTTGCTGTATACCCAACAGGCAAATTCCATTCAACATTTTCCCGCGACAACAACACGACCCGTGCTTAATACTATTGGTGCTGGAGATGCGTTATTTTCATGTTTTTTACATTACTACTTGTTAGAAAGTAACCCAGAAAAAGCGCTCAGCCGGGCGATGCTGTTTGCGTCTTACAAAATTGGAGAAGCGGGCGCTGCTTCAGGCTTTTTAAGCCATCAGCAGCTAGAAGACTTTGTTTCTACCTAGCAGCTGAATATTTAGTGAAGTTAAACTGTAAAAGTGTGATGCACTTACAAGCCTCGGTAAGCTTATAAGTGCATTTCTTGGGGATTAGATGTTTTCTACAAAGTTATATTCAGTTGTTTCGCCTGATACTACAGAGATAGTGGCCTGCTGCTCACTTGGGTCTGCAATCATTACAGCATCATAAATTTCTGGGTCATCATCTATCGCACTACAACTAAACGCCAGTAAATAGTCCGCAGCAGGTAAGTGAGCAAAACTGTAGGAGTATTCACCAGTTTCACTATCTAGTTGAACCATTTTCGAAGCGTAAGGCTGAACGACATTCGCGGGAACCTCGGTGTCTATTTCTGGATCAAACTCATCACCAAGTACAGACTCTTCAGCAATAGGGCTGGTGTAAAGGTAAACAACATTCCCTGTGTCAGCGACACATTCACCTGCAGAGAGAAGGTTTGGGTCTACAGTGCCCGAGACATTGCCAACTGTGGTATTGTCAATAATAGTTACGCCATGAGGTTTTAAGTTGTAGCTAGCGCCGCCAGCGGTGCTCACTAACGATTTTCTCAAGTTAAAGTCGATAGTATAGGCCTGAGTTCCCTCTGTAGTTACTGTAAAGCCACCTAAACGAAGTTTATTACTTGGCGTTTTTAACGGTAGTACTGCATTTGATTCTTCTACTACGTTGCAGTGTTGAGTATCACCATTTTGATTTTGTGGGCATTCGTAGGTGTTAATGATTAATTCGCTGTATTCGCCTATTGGTAATTCTGCATCGCTTAGCACTAACAGGCTGTCACCATTTTGGTAATCAAGTAAGTTGATGCTTATTGGATCGCCATTTTCATCTTCAATCGGTAATTCGATATCACCTTGGTCAGTACGCTTTAAGGTTAACGAAGCGTAGCTTACATTTACTTCTTGGGCGCTATCGACAGGTGCGTCTGCGATGGAAAAGGAGACCAATGCTGTAGTGGGTTGAGTGTCGGAGTCATCGCTACCACAGGCGGTAAGCCCAAGGGTTAACGAGGCAATAAGTGATAGCTTAAATATATTATTCATATTTTTCTCTTGTTAGCGTTTAGTCTAAATTTTGCGTCGTCTAGTTTTAATGTTTCGCCTTTGAGTATAGTTTTTTTGGCGAATGGCGCTAATTTAGCACAGTATTTGCTGGCAATGAGTAACAATATGTAAGTTGAGAATTTATTGATTGGGATAGTTAAAAAAGCCCAATCAGTAATGATTGGGCAAACAATTGCAGTTAGGAAATATTATAAACTGTAACGTAGCTTTAGCTCATTGGGGTGAGGGGCTAGGTAAGCTTGCTTCGCAACATAGTGGTTCGGATGCTCTCGCAAGTAGTGCTGAATAAGGCTAATTGGCACCAGTAAAGGCAATAAACCTTCGCGATATTCATGAATACGTTCGGCCAGTTCTTCACGTTGTTGGGCTGTGATTTCTCGCTTAAAGTAACCTTGCAAGTGTTGTAATACATTACAGTGGTTTTTGCGGCTGCAGTTATGTTTCAAAATTTCCATAAAACCTTTGATATAACTAGCGAAACCTTCTAGGTCTTGATTACTGCTAATGTTGGCTAATAAGGGGCCCAGTTCGCGGTATTTGGCAGGGTGGTGCGCCATCAATAAGTATTTATATTTAGCGTGAAAATCCTGCACTTTAGCCACGGTAAAGCCTTCGTGCTCAAGCTTTTTCCATTGGTGATAAGCAAATACACGATTAACAAAGTTTTCGCGCAGTACAGGGTCATTTAAACGGCCGTCTTCTTCAACTGGCAATAAAGGATAAGCTTTCATTAACTCGGCGGTAAATATACCAACACCGTCTTTGGTGGCGTTGTTTTTAGCCGGTGAATAAACACTGACTCGTTCCATACCGCAGCTAGGAGACTTTGCACATACAACGTAACCGCTATGATGGCTAAGTTGTGGTAAGCGACGCTTAGCGTATTGTTGCATTTTTTCGGTAACATCAAAGCTGCCGTCACTGGCTTGAATGCTTATAACGTCTTCTTGCTGAACTAAACGAATGGTTTTTCTTGGGGTGCCCATGCCTATAGCCATTTCTGGGCAAGTGGGCTCAAAATCAAAATACTTGGCTAATTCGATGCGACAAAAGCGCGATTGTTTGTGTCCGCCATCGTAGCGCACTTCTTCACCTAATAAGCAGCTACTAATACCTACAGAAATTTTGTCGCTAGAAAATTTATTCATGCTGTCAGCTCCTTCACATTATATTGAGTATAACGTTGCTCAAACAATTAGGATCACTTAGAGCTCAGCATTTCTATACCTTGTTATTAAATATATGATTTAGCTTGTCGGCTAAGCGTTTGCCGGCACGAACAATTTGTAGCTCTAAAGTGGGGCGATGTTGGTTTGCGTAGTTATCGGATAAGTTTTTATCGCCAAATTGATAAACAGCCGGTAATAGTTCACGGCTTTGATTTAGCCATTCTTCATAGTGAAAAAGCGGGTCGTTGCTAGGATATTGGCGCTGAAGTTGCTCGGCATATTTGCCCAAAGACAGCTTGTTACTATCAAGTAGTTGGCTATCCCACACCCGATGTAGATTTGAGCTTTTTCCATACCAACTAACTGAGACCTTATTACCACCCCGATCGCTTGCGTAACCTACATGCAACGGTTGATGAATGTCACTGACAAAATGAATATAAAACTTTAGGGCTTGTTGGCGCTCTAACTTACTTATATTCGGCTGCTTGAGCTGCTGTTCAAAATACTCCAATTGGCTGAGTACATCTCCTTTGGGGTTTCGCTGGCTTTGCTCAAGGGACTGCCCTTTGGGAATGTTAATGTAGTGCCAGGGGCCTGTGTGCTTCCAGGCTTTTTGTTTTCTCGCATAGTCTGCCCATGTTGCAAGTACTACCATGCTCTTGCCATCAAGTATTTGTTCGATGTGTTTTTGGCTTTGCGGGTCGAGTTGTTGCTGGGCAATATAAGCGATTAGTTGATGCCCTTTCATGCCAAAGGCAAAACAGCTTTGAGACAGAGAGAATAGGCAAATAAAAACAATACTAAATCGCACTGCCACTAGATGTTGAGCATTTAGACGACTTAGCATTGCTAGTTTATTGATGTTTATAGTTGACTAAGAACATGTTCGGCCTTGCTCACCTCAAAGGATTTAGGTGGTTCTACATTTAGCTGAGTAACCGTTAAGTTATCAATTATCATTGCGTAGCGCTGCGAACGTACCCCGCCAAAACTGGCGGTGTCCATATCTAAGCCTAGTGCTTTAGTAAAACTGGCATCGCCATCGCCCAACATCAGTATGTTTTCTGCGTTTTGCGCTTCGCCCCATGCTTGCATAACAAAGGCATCATTTACTGATACACAGGCTATAAGATCTACGCCTTTGGCTTTTATTTCGTCAGCCAGTACGACGTATCCGGGGAGGTGGGCTTCAGAACAAGTGGGGGTAAATGCACCGGGTACCGCAAATAGAACCACCTTTTTGCCCGCAAACAGCTCATGGCTGGTGTGATTCTGCATACCTTGTTGATTAAGTTCGGCTAATGGGGTGTCTGGAATAACTTGCCCTAGTTCTATCATTTTGCTCTTCCTAGTGAGTAGTGAAACCAAGCTATAGCTTGCTTAGACGTTTTAGCCTAAGGGGGAAAGGAGCTTAGTGCAAGTGGCGTAGCAAATAACAACTTCAAGCTTTGCACTAAGGTGTTTAAGCTCTGCTTGTTGGTTAGAGAGAGCCAAGCTTGATGCCGCCTAAAATAAAAAGAGCAGCCAATTGGCTACCCTTGTTAATATCTAAGCTTAGTGACTTACTTCGATGGACTTAAATCTTGCTCTAGCTTATCGCAAATATACTTACCAATTGGGAAGGCAGACGTGGCCGCGGGTGAGGGCGCATTACATACGTGTAAGCTACGCTGGCTGCTTGCAAATAAAAAGTCATGAACCAAGGTTCCATCTCTTAACACTGCTTGAGCCCGAATGCCGCTAGGATAAGGGCGAAGGTCATGAATGTTTAAGCTAGGGCAGTATTTTCTTACCCGCTGCAGATAACCTGATTTAAACATGGAGTCTTTGGTTTCGCTGAGGCCGCTACGAAAATGCTGTTTAGCCACTTTCCAAAAACCCTTGAAACCGAGCATTTCTTTGGTGTCGGCAAGGTTAAAGGACCCCTTGTTGTAACCCTCTCTGGACCAACCTTGTACGGCGTTGGGGCCTACCGTCACACTACCATCTATCATCTTAGTAAGATGAACACCCAAAAATGGCAAGTCGGGATTAGGGATGGGGTAAATAAGGTGTTTAATCAGTTGGTTATGCCTAGGTTGTAATTGATAGTATTCGCCTCGATAAGGAACAATTTGAAAGTCGATATCTAGCTTAAGCATGTTGCATAGGCGGTCGGCCATAAGCCCTCCGCAGGCAATAAGGTATTGGCTACTAATTTGACCATGCTGCGTATCAATCAATATCTTATCGGTTTGTTCGCTCAATCCTGTTACTTGGTGAGACAGCAAAATTTCACCGCCGGCTTGTTGAAATAACTCGGCCAGTTTTTGGCAGATTTGAGGATAACTAACGATGCCGGTGTCTTTTACTTGCAAAGCACCTAAGCCAACGATGTTAGGTTCTATTTCCTGCAGTTGTTTGGCGTTAAGCGGTTTTACCTTAATGCCATTCTGCTCACAGCGTGTGGCGAGCGCCTGCATATCACTCAATTCTTGTTGATTAGTGGCCACGAGTAGCTTGCCGCATTGCAAGTAGGGAATGTCGTGCTGTTGGCAAAAGCTGATGGTGTCTATTAAACCCTGCTTACAGAATTCGGCTTTTAGGCTGCCTGGCTGGTAGTAAACTCCAGCATGAATTACGCCGCTGTTATGGCCTGTTTGATGAAAGGCGAGTGAAGATTCTTTTTCTAGTAGCACTATTTTGGCGCTAGGTTTTCGCTTAATCAGTTCTAAAGCGCTGGCGAGGCCTACGATGCCTCCACCAATAATGCTGTAATCATAGTTCACTGAACCATTCCTTTTACTACTGATATCCATATGACTTTAAGCTTCATTCTGGCAAAGAAAAATCTCAGCTTAGACTAAAGATAAAAATCTGCTACTGAATAAAGCCTGCGTCAGTGATAAGGTCAAACTTACCAAAGGGCTAATGAGGCGCTAAATGGATTTCACAATTTATCATGGATTGTTGTTACTCACAGTAGGATTATTTGCCGGAGTTATCAATACCTTGGCGGGAGGGGGATCGAATCTAACACTTCCTGCGTTAATGGTAATGGGGATGCCAGCAGAGGTTGCAAATGCAACCAATAGGGTGGGTATTTTTTTGCAGTGTTTAACTGGGGTATTGGGCTTCAAAAAACACGGTAAATTGGATACTGATGATGTCGCCCCTATTTTATGGCCAACCTTAGTGGGTGGTTTGGTTGGCGCAGTAGCGGCCTCTTATGCTCCTTCATGGATCATTAAATATTTGTTGCTTGGCGCCATGCTGGCGATGGCTGCACTAATGCTAATTAAACCTAGTGTTGTAGCCCCCGAGGCCGGAACTGAAGCGCGTAAAATGAAAGATACTCCCTCGGCTAAATGGAGCTTGGCCGTCGCCGGTTTTTACGGCGGTTTTGTACAAGCTGGGGTCGGGTTTATTTTGGTTGCCGCGTTGGCAGGGAGTTTGCGCTACGATTTAGTCAGGGCTAACGCGCTGAAATTAGTATGTACCATTGCTTTTACTAGTGTGGCCTTGGTGGTCTTTATCGCCCGTGACCAAGTGTTATGGCTACCGGGGTTGGTATTGGCCATTGGTTACATTATTGGCGCACATTACGCGGTTAAATTTGCCATAAAAGCTGCCGCTAATACGCTTAAATGGTTTTTGTTTGTGATGACCTTAGTAGGCTGCATAGCCGCATTGTGGTTTTAGATCTTATAGCGGCAAATTAATAGGAAGGTAGTATGCAAAAAGTGTTAATTATCATTGCTATGCTAGCATTGAGTGCTTGCAGTTCTAAGCCTGAAGGTATTGAGCCTGTTCAGAATTTCAATCTAGATAAGTACTTAGGTACTTGGTACGAAATCGCTCGCTTGGATCATTCATTTGAGCGCGGCATGAGTCACGTTACTGCAACTTATACCCTGCGTGATGACGGCAAGGTATCTGTTCTGAATAAAGGCTTTTCCGAGCAAGACCACCAATGGTTTGAAGCAGAAGGTGTGGCGCAGTTTGTTAGTGAGCCTGATGTTGCACACTTGAAAGTGTCATTCTTTAGGCCATTTTACGGCGCTTATGTGGTGTTTGCTTTAGATGAAAAAGACTATCAATATGCTCTAGTGGCAGGGCCAAACCGAGATTATTTGTGGTTGTTAGCCAGAAGCCCCGAGCTATCACACGCCATTCGTACCGATTTAGTACATCAAGCTAAAGAGCTTGGATTTGATACTAGCGAACTGATTTTTGTAGAACACCACGGTGATGTGATAGCGTCAAAAGAGTGAAGAGATTTACAACAGGAGCAACTATGTGGACTGAAGGTAAAGTAATTCAACGTATAGATTGGAACGATGAACTGTTTTCCTTACGCATTAAAGCAGAGATAGATCCTTTTGTTGCAGGGCAGTTTATCAAGTTGTCTGAAATGCGAGATGACAAGCGTATTGCCCGTGCTTACTCGCTGGTTAACCCTCCCAACACAGACTATTTAGAAATACTGGCTATTAAGGTGGAAGATGGGCTGCTGTCACCCAATCTACACTTATTGCAAGTTGGCGATAGCATTGAAGTTTCAACTGCGGCAGCAGGGTTTATGGTACTAGACGAAGTCCCTCTCGCTAAGCACCTTTGGTTAATTGGTACGGGCACCGGAATAGGCCCATTTTTCTCAATGTTAGAAACTCCAGAGCCTTGGGAGCGATTCGAGAAAATTGTGCTGGTTTACGGTGTACGAAAAGCTAAGGACATTGCTTATCAAGAGCTGATTGATAAGTACTTAAATGAGCAAGCGGATAAATTTGTCTTTCAAGCCATGGTAACCAGAGAAGATTGCGTCGGCGCACTCAGGGCCAGGATCCCAGCTGCACTGGAAGCGGATCAACTAGAGGATGCAGTAGGGCTTAGTCTTAATGCGCAAGACTCTCAGGTGATCATGTGTGGTAATCCGCAAATGATCACTGATGCTCAAAGCATACTTGAGAATAAAGGCTTAAAGAAAAACCTTCGACGAAAGCCAGGACAAGTGACGGTAGAACGCTATTGGTAGTGTGTTTTTTTGAGCGTAAATGTTACTCTTTCGTATAGAAGTTTTGTCACTTATTTGATGTATTGATTAGCAATAAGCGTAAAATCTCAGCAATTGTTGTCGGTATTTTTTACAATATGACAATAATAATTTAAATCTATTATTTAAGTTGCTGTATATAAAGAGTTATTTATCTTGGCTTAATTTTTGCTTTAATCTGCTTAGTGATATTAAAGATATACATACTGCTATTTTGGGGGCACTGTGTTTAAACAAATTTTATTAGTAGCAAGTTGCGCGGTTTCGTTGTCTGCTTTCTCTGCCGAGCAAGTTTGGGATTTTGATGACGGCACATTAAACGGTGGCAACCGTAACGGTTATGGCAATACGCTTGACCTAGATGGCCTTAGTGTTCAAGGCTGGTCTGATACTGCGCGTCCTGCGGATTCAACCTTAAGAACAACTAAACTTACGTACAGCAGTAACTGGGGTCTAATGTCGTACAACCGCGATAATGAAAGCGGTACTCCTCAGCACTCAATTGATAGCTATGGCAATGACTTTGACATGGTGCTTCTAAGCTTTGATGAAGCAGTTAACCTAGCTGGCTTTACCTTAGGTTGGGCTAGCGAAGACTATGGCACTAACAGTCAATCAAGCCATGCTGATGTATCAGTATTAGCATATTCTGGCAATGATGCTCCTGCTTTGTACAACAATACCTGGGCTGATTTAGCCGGATTGGGTTGGACCACTGAAGCAGAAGTAAGCAACGCTGACGAATTCGCGTACCAAGCTATTGATTCTAGTGCTGCTTCAAAATATTGGTTGATTGGTGCTTATAATCCAATTTTCGGGAGTTTAGGGTGGTCTAGTGGTAATGATGGCTTTAAGTTGGCGGGTGTATCAACTAACAGCCCTCAAGTACCTGTAACCAGCGTACCAGAGCCAGGCACTGTACTACTGTTTGCTGCTGGCTTATTTGGCATCGCATTACGTAGCAGAAAGCGCCAAGCTTAAACCAATACTTCCTTTTCCTGTTTAATTAAAAATACGAAATACTCTGTATTTCGTATTTTTTTGTCTTTTTTTTACTATCTGTTCATTAGATACTGTTTAAGGCTTAATTGACTAGCCCTTGAAGCAACAAGGAATTAGCTTTGATAATGAACAAATTTTTAGTAGCTCTGTGTTTACTGTGTATAACAAATCTTAGCTTTGCTGATCAGCAGGCTAACGAGTACGAACTCGCTGTTAAAGCCTTTCATAGTGGAGAAGAAAATGAAGCCTTCATCCATTTAAAAAATGCACTAAAAGCTAATCCTGAACACCTTTCCTCAAAGCTAATGCTCGCCAAAGTATACTTTAACGCAAATAACTTAGGTTCTGCTGAGAAACAGTTAGAAGAGGCCTTAGTCTTAGGAGCCGACATTAATTTGGTATTACCACTGCTTGGCAATATCCTACTGTTGCAGGGGAAAACTAACGAACTGCTTGCGTTTGAAGAGCGAATTAATGAGTTCTCTAAGCCGAGTTTGTTTGAGTGGAAGTTATTGCGTGGTCGAATTTACTTAAAGAATGCTCAACCAGAATTAGCGCGCAATGAATTTGAGCAAGCTACTAAGCTTATGCCGAATAAGACAAGTGCGATGAATACCTTAGCAACTTTATATTTAAGACAAAAAGAATACGTACTTGCAGAGCAATGGATAGAGCGTTCATTACAAATAGCCAAAAATAATGAGAGAACATGGTTGTTGAAAGGCGATTTAGCTGCGGGTCAGAACAACTTACCTCTTGCCTTGGAGCATTATCAAACCGCTTATCGACTTGATCCTCAAGACCCAAAGATTTTGCGAAGCTTAGTGATGACTCACCTTAAGCTTAACCAGATTGAGCAAGCTAAAGGCTATTTAAAGATAATCCAAGAACAAA
The DNA here is from genome assembly GCF_019670105.1 of Agarivorans albus. Classification (NCBI taxonomy): domain Bacteria; kingdom Pseudomonadati; phylum Pseudomonadota; class Gammaproteobacteria; order Alteromonadales; family Alteromonadaceae; genus Agarivorans; species Agarivorans albus. The sequence continues at coordinate 3,406,751 of NZ_AP023032.1, read as the reverse complement.
CACCCAATGATCCTACAGCGATATTGATCGGCGCTACTTTGTTTGCCGGTGAAGACAATACCGAAATGGCCGAGCGAGCCTTAGCAGATTTATCTCAAAAGGTCTCTGCTGCAGAAACTGAGGAGCTAACAGACGCAAACACTTTGCTATTTATTCAGGGCGCGTCGGAATTTATTTTAGAAAACGATGAAAAAGCCCAGCAGTACTTAAGTCAGTACTTACGTCAAAAGCCCAGTGATCTCGGGGCTACCCGAATGCTGTCTAAGCTTTACCTTCGTAATAACGAGTCCTACAAGCTGCAGTTACTTTTGCAAGATAACTTCGATTACATTATTCGCGACTTAGGCTTGTCGGTTCAGTTAGTATATTTGTACATTGATGCCGGTAGGCTACGTGCGGCTCAACAAGCTTTTGAGCAAATTAGAGCCTACCATAGCGACTCAAATTACATGGTGATTTTGGATGCTGAATTGGCTCGGGCAAGTGGTGAATCCGAGCGGGCCTTTAGTCTGTTGGAAGAGCTTCCTTTTACCGAGGATAATGCGCCGATAAAGTGGTTACAGTTGAAAGGCGAATTAGCTTTAGAACTGAACAAGTTTGACCAAGCTAGCCCTGTAATTGAGAGTTTAATTGCCAGAAACATAAACAATGCCAATGCGCAAAACTTAATTGCTGCTTATTACATTAAGACAAAACAAGCAGAATTGGCACTGCGTTATCTTGATGAAGTGTTAGCAAACAACCCAAATAATGTAGGTGCTAGCTTTAACAAAGCAGTGGTCTGGAGAGCGCAGGGCAGCACTGAAGAAGCACTACAAATCTTAGACACCTTGTTAGCCGTAAACAAACAGCACACGCCAAGTCACCTTTTGGCTGCTCGCATTCACCTTGAGCAAAAAAACTATCTAGAAGCGACTGAACAGCTTGATAAAGTTTTGCTATACGAACAAGACAATCGCCAGGCACGCGAGCTAAAACTTGATACGTATATGCAAACAGCACAATGGTCGAATGCCTTAGCCGAAGTTGAGAAGCTAAATCGAGAGTATATTTTGAATGAGCGTTACTTAAGTGCTTATGCAGAAATTCTTATTCGATTAGAACGATATGAAGACGCAGACTACCCCTTAGGTTTATTGGACAGTATTTGGAAAGAGCAGCCAAATAAGTTAATAGGCTTAGCCAGAATGCAAGCCCAAGCCAAGCAGTTAGCAAATGCTAAGAGCTCTCTATTAAAGTCTCACCAGTTGGCACCGGAAAATATGTCAACTTTGATCCTGTTAACTAAAGTAGAACTGGAACAAAATGACTTGGAAGCTGCGGAAAAGACGGTGGCAGATTTAGCCAACAAATTTGGTGAAAGTAGCCAGTTGTTTCTCTTGCAAGGCGATATTCAAATGCGCAAAAGCCAAAAGGAACAAGCTCAGCAAAATTACAGTAAAGCTGTAGAGTTGAATGCGTTTAATCGAGAGGCGGTAGTGCGTTTGTATCAACTGGCTAAACAAGGCATTGCCGATGATGCTTTTCATCAACAAATGGAAGGTTTAGTTACTACTGCTGCAGAGTTGGCTTGGCATAAACGTATTTTGGCCGATAGCTATTTGCACCATAAGCAGCTTGTTAAAGCTCAACAACACTATGAAGACTTGCTCGCCTTGCCAGCATTAAAGCAAGATCCGGGTATTTTGAATAATTTAGCAAATATTTACTCTGGCCAAGACTTAGATAAAGCTTATCAAACTGTCGCACAGGTAGTAGAGCAGGGTGCTAAAAACGCCGCTATTTTGGACACTATTGGATGGATTGAAGTACAGCGTGGCAATGTTGACCAGGGTTTAGTTTACTTACGTGAAGCCTACACAATGAACGCATCAGATGCCGCAATTCGCTATCACTTGGCATTTGCTCTTAGTAAGTTGGGGCGCAAGGCCGAGGCTAAAGCGGAAGCAGAAGCAGCTGTGGAATTAGATCAGCAATTCTCTGAGTATGAAGACGCTAAAGCATTACTGGAGAGCTTGGGCTAAGCTCCTTGGAGGAATAAAAAAGGCCACGTAAGTGGCCTTTTTTGTCGCTCATACTTAGCCAATACGTTTGTATTTTATGCGATGAGGCTGAGCGGCTTCTTCACCAATGGTTTCTTTTAACCAAGCTTCGTACTCGGTAAAGTTGCCTGCGTGGAAGTTAACTTGTCCTTCGTCGCGGTAATCTAGAATGTGAGTGGCGATACGGTCTAAGAACCAACGGTCATGCGAGATAACCATAGCACAGCCAGCAAATTCCAAGAGTGCATTTTCTAGCGCTCGTAGTGTTTCAACATCTAAGTCGTTGGTTGGTTCATCTAGTAGCAGTACGTTACCACCAGTTTGAAGTAACTTAGCCAAATGCAAACGGCCACGTTCACCACCCGATAGCTCCCCAACGCGTTTTTGTTGGTCACCACCTCTAAAGTTGAATCGACCAACATAAGCGCGACTTGGTACTTCGATATTACCAATTTTTAGAATATCGGAACCGCCAGACACTTCTTGCCATACGGTGGCTTTATCATCCATCGCATCACGGAACTGGTCCACGCTAGCTATCTGAACACTTTCGCCAACTTCTACGCTACCTGAGTCTGCCTTTTCTGCACCAGTAATCATCTTAAATAGAGTCGATTTACCCGCCCCGTTAGGACCGATAATACCTACAATCGCTCCCTTAGGAATACTAAATGACAGGTCGTTAATTAGCACTCGTCCATCATAAGCCTTGCTTAGGTTGTTAACATCAATAACCTTATCACCTAGTCGTTGCGCTGCTGGAATGAATAGCTCGTTGGTTTCATTTCGGCTTTGAAAACTTTGAGTATTAAGTTCTTCAAAGCGAGCCATACGAGACTTACTTTTACTCTGACGGCCTTTCGCATTTGAACGAACCCACTCCAGCTCTTTCTGAATTGATTTCATTCGAGCTTTTTCTTGAGAGGCTTCTTGGTTCAAGCGGTCTTCTTTTTGTTCAAGCCAAGAAGAGTAGTTACCTTCCCACGGAATACCTTCACCGCGGTCTAGTTCCAAAATCCAGCCCGCTACGTTATCAAGGAAGTAACGGTCGTGGGTTACCGCCACAACAGTACCTTCATAATCATGTAAGAAGCGCTCTAACCAAGCTACAGATTCTGCATCTAAGTGGTTGGTAGGTTCGTCAAGTAGCAGCATGTCTGGTTTTTCAAGCAACAAGCGACACAGTGCTACGCGGCGACGTTCACCCCCAGAAAGCTTCTCAATTTTTTGGTCCCACTCTGGTAGGCGTAAGGCATCGGCTGCACGCTCTAGTTGATTCTCTAAACTATGTGCATCATGAGTAGCCAAAATCGCTTCTAATTCACCTTGCTCTTTAGCTAAGGCGTCAAAGTCTGCATCGGGTTCTGCGTATTCGGCATAAACTTGGTCTAAGCGAGTTTGGGCATTTTTTACCACAGCTACTGCTTCTTCAACCACTTCGCGAACCGTTTTGTCTAAGTCCATTTGAGGTTCTTGGGCAAGGTAACCAATTTTGGTTCCTGGGTTAGCACGTGCTTCACCCTCAATATCGGTATCAATACCCGCCATAATGCGTAGTAGGGTAGATTTACCTGAGCCGTTTAAACCGAGTACGCCAATTTTAGCGCCAGGGAAAAAGCTTAAAGAAATGTTTTTAAGAATATGTTTTTTAGGGGGAACGATTTTACCAACGCGGTTCATCGTATAAATAAATTGGGCCATTTGCCGTTCCTTTAAGGGTCTATACTCGAATTTTTGTGTCGCTAAAGCATACACCCAAATTCGCTACTTTTATCTTCCGCTATGATACTGGCTTCGTAGATGGAAGCTAGCTTTGTAAGCCACTTTATGCGGCGGTTTTTTGATGTTGCATAGTGAAGCAGCATAAAGCGGTACTATCTGCTTGTTTTTAACAGAGATAGCCATCAGGGCTTGTCGAATTTCTAAAGTAATAGTGGTATGTTGGAATCATCACAATTTGACACTGCAGATTAAATGAAACAGATTTTATTGGCCTGTGTTGCCCTATGTATGGCATTTTCAGTTTCAGCCTTAACTTACGATTTACCCGAAGATGGAAGTCGCCTGCTGGGCGGAAACCAATGGCACAGAGTGCAAAAAGGCGAAACTATTGCGCTTATCGCCGAGCGTTATGGTGTAGGTTTTTTAGCGGTAATGGCGGCGAACAAAGGGGTTGACCCTTTCTTACCAGAGGAAGATACAGAGCTTCTTATTCCCACTCAAATTTTGCTACCCGATGTGGAGCGTAAAGGGGTGGTGGTAAATCTTGCGGAATTGCGTTTGTATTACTTCCGACCAAATAGCACTGAAGTAGATGTGTTACCTATTGGCATTGGCCGAATTGGCCGCGAAACGCCAGAGATGAGCACTTACATTAGTCAAAAACGAGAGCAACCTACTTGGACACCTACTCAAAATATTCGTAATGAATATGCAGCTAAGGGGATTATTTTGCCACCGGTTGTACAGGCGGGGCCAGAAAATCCACTGGGTGAATACGCCCTGCGTTTGGCTTATGGTAATGGTGAGTATTTAATTCATGGCACTAACAAAGAGTTTGGTGTTGGCTTGCGTGTTAGCTCTGGTTGTATACGCTTGTTTCCCGACGATATCGAATACCTGTTTTCGCAGGTTAATCTGAAAACGCCAGTGAGGATCATTAATCAATCGATTAAACATTCGCTTGAACCTAGTGGCGAGTACTTATTAGAAGTGCACCAGCCGCTTAATCGCTCTGAAGAAGAAGTGACCCAAGCAACTACCTTACAATTGAGTCGTGATGATATTAAGTTTATTACTCAAGCAGGAGTTGACTCGTCGGTGGTGAATCAAGCGCTGAAAAACCAGCAAGGCATTGCTTTGTCGGTAGGTGAAAAACAAGGATAAAAAAAAGGTGATGCTTAGCATCACCTTTTTTCACATCGCTTTAAACTTACTTAGTGTAAGAAGATGCGATGTTGTCGATACGTTCGTTAGCGCGCATCGCTTCAGCTTTAGCTTGGTCAGCACTCATTTGAGCTGACTTAATGTCGCCACTCAAAGAGCTTTGCTCTGCACGAAGAGCTGCAACTTCGTTTGATAGTGCATCAACTTTGTCGCTTAGAGATTGTACGTTGTTTTCTAAAGCGGTAGTGTTTGAAGAACAACCCGCTAGTAAAATGGTAGAAGCAATAGCGCCTGCAACTAAAAACTTATTCATGGTAAGTCCGTCCTTTATATTCAATTCTAACGATTGTTAGCAATCGTTGATTCGTTTAAGCAAAGCTATTCACTGCAATTGAGTGAGCCGCTGGTATGATTATGGCTCAATATGAGCAAGCTGCAAGCGTTTGTTAGTAAAACCAAAAAAAAATAAGGCGAATACAGTTATTTAAGTTGATTTGTTAACATTTATTTAACAAGGGGCGTCGCCGCCTAGAGACATTTTAAGTAACAGCTAGCTAATTGTTAGTTAGCGCTTTTACACTGCTTACTAGATTGTTTCTTAATATGCTTAAATTCTGCTTGCTGATTAGCTTTGTTTTGATAACGCACCGGCAGGCTTTTTACCACAATTAAGTAGTCACCTAATGCTTGTTTTTGTTGCTCGCTTAATTTAATAAACTCACTGTGGTTTATCGCCACTAAAGAACTAACTTTTTTACCTTCAAGACGTTGTTCTACTCTTGAGTAGGTGCCTTGTCGTTGTTCAATATGAAAGTTGCCCACCGTGTGCATCACCTGTTGAGTAGTTTGAGACTGCAGTTGCAGAGTAATAGATTCTGCCATTGTCTCATCCCAAGCTAACATGGCGAAAAAGTGATTTTTGCTTTGTTCGCTATCGCCATGGTGAGCGTTACCAAACAGTCGCTGTTGGTAGGCCGGATCGTTGGTTGTAAAGTCTTGGGCAAGTTTGCTGCGTTCAGATTCTTCTAAGCCCTCTAAATAGCCTAAGCCTTGCTGACCAATACAGCGAACATGCTCGCGAGGCGCATTGGCTGCTACTACCGTAAGTTGTTTATCTTTGGCAAATTCAACTAGCGGCCGGTAATCAGATCGGTAGTTATCCCAGGCTTTGGTTTGTTTGATAAGCCATTCTTCACCTATTTCGTTAGCTAGGTAGCTATCTAATAAAGCTTGTTGGCTGCGATTAAATTGCTCCATCGATAAACTAATTTGGTTTTGTTGCTGATATAAGGCTTCCAATAAGCGCAGCTGTGCTAAGTGGATAGCGGGATGACTGTGGTATTCGCCAAACAGTATTACCTGAGAATCAGCCAGTTGCTTGGCAAGTGATTGGGTGTTTTCAACAATTTGTTGGTCGTTTGGGTTGTACAGTGCGTAGTCATAGTAAGTCTGCAATTGAATATCTGCGGATGGCGTTGCTTGCTCTTTAGGCGGAGTAGCGCTGCAAGCCGATAGAAAGAAAAGTGACAAAATGAGGCCTGAGAGGCGAAGTGACATAATATAAACTCTAATTGTAGATGATAATCATTATCATCTTAACCTTTGTTGGGCTGAGATGTAATGCTTAAATTAACGTGAATTTATTTCATAAAGATCAAAGCAGCTAGTGAGAAAATTGCAAATTTAATCGGCTAAACGCACACTACAGCTTCCAAGGCAGCTAGCGTTTTATTGTTACATTTGTTCATTTGAATAGCGTTAATGGTAAAAAATTTTGCTGTGATCTGAAAAGGACTCAGGTTAGAATGCGCCTTCGAAAAATCACCCACCAACATGTAACAAAAGAGTCAGGAGATACTGATGTTAAAGCGTGATATGAATATCGCCGATTACGATGCCGAATTATGGCAAGCCATTACTAAAGAAGAAGTTCGTCAAGAAGAGCACATTGAGCTGATTGCTTCTGAGAACTATGCCAGCCCACGAGTAATGGAAGCGCAAGGCTCTTACCTTACTAATAAGTACGCCGAAGGATATCCAGGTAAGCGTTACTATGGTGGTTGTGAGTATGTAGATAAAGCAGAAGTGCTAGCCATTGAGCGCGCCAAGCAACTATTTGGTGCCGACTACGCAAACGTGCAACCACATGCTGGTTCACAAGCTAACTCAGCTGTATTTATGGCTTTGCTTAAAGCAGGTGACACAGTACTAGGCATGAGTTTGGCTCATGGTGGTCACTTAACTCACGGTGCAAGCGTAAGCTTCTCAGGTAAAATCTACAACGCCGTTCAGTACGGGATTAACCCAGAAACTGGCGAGTTAGACTATGCAGAAGTTGAGCGTTTAGCTAAAGAACACAAACCTAAAATGATTATTGCTGGCTTCTCAGCCTACTCAGGTGTGGTTGATTGGCAGCGTTTCCGCGATATCGCAGACGAAGTAGGTGCTTACCTGTTCGTAGATATGGCGCACATTGCTGGTTTAGTGGCAGCTGGCTTGTATCCAAACCCAGTGCCAGTTGCAGATGTAGTAACAACTACTACTCACAAAACACTAGCTGGCCCACGTGGTGGTTTGATTTTGGCACGTGCCAACGAAGAAGTAGAGAAGAAGCTTAACTCTGCAGTATTCCCAGGTGGTCAAGGCGGTCCTTTGATGCATGTTATTGCTGCAAAAGCGGTAGCGTTCAAAGAAGCGATGGAGCCAGAGTTCAAGCAATACCAACAAAACGTATTAGATAATGCCAAAGCTATGGTTGCTGTACTGCAAGAGCGCGGTTATAAGATTGTGTCTAACGGTACAGAAAATCACTTGTTCTTGGTTGATCTCATCGACAAAGACATTACTGGTAAAGATGCCGACGCGGCACTAGGCCGTGCAAACATCACAGTAAATAAAAACTCGGTTCCAAACGATCCGCGTTCTCCATTCGTAACCAGTGGTTTACGTATTGGTACTCCAGCAATTACGCGTCGTGGCTTAGATGTAGCTGCTTCTAAAGAGTTAGCTGGTTGGATTTGTGATGTATTAGATAATTTACAAGACGAAGCGGTAATTGAGCGCGTTAAAGGCCAAGTGTTAGAACTTTGCCAGCGTTTCCCGGTCTACGCTTAAGTAAGCATGTAAACGTCAGGGATTGACGAGATAAAAGAAAGGAGGCTTTATGCCTCCTTTTTTGTATTTGTTTGTTAGTAAAACTACGGATTATTAAGACTAAATGTGAATAGGAACACAAACCAAGGAGGGATAGGCTGGGTTTTAGCCTGAGAATTAGACAGTTGGTACTGAAATTGCTCAGTTTTTAAGACCTAATTGATAAGTCAAATTACCAGCGCTAAAGGGTAATTGCAGAAGAGAGAGAATCACCATGGACATGAATCCTGTGGCTAGTGCAAAACGATTAATGATTATGCAGTTTGTAATTTGGGGCAGCTTTATGTTGTTCATCATTTCTTAATGTTTGCAGATTAAAGATATCCCTTGGCAATGGAATTGCCTGATTCCGCTTGTTTAAGCGAAGGATTAGTGAGTGTTAAGCGCTTGCCTTGATTAAGGTGAGTAGTACAGGCCACTCTAAGTAAAGATGTAAAATTACCTACCTTTTCTTCTCGTTGTAATACCTCATGGTAAATTTGTGTTAAAAAGCCCGCCAAACTAAGGTTAGCCTCATCGGCTATTTGCTCCAGTAGCTGCCAAAATATTGCTTCCAAACGAATACTGGTTACTACGCCATCTAAACGCACCGACCGAGACTTCAATTCAAACAATTCCGCTTCGGCGCCAGAATAAATTTCACACATTGGCAATCCCACCATGATCAAACCGAAGTCTAATCATGGTATACAAAATCAACTTTTGCCGTTTCAATTTAGTATTAAGCCAATAGCTTATTGAATTGCGCTAGCCATTGCGGGTGAGCAGGCCAAGCTGGTGCGGTGACCAAGTTCCCATCGGTAAGGGCTTGGTCAACGGCAATATCTGCATAGTCGCCGCCAGCAGCTGTCACTTCAGGCGCACAAGCTGGGTAGGCAGAAATGTGTCTGCCAGAGGCAATACCTGCCGCTGTTAATAGCTGTGCGCCATGGCATATTGCCGCTATCGGCTGTTGTTTAGCGGCAAAGGCTTGAATTATTTCTAATACCTTAGCATTTAAGCGTAAGTATTCCGGGGCCCGTCCGCCGGGCAATAATAGCGCGTCAAACTCCTCGGTATCGATGTCAGCAAAATTGCCGTTGAGAGTGAAGTTGTGCCCCGGTCTTTCGGTATAGGTTTGATCGCCTTCAAAGTCATGGATGGCGGTTTTAATTTGTTCGCCAATGCATTTCTCTGGGCAAGTTGCGATAACTTCGTGACCTACCATTTGCAGTGCCTGAAATGGCACCATTAACTCATAATCTTCAACAAAATCACCTGCAATAATCAGTATCTTCGCCATGACGCTTTCCTTAACAAGTTGTTTACATTTCTAGTGCAGCCTAACTTGAGCGGTAAGCTAAGCGGTAGTAATTGGTTACTACGCAAGCGCTATTTGCTTATATAACAAGCTTAATTTTAATCTAATCAGACTCTTAACAAGCTAAGGGCTAAACAGTAAGTATTTGGCTCAGTGATTAAACTGAGAGCTAATTCTCATTTTTTCTTCCTTTACTAAGTTAGCACCATTCTCTTTAGATAAGACCTTACCCAAATAAAGGAATTGTGGGCATTTTCGATAGTTACGCTTTAGCTAACCTGTACCTCTGACGGTTTAGCAGATAAAATTGCCGGATACTCGAATAAGGGATCGCCCATGCATTGTCCATTTTGTTCTGCTCATGAAACTAAGGTTATTGACTCGCGTTTGGTTGCCGATGGCCACCAAGTAAGAAGGCGTCGTGAATGCTTAGAATGCCATGAGCGCTTCACTTCTTTTGAAGTGGCCGAGTTGGTAATGCCGCGAGTGATTAAAGGCAATGGCATTAGAGAGCCTTTTAACGAAGAGAAAATGCGTGCTGGTATGATGCGTGCGTTGGAAAAACGCCCAGTAAGCGTTGACCAAGTAGAGCAAGCGGTAAACAAAATTAAGTCGCAGCTGCGGGCGACTGGCGAGCGTGAAGTTGCTACAAAATTCATTGGCAAGATTGTTATGGAACAGTTGATTGGCCTAGATAAAGTGGCCTACGTGCGTTTTGCTTCGGTTTATCACTCTTTTGAAGATATCAAAGAATTTAGTGACGAAATTGCTAAGTTGGAAAAGTAAGTGAGTTTTAGCGTTCAAGATTGCCAGTGTATGGCAAAGGCCATTGCGCTTGCCAAGCGCGGAAAATATACCACGGCACCCAATCCTAATGTGGGCTGCGTGTTGGTAAAAGATGGTCAGATTATTGGTGAAGGTTATCACCGTAAAGCCGGTGAAGGGCACGCCGAAGTGAATGCCGCGGCGGATGCCAAGCAACGTGGTTTTAGCCTAAAGGGGGCAAGCTGTTATGTCACTCTTGAGCCCTGCAGCCATGTAGGTAGAACGCCAGCTTGCGCCACAATGTTAGTAGAACAACAAGTGGCCGAAGTAGTGATTGCCATGGTTGACCCTAACCCACAGGTTGCTGGGCGCGGGATTAAGCGACTTGAAGAGGCTGGCATTAAAGTTCGTACCGGTCTAATGGAGCATTCAGCGCGTGCGCTTAACCCCGGATTTTTGAGCCGCGTTGAGCGTAAACGTCCTTTTGTTCGCTTGAAACTTGCTGGTTCTATCGATGCTAAAATAGCCTTAGCCAATGGCGAAAGCAAGTGGATCACCTCGGCTCATTCTCGCAGCGACGTGCAACGAGAACGGGCCGCTAGCCATGCTATTTTATCCACCGCTACTACGGTTATTCGCGATAATGCCAGCTTAAACGTGAGATTTAATGAGCTCGGTAGCCTTGCTGAGCAACTTGATGAAACACTGCTGCGCCAGCCATTGCGGGTGATTATTGACCGTAAACAACGCTTAGCAGAAGCAGCTCAAGACCTTAATATTTTTAAGAATAGTGAGTCTTTCTGGCTGGCCGGCCATCAATCACAAACGCAACTGCCAGCCGCAAAACAGCTGGTGATTGAAGACACGCCAAATTTTTTGCCGCAATTAATGCAGGAGCTAGCTGAAGCAGAAGTAAATGATATTTGGGTTGAAGCAGGAGCTAATTTTGCTGCAGCCCTGATTCAAGCTAACTTGGTTGATCAGCTTATCTGTTACCAAGCCGGTTTATTGATGGGAGCCGATGCTCACAGTTTAGTGGGGTTTGAGGGATATCAGTCGATGAGTGCGTTAAATTCTTGGCAATGCCTTGAAACTCGCCGAATTGGCCCCGACATTAAAACTATCTGGATCCCGCAAGCACAGGGCACACATTAATGTTTACTGGAATAATTGAAGCCCTAGGCAAGATTTCTCGCATTGAAAAACGCAGTGGTGACGTACGATTAAACATCGCCAGTGCTGGTTTAGATATGTCGGATGTAAGACTTGGCGATAGCATCGCGGTAAATGGTATATGTTTAACCGTGGTCGACTTCAGCAATGAGCACTTTTGCGCCGATGTATCTACCGAAACGTTAAGTTTAACTTCACTAGCTAAATGCAAACAAGGTGACAAGGTTAACCTTGAAAAAGCCATGCTCGCGACTAATCGCTTTGGTGGTCATATTGTCAGTGGTCATGTTGATGGCTTAGCAGAGGTAGTAAGCATTAGCCCCAGCGCACGTGCGATTAATATTTGGCTAAAGGTTCCTAATGATCTGGCGCGTTACATAGCCCATAAAGGCTCCGTAACCGTAGATGGCATTAGCTTAACGGTGAACGAAGTACAGCAGCAACAGCTACGTTTAACGATTATTCCCCATACCGCCGAGCAAACAACCATTGGTGCTTGGTCGCCTGGGCAAAAAATTAACTTAGAAGTTGATGTTATCGCTCGCTATGTGGAGCGTTTAATCGGCTATGCTGATGAGAACACTAACGATTCAAAAATAAATACTGCATTTTTGGCGCAGCACGGCTTTATGAAATAGCTCGCCCAATCAAGATGCGCTAATAACAATAAATACTATCCCCAAAGGTAAGAAAGGTTTTGCTATGTCACTAAGCAGTATCGAAGAAATTATTGAAGATTTACGCCATGGAAAAATGGTGGTGCTAATGGATGATGAAGATCGAGAGAATGAAGGCGATCTCATCATGGCAGCTGATATGGTAACACCAGAGGCCATCAACTTTATGGCTACCTATGGGCGTGGATTGATTTGTTTACCCATGACTAAACAGCGCTGTCAGCAACTAAAGTTGCCACTGATGGTAGATGTTAATACCGAGCAGTTTGCTACTAATTTCACGGTATCTATTGAAGCATCGCAAGGCGTGACTACCGGAATTTCTGCAGCAGATCGCTCACGCACTGTGCAAGCAGCCGTTGCCCGTGATGCTAAGCCTAGTGACATTGTTATGCCTGGCCATATCTTCCCGCTAATGGCGCAAGAAGGTGGGGTACTTACTCGCGCTGGACATACTGAAGCAGGAACTGATTTGGCAAGGTTAGCTGGTCGAGAACCTGCAGCTGTGATTGTTGAGATCCTTAATCAAGATGGCACTATGGCGCGTCGCCCTGATCTTGAGGTGTTCTGTAAAGAACATGGGTTAAAGATGGGCACTATCGCCGATCTCATCGAATACCGTAATAACAACGAAACCACTATTGAGCGAGTAGCAGAATGTAAAATGCCTAGCCGCCACGGTGATTTCAAGCTGATTACCTACCGCGATACCATCGATGAAAAAGTCCACTTTGTTATGCAAGCTGGTGAGATAAAAGAAGATGAGGCCACGCTGGTACGTGTGCACTTACACAATACTTTTAGTGATTTATTAGGCAGTGACCGGGCTGGAAAGATGAGCTGGCCGCTGGATAAAGCGCTAGAAAAAATTGCTCAAGAAAATGGCGTTCTGGTGCTACTTAGTACCGATGATAAGGCCGATAATTTGATTGACCAAGTTAAAGCCTTTGCTCTGCAAGATCGCGGTGAGACTCCAGCCCAGAAACAAGCGCACAGTGCTTCACGTACTGTGGGAGTGGGCTCGCAAATTTTAGCTGATTTGGGTGTAAGTAAAATGCGCTTGTTAAGTTCACCTAAGCGTTATCACGCATTATCTGGCTTCGGTTTGGAAGTGGTTGAGTATATCGACCAAGAATAATCTGAGTTTTAGTGAGAAATTATTTTATTAAGGGCCTAGCAGATTAGTTGTGCTAGAATAGCGCGATTTTTTTGATGGACTCAAAGAAAAGGCAGAATTAAGTATGAAAGTAATTGAAGCAAATTTAGCTACACCAAACGCTAAAGTGGCTATTGTTATCGCTCGTTTTAACAGCTTTATTAACGAGAGCTTGTTATCTGGCGCTGTGGATACGCTAACTCGTCAAGGTGGTATTAGCGATGACAACATTACAGTTGTTCGTGTACCGGGCGCAGTAGAGATCCCACTGGCTGCTAAACGCATTGCAGCAAGCAAAAAGTACGATGCTATTATTGCTTTAGGTACAGTAATTCGTGGTGGCACTTACCACTTTGAATTAGTGGCTAACGAATGCCACAAAGGTTTAGCTCAAGTTATGATGGAATTTGATATTCCAGTAACTTTTGGCGTGCTTACTACTGAGTCTATCGAGCAAGCGATTGAACGCGCTGGCACTAAAATGGGTAATAAAGGTACCGAAGCTGCCCTAAGCGCTTTGGAAATGATCAACTTAGTTGATCAGATAGAAGTTTAATTTGAGGAATTCTCTGTGAAACCAGCTGCACGTCGTAAAGCTAGGCAATTTGCTACTCAAGCAATTTATCAATGGCAGGTGACCAAGGACAGCGTTGCTAACATCGAACATCAGTTCCTAACCGAACAAGACATGAGTAAGGCCGATGTTCCTTATTTTTCTACTCTGCTGACTGGCGTAGTAGCAAACAGCGAAAAGTTAGATGAAGCGATGAGCTCTTCGCTTTCTCGTAAGTTAGAAGAATTAGATATTGTTGAACACGCAATTTTGTTGATTGGTGTTTACGAGCTATTAATGGTGAGCGATGTGCCACCTAAAGTTGTAATTAACGAAGCGATTGAATTAGCTAAGTCATTTGCCGCTGAAGATAGCCACAAGTTTGTTAATGGCGTGCTAGATAAAGTACTACGTTTACAGCAGTTTAAGTCTTAGTTGCATGTCTTCTCAGCCTCCTTTGGGTGAATTTGATATCATCGAAAAGTTCTTCCAGCGCAGTGCTTCACGCCCCGATGTATTACTGGGTGTAGGTGATGATGCAGCGCTGGTAACTGTTCCCGAGAATAACCAAATTGCTATTTCTACCGACACCTTGGTAGAAGGCGTACATTTTTTCTCAGATATCCCACCTCGCGCGCTTGGCCATAAAGCGCTTGCCGTTAATTTAAGCGACATGGCAGCCATGGGGGCAGAGCCGCGTTGGGTGACCTTAGCGATCACCTTGCCGGAAATTGACGAAGCGTGGTTAGCCCAGTTCAGCAAAGGCTTTTATGACTTAGCTGAATACTTCAATGTTGCCTTAATTGGTGGTGACACCACTAAAGGTCCCTTAAGTATTACCGTGACGGTTCACGGCGTAGTACCTGAAGGAAAAGCCTTGCGCAGAGACGGAGCCAAGCCTGGTGACTGGGTATATGTTACTGGCAATATTGGTGACTCTGGTCTTGCGCTAGCGCATCTTCAAGACAAAATCAGCTTAAACCCTCAACAGTTAGAGCTAAGCTTAAAACAGCACTATTACCCGCAACCTCGGGTGCTTGCTGGCTATGGCTTGCGTGATATAGCCTCTGCAACCATTGATATTTCAGATGGCCTATACAACGATTTACAGCATATCCTCAGAAAAAGCCATTGCTCGGCGGTACTAAACCTAGACAGCCTGCCACTTTCAGAGACCATGAATGAAGCCGTTGGTGTAGATCAAAGCATTGCCTTAGCACTAAATGGTGGCGAGGATTACGAGCTATGCTTTACTGTGCCTGAATCTAATAAAGGCTCAGTCGATACTTCTTTATCTTTCAGTGGAATACAGTTTACTTGTATCGGGCAGTTAGCGCCTGGCCATGGCGAGATAAAGCTAAAATATCAAGATAAACCTTATCAAATCGAACCCACTGGGTGGGATCACTTCAACTAATCCTAGCGAGTAGCGAGAACTGCAATGGATAAAGCTTTAGCCAAATTAAGCTTACGGAACCCTCTACACTTATGCGCACTTGGTTTAGGTAGTGGCTTAGCCCCCAAAGCACCGGGTACTTTTGGTACCTTAGCTGCCATTCCTTTGTATTTACTGCTAGCGCCATTACCTGTTTGGGCCTACGTGGCAGTACTACTAGTAAGCTTTGTTTTTGGTGTTTGGTGTTGTCAAAAAGCGAGTGATGCGATGGGGGTACATGATCATGGGGCGATTGTGTGGGATGAGTTTGTTGGCTACTGGATTACCATGTTCATGGTGCCGCTATCTCCCCTTAATGTGCTACTCGGCTTTATACTTTTTCGCTTTTTTGATGTTTTGAAGCCTTGGCCCATCAAAATTTTGGACAAAAAAGTGCACGGTGGCTTTGGTATAATGATAGATGACGTATTAGCCGGTGTGTTTGCTGCTATTTCTTTGCAAGTTGTGCTGTTTGTCCTCGCTTAACAGAGCATTCTCTCTGCTTGCCAAATTTGTTCTCCCCTAAATTTAGTTAATTCTGCTTATGCAAACCTTGCATAAGCTTATTCTTTATTGCATAAATATGACATTATATCGAATCCTTAATCACTATCACTGCCTTCTGTGATTTTTGGATTATAAAATCCTGTTTATGCTATTTACAGTGGCAGATAAAAATACTAATTTATTACGGGCAAAAAGCGGATCAGGCTTGATTAAGTCTTGCTCAGTTCACAATTGTTGTTTGAATAGCGACATTTGCTAGTGCAGGGTCTAGATTTATCAAGAACAATAATTATTAGTCTATTCGCAAACACACCGGAAATGCAGCCATAACGGTTGCATACATGACAAGATGTCACACGGAGAATCATAATGAAGAAAGGATTGGCGAAGCTGTCACTTGCACTTGTAGCTAGTGCGGTAGCTGTGGGCGTTCAAGCGCAAACATTTGTCTTCTGTTCAGAAGGCAGTCCAGAAGGTTTTAACCCAAGTTTATATACAGCAGGAACCACTTTTGATGCGTCTTCTAAGACCATCTTTAACCGTTTGGTTGAATTTGAAGTAGGTACAACCAATGTTGTTCCAGGGTTGGCAGAATCTTGGGATGTTTCTGAAGATGGCCTAGAGTACACCTTTCATTTACGCAAAGGCGTAAAATTTCACAGTCAGAAAAAAGGTTTCAAACCTTCTCGCGAATTTAATGCTGACGACGTAGTGTTCACCTTTGAACGCCAAGATGACCCTGAGCATCCTTACCATAAAGTATCGGGTGGTTCTTACGAGTACTACAGCGGTATGGGTATGAACGACTTGGTTAAAGAGATCGTTAAAGTTGACGATTACACGGTTAAGTTTGTACTAAGCAAGCCTGAAGCTCCGTTTATTGCAAACATGGCGATGGACTTTGCATCTATCTTCTCTGCTGAGCAAGCTGATGCGATGTTAGCTGCTGGTACACCTGAGAAACTAGACTTAGACCCTGTGGGTACTGGTCCTTTCCAAAAAGTACAATACCAAAAAGACTCAATTATTCGCTACGTAGGTAATGCAGATTACTGGCAAGGCGCGCCTAAGATTGACCGTTTGGTATTCTCTATTACACCAGATGCATCAGTACGTTACGCCAAGCTTAAAGCTGGCGAGTGTCACGTAATGCCTTATCCAAACCCGGCTGATGTTGAGCAAATGCAAAAAGATGCTGACATCAACCTAATGAGCCAAGAAGGCTTAAACGTAGGTTACTTGGCATTTAATACCCAAAAACCACCATTTGATAACGTTAAAGTTCGCCAAGCTCTTAGCCTAGCGGTTAACAAGCAAGCGATTATTGATGCGGTATTCCAGGGTAGCGGTAAAATTGCTAAAAACCCAATCCCACCAACAATGTGGTCTTACAACGAAGATACCGTTGATTACCCTTACGATCCGGTTAAAGCAAAAGCTTTATTGGCCGAAGCGGGTGTGACCGATCTTAAGACTAACATTTGGGCAATGCCAGTACAGCGTCCTTACAACCCTAACGCACGTCGTATGGCGGAAGTGATTCAAGCTGACTGGGCAAAAGTAGGCGTACAAGCTGAAATCGTTAGCTACGAATGGGGTGAATACCTTAAGCGTTCTAAGCAAGGTGAGCACGATACCGTGTTACTTGGTTGGACCGGTGATAATGGTGACCCAGATAACTTCCTAAGCGTATTACTAGGCTGTGATGCTGTTGGTGGTGGTAACCGTGCTATGTGGTGTCATAAGCCATTTAACGACGTAATCACTAAAGCTAAACAGATTTCTGTTCAAGCTGAACGTGCACCACTGTACGAAGAAGCACAGTTAATCTTTAAAGAACAAGCTCCGTGGGTAACAATTGCTCACTCAGTGGCTTACAAGCCAGTTCGTAAAGAAGTTCAAGGCTTTAAGATTGATCCATTAGGTGGTCACCACTTCTATGGCGTGTCGCTAAAATAAATATACTTAAGGGGCTGGCAACAGCCCCTTTCCTTCCTTCAGACACAGAGCTGTAGTTATGTTCCAGTTTATTATAAAAAAATTGATGTTGGTGATACCCACCTTCATCGGCATTACTCTTTTAACCTTTACTTTGATTCGCTTGATTCCTGGCGACCCAATAGAAGTAATGGCAGGTGAAAGGGGCGTGTCTCCTGAACGTCACGCAGCCTTGCGTGCCGAGTTGGGCTTAGACCAACCCTTGTTGGTCCAATACTTTGATTATGTGAAGAATATTGCGAGTGGCGATCTTGGACGTTCATTAATCACCAAGACGCCTGTAACCGAAGAATTTATGACCTTGTTTCCTGCCACTGTAGAGTTGGCTACCTGCGCAGCAATCTTTGCGATATTAGTAGGCTTGCCCTGCGGGATTATTGCTGCTGTGAAACGGGGTTCCTTATTTGACCATTCGGTCATGACCTTTTCTCTCACCGGCTATTCCATGCCCATATTCTGGTGGGCCTTGCTGTTAATGCTGGTGTTCTCGGTGAACTTGGGGATAACCCCCGTGTCCGGGCGGCTCGATGTGACCTTCTGGATAGATGAGGTCACCGGTTTTATGTTGATTGACACGCTGCTCTCCGACGAAGACGGCGCATTTCTATCTGCACTACATCACCTAGTTTTGCCAAGTATCGTATTGGGCACTATTCCGATGGCAGTAATCGCCCGTATGACCCGCTCATCAATGCTTGAAGTATTAGGCGAAGACTACATTCGTACCGCTCGCTCAAAAGGCATGGCGCCAATGCGAGTAATTGTAGTGCACGCGTTGCGTAACGCTCTTATTCCAGTAATTACAGTAATTGGTTTGCAGGTGGGCATTTTGTTATCGGGTGCGATTCTTACCGAGACAATTTTTGCTTGGCCAGGCATTGGTAAATGGTTGATTGAATCGATTGGCCGACGCGACTACCCAGTTGTACAAGGGGGCATTCTGATCGTGGCTACCATTATTATTGTGGTGAATTTGATTGTCGATATTCTTTACGGCGTGGTAAACCCACGGATCCGTCACGGCAAATAAGGAGGAGTGTATTATGTCTGAACAAACAACGACTCCAGCCACCACTGGACCACAAGTACAAACGCCGTTACAAGAATTTTGGGGCTACTTTAGTCAAAATACCGGAGCAGTCATTGGCTTGGTATTTATCGCAACAATGATTGTGGTGGCTTTGCTGGCAAATGTGATTGCGCCGCACTCTCCCATTGAACAATATCGTGATGCCTTGCTGCTACCACCGTTTTGGGTAGAGGGGGGGACCACCGCTCATATCCTCGGAACCGACGATGTTGGTCGCGATATCTTGTCGCGTCTAATTCATGGTGCGCAACTATCATTGTTTATTGGTTGCTTAGTGGTAACGCTGTCCTTAGGTATTGGCGTTATTCTGGGGCTAATTGCTGGATTCTTCCGCGGCTATGTTGAAACCATCATCATGCGCGCGGTAGACATTATGTTGGCCATGCCTAGCTTACTACTGGCAATTGCAATTGTGGCTATCTTAGGTCCAAGTATTTTCAACGCAGCTATGGCAATTGCCATTGTATCTATGCCGCACTATGTGCGTTTAACTCGAGCCTCAACCATCGCCGAGTTAAACAAAGATTACGTGATCTCTTCGCGGGTGGCCGGTGCTGGCTCACTGCGTTTAATGTTTATTACAATTCTACCTAACTGTACTGCACCACTTATCGTGCAGGCTACCTTGGGCTTCTCTAACGCTATTTTGGATATGGCTGCACTGGGCTTCCTAGGTTTAGGTGCTCAACCGCCAACGCCAGAGTGGGGAAGCATGTTGGCCGATGCCTTGCAGTTTGTGCAACGTGCTTGGTGGGTAGTTACCTTCCCTGGCTTAGTGATTCTGTTAACGGTATTAGCCTTTAACTTAATGGGCGACGGTTTACGTGATGCCCTTGATCCCAAGTTGAAGCAGTAGGAGAAGCCTTGTGTCTTTATTAGAAGTGAATAACCTTACTGTTGAGTTTGGTGATGGAGATAATCCATTTCGTGCGGTGGACCAAGTAGGTTACAGCGTAGAAAAGGGTGAAATTGTAGGTATTGTTGGCGAATCTGGCTCGGGTAAAAGTGTCAGTTCTTTGTCCATTATGGGGTTGATTGACTACCCGGGAAAAGTGACTGCCGACACCCTTAATTTTGAAGGGCAAGACTTATTGGCCATGCCAGAGGATAAACGTCGCGCGATTACCGGTGCTGAAATCGCGATGATTTTCCAAGAGCCAATGTCAAGCTTAAACCCGTGTTATACCGTTGAATACCAAATTAGTGAAGCCCTTAAAATTCATCAAAGCGGTGACAAAAAGTGGCGTCGTAAACGGGTAATCGAATTACTTGAGCAAGTGGGTATTCCTGATCCCGAATCGCGCTTAAAAACCTATCCGCATCAGTTATCGGGCGGTATGAGTCAGCGGGTGATGATCGCCATGGCGATAGCCTGCGATCCAAAACTGTTGATTGCCGATGAACCAACCACCGCGTTGGATGTAACCATTCAAGCGCAAATCGTCGATTTGTTGTTGGATCTACAAAAGCAGAAAAACATGGGCTTGGTGCTGATTACTCACGATTTAGCATTAGTGGCTGAGTCTGCTCACCGAGTGATTGTGATGTACGCTGGACAAGTGGTGGAAACCGGCCCAGCCGAAGAGATTTTCTCAACGCCGAAACATCCTTATACCCAAGCCTTGCTCCGTTCACTGCCTGAATCATCGGCAGGTAAAGAGCGTTTAGACGCACTACCTGGTGTCGTGCCTGGTGCGTTTGACCGACCAATTGGTTGCTTGTTAAACCCGCGTTGCCCTTATGCCACCGAGCGTTGTCAAAACGAACAGCCTGCAATGCAGGGAGAAGGAATGCGTCAAGTGCGATGCTTTACACCACTGGATGAAAGCGGGAGACCAAGCGCATGAGTGATAGCATTATGAAAGCAGCGGCTTTAGATGCTGCTCCAGTAGAAGAAACTACCCAAGAATCGGTATTGGAGGTAAACGGGGTTAAGAAGCATTACCACGTAAAAGCTGGAATGTTTAAACCAGACGCCACTGTTAAAGCCTTAGATGGTGTGAGCTTTAAGTTAGAGAAGGGTAAAACGTTGGCAGTGGTTGGTGAGTCTGGTTGCGGTAAGTCGACCTTAGCTCGGGTACTAACCATGATCGAAACGCCCACTGCTGGTGAGCTTTGCTTTGATGGCAAAGATATTCTTAGCTTGGGTAAAGATGCCGCCAAAGCCTTGCGTCAGAAAATCCAAATCATCTTCCAAAACCCCTATGGCTCGCTGAATCCGCGTAAAAAAGTAGGGACCATTCTCGAAGAACCTTTGGTGATTAACAGCGATATGAGCAAAGCCGAGCGAAAGCAAAAAGCCTTAGCTATGTTAGCCAAAGTGGGCTTGCGCCCTGAGCATTACGATCGTTACCCACATATGTTCTCTGGTGGTCAGCGTCAACGTATCGCTATTGCACGCGGTTTAATGCTTGACCCTAAGGTTGTGGTAGCCGATGAGCCCGTATCGGCGCTAGACGTATCTGTGCAGGCGCAGGTGTTAAACCTGATGATGGATCTGCAAGATGAGATGGGCTTAAGTTATATCTTCATTTCGCATGATTTATCGGTTGTAGAGCACATTGCAGATGAAGTGATGGTGATGTATTTAGGCAAGGCGGTAGAATATGCTTCTTGTGAGGAGCTGTTTGCTAATCCTAAGCATCCTTATACTCAAGCGCTGTTATCAAGTACGCCGCGCTTAGACCCTAGCCATCGCCGCGAGAAAATTAAGTTAGAAGGTGAACTGCCTTCGCCACTTAACCCACCTAAAGGTTGTGCTTTCCACGCACGTTGTCGTTATGCCAATGAGCGATGCAATAAAGAACAGCCAAGTTTGGTAAGCGAAGCTAATGCGCAAGTTGCGTGTTTTGCTCGAGAAGAAGGACGAATCGCTTAACTTGCACGCTATCCAATCAAAAAGCGGGCTTGTCCCGCTTTTTTTATTGCGTCATCACGTGTAAGTTAGCAGCATTAATCGTTTTAAGGTTCAAGACGTTGGCGTTGTTAGCAAAGTTGAAAATCAAATCCCTGCCTATTACTTTGTTGTTGCTTGTAAGCCTTGGCGCTTGGCAACAAGCTAAGGCCAATACTCTGGTTTGGGGAACCGCTTTTCACGCCGAGCCACAGCAACTTGTTGATGAACTGGATGCCAATAGTAACTTTATTAATCACTTGTTGTTCGACCCCTTATTTTTGCTCGATCAACAAGGGCGTATTGCGCCACGTTTAATCACCAAGTGGAAAATTATTTCTCCCACACAGATTCAGTTTGAATTACGCAGTGGCGTAGTGTTTCACTCTGGTAATCCACTGACGGCCGAAGACGTAGAGTGGACCTTCCAACAAATTTCTCAGCAAGCTCATTTACATGCTTTGTTTGCACCTATTAAGAGCTTAAAGGCGCTTAATACCCTGCAATTTGAAGTTCGTACTTATCGGCCTTTTTCTGAGTTGATTCAACGTTTGAGTTTTATTTTTCCGGCAGATAAGCAGTTTTACACCGCTGAAGAAAACACGAGCTCATCCTTTGCTGTATCGGGTACTGGCCCTTTTAAAGTAAGCCGTTATGTACCGGGTATTGTTACTGAGTTTGAAATTCATTCAAGCTACTGGCGTACTAATCGTAGCAATGTACAGCGGATTAAAGTGGTGCCGATTAAACAAGCTGAAATGCGCATGGCTAGCTTGTTTTCTCGCGATGTTGATATCGTAGATCACGTGCCAGAGAACTACGTAGAGTTGCTCAATAAAGATAAGCAATTGTCGGTGATTCAAACTGAAGGGTTAAAGTGGTTAGCTATTGAATTAAACCAGCGTAACCCAGCCTTAGACAATCGTAGAGTCCGCCAAGCGCTAAACTTAGCCATAGATAATATTCGTTTAGCCGAGGTGCTAGGGCCTTATGCTTTGGCTTCTACTCAGCTAAGCATACCAGGGCAAGCCGGTTACAATGCCGAGCTGTTGCCGCGTTATAACTTGTTATTGGCACATCAATTGTTACAGCAAGCGGGTTACGAAAAAGGCTTTAAACTAACCATGGCTGTACCTGAGTCATTATTTGGTGACCAATCTAAAGTGGTTTCACAGTTGGTGTCGATGTTGGATCGGGTGAATATTTCTTTGCAGCCCCAATGGTTAAGTGATCAAGACTACCAGTTGGCTGTGGATAGTTGTTCAAGTGACTTAGTGTTAACACGTAGGCAGGGAGATGCGGGCAATGTGTTGTCGATTGCGCGGGCGATGTTTCTCAGTGAGGGAGAACCGATTACCGATGAGGGTGGACCTTGTAAAGCCTATCAAAACGATAAAATTAGCCAACTTATTCTGGCCGGTGAGCAAGAGTTAGATGAGGAGAAACGCGCTAAAATTATTCAGTACTTAGAGCAGCAAATCTATCAGGAAGCAGTATTTGTTCCCTTATACTGGCAGCGAAAAATTTGGGCCTTGAACCAGCGGATTGATATAAAGAATATGAATCGGGCTAGTCCATTCCCATTGTTCGAGCAGCTACAGGTGCTCGATTAGTCGCTTAAGCTTGGCAGAAACGTTCAATTTTTTGTTGGATGCCTTTGCTATCTAAACCGAGTAAGTCATAAATTTGTTCTTGGCTACCTTGCTCAACAAAATTATCGGGTAAGCCAATGTTTAGTACTTTTACTTGGTTAAGCTGCTGAGCAAATAAGAATTCGTTTACTGCAGAGCCTGCGCCGCCTTGTATTGCATTTTCTTCCACTGTCACTAGCACATCATGCTCGGCAACCAAGGCTTTAATGCACGCTTCGTCTAAGGGCTTAACAAAGCGCATATCAACCAAGGTTGCATCTAGTTGCTCCGCCACTGGCGCGGCTTTGCACAGTAAACTACCAAAGTTAAGAATGGCGATTTTCTTGCCTTCTCTAATGACCCGAGCTTTACCAATTTCCATAGCGGTCATTTCGCTATTTACCGGTGTATTATCGGCACCACCACGCGGGTAGCGCACCGCTGCTGGGCCTTGGTGCAAGTGGCCGGTGTAGAGCATCTGCCTACATTCGTCTTCGTTAGCTGGTGCCATAATCACTAAGTTAGGCACGGTGCGTAGGTAGCTTAAATCAAAAGCACCTTGGTGAGTTGGGCCATCGGCTCCAACAATGCCAGCACGGTCAATGGCAAACAAAACGGGTAAATTTTGAATTGCTACATCGTGAATTAATTGATCATAGGCGCGTTGTAAAAAGGTACTGTAAATCGCAACAACCGGTTGGTAACCGGCAATTGCTAAGCCTGCAGCAAAGGTTACAGCATGCTGCTCGGCAATGGCCACATCAAAGTATTGTTCTGGAAACTCTTTAGAAAAACGCACCATGCCTGAGCCTTCGCGCATGGCGGGCGTAATTCCCATCAGCTTTTTATCTTTGGCTGCCATGTCGCATAACCAGTCACCAAAAACTTTAGAAAATGTAGGGGCTGCGCCTTTGCTTTTAGGCAAGTTGTCTTGGCTAGGGTCAAATTTAGGCACCCCGTGATAGCCAATCGGATCTTGCTCTGCGGGTAGGTAACCTTTACCTTTTTTGGTCATTACATGCAGAATTTGCGGGCCTTTTAAGTCGCGCATATTGCTTAAGGTGCGCACCAAGCCTTTCACATCATGGCCATCAATTGGACCAATGTAATTAAAACCAAATTCTTCAAACAAAGTACCCGGCACTACCATGCCTTTAAGGTGTTCTTCCGCTCTGCGAGCGAGCTCTTTAATCGGTGGCATGCCACTTAGTACTTTTTTGCCGCCTTCACGTAGCGATGAGTACAAAGAGCCAGAAAGAATATTGGCTAAAGAATTATTCAGTGCGCCAACGTTCTCAGAAATCGACATCTCGTTGTCATTAAGAATCACTAACATGTCGTTATGAATAGCACCAGCATGGTTTAGTGCTTCAAAAGCCATGCCTGCGGTCATTGCGCCATCGCCAATTACAGCAACCACTTTACGGCCTTGCTGTTCTTTTTCAGCCGCAATAGCCATACCTAAGGCGGCACCAATAGAAGTGCTTGAATGGCCTACGCTGAGTACATCGTATTCACTTTCGCCGCGCCATGGGAAAGGGTGCAAGCCTTTAAATTGGCGAATGGTCGACATTTTTTCACGGCGACCAGTTAAAATTTTGTGCGGATAAGCTTGGTGGCCTACGTCCCAAACCAGTTTATCGAACGGGGTGTTATACACGTAATGCAAGGCTACCGTTAGCTCAACAGCACCTAAACCTGATGCTAAATGGCCACTCGATTGGCTGACACTGTTAAGAAGGTATTGGCGAAGTTCATCACACAGTTCAGGTAGCTGCTGTTGCTCAAGCTGGCGAAGTTGCGGAGGCAAGTCAGCCAGAGCAAGTGTAGGGTAATCTTTAATATTCAGTGTCATATAAAATGCTTATCATTATTCTTATTGTTGACGACTAGTTGTTTCGATGTACGACATAATCAGCTAATAAGGCTAGCAACTCACTATTGTAAGGCAAACTCTCTAAGGCTTGAAGCGCTTCTTTACCTAGGTTTTCAGCTTTTTCTACGGCGCCTTCAAGGCCCAGTAAACTTGGGTAAGTGCTCTTATTTAGGGCCTGATCTGAGCCCTGTGGTTTACCTAAAGTGTCGGTATCACTAATTATATCTAAAATGTCATCACGAACTTGAAAGGCTAAGCCTAACGCATCTGCATAACGAGCTAAAGCCTGCTGCTCATTTGCTTGTTCAATCTTGCCACAAACTGCACCTAACATTACCGCTGCTTTGATAATGGCACCGGTTTTGTGTTGGTGCACTCTTTCTAGCTGCTCTAGGCTAACCTGTTGGTTGGTTGCCGCAATATCTAATGCCTGACCACCGCACATACCGTTATAACCAGCCGCTTGGCTTAATATTTTAAGCATTGCCACTTTTTGGGCATCGCTGGCCGGTGCTTCAGCAATTAAGCTAAAGGCGAGGCTTTGTAAGGCGTCACCCGCTAGAATGGCAGTTGCTTCGTCATAAGCAATATGGCAAGTAGGCTGGCCACGGCGCAGTTCATCATCATCCATGGCTGGTAAATCATCATGAATTAGCGAATAGGCGTGAATGCACTCTACAGCCGCTGCCGCAGCATTAAGTATATCTTTGGGCGCATTGTTTAATTGCCCAACTAAATAAACTAACAGAGGGCGAACTCGCTTACCGCCTAGCAATAGGCCGTGACGCATGGCTGCCAGTAGCTTTGGGTCATTAACAACTTGATTGGCTAAAACACTGTCTAAATGGGTGTTTATTTGGGATTGGTAGTCAGCAATGGTGCTAGCTAAACTAGAATTCACTCAGAAGGCTCCTGCACTAAAGGTTCTAGTGAATCGCCATTTGGCCCTTGGCGAAGTATCTCAACTTGCTGTTGAGCCTGCTGCAACTTAGCTTGGCCAGCATTGGCTAAACTGATGCCGCGTTCAAATTGCTTAAGAGAATCTTCGAGGCTTAGCTCACCTTGTTCAAGCTGTTGAACAATGTCTTCAAGTTCATTTAAGGTTTCTTCAAACTTCATCTTTTCTGGTTTTTTTGCAACCATGCTAGAGCCTCTATCAAGCGTATTCTGGCGCAAAGTTACCTTAGCCGTATGGGTAGGTCAAACTTGCGACTCAAGTATTTTAATATTGGCCGATAAATATAGAAGAGCTTGGTAGGTCAAGATATTGAAATGAGAACACAAAATTACCTTCGATTCTGTTTTGCGAGTAGACTAGTATTAGTTTAATTAGAATCTCTAGGCTACAGGTTAAAAGGAAAAAGCAGTGGATTTAGCAACGCTGATTGGGATTATCGGCGCCTTCGCCTTTGTTGTTATGGCGATGGTGATGGGTGGCGGAATTGAGATTTTTATCGACATTCCCTCGGTACTAATTGTTTTTTGTGGCTCCTTGTTTGTTGTATTGATGAAATACAACCTAGGTCAGTTTTTGGGAGCGGTGAAAATTGCGGCTAAGGCTTTTATGTTTAAAGCCGACAAGCCCGACGATCTTATCGAGCGCTCTGTAGAAATGGCCGACGCAGCCCGTAAAGGCGGCTTTTTGGCGCTAGAAGAAGCCGAGATCACCAACCCCTTTATGCAAAAAGGGATCGATATGCTGGTGGATGGCCATGATGCCGACGTCGTGCGCGCCACCATGGAAAAGGATATCTTGCTTACCTCCGAGCGCCATGAATTTGGAGCCGGTATTTTTAAAGCCTTAGGTGATGTAGCACCAGCCATGGGAATGATTGGTACGCTGATTGGCCTGGTAGCCATGTTATCTAACATGGATGACCCTAAATCCATTGGCCCTGCTATGGCGGTAGCCTTGTTAACGACTTTGTATGGAGCCATTCTTGCCAACATGGTGGCCATTCCTATTAGCGAAAAACTGCTATTGCGTGCGGGTGAAGAAAAGCTTAACCGTAGTTTGATTTTGGATGCTGTACTGGGTATTCAAGATGGCCAGAACCCGCGAGTGATTGAGGGTGTTTTGAAAAACTACTTGCCAGAAGGCAAGCGCTCACTAGGCACAACAGACGAGTAGGTAGCGCAGTATGGAAGAACCTTGCAAGTGCCCCCCCGAAGGACTGCCCGCATGGATGGGCACCTTCGCCGATCTCATGTCTCTGTTGATGTGCTTCTTTGTATTGCTGTTGGCCTTCTCGGAAATGGACGTACTAAAGTTTAAGCAAATTGCCGGTTCAATGAAGTATGCTTTTGGTGTGCAAAATCTACTGGAAGTAAAAGACATTCCAAAAGGAACCTCGGTAATTGCGCAAGAGTTTAGGCCGGGCCGCCCTGAGCCAACACCTATCGAAACCATCATGCAGCAAACCATTGATATGACTCAGGCCAAGCTTGAGTTTCATGATGGTGAAGAAGCTGATGCTGGTGGTCAGCAAAAAGCCGCTGGCCAGCAAACGGGTGGCCGAGCCTCAGCTACTCAAGCTCAGTCCTCACAAAGCCAGTCCGAAACCCAAGCCCAACAAAATGAAACGGCCAAGCGAATCGCCCAGCAGTTGCGAGACCAAATTGAAGATGGCGCCATTGAGGTGGAGTCGCTTGGTCAGCAAATTATTATTCGCGTGCGAGAGAAGGGCGCTTTCCCTTCAGGGTCTGCCTTTTTACAACCTAAGTTTCGCCCGGTTATTCGCCGTGTGGGTGAGGTGATTAAAGACATTCCTGGTATTGTCACCGTGTCTGGCCATACCGATAATCAGCAAGCAGAGTCAGAGTTGTACCGCTCTAACTGGGATTTATCTAGTCAGCGTGCTGTGTCGGTGGCCCATGAACTCATTAAAGTGCGTGGCTTTGCCGAAGAGCGCTTAATCGTGAGCGGATTAGCGGATACTCAACCCTTAATGAAAAATAATACTATCGAGAACCGCCGCCGTAACCGCCGCGTAGAAATCGGTATTATGCAAGGTAAGGCCTCTCAATCTGGTGAGATAGCCGTTTCTGGAGAAGAGTAAACCAGCCAACTCGCTTAGCTGAGCTAAGCGAGTTTTGTACTTTCTCAATTTATACTTTCCCCCAAATTCCTACCAAGGCGAGCTAAACTAAACAATATTGGCTCGCTGCCTTAACTCGCGGTATAATTCGCGCCCAAATTTATCAAGGCCCTTGAGTTATGAAGTTCATCGTTAAACTATTTCCAGAAATTGCCATGAAGAGTAAGCCGGTTCGTAAGCGCTTCAGCAAAATTCTTCAAAGCAATATTCGCAATGTAATTAGTCCAATCGATGAAACTATTCGAGTGCGTTTAGATTGGGATCGCATGGTTGTTACTTCGCGTAACGACAGCGAAGATAACCGCGAAGCGGTGATTCAAGCGCTTTCTTCTACGCCGGGTATCGTGCACTTCTTGGAAGTGAAACAACATAGCTACACCGATTTACACAATATTTATGAGTTAACTTTTGACGCTTGGAAAGATCGTTTAAAAGACAAAACCTTTTGTGTACGGGTTAAGCGAAGTGGCAAACACGATTTCTCATCTATTGAAGTAGAGCGTTACGTTGGTGGTGGTTTAAACCAACATTGTGAGAGCAATGGGGTGCGTTTAAAAAATCCTGACGTAACGGTGAAAATCGAAATCGCCGACGACGTGATGTATTTGGTGCAAGAGAAGCACCCAGGTTTAGGCGGTTTCCCAATCGCAACACAAGAAAGTGTATTGTCGCTTATTTCTGGCGGTTTTGACTCGGGCGTGTCGAGTTATCAACTCATCAAACGTGGCGCAAAAGTACACTACTGTTTCTTTAATTTAGGTGGTCGCGCTCATGAGCTAGGCGTTAAGCAGGTTGCTCACCACCTCTGGAAGCGCTTTGGTTCGTCGCATCGGGTTAAGTTTGTTGCGGTGGATTTTGATCCAGTGGTGAACGAGATACTTGAAAAAGTAGACAACGGCCAAATGGGCGTAGTACTCAAACGTATGATGGTGCGAGCAGCGTCTAAGGTGGCTCAGCATTTAGATATTCCCGCATTGGTAACCGGTGAAGCGGTAGGTCAAGTATCTAGCCAAACCTTGGTTAACTTAAGCATGATTGACCGAGTGTCAGAAACCTTGATTCTTCGCCCGCTAATTGCCACCGATAAACAAGATATTATTGATACGGCTAAGCATATTGGCACCAACGATTTTGCCGAAACTATGCCAGAGTACTGTGGTGTTATTTCTAACAAGCCAACGGTAAAAGCGGTTGAGTCTAAGCTACTGGCCGAAGAAGAAAACTTCGATTTTGCGATTTTGGATAAGGTAGTAGAAGAGTGCCGCATTACCGATATTCGTGATGTGACCAAAGAAGCCGACGAGCAAGTGACCGAAGTGCTTAGCGAAGAAGAGCTAGCACAAGATAAAGAAGCGGTTGTTTTAGATATTCGCTCCATAGAAGAACAAGAGCAACAGCCCTTTAGTTTAGAAGAAGTGGAAGTTAAGCATATCCCATTCTTTAAGTTAGCTACTCAGTTTGGCGATTTAGACCAATCTAAGCATTACATGCTGTATTGTGACCGTGGGGTCATGAGCAAATTACAAGCTTTGTATTTGCAAGATGCTGGTTTTAAAAATGTCGGTGTTTATAGCAACAAATAAGCATGAAATAGAGCCGACGAAAGTCGGCTTTTTTATTGGATGTTCCAAGCAAACTCATTAAAAAATAGGCATTTTTCTGCCCACTTAGCATTTTTACAAGCTTTTACTGCTAACCCGCTCAAATCCTGCGTCTTGTCACACCCTTTGCCGCTGGGTGGTATAAACTTAAACTAGGTTTTAGCATAAAGGGGTAGATGTATGAGCGATCTATTTTTAGTTACTGCCACCGGTGAAGATAAGCCTGGTACACTAAATCGCTTGGCCGATATTACCCACTCTCATCAAGGAAAGTGGTTAAGTAGTCGGGTTGTCAATTTAGATGGTCAAGTGGCTTGTATCTTCAAAGTGCAGGTTCCGCAAAAAAATACTCAGGCCTTGCAGCAAGCCTTGCTTGCGGTAGATGACTTACACCTAAGCATTAACGGCTGCAAACCGGCCCACTTATCTCAAAGTGAATCATTAAGCTTGGTCATTGATGCAGAAGATCGCCCCGGCCTCATTAACGATATTACGCGTTTGCTAGTGGGGCATGGCGTTAATGTTAATAAGCTTGAATGCCATCGAATGAGCGTACCTGAAGCAGGAGGCAGTGTGTTTACTGCCGAGCTTGATCTCATGGTGCCAGACAGTGAGAACACTGCTGGAATTATTGCCGAGATAGAAGGTTTGCAATCTCAGATGGTGGTTAATCAAGTTCACTAATCGGTATGTTACCAAAAGCAAAAAAGGGCAGTTTAGCTGCCCTTTTTAGTGGGTAAAGCACAGTGAACTCGTTATTTAAGATTGAATTCTTTCACTGCATTAAGAATGCTTCGAATACTGTATTGACCAATAAATTTGCCATTTTGCACCACTGGCATTCTACGACGTTTTTCTTTAATCAATTTTTCTGCAACAGCAAGAATATCCATGTCGGTACCAATAATATCGACTTCTTCACTCATGTAATCAGCGACTGAACCACCAATCTCCCCATGATAAGTGCCTTTTAAAATGGCCTGTAAGCAGTCAATTTCAGAAATAACACCAACTACTTCACGTCGCTCGTTGATGACGGTCGCGCCAGAAACCTTGGCGGTAATCATGATATCAATGGCTTCAAATAGAGAGTTTGAAGGGGTAACCGTAACCGGATTTTTGGTCATGTAGTCAATTGCTCGAATAGAGGTTAACGGCATGCTTTCTTCCTTAAAATTGCAGGGTTTCTTTAAGATATGAATAAAAAAAATGCTTTTTGTCCAGTTGTTTGTATAAAAAACTGGTGCGACTTAAAAAAACCAGGGTGACTTTGAATTAATTGTAGTTGTAATGTTGCTCAATAGTCGTATTTTTTGTGGGTAATTAGATTATCTGGCTCCTAGTCACTCTTATTATTCAGCTCACGGTTACTACTACCTTGGTCTAGCGATGTAAATTGTGTGAACAATGAATACTTTAGTCTTAGTCGATACACGTTACACTTGAGCATAATTGCTTAAGTTCAGCCAAAGAGATCCCGCTAATGAGTCAACGCAAGCTGCATGATTTGTTTTCGCCAAAGTCTATCGCGGTTATTGGTGCATCTAATCGTGCCTCACGCCCTGGCAATGTGGTAATGAAAAACCTAATGAGCGCCGGCTTTAATGGTCCGGTTATGCCGGTGAGCCCTAAATATAAAGCGGTGTTAGGTGTACTGGCTTATCCCAGTATCGAGAAGCTCCCTCAGCGCCCAGACCTCGCCATTGTTTGTGTAAACGCCAGCCGTTTGCCAGAGGTTGTGGAAAAGCTTGGCCAATTTGGCTGTAAAGCCGCGATTATTACAGCCGGCGGTTTAGATATTAAATTAGACGGCCAAGAGCAAACCATTGCGGAACAGGTTCTGGCCTTTGGCCAGCGTTACGGCATGCGTATTTTAGGGCCAAACAGCTTGGGCTTAATGCTACCTAATATTGGATTAAATGCCTCATTCGCTCACGCCAATAGCCAGTCAGGCAAGATAGCCTTTGTGTCGCAATCTGCAGCTGTGTGCACCACTGTATTAGATTGGGCAAATAATAAGGGCATTGGTTTCTCATCTTTTATCTCTTTAGGAGATGCCTTAGATATCGACTTTGGCGAACTGCTCGACTTCTTAGCCAGAGACGCCAAAACCCAAGTGATTATGCTGTATATCGACTCGGTGAAGGATACCCAGCGCTTTATGTCGGCGGCTCGAGCAGCCTCACGCAATAAAGCCATATTGGTGATTAAGTCCGGCCGCAGCCGCTTAGGCGCGCAAGCGGCAGCCCTGCATACCGGCGGACTAGTGGGCAACGACGCGGTTTACGACGCGGCGTTTAAGCGTGCTGGTATGTTACGGGTAAAAGACCTACACGAGCTGTTTGCTGCGGTAGAAACACTGACTTACGCCAACCCTTTGCAAGGTGAGCGCTTAGCTATTTTGAGTAACGGTGGCGGGCCAGCAGTGCTGGCGGTAGATGCTTTAATGGAGCGCGGGGGGAAACTGGCAGAGTTCTCAGAGGATACTTTGGCTAAGCTATCTGAGGTGCTACCCAGCGCTTGGTCAGGGCAAAACCCCTTAGATATTGTTGGCGACGCCGACCCAAGTCGCTATGCCAAAGCCTTAGACATCGTTGCAAGCTCAGGCGAAGCAGACGCATTGCTGTTAATGCACGCACCTTCGGCGCTGGCGGGGGCAGAGTCCACCGCCGATGCCTTAATTAATGTGATTAAGCAAGACAGCAAGGCGCGCCGTTTAAATATTCTTACCAACTGGATGGGCGAAGAAACCGCCTATTCTGGTCGGTTGGCCTTCACTAAAGCAGGCATTCCTACTTACCGCACCCCCGAGGGGGCTGTGGGAGCATTCATGCATATGGTTGAGTTTCGTCGCAATCAAAAATTGTTGTCAGAAACCCCCAGCACTACCGACAAAACCTTAGTTGATCAAGGTGCTAAGCAGTTGCTCCAGCAAGCGATTGCTAAAGATATTTTTGTGCTGGAAACTCATGATGCCAAGCCCTTGTTGCATGCCTATGGCTTGCAAACTATCGATACTTGGTTTGTGCACAATGTTGAAGAAGCCATTAGTTGCGCCGACACCATTGGCTACCCGGTAGCCTTAAAAATTCAGTCGCCCGATATACTGCACAAGTCTGATGTGCATGGGGTGAGCCTAAATATTAATAACCAGCATGAGCTAGAAATAGCCGCAGAATCGATGCTCGACAGGGTCAAGCAAGCCTACCCACAAGCCAAGGTGGAAGGCATGATTCTGCAACGAATGGCCTTAACTGCTGGCGCACAAGAGCTTCGTGTGGCAGTAATTAATGACCCAGTATTTGGCCCTGCTATTTTCTTGGGCGAAGGCGGCTCTGAGTGGGACGAAACCCAAGATGCAGCGGTGGCCCTGCCGCCACTTAATATGAGTTTGGCGCGTTATTTAGTGATTTCGGCACTTAAAGCTGAAAAAATACGAGACAGACGCTTGCCTAACGGATTGAAAATGCAGGCGCTCTGTACCATGCTAACCCGGCTATCAAACTTGATTATCGATTGCCCAGAGATTGCCCGTTTAGATCTCAATCCGGTGTTGGCTGCTGGCGATAACATTACCTTGCTTGACGTGAATATGCGTTTGCAAAAAACCGATCAGCGCTCAAGCCAGCGTCTTGCTATTCGCCCTTATCCCAAAGAGCTGGAAGAGTATTGCCAGACAAAAAGTGGCACAAAGGTATTGCTTCGCCCAATTTTGCCAGAAGACGAGCCTAACCACTTAGCCTTCGATTCATCACTTACCGAAGAAGATCGCTACAAGCGTTACTTTGGCGCACGTGGGCAAATGACCCATGAAGAAATGGCTTTGCTCACTCAAATTGATTACGCCCGAGAAATGGCCTTTATTGCGGTGGATGAGCAAGCCGAAGACGACCGGATGATACTAGGAGTAGTGCGCGCCAGCATCGATCCCGACAACTTAGATGCCGAGTTCGCCATGGTGGTGAGAAGCGATTTGCAAGGCCAAGGTTTAGGTAAACACTTACTGCAAAAGATGATTCGCTACTATCAACAAATGGGCACCCAAACATTAAGTGGCATGACCATGATCCAAAACCGCGGCATGGCAGGTTTAGCCAAACACCTTGGTTTTAAAGTGAAGTTTGAATTGGAAGATGGGGTAATTGAAATGCAGCTTGAGCTACAAAACAATCCCCCAGCAGAGGCTAGTTAGAAGCTTTTAGTTATTGGCTTGAACTAACAAATTGTTGCATCACAGCGCAGTTAGCATTAATGCGCTGGTCAAAATCTTCTAGTGCAGGGGTTTCGCTGCACGCGCCGCGTTTAGCGCCAATGCGTACTAAGCAAGATTCAAAGGAACTGTCGTAATGGTTGTGAATCAAACCATTGTCCAGTGGGCAACCGTCAATGCTGTTGTCTTCAGCCACCTTAAAGTACTGCGCCAAACTATCTCGCAAACCTAGGCTAAAAGGCCCTGCGTCTTGCTCTGGCTCAAAAGAATACACATAGCAGTGGTGCTGCAATACATCTTCGTGGCAGGTCAGTATGCCGTCACTGCTTAGTGCCTTTAGCAGCGCTTGCTGCTTAATAAGTAACTTGCCTTCTATAGAGCTTTCTTCGGTTTCAAGCGCAGTGCCATCGGCTACTCCAAAACCGCGATTGGGGTTTTCACCATATTGGTTAAAGCGATGTCCGGCTTTAAATCCAGTAGGGTTCACTAGCGGCAATAGGCTTAGGTTTACAGATAGAAATACATCATCGTTAAGCTGGCTAAGAAACTTTAGCATTCCCCATGGTCCAGCTGCTTCTTCTCCATGAAAGCCCGCGCTAATAAGAATATTAGGTAAATGTTGCTTGGGCGCCGCAGGGCTATATAAATCAACAGGGTAGCTTTCAATTTTACCAAGTGTTTGCTGTTGCATGCCTAAGCGCTGCATTTGTTCATGAAGTAATGAATAGAATCTATCGATGTCATTGCTGGCACAGCCAAACTGCTGAGACTGCCAATGAAACTGTTGGAATGAAGAACGGCTCAAAACCTAAGCTCCTGCATGGTTAAGTGATTGCTTAAGCGAACACTACCAGTACTTTTGCTTAGGCTCTAGTCTTGAGCAGTATTTACTTGTTTTTCTAAAAGGAATTAGCGCTTTAGCTTAAGTGGTTAATCGTCGTCATCGTCAGGGTGAAGGCTTACTACTTCGGCAAGTTCTTGTTGAAACAACTCGGCAATAGCGTGATGTTTTTCATTTAAGTAAAAGTAGCTGGTTATGGTAATGAAGGGTTCATTAAAGCAAGGTTTAATTAGCGCCTGATCGGTTTCATCAAGTAAGAACTCTATGGAGCGTTTGGTTGCTGGGAAGTAATCTGCGCGGCCGCGGCGAAGCATTTCCACCATTATGTGCGGGGTAGATACTTTCTCAAACCCCATTTCTGATAATTGATAAAAGATATCAAAGTAGGGTATTCCATTTAAACCTACCGGCTTAAAGTTACTCAGCTGGTTTGGGTCATTCACGCAGTTTTGGTCGTGTGGAACCCAAATCCATAATGATGAGCTCTCGATGGGCACATCTATTTTTATCATGTGGCTGGAATCACGAGTAGGAATTTCGTAGGGGAAAGCCTCGCCGTCTAACTCACCATTTTGCACTAAGCGGTGGGCGCGCGCTTCCGGCAGCGGGATAAGTTCCAGCTCAATATCTATTTGCGCGGCGGCTTCTACTAAATAATCTAAACCTGGCTCATCTTCGCCGGAGTCTAGGTCGTAGTCGAGCACGGCTACTTTCATCAATGCCGCTGCATTAATGAAAAAAGGCGTGAACAAAAAGCTTAGTATTAACAATCGAGTTGGCATTATTACTCAAGCGTTTTATTGGCTTAAGCAAAGTATAGAGGGCATTTTAGTAACGCTGCTCATAATTTAGTCATTTTGTGTTGAGAGCTTAAAAATACTCCGAAATGGCTAGGTAGTGCTGCCGAATATGTTCAATCAGCAATTTGATTTTTTTAGGTTGCTGGCGGGTAAAAGGATACATGGCGTAAATGCCTAACACCTTTGCGGCTTGCCCTGTTAGTACTTCGTGTAAGTCTTGTTTGGCTAAATCTTGGTACACCAAACAGCGTGGCACATAAATTAAACCATGCCCAGCTAACGCGGTTTTGCGTAATGCTCGTGCGTTGTTGGTGCTAAAGCCACTGTTAATGCGAATGGCTTGAGTGGTCTCTTTCACTTTAAATAACCAGTCTTCCGCGCCACCTTCCTGATAGCTATAACTTAGGCAGCGATGTTGTTTAAGCTCATCTGGGGCTTTGGGAGTGCCATGCTTTTTTAAGTAAGCTGGGCTGGCTACCACCACCCAATGCGAGTCGATAATATGCCTGGCAATTAACGATGAGTCAGGCAAGCTACCGGTGCGAATCACCAAATCAAATCCATCTTCTAGCAAGTCTACAAAGCGATTATCCATCGACATCTCAATGCTAATTTCTGGGTGTTGTTCGCTAAATGCTGCTAAGGCTTCGGCAAGTAGCAGTTCCCCAGAGATAGTTGGCACACTAATGCGGATCTTGCCGCTTAGGCTTTCGCCATATTCGCCTACTTCGGCAAAGGCTTCTTGTGCACTAAGCGCAATGTGTTTGGCTTGGCTATATAGTGCTTGGCCAGCCTCAGTGAGTGTAAGTTTTCGGGTAGTGCGATAGAGCAGTTGTACCGCCAGTTGCTGCTCTAAACGAGCCACGCGCTTGCTCACTACCGAATTAGTTAACTCGCGCTGTTCTGCGACCCGAGAGAACGAGCCTTGTTCAACCACGTCGGCAAATAAAATCAAATCATCTACATTTGGCATATTTTGGAAATAATTAATTTCTTTGTTTCTATATATGGATAAATCACCAAGGTGTAAAGTAAATGTTAATTAAAAGTGTGGTTTTAGCTAAGGCTTGCTTATTACTTCACGGTTTACTTGCACTAAGGTCTGATTTCCGCTGGAGCAGGATTAACTAAAATCAAAGCTGAAATGCTAAACCTTGTTTTATAGCTTGTTGTTTATTAGTAAGGGAAAGGGATGAGTCAAACGGGATTAAGGATATACCCCAGCAAACCCAGTAAGGTGTATTTCTACGCAACTTGTTTGCTAGACCTGCTCGATCCCGAAGGTGGCCTTGCCGCCATAGAACTAATTGAACGAGAAGGGGTAGAGGTTATTTGGGTAGAAAAACAAAGCTGCTGTGGCCAACCTGCCTATACCTCTGGCTACCAAGAACAAGCAAAAACCGTTGCCTTAAGCCAAATGGGGCTATTTCCGGAAGATTATCCAATAGTCGTGATGTCGGGTTCTTGTGCCGGAATGATGTTTAAGCACTATCCCCACTTATTTGCTAATGATGATATTTACGCCGACCAAGCGGAAGCATTTGCTGAACGAGTTTTTGAGTTTAGCGAATTTTTAGCCCATATTTGCCGGGCAAAATTACACGACCAAGGGCCCTTAACCTCGGTTGTGTTACACACCTCCTGCAGCGGGCGAAGAGAGTTGGGAATCCATGCCAGCTCGCAAGCTTTGCTATCTCAGTTAGATAAAGTAGAACTTAAAAAAGCCGAGTACGAAAGCGAATGTTGTGGTTTTGGCGGCAGTTTCTCACTGCGCCATAGTGAGATAAGCCAAGCGATGGTGGAAGACAAAGCCAGGCATTTGCAAGGCTCTGGTGCCAGTTATTTAGTGAGTGCCGATTGGGGCTGCTTAGCTAACATTAATGGACATTTGGCCTATCGAGGAGAAGCCAGTCGCTTTAACGGCCAGCACCTCGCGAGCTTTTTATGGCAACGTACCAAGGAAGCTAAAGCATGAGTGTACTGCATTACCAAGCGAGCCAGTTTAAACAACAAGCTAGCGATGCCTTAGCCAATCAAACCTTACGCAGCAACTTTCGCGGCGCCATGGATTATTTGCAACAAAAGCGCAAAGACGCGTTTAGCGATCCGCAAGAGCTCGCACAATTGCGTGAACACGCCGAGAACATTCGCCAGCGCTGTTTAAGCAAGTTACCGCAGCTACTAGAGCAGTTAGAGGAAAACTGCCAAGCCAATGGCATACAAGTGCATTGGGCCGAAGATGCCAAGCAAGCTCAACAGTTAATTGCCGAGTTAATTCAAAGCCAAGGCGCTACTAAGGTCGTTAAAGGCAAATCCATGGTGACAGAGGAGATCGAGCTTAACCAACATCTAGAAGGCCTAGGCATTGAATGTGTAGAGAGCGATATGGGTGAGTACATTGTGCAGCTGGCCAAAGAAACGCCCTCTCACATTATCATGCCGGCCATTCACAAAAATAAGCAGCAAGTAGCCGATTTATTTCAGCAACATATTAAAGACTTTGATTACACCTTATCAGTAGACAAGTTAATCCAAACCGGCCGCGAAGCTTTGCGCACCAAGTTTAAGCAAGCAGAGGTGGGCATATCTGGGGTGAACTTTGCGGTGGCTGAAACGGGCACCTTATGTTTGGTTGAAAATGAAGGTAATGGCCGCATGACCACTACCGTACCACCAGTGCATATTGCGGTTACTGGTATTGAGAAGGTGGTGGAGTTTTTAAGTGATGTGCCACCACTATTTAGCATTTTAACTCGCTCGGCGACTGGCCAGCATATTACCACTTACTTCAATATGATCTCTGGTCCACGACGTGCGCCAGAGCGAGACGGGCCAAACGAAGTGCATTTGGTATTGCTCGATAATGGTCGCTCACAAGCCTATGCCGACGAAGTCTTGCGTAAAACCCTGCAGTGTATTCGCTGTGGTGCCTGTATGAACCATTGCCCAGTTTATACCCGTGTTGGTGGCCATGCCTACGGCACCACTTACCCAGGCCCTATTGGGAAAATAATTTCGCCCCATTTACAGGGTTTAGCGCAAACCAGTGATCTGGTAACCGCCTCAAGCTTGTGTGGTGCCTGTGAAGAAGTGTGTCCGGTTAAGATCCCCATTCCTAGTTTGTTGCAGCGCTTGCGCCATGATGCAAAGCTGCCCGCTGCCGAGCAGACTCCAAGTTTGAAAGGGCAAGCGAGCGCCGCTAGTTGGGCAGAGCACACTGCGTGGCGGATGTGGGCTTGGTTGAGTACTCATCCTAGTATCTACAATTGGGCTATGGCTGTTGGTGTAAAGCTTGCCAAATATTTGCCTATGCCAATGGGAGAGTGGACGCGTTGTCGTAATAAACCTGAGTTAGCCAGCCAAACCTTTCACCAAACTATGAAGCGCCGCGCTAGCAAGTCGGTAACTCGTTCAGCAACTGGAGGAGCACGCTAATGGCGGTGAGTAACTCAAATGCCAAGCAAAACATTATGCAGCGCTTGGCTGCTGTTTCGGCCATAGCACCGACAAACCAAACCAGTGCTAATGCCTGGCAGGCCTCTTCACCAGAGCAGGCTTTAGCCCGTTTTGAACAAAGCTTAATGGCCGCCCATGCTGATGTAATTATTCTAGAAAATTCCAAGCAATTATCGGCTTGTTTGCTGGAGTTACAGCAACAGCACCAATGGCAAACTGCGCTATGTGGGAAAGGCGGCGAATGGAGTAAAGCTTTTAGTTTAGCGCTTGCCGAACACTTACAACTAAACCACTTTTTGCAGCCTTTTGAACAGCTCAAAACTGCCTTGTTTGATAGTACCGATGTCACTTTTACTGGCTGTGCAGCCGGTATTGCCGATACCGGCACTTTAGTGCTTAAACCTAGTGCCGATGAGCCCCGCAGTTTATCGTTGATTGCGCCGTGTCATGTGGCCGTGATTAAAGCCAGCCAAATTGTCGATAATTTTAGCCAATTAATCAGCGAGCAACATTGGCATAAAGGATTGCCAACTAATGTAGTGCTGAT
This sequence comes from Agarivorans albus, assembly GCF_019670105.1. Lineage (NCBI taxonomy): Bacteria > Pseudomonadati > Pseudomonadota > Gammaproteobacteria > Alteromonadales > Alteromonadaceae > Agarivorans > Agarivorans albus. The sequence goes on along the minus strand of NZ_AP023032.1, from coordinate 3,367,063 downwards.
ATCGGGACCGTCTAAAACCGCCGATATTCAGCAAACCTTAGCTTATGGTGCACACGGCCCCAGCCAGCTAATTGTGATTGTGATAAACGGCGAGTAGCCGAGATTAAACCAATTTTTAACACCAAGCAGAAGCAGTGGAGCAGCCAAAAATATGCCTCAAACACATAACGAGTTAGACGGACCTTACCAACAATTGTTTGAGCACTTGTCACTTACACTTGCTCCCGAGCAGCTAATGACCAGTGAAGCGCAAACTTTAGCTTATGGAACCGACGCTAGTTTTTATCGCCTAATTCCGCAGCTGGTGGTTAAAGTTAACACTTTAGAGCAACTGCAACTAGTAATGGCCAGCTGTGCTAATTTGCAGCTGCCTTATACTTTTCGTGCTGCAGGTACCAGTTTGTCGGGGCAAGCGATCAGTGATTCAGTGCTTATTTTGCTTAGTGATGATTGGCGCTCTCACCAAATATTAGATAACGGCAACAAAATTAGCCTACAGCCAGGGGTGATAGGCGCCGACGCCAACCGTTATTTAGCGCCTTTTCAGCGAAAAATTGGCCCTGATCCGGCTTCGATTAATGCCTGTAAAATTGGAGGTATTGCGGCCAATAATGCCTCGGGCATGTGTTGCGGCACCGCTCAAAACTCTTATCACACTATGGCATCAATTACCTTGGTACTTACCGACGGAACGGTGCTTAATACCGGTGACCCACAAAGTGTAGCGGCCTTTAAGCAAAGCCATGCTAGCTTGTTAGAACAGCTGAGCGAGTTGGCTCAAACCACCCAACAAAATACCGCTTTAGCCGACAAAATCCGCCATAAATATCGACTAAAAAACACCACGGGTTATAGCTTAAACGCGCTGGTGGACTTTACCGACCCCTTCGATATTTTGCAGCACTTGATGATTGGCTCAGAGGGTACCTTGGCCTTTATCGCCGAGCTTACCTACAACACAGTAGTGGAGCATCCACATAAAGCCTCAACGTTGTTGGTGTTCGAAAATAGTGATGTGGCCTGTAAAGCGGTAGAAGTATTAGCCAAGCAAGCGGTTGCGGCAGTGGAGTTAATGGATGGCCGCGCGCTAGCATCAGTGGCTAACCAAGCGGGTATGCCCAAGTTTATCGCCGACCTAGATAATCAAGCCTGCGCTTTACTAGTGGAAACGCGTGGTAGCCAAGCCGATGAATTAAGCCAATTGTGTCAGCAAGTGATGGACAGTTTGCGTAATTTCCCCCGCGTCGGTGAGGTTGCGTTTACCACTAAATCGTCTGAAACGGCTGCCTTGTGGGCCATTCGCAAAGGCATGTTTCCTGCTGTGGGCGCAGTGCGAGAAACCGGCACAACGGTAATTATCGAAGATGTGGCTTTTCCAGTAGAGCGCCTAGCCAATGGCGTGAACGAGCTGCAAGCATTGTTCACCAAACATGGTTATCACGAAGCGATTATTTTTGGCCACGCGCTAGCTGGTAACCTGCATTTTGTATTCACCCAAGGCTTCGAAGACCCGGATGAAGTGGCACGTTATGGCCGTTTTATGGATGAAGTGAGCCAGCTGGTGGCGGTTAAATATCAAGGTTCCCTTAAAGCTGAGCATGGCACTGGCCGCAACATGGCACCCTTTGTTGAGCTAGAGTGGGGCGCCGAAGGCATTGCACTTATGCAACAAATTAAGCAATTGTTTGACCCACAAGGTTTGCTTAATCCCGGCGTTATTCTTAATGATGACAGCCAAGCCCACTTAGCAAACTTAAAACCGATGCCAGCCGCCGATGACTTAGTGGATAAATGTATTGAATGCGGTTTTTGTGAACCGGTTTGTCCCTCGGGCAGCTTAAGCTTGAGCCCGCGGCAACGTATCGTTCTGTACCGAGAGTTAAGTGAATTACGCCGAACTGGCGACAAACCTCTGCGCTTGGCCGAGCTAGAAAAAGACTTTAAGTACCAAGGCGTTGATACCTGTGCTGCAGTAGGCTTGTGTGCCGACCGTTGTCCTGTTGGCATTAACACCGGCGATTTAGTGCGTAAACTGCGCGAAAAACACTATGCCAAACATCAAAATATCGCTCGCTGGACAGCGGAGCATTTTTCTAGCGTAGCTACAATGACACGTTTAGGTTTAGGTACCGCAGAGCTTGGCCATAAAATACTGGGCGACAAAGCCCTAGGTGCCATTAGCAAAGGCATTACTAAGGTATCGGCGGGTAAGGTGCCTACTTGGAACCCTAGTTTTCCGCGTCGGGCCAAGTATCAACCACCTCAAGCACGCTTTCATAAACAAAAGGTGGTGTATATTCCGTCTTGTGCCTCGCGCACTATGGCACCGCCCGCCGATGCTATCGACCCACGCCCCTTACTGGAAGTGACTTGCAGTGTGCTAGAAAAAGCTGGCTACGAAGTGCTTATTCCCGGTAATGGTGACGAGCTATGTTGTGGGATGCCTTATCACAGCAAAGGTATGTTTGATCTTGCTAGCAGTAAATCACAGCAATTAGAAGACGCAATATGGCAGTTAAGTGAACATGGCCGTTGGCCAGTGCTTATGGACACCAGCCCTTGTGCTAAACGCAGTAAAGAACAGTTTGAGCGTGACCTGGATATCCACGAACCCATCGGTTTTATTCACCAGCACGCGCTAGACAAGTTAGAGATTGCCCAACTTGATGAACCCGTGATGCTGCACCTAACTTGTAGTTCGCGGCGAATGGACATGCACGACCCCTTGTTAAGTATTGCCAAGCGCTGTGCTAAGCAAGCGATATTGCCTGAGCATATCTATTGCTGCGGCTGGGCAGGCGACAAAGGCTTTACTACTCCCGAGTTAAACCAAGCCGCGCTAGCCCCACTAAAAGCACAAGTACCAGAAGGCTGCACCCGTGGCTACAGCAATAGCCGAACCTGCGAAATAGGCTTATCACAACACAGCGGTGTGGTGTATCAATCGATATTGTACTTGGTAGATGAAGTGAGTTTGTGAAACTCTTTGGGGCTATGTCTTAAAAGACTAAGAATTGTGCTTAAACTGCAACTCTACTAAGCGTTGATATAGCGGGCAGCTTTGCAGCAGAGATTGGTGATCCCCAACATCAATTAAGCGGCCTTGGTCCATTACTGCGATTTTGTCGGCGTGCTGAATGGTTGAGAGGCGGTGAGCAATAATTAAGGTGGTTCTGTTATTCATTAACTCTTGCAGGGCTTGCTGAACGTGGTGTTCACTTTCGCTGTCTAGGGCACTGGTGGCTTCGTCCAGTAACAATATACTTGGGTTCTTTAATATGGCTCTAGCGATAGCAATGCGCTGGCGTTGGCCGCCAGATAATCGCACGCCTCTCTCGCCTAAAAAGCTGTTATAGCCCTGTGGTAATTGGCTAATAAACTCATGGGCGTGGGCTTTTTTGGCTGCTTCTATTACTTGTTCGTCGCTGGCATCGGGATTGCCATAACGAATGTTGTGGAATACGTCGCTGCTAAACAGGGCTGGGTGTTGTGGCACTAAGGCCATGTGTTGGCGCAGCGATGCTGGTTCTAGTTGGCGAATGTTTACGCCGCCTAAACTTACCTCGCCTATTTGCGGGTCGTAAAAGCGTTGCAGTAGTTCGAACAGGGTGGTTTTACCAGCGCCCGATGGCCCAACAAGTGCTAGCACTTTGCCTTTATCTGCTTTTAATGTGAGTTGCTCTGTTGCTGCAATATCGGGTTTAGAAGGGTAGTGGAAAGTGACATTTTTAAAGGCCACTTCGGCGCTTAACCCGTTAGCTGAGGCAAGGTCTTGACTAGGTGCGGTAATGTGGCTTTTTACTTGTAGAATTTCAATCAAGCGTTCGGTAGCACCCGCAGCGCGTTGTAATTCGCCTAATACTTCTGAAATGGTCGCTAAGGAAGACGCAACCATAATGGCATAAAACACAAAGGCGGCTAAATCTCCGGCCGACATCACGCCGTTGATTACATCGCTTCCGCCTACCCACAACATGCCGGCAATGGCACTAAATACAATCACGATGACGCCGGAGATTAAGATGGCACGTTGTTTAACTCGCTGTCTGCCTACTTCAAAGGCCTTTTCTACTTCTTTTGAAAACAGTGCACTTTCTTGGGCTTCGTTACTGTAACTCTGTACCGTTTTTATTTGCTCAATGGCTTCGCCTGCGTAGCTGCCTACATCGGCCATTGAGTCTTGGCTTTGGCGTGAGAGGGCTCTAACACGTCGGCCGTAAATCAGGATAGGAACCAAGATAAAGGGCACCGAGGCTAATACAATAAGGGTGAGCTTTATATTGGTGGCAAACAGCATGATTATTGCGCCCACACACATTAAGGCACTGCGCATAGCCATAGAAAATGACGAGCCAATAATGCTTTGCAATAAGGTGGTGTCGGTAGTGATGCGCGACATAATGTCGCCGCTGCCGTTGGTTTCAAAGTAGCTTGGGTGCAAGGTAATTACGTGGTTAAACACTGCTAGCCTTATGTCGGCGCTTACTCGCTCTCCCACCGAAGACACTAAGTAAAAACGAAAAAAGGTGCCAATAGAAATGAGCAGGGTGACCATAAGTATAAATTGAATGGCATTACCCAGCTCTTGTTGCGACTGCTGAGCGAAACCTTCATCAATTAAAATGCGCACCCCGTAGCCCACCGAGAGGGTGAGTGACGCAGTAAAAATTAGTGCTAGCAATGCCGCTGCTACTTTCACTTTATAGGGGCGAATAAAAGCAGTTAACTCAAACAATATGCGCAGGTTTTTAGCTTTTTTCTCTGGCTGCGCAGAGTTTGGGTTGGCGTTGTGCGCATGGTTGTTTGTTTGCGTTTGCATTTGCATTGCTGAGCCTTGGTTGTAGCCAACGTTTCGCTAACTATTATGTACTGCATGATTAAGCCGAATATAAGCTTGATAGTGCTGCTCATATAACGATGACTTCAAGTGCTTAGAATAGCAAAGCTTAGTCTTTGAAGTGTGTAGCAATTGTCACTTTGTAAGTGTTGTTAAGCAGGTTTAATAAGGGCGCTTGGTACTTAACTTTGTTGCGCCTTTAACGGTTTTGTAAACCTTTAGTTGGCAGGCATCACAGCGGGTTTCTAAACCAATGTACAAAGGGCCTTGGCAAAAGTGGCAATGGGCAGCCTTTAATGGTTCTAGCTTGGCTCGACGTTGTTTGTGGCTAGGGCGCTTTTTGTGTTTAAGCAACCAAACAAAGCATAAGATGTTGATGGCAAAGCTTAAGCCACGCAGCCACCAAATATAGTCACTGTATTGCGGTGCTTCTGGGTCAAATAGTAAGCCGGTTACGATCAGCGAAAATAACAAAATCACCACTTTTGAGACTAAACCATTGGTGTAGCGGCTATCGGTTTGATTATTACATTCGCTACAAAGCCAATGCTGCCTTTTGTTTAACGGTAAAATCGGGATCCAAAACAAACCTAGCCAAGCGCGATAACGCCACAGCTCGGCAATTACAGGTTTCTCACAGTAATTACAGTAATCTCGGCTGTAGCCAATCCGTTTGGCGTTTCGTTTCTTAATCCCTAAGTGTAAGTACATGCTGGCCGTTATCCGAGCCTAAGGCGCTTAGTGCTTAGGCAAGTGGGGTTTATTTTTTAGTTTACACAAGCGTGTATGTTACTGATTGAAATACAAGTAATACAGAATATTATTGGATTCTGTGATGTGAGATTCACGGAAATAAAAAGGCCAGCAAATAGGCTGGCCTAGGATTAACCTTGGCTATTAAGCTTTGCAGAGTTTATTTAGCAAAATTCAAGATTGGGAAGCACTTAAAGAAGCCATTGTCGGCACAGTTGATTAAGCCAATTTGAACGCCGTCGATTTCTTTGGTCATGTTAAATACACCTAACTGGAAGTTAGACTTTTCTGAAATGCTGGCCAAGCCTAAGTCTGCTTTGGTGTACCCTTCAGATACGTTTACCGCACTCCAGTTTAGGCCGTTTACATCGTTAGTAATGTTTACTGCTGCCAAGTTAACACCGGTAGTTGAGCCGGTATTCCAGTTAAATAAACCTAAAGATGCTCCTTTCATTTCTTCGGTTACTTTAGCGCCACCAAAAAATAGCCCAAAGTTAATACCAGTGGTGCGCTTGGTTTCAGACATACCTAATACCGAGAAGTCTACACCTCTTACTTCGTCTACTTGACCATGAAGTACTGATAAACGTACGCCGCCAACAGCATCTGAATCAGGCGCGTTGTAGCCGTTAATAGTTGAGAACATTACGGGGGATTCGGCAAAGGCAGGAGCAGAAATTAGGGCGCTAAGCGCGATAGCTGAAATGAATCTTTTCAAAGGTAAATCTCCATTAGTTGCATTGATATTATAAGTGGTTTTACCAAGGCAGTTGTCAATCAATAAGGGCGCGCAGTATATAGCAGTGAGTGATGTTGTGAATACCAGAATGCTTATATCTACAATGCGCACCATGTAAACATTTAGTGCCTAATTAAAAGGGTCACTGTATTTTTCATCGGCCAACATCTCATGGTCGGTAAGGGTGTTTAAGAAGGCGATGAGAGCTTGCTTCTCCTCTTCATTAAAGTTGAATTGGAAGGCTTGGCCATTTGAGTCTAACAGTGGTGCTCTTAGGTTTGGGTGTAGTTGAATACCGTTGCTGTAATGATCTATCACTTGCTCTAAGTTGGCAAAACGGCCGTCGTGCATATAGGGCGGACGAATAGCGATGTTTCGCAGTGAAGGCGCTTTAAATTTTCCGCTGTCGTTGCTATTGTCGGTTGTTTCTGCAATACCTAAATCATCGGAGGATATCGCATCTAGTCCATTTACCGTGGCGGTAGTTCTAAGTACTGGGCCATTGGGTATTGGGCCTACAAATGCTTCGCTAACATGGCAACCCGCGCAATTGGCACTATCGCCATTTTCATTTTCTCTTGGTAACAAGAAGAGATCTTTACCCAGGTTTTCTTGGGCGCTAAAACCTGGGAAATCAACACGTGGTGATAGCACCTCACTTCTGGCTACATCGTATTTGGCAGTAGTACTTACCATACTTCTTACAAATTGGGCTAAGGCTTTAGCAATGCGGTCACTGGAAATGCTCTCATCACCAAAGGCATCGTTAAACAGTGCAGGGTAGTAAGTTTGGTTGGAGACTATTTCTTCTAGTTCTGCGAGGATCAGCCCCATTTCTATCGGATCTTGAAATGGCATAAGCACTTGTTCTTCTAAAGTTGCTGCTCGCTCGTCCCAAAAGAACGTGCCACTAAAGTAAAAACGCGCGTTAACAATACTCATTGAATGACGGCGGGTTAGTTCGCCATCAAAACCAATGCTTTGCACTCGCGGGTCTGAGAAGCCATGTTCCGCTAAGTGACAAGATGCGCAGGCAGTGGTGCCGTTGGCACTTAGCTTTTTATCGTAGAACAGTACTCGGCCTAAGGTGGCGCCAGCATCGGTAACGGGGTTGTCTACTGGTGTATTGTCAAACTCGATGGCGGCATGTTGAAACTGAGATTGCGCCGGAAAGTTGTTTTCAGTGTAGTGAGTGGGTAGGGCAATATTGGCGTAATTAAAATGCGCTTCGGGTAAGTTTAGCGCCGATTCTGGCTCGGTGATAGGAGGGGCAACTTTTGTATTATCTTCACTTGAGCTTGTTTCACCACCGCCACCACAAGCACTGAGTAAAAGTACCAAACCAAGTTGAGTCGTAAACTGTTTTATCATCACTGACGTGTACCTTAAAAATTCCTTTTTTTAAACTAACAGCTGCAGTGTAAAGATGTGTAAACCTGCCTAATCTCTGGCGATAGTGTGACGTAATACTAGAGTCAACAAACCCTTACTTAGTTAAAGCACTTTACCGGGAGAGACACCAATAACACGCTTAAACGCCCGAGAAAATGCCGCTTCAGAGTTATAGCCTAGCTCTTCGGCCAGTTCAATTAAAGGAACATGCTGTTGCTGTAAGCGCTGATGAGCGAGGTTCATTCGCCATTGAGTGAGGTAGTTTTTAACGCTGTTGCCAATAAGTTGGCTAAACCGGGCAGAAAACCCTGAGCGCGACATACCACACTCTTGGGCTAGGCTTGCCACTGTCCAGCTTTTTTCTGGCTGGTGGTGAATCGCCCGTAAGGCGATGCCTATTTGTTTATCGCGTAATGCTCCCAACCAACCTTCACTGGCTTGTGGCGCTTGTTCAAGCCAATGGCGAATGAGCTGTATCACCAGAATATCGGCCAAGTGGGTAATGATGGTTTCCCCGCCAGGTTTAAGTAGCTGCGCTTCAGCGGTAATAAGGTCAAGGGTACTGGTAAGCCATTGCGGGTGTTCTAACTCACTTTGGTGCAGGCTTAATACTGGCGGCAATTGTTGAATGAGTTGTTGCGCCGCCAGCTGGTCGAAGCCAAGCACGCCACAGGTTACCTCTGTTAACTCGCCGCTTTGGTTAATCTCTAAGGTTTCGTATCTCTCACTTAGGCGTTTTACCCCAGACTCAAACAGTGGTGTGGGGCTTAATTGAGGATTACTCGTTAAGGTATGACCAAGTGTGTGCGGAATTAATACCAAGCTGCCTTGTTTTAGTTGTTGCGGAGATTGATTGGCTATACACAACCAGCACTGGCCTTTAGTCACTATGTGAAACATCAGCTTGCCTGGTAAAAGAGGCATAGAAATAGACCAGTCCCCGCGCAACACCGAGCGACAATATAAACCGCCATCTACCCGCAGTTGATGCAGCGTTTCTCCCAAAGGGTCGTTAGCAGTAGGAAAAAATACCGGATTGATGGACATAGCCCTTAATCTCGTTAATTTGGACGAATAGTTAAAAATTGTAGCTTTAAGGGCATTAAACATCCAGTTGCTTTATCAAATACTAAATAGGTGATTAACACACTAGATCTTAAACAGATATTTAGGAGCACAAGATGACAGCAACCACCTTAATTATTGGCGCTAAAGGTAAAACCGGACGTCGCGTAGAATCACTACTGCAAGCTAAAGGTATAAGTACTCGCGGTGTTTCCCGCTCAAGCTCTCCAGCTTTTGATTGGCTCAAACCAGAGACTTGGCTAGAGGCAATGCAGGGGTGTGAGTCTGCTTACGTAACTTACCAACCCGATTTGGCGGTTCCCGCCGCCAAACAACACATTGCGGAGTTTATCGTACAGGCTAAAAAAGCCGGCATAAAACACCTAGTGTTGTTATCGGGCAGAGGTGAACAAGGCGCCGAGCAGGCAGAGCAGCAACTCATTAATAGCGGTTTGAAGTGGAATGTAGTGCGAGCCAGTTGGTTTTCGCAAAACTTTAGCGAGGGCTTTCTAATAGAGTCTGTTTTAGCTGGGCAAGTTGCTTTACCCGCCGCAGACGTGCTCGAACCTTTTGTCGATGTAGACGACATTGCCGAGGTGGCAGTAGCTTGTTTAACTAAACCTGCTTTAGCAAATACTTTGTTTGAAGTAACGGGCCCCGAGTTATTAACCTTACGCGACTGCGTAGCGCAAGTTGCTCAAGCACAAAATAAGCCCATTGAGTTTATCGATATTAGTGTAAGCCAGTTTGTTGAAGCGCTAAAAAACCAAGGCATGCCAGCGGACATGCTATGGCTAATGAAGGAGTTATTCGGGTCGGTAATGGATGGTCGAAATAGCCATTTATGCAAGGGGGTAGAGCAAGCTTTGGGGCGCAAACCTAAATCATTTTCTAGTTATGCAGCAGAAGCTCATGCAGCAGGTGCTTGGCAGCGATAGTTTAAATCAACGTCTCCATTAACAAGCGAGTGCTGGGCATTCGCTTTTTCTTTTCTCTATGGTCTTTATTCGCATGGCTATTGCCTCGCTAAAAAATGAGAGACAGTTCAAAAACTAGTTTACTGATAACTGGGTCACTAGCTTGGCTGCAACTAAGCTGAAATGATGAACAAGTATCTCGTTAAATTTAGGGCACTTTTGCTGTTTGTTTGCCCAGCTATGTTTGCTTTTGCGTTGCCATTTGTAAAACCAGTTTCCCAAACTGGCGATTTTTATGGGCAACTTAGCCAAGCTCAGGCTTACAATATTTTGCTAAATCAGCAGGGTGAGCTGAATGATTACCAAGGCAAATATACCTATTTGTTTTTGGGCTTCCAGGGGTGTAGCCAAGCTTGCCCTCGCCAGTTACTCAATCTAGCAGCCTTAGCCGATGAAGCGGCATTACAGGCCGCCCAGTTTTTGTATATTGATTTGGTGATGTCTGCCCCTCACCAGACCTTTAGCTCTGCGATGTTAAACAAGGTGGAGTTTCGTCAGGTTGCTGATTTTCAGCAATCTATCGAGGTCTCACAACGCTTTCCAGGTTACGTCTCAACCAGTTTCGACCAGCAAGTAGTTGACCATTCAGCATACTTGTACCTGCTTAATCCTCTAGGTGAAGTGAGCTTGGTGTATACCCAGCAAAACCTTGATATTAGCCAGGTAGTTACCGATTTTAAGTTATTGCAACAAGGTGATTTATTATGATTTCTAACTCCGCACAGCTAGCCGACAAGCAGGTGCTGTATATTCTGTTGGCTCATTTACCGGTAGTAGGGCTGCTGGTACCTATTGGTTACGCAAGCCATTCTTTTGCGCTAACCATGTCGGTGCTCATCTCTATTGTTGCCTTGCTTAACTACACGTATATGCGCGGAACTCGCTTGTCTTCTTGCATAAATGCCATGTTGCTGATGGTGTACTCCATGGTAATGATTCAGGCCCAACTGGGCCGATTAGAAATGCATTTTCATATATTTGCCGCCTTGGCGTTTGTATTGATCTACAAAGATTGGTTACCGGTGGTGGCTGCAGCGGGCTTAATTGCAGTACATCACTTGGCGTTTACTGCTTTGCAGTTAAATGATGCGAGCTTGGGCGGTATACCAGTGATTTTGTATAGCACCGGTTGCTCCTGGGGAACGGCTTTTGTGCACGCAGCTTTTGTGGTGGTAGAAAGCGGGGTACTGATTTTTTACGCAATCAACATGGCTAAGGATGCGAAGGTGTCGAATTCTGTTATTTTGGCCGTCGATAAGTTGGCCGAAAATAAAGACCTTACTGCCACTATTACCAGCAATACTGAGCACCCCACGGTGATTGCCTTTAATACTTTAATAACCGAATTCAATGAGCTGTTTAGCGACTTAAAACAATCTATTGTGGATATAAATGATTTAGTGAGTGGGCTAAACCAGCAAAGTAGCGAAACCAAAGAAATTGTTATGCAGCAAATGCAGCAAAGTGATTCTGTCGCTAGCGCCTCTGTGCAGTTATCTCATTCGGCGCGTAACGTGTCTGACAATGCCAGCAATGCGGCAAATGCGGCGGAATCTGTAGAGACGCAAATTCAGTCTGGTTCAAAAGATGTAGACGAATCGGTAGCTGCTACGCAAACACTAAATAGCTTGCTTAGCGATTCGGAAGTTTATACCAGCCAACTTAACGAAAATGTTCAGGGAATTAATGCTGTTATCGAAGTGATTAAAGCGATATCGGAACAAACTAATTTGCTGGCCTTAAATGCAGCCATTGAAGCCGCCCGTGCAGGCGAGTTAGGGCGCGGTTTTGCGGTAGTAGCTGATGAAGTGCGGGCATTGGCAGCCAGAACCCAGCAATCGACTGGAGAGGTTAATCAAATCATCGATACCTTGCAAACCAACGCTTCGCAAGTGGTGGATTCAATGCAAAAAGGGTTGGTGTATTCCGATGAATCTAAAGCCAAAATTGAGTCTGGTGGTAGTACTCTTTCTCAGATTAATCAGAGCGTAAGTGATATGCGCGATGTGAATACCCAAATAGCTAATAGCACCACCGAACAAACCGATGCTTGTAACCAGATAGAACAAAGTATTAATGAGATAAGAGATAAAAATACCGTGTTAATTGAGCAAAGCCAGTTGCTTGCCGACACCGCTGAGAAAGTCGCTAATACCATGCTTTCGCTGGAGCAGCGAGTCGCCTTGTATCAAACTCAGAAGTGATTTTATGGCAGGGGGCAAAGCTTAGTCCTTTGCCTTGTTTACCTTAGTTGGGGCTGCGATTGGATACCAACAGGCTGGTAAAACAATTTACTCTAGTGCAAGCATCAACAGTGCTTTTCAGCTCGATGATTTGTTCATTATTCCCTTTTTTATTAAACACAAATCGTAGGCAACGATTAAGCGCGTAGTTTATTGTAAAATGGGTTCAATACCCCTATCGCTAGAGTAAACATGGACGTTAAACCTTACATAGATTATTTCGAAGAAATTGCTCATCTAGAAAGAGATAAGCAGTTTGACTTGTTAGAGCAGGCTTGTGAGCAGATTAATGCTTCCAGTCCTTTACCAGTATTTCCGCTGATTACTCATTTAGTGCGTTTAGGTTTATTGTTGCTATTGCTTGGTGGCAGCTATTTACTCTTTGGTTTAACCATTTGGATCTTAGCCTTAGCTGGTGTACTGGGTTTGTTAGCTGCACGTGTAGTAAGCAGCGAAATAACCGACACACTTATTCGCAAGGCGCTTAAATCACTTTTACTTGAATAAGAATATGTTGACTCATATCAAAAGCTTATAGCGCTTTATTACTTAGCCTCTTGGGGTGTTTTAACCTCAAGGAATAGAGTATGAACAAGTGCGGACAATGCAGGCAATTTACCCGAACACGTGAAAACCAAAAAGATCTTTGCGGAGCATGGGAACAGCCAACCATGGCTGATCGTCAAGCCTGCGATTTTTTTGCTGCTAAAAAGCCTTCTAGTAACTCAGCTTCCTTAGCGTCAGAGTCTGGTAGCTAGCACTGGCAAGAGAGCTTAGCGTGATGTTTCCATTTATTGAGTCTAGCGCTGGCATTGTCTACAATGACGCACTTTTTACGTATTTCAGGTAGTTAACATGAGCGAAAATAACGCTAAACCTGCTTTGCCAGATCATCTTGCAGGCAACCCTCGCAGCCCTTTCCATGTTGCAGAGTGTTTTGAGCACGACATTGGCATTAAACTTAATGGCAAAGAGCGCACCGACGTTGAAGAATACTGTATTAGCGAAGGTTGGGTAAAAATCCCTTCACCTAAAGCTAAAGACCGTTTTGGCCAGCCAATGCTCATTAAACTTAAAGGCGAAGTGGAAGCGTTTTATAAATAGGCCTTTTTTGCCTCAAGCCACAGCGTAACTAGCACTGTGGCTTATATTTTCTACTTAACCAGCATTTACCTTCTTAAGATCAAACCCTAAACCGCAGCTCGTTTTTTAAGCTCTTTCAGTGCTTTACTTCACTTCCGTGTTTCTTCTCAATTGCTTGTTTTTATGTGATTTTTTTAATGCTTAGAGCTGAGAACATTACGTTTTAATTGCTCTTTTGCCATTGCTTTGCGAACGACCAGTTGACCTAGGTAGAGTGTTTATTCTACCATTGCGGGTAGAATAAACACTCTACTTGAGAACGTCAATGCTTGAACAACAAATTGCCGAACAACTTGAGCGGGCATTTAGTGACTATGGGTTTACCGAGCCTAGTGTGGCTAAGTTGCAAAAAGCCTCTGGGGTAAGCTTGCGAACCTTATACCGTTATTACCCTTCTAAAGAATCGATGGTAATTGGCGCTTTGCAGCATAGACATGCTCGTTATATTGAGAAGCTTTCAGCTGAGCAAACAAACTCGCGAAAAGACAATCTGTTGGCAATATTTAGGCAACTAGAACAGTGGATGCAAACTCAAGCACCCAGTGGGTGCATGTCGATGAGTGCTTTGGCAGCGTATCCCGATAACTCTTTAATTAGCGATGCAGTAAAGCAACATAAGCAAGATTTGTTAGCCCTGTTTGAAACGCGCTGTGGCGATAAAGCGCTAGCCATGCAGATCTTTTTGCTGCACGAGGGCGTAAGCGCTGCTTGGCCGGTAATTGGTGCTCCTAGCTTTGAAGCTGCTCAACTCACTTTAGAACAACTTATAGGTAATTCGTAATGACAACTCTTCCAAATGTAATGTGTGCCGTGCATATGACCGGTCACGGAGATACCGATAAACTGAGCTATCGCAGTGATGTAGCAATGCCGATTATTGGCGCGCGTGATGTATTAATTAAAGTCGCGGCCGCCGGGGTAAACAATACCGATATTAATACCCGCATTGGTTGGTATTCGAAAAGTGACAAGGCCGATGACGCCTCTTGGTCGAGTGAGGCTTTGCAGTTTCCGCGTATTCAGGGAGCCGATGTTTGTGGCTACATTGTGGCGGTAGGTGAGCAGGTTGATGCGAGTAGAGTAGGAGAGCGAGTACTTATTGAGCCTTGTTTAACTGAGGTGAATGGCAAAGCGCTAGAGCAAGCTTGGTACTTTGGCTCGGAGTGTGATGGCGGCTTTGCCGAATACACCAAAGTGGCGGCTAGCCATGCCTACAAAATAACCAGTAAATATAGCGATGCAGAGCTCGCGTCTTTTCCTTGCTCTTATTCTACTGCAGAAAACTTACTGACCCGCGCTAAGGTTAAACAGGGTGACAAGGTACTAATTACTGGTGCTTCCGGTGGTGTTGGTTCGGCGGCCATTCAATTGGCTAAAGCACGTGGCGCGTATGTGCTTGCGCTCACTAGCCCAAGCAAGCAGCAAATGATTGAAGATCTTGGCGTTGATGAAGTGGTACTGCGTAGTGACAAGCTTAGCGATGTGATGTCCGCGAACAGTGTCGACGTAGTCATTGACCTAGTTGCGGGTAGTTTATTCCCTCAGTTGCTAGAGGTACTAAGGCCAAAAGGCCGTTACGCGGTATCGGGCGCGATAGGCGGAGCCATAGTGGAATTAGACGTTCGCACCTTGTACTTAAAAGACTTAAGTTTCTTTGGTTGTACGGTGATAGAGCCGGAGGTTTTTGGTAATTTAATTGCTCACATCGAGCGGGAAGATATCGCGCCGCTAGTTGCGCATACCTATCCATTAAAAGAGATAGTGGCTGCGCAAACCACCTTCTTAGAGAAAAAATTCTTAGGTAAAATTGTGCTAACAATGTAGCTAGCTACGCGCTACACATCTTGTTTTTCTATTAAACAAAGCGCTTAATTAAAAAGCCCTGAAGGAAAGTTGCTTCGGGGCTTTTCGGATCTGCAGAGCGTTACTAGCTTCTGAGTTAATGAGTTAAAGGCTTAAGTGCAAAATGGGGAAAGGCTTTCCCATGTCATCAAGCGGAGAGCGGGATACAAGCTTAAATCCCATGTGTTGATAGAAACCTACCGCAGCTGGATTTTGTTCATTCACATCTACTTTAGTGCAGTTTAAGGTGTCGATAGCATATTGCAGCAACAGCTTACCAATGCCTTGCTCACGTGCAGAGTTGGCAATAAACAGCATTTCAATTTTTTCATCGTTAGCGCCAATAAAACCAATAATAGCACCGTTGGCATCTTTAACGCAGCGCAGGGTTACAGCAGGAAAAGCCTGCTCAAGGATGATAGGTTTAAAGAACTCAATATCATCTTCTGTAATAAAGTCGTGAGTTACTCTCACCGAGTCTTCCCAAAGACTAAGCATTTCTGGGTAATCTTCAGCACGCACATTTTCTACAATCATTATTTTTCTCAGAGTACTTGAATCAATTTGAACGGCTAAAATAACCGTACTTTTTGCCCGCCAATATTAGCAAATAAACAGCATTTAGAGATAAGTATCGTCTTTGGGCTAGGCTTATTTTTTAGGTGGCTAGGCGTCGTAATTGGCCTTAACAAATTTGTTGCTGGTATGTCGTAAACCACTTTCCTTGCTAACGCTTTTTAATATGAGTATTTCGTTATTTCGCAAGCGAAACCTTTGTTGATCCGTATCAATTCATCTACTGCACCGCTCTCATTCACACTAGGGCAACTATAAAACAAAAGCTAAAACCAAGGTCAAAGACCAAACACCCGTGGAGCGAGTGATGATAAATATCCCACAAGTAAAATTAGGTATTGTTGCGGTTAGCCGCGATTGTTTCCCACTTTCATTGTCTGAACAGCGGCGCAAAGCAGTGGCTGCAGCGTGTACTGAAAAAGACATTCAAGTGGTTGAGCTACAAACCATTATCGAAAATGAAAACGACGTAGTGAAAGCCTTAGCTGAAGCCGAGCAAGCAGGCATTAATTCACTGGTTATTTACTTAGGCAACTTTGGCCCAGAAGGACCACTAAGCATAATGGCGCAGCGATTCGCTGGCCCAACTATGTTTGTAGCTGCCGCCGAAGAAGCCACTGCGGGGCTTAAAGATGCGCGCGGCGATGCATACTGCGGCGTATTAAATGCTTCTTACAGTGCAGGTTTGCGTAACTTGGCTGTGCATATTCCAGAATACCCAGTTGGCACGCCATGTGAAGTAGCCAAAATGATTGGCGATTTTGTACCGGTTTCTCGCACAATTTTGGGTTTGCAAGGGCTAAAGATTTTCTCGTTTGGCCCGCGTCCACAAGATTTTGTGGCTTGTAATGCGCCTATTAAAGCCTTGTTTGATCTTGGCGTAGAGATCATGGAAAACAGTGAGCTTGATTTACTGGATATCTATCAAGCTGCCGAAGGCCATGCCGACATTCCTAAAATTGTTGCCGAAATGGAAGCAGAACTTGGTGATAACAACCCATACCCAGATTTGTTACCAAAGCTTGCTCAGTATGAAGCTGCCTTGCTAGATTTTCATGCGGCTAATATGGGCGCGTCTACTTTTGGGGTGTTTGCCAATAAGTGCTGGCCGTCGTTTGAGAAGTTCTTTGGTTTTGTGCCATGTTACGTAAATGCACGTTTAGCACAGCGCGGTATTCCGGTTGCTTGTGAAGTGGATATTTATGGTGCCTTGTCTGAGTACATGATCACCTGTGCCACTAACCACCCAGCCACTTTGTTAGACATTAACAACACTGTGCCACAAGACATGGTTGAGGCTAACGCAGCGGTAATGGGTAACTATACGGCGAAAGATTTATTCATGGGCTTCCACTGTGGTAACACCGCGCCAAGCTGCATGAAAAACTCACAGCTACGCTTTCAAAAAATTATGCATAGCTTAATGGAGCCGGGCAAAGAACCTGATATTACTCGTGGCACCTTGGAAGGACAAATTAAACCGGGTGAAGTAACCCTATTTCGTTTGCAATCCACCGCCGATACTAAGTTGCGAGCCTATGTTGCACAGGGTGATATTTTAGATATCGACCCGCAATCGTTTGGTGCAATTGCCGCCTTTGGCATTCCTGAAATGCAGCGTTTTTATCGCCATGTATTGGTTGAGAAACGCTATCCGCACCACGCTGGTATTGCTTTTGGTCATGTAGCTAAAACGCTGTACCAAGTGCTTAACTTATTGGGCGTGTCTGACATCGATTACAACCAGCCAGCTCAAGAGCGCTATCCAAACGAAATCCCAAGTGTGTTTTTGTAAACGCATGATGCGCGAATAATGTAGCAATAAAAAACCGACCTTAGTCGGTTTTTTATTGCTTGATGGTATTAGCTACTAATGCAGAATCTAGATAGGCTCTAACTTTAACGATTTGCTTATCTTCAAACTCACATACCCAGCAATAGCGGTTGTTAAACGGCTTGCCTGCCTTGGTGGTTGAATTAGCAATTAGTTCCACCGCCGCGCTATTTTCACCACAAATACTCGATAAGTAATTAAGTTTTAAAGGAGCATTAAGTACCTCATTTAACTTAGCGATTGTCCCGTTAATAAACGCCTGTTTCGAATGATAGATGCCAGCAAGTGGATGGGAGCCGGTTACTTCCCAGATGACTGAATCACTCACATGTTCAAAAAACTGCTGAGGGTGTTCGCTTTCTAATGTCGCGAATATTTGTTTGAGCCAAATGGGGTTAAGCATTGTCATCCTTGGTATTAAAATTAAACCTATTAATAACTTAACTACCTTATCTCTTCAAACTTACTTATAGTCAAGTTACTCTGCGAGAATTGCTAAAGTGGAAAGGGGAAGTAAATGTGTAAATTAGTTACTGTTGTTTATCGTTCAATTGGCTTAGCTTGTTTAATGTTCGGTCTTACCATTTCTTCATTTGCTTACAGCAAGCCTACTCTGCATCCAAGCCAAGATTACAACTTACAAGTAGAGGCCCTCACTCAACTGCCAGGAGTGCCTTGGGGCATGGCTTGGCTTAATACCGATACATTGATTGTTACTTTGCGCCATGGTGAGTTAGTAAGTGTTAACCTTACTCAAGCTAAACAAGGGAAGAAAGCTTGGAAAAGTATTGCAGGCTTACCGGCAATTTGGGCGCAGGGTCAAGGTGGATTATTAGATGTTGTACGTGGACCCGATGGAAGCTTCTATTTTACCTACAGTAAGCCACTCAATGGCAGCGGCGTAACAACCCTAGCCAAAGCGCAAATAAAGCAAAATGAATTTGGCCAAGTGATGATGAGTAACTGGCAAGATGTACTCGTTACCGACTCTGCGGGTTCTACTAATCGTCATTACGGCAGTCGAATTGCGTTCCATGACACTTATCTGTATTTTTCGATAGGAGATAGAGGTGAGCGTGATAACGGCCAGAATACCGCTAACCATGCCGCTACTATTGTGCGCCTTAACCTAGATGGCAGCTTGCCTAGCGACAATCCGTTTGTGAAAGATAAACAGGTAGATAATGCCATTTATAGTTACGGTCACCGCAATCCTCAAGGTCTCGCTTATGATACAAAGCACCAGCGCCTATGGGCTATAGAGCACGGCCCGCGTGGTGGTGATGAGCTTAATCTAATTGAAGCAGGCGCTAACTATGGTTGGCCGATTACCTCTCATGGCAAAGAGTATTGGGGGCCGTTAAAGGTAGGCGAAGCAGAAATTAAAGAAGGCATAAACTCACCCTTAAAAGTGTATGTTCCTTCGATTGCGCCTGGTTCATTAATGCTTTACACCGGTGCTGCTTTTCCGGCTTGGCAAGGTGACTTACTAAGCGGAGCGTTAAAATTACAGCATATTAACCGCATCATTATGGATGAAAACGGCATGCCAGTTGGCGAAGAACGTTTACTTGAAGACTTGAACGAACGGGTGCGCGCGCTACTTAGCGATAGCCAAGGAAACATCTATTTTAGTGGTGATAGCGGCAATATCTACAAGCTTAGCCCAGCGCTATAACTATGCCGCTTCGGCATAGCTGTTTAACAGTACTTCAGCCACTGCTTTCGCGTGTTTTGCTGATGCCGAATCGTTAGTGGTGTGAGCGCCTACTATCGCGCCATCGGCTAAAATAGCTAGCTGTTTGGCCGTCTCTAAAGGTTGGGTGAGTGCTAACTCACTTAACTGTTGTTCGATAAGTTTTATCACCAAATTTTTATGTTCGGTGCAGGCAATATGTACCGGATTATCCGCTTGATGGTATTCGGCAGAGGCATTAATAAACATGCAGCCAAAAAAGTTATCTGAGTTAATCCAACTATCAAGAGCATCAAAAAAGGCCATGATGCGGGCAAGCTGTGGCTGGCACTTTTGCTGGGGAGCAAGCTGTTCAATGCTGTTTTCTAATAGCTCCAATAGCTGCTGATCACGCCGATACAAGCAAGCAACGATAAGATCTTCTTTCGATTTAAAATGGTTATACAAGGTTTTTTTGGCCACGCCAGATTCGGCCAAAATGGTATCAATACCCGTAGCTCTAAAACCGTGTTGGTAAAACAGCCCTTGGGCGGTGTCGATAAGTAAATCGCGTTTAGTACTGGCCATAATGTTTCCTGATTGCTTCGTGTTAAGTATACCGCTCTGTCTCCTGATTCGGCAAACTCTCTGGTTCACAAATTTTTCAAATTTAAAATTCTCTTTTTAAAACACTTTGTTAGCTGGCTATTTAAATTTGTCTCAGCCCTTTGGGTGATATTTTTATTGACATAGACAGACCTGTCTCCTAATTTAAATGGCAAGTAGACAGACTTGTTTACTTTGCTAAGGCAGAGTCATCAGGCTTGTCAGCCAAGAATGTTTAATCAACTAAGGATAAGGTTATGTTAAAGCTTTACGATTTCGAGTTGTCTGGTCACGCCCATCGAGTGAGATTGATGCTGGCTTTGCTAAAACTGCAGTATCAAAAAATTCCAGTTAACTTAGCGCAAGGAGAGCACAAACAAGACGCTTTCCGCTCGATTAACCCTTTTACTCAAGTACCAGTACTTGACGACGATGATCTGGTGATTCGAGATTCCATCGCCATTATCATTCACCTTGCCAACACCTATGCGCCGAGCTGGAACCCGAAAAACAGCGAACAACAAGCGCAAATTCAACAATGGTTGGCGCTAGCTGCACGCAACCTCGCAGAAGGGCCAGCTCGCGCTCGTTTAATTACGGTATTTGGCGCCAAGTTTGATCAAGAGGCAGTAATCGAAGCCAGCCATCAAATGTTGTCGATTATTGATGGTTTGCTTGAAGGTAAAGCGTGGATGGTTGGAGAGCGAGCCAGTATTGCCGACGTAGCATGTTACTCCTACATCGCTCATGCACCAGAAGGCAAGGTTGAGCTAGATGCATACCCAAATATTTTGCGCTGGTTAGCGAATGTAGAAGCGCTTGATGGATTTGTTGCAATGCAAAAAACTCCCTTAAAAGAAGCCGTTTAAGTTAGTGCAAATAGCTCGGTGTTTAGCGATGTAAACGCCGAGCTAGCCTAAAAATTGCTTAAACAGAACGCATTCAATGAATTACGACTCAAACATAGGAAAACAGCATGACCATAGAGCAACGCCTTCCACTACCGCCGTTTAATGCCGACACGGCTGCACTAAAAGTGCGCATGGCTGAAGATGGTTGGAATTCACGCAACCCAGAAAAAGTGGCTTTAGCCTATACCAAAGATAGCCAGTGGAGAAACCGCGATAGCTTTATTAAGGGCCGCGAGCAAATTCAGCAGTTTTTAAGCGAAAAGTGGGAAAAAGAACAAGCTTACCGTTTGATTAAAGAATTATGGGCCTATAGCGGTAACCGTATTGCGGTGCGATTTGCATACGAGTGGCAAGACAAAGCTGGCCAATGGTATCGCGCTTACGGCAACGAAAACTGGGAGTTTGATGAAAATGGCTTAATGCAAAGCCGTCATGCCAGCATTAATGACTTAGCAATAAGTGAAGAAGAACGGCTGTTTCATTGGCCGCAAGGGCGCAGGCCAGATGATCACCCAAGCTTGAGTGACTTGGGTTTATAACAAAGCAGGGGCGAAGTGTATTGCTCCGGTTTAATGATGTTGGTTATTGGGTGAGTTGGTGGTGTTGCAAAGGGGGCTTTGGCAGTGGTAGCTAAAGTCCAAAGCATGAGAAGGTGAGTTTATGGCTGTTTTTCACAAAGGTGAGCTAAGCGTACAGCAACGAGTTGGCGTGGCTGATATCGCAAGAACCATTGGTGATAAAGCCATTCGAAACTATATGCCCGAGCAGCATCGTGAGTTTTTTAGCCAACAAGCTTTGTTGTATGCCGGCGTGCTAGACAATCAAGGGCACCCCTGGGCTACTCCTATTTTGGGCGAGCAGGGTTTTGTTAGCTCGCCCAATGCTACCACCTTGTCTATCGAGGCTAGGGCGCTAATCGAATACGCGCAAGTTGCTCGGTTGTCGGTGGGTGACAGCATAGGCTTGTTGGGCTTGGAGTTTACTACTCGTAGGCGTAATCGTGTGAATGGTTTGGTTGCGTACTCAAGAGAGCAAGCGCTGCGTTTTGAGGTACAGCAAAGCTTTGGCAATTGTCCTAAGTACATTCAAAAGCGCGAGTTGAAACCAAGTGTGTTTAACCATGCTTTTGTGCCCAAAGCTGAAGACTTTCGCGAGCTGGCAGCAAATGATGTAGTGCTTGAGCAGGTATTAAGGCATTGCGACACCTTTTTTATTGCCTCTAGAGCTGCCGCGCTAAATAGTGAAGACAGCGATGGAGTCGATATCTCTCACCGCGGCGGTAAGCCAGGCTTTATCCATGTGCTTAAGGGCAAAACCAGTAAAATGCCAAGCTTGGTGTTCCCCGATTTTTCTGGCAACAATTTATTCAATACCCTTGGCAATATAGTGGCCGACCCAAGAGTGGGTTTGTACATACCAGACTTTGAAACCGGCTATAGTTTTTGGATTAAAGGCAAGGCATCAATCATTTGGGATGTGTCGCAGGTAAAACCTTATCCGGGCGCACAACGTTTTGTACAAGTCAGCATCGAGCAATGTTTAAGTTTAACCACGCCTACCTTAGTACAAAATTCAGATGTAGAGTTATCGCCAGCTTTGCAAAATTTGTCTTAAACCGTGTCTAGTGGGCTAGCCACGCCATCGGCACCCATATTAAGTACATGGGTATAAATCTGAGTGGTTCTAATATCACTGTGACCTAACTGGGCTTGAATGGTGCGAATATCTGTACCTCGTTGCAATAAATGCGTAGCAAAAGAGTGGCGCAAGGTATGGCAAGTGATAGGTTTACCAATATGCGTTTTTGTTCTGGCAGCCTTAAGGGCTTTTTGAATACCGCTTGGATCTAGATGATGGCGGCGAATGCAGCCATCGTTGGGATCTTTACTTAACGAGTGCGAAGGAAACAAATAATGCCAAGCAAAGTCGTGTGGGGCAGCTGGGTACTTCTTAGCAAGAGCATAAGGTAAATATACGCCGGCATATTCATTTTTTAGCTTGTCACTCTGATAGTATTGATAAGCAACAGTAATTTGCTTTTGTATTGCCGTAACCAGTGACTTTGCCAGTGTCACACGCCTATGCTTACCACCTTTGGCGTCCCATACTTCAATACCGAAATAGTCAAAATCAATATCTTTAATGCGTAAACGTAACATTTCGGTTTTTCGCAGGCCGCTGCCGTACATTAGCTGTGCCATTAATACATGTGGTGGGGAGAGCGCATCTATTAATGCGGTAACCTCGTGACGAGTAAGTACAACAGGTAGTTTGGCTTGGCGCTTGCTATGGCGAAAGTCTAACTGTAGTGATAAAGGTTTCTTAACAACCTCTTTATAAAGAAAAACTAAAGCGTTTAGTGCCACTGCTTGGCTTTGCGGAGCCAAGTTTCGTTGATTGGCTAAATGGCTGAGGAATTGCTCAACTTCATGATTGTGTAAGTCGCTAGGGTGTTTTTTGTGATTAAATAAAATAAAGCGTTTTATCCACTGTCGGTAGCTGCGAATAGTGGACTCCCTAAAACGTTTGGTTCGCATTTTTTCTTCTATGTAGCTGAGGTAAGGCGAGCTCATAACAATCCCTAACGCTGTTTTTTTATACAGTATTGGTGCGATTCCTACTTTCTACAAGTGATTGCATACTTTCATGCTGATGTTTTTGTTATTTTTCGAGCTAGGTGGCTGATGTAGCTTAGGAAAGGTGATAACCTTGTTTTTATCAAATGTATGATAAGAGGAAAAATTCCGTGTTTAAACAAGGAAATTTTCCTATTAATAAACTGTTATGTGTATAAGGTGAGACTATTTTAACGTTCATCAAAATCATATTATTTGGCACCTCGATTCAGCTGACAAATAGTCCCTTAGAAATCGATGAAACCCCTTTTGTTATCGAAGCGCCAGAACTTCTTGACGTAGTTACCACTGGCGCACATCTACTAATAGATATTAGTAAAAACGTAAAAACAGATGATCTACTTGAATCTCGTAAAGATGTGGAGTCGAAGTATCAAGAAGGTTGTATTGAAGCAAGAATGTTCGCTAAAGACGGAAAATCGTACGCTCTAACTAACCAAGGCGTTCTGTGGTCACAGGGCGCCGTGCTGGTATCACTTAGTAGTCATGGTGGGTTAAATACGGAATTGGAGTTTACTAAGGTAGCTATTTCTACTTGCAGGTTAGTGCGTGAGGCAACAGTTTCGTGGGTAAATTACAAACACTAACAAAAACACATAACAAGGTTATTAACCACCGCCAGCAAGCTGGCTGGACCTCCGCTGCGTCGCCTGTTTTGCGGCTTTACGCTACGCTACCACAAAACAATCAACACAGCTGCGGCCGGTTATAACGGCGTTAGGGCTAAATTTATAGAGGTGGGTACAGTTGAAAATATTATTTTGGCTTGGCGTGTTTTTTACCCTTTGTGCCCCCATTGTTATTGGAATTCACTTCAATGACACATCAACTAGTTGGGTTGCTGCATTAAGTGGGGCGTTCATTACTTTTGTTGCGAAGTTGCCAGAAATTGCGGAGCTGTCTTTGGGTCCAGTGAAAGCGAGAATGAGAGACAAAATTGAGGAAGCATCGGTAACCATCACTCAACTCAAAAAAATCGCAGTGTCCAATTCAGAGGCTACTCTTTCTGACTTAATTGCAGGGAGCTTTATGGGAGGCATGTCCCAAGCTAAACGATTGGAAATTCATAATAATGTAGTGAGTGCGCTTAAGGAAATAGGAGCGGATGAGGCTGAGTTAGAGTTTGTTGAACGTGATTGGAAAAAGGGAATTTCTATCATTTATTTGAGGGCTATTACATCGGCAGTAGAAGGCCGTGAGAAAGCACATCAAGTTAATTCAGCAGCTACAGAAGCACAAAAAAGTGCGAGTGCAGAATTGAAGATATTGTCAGATTTTGATACTTGGACATCACCAACAGCAAGCCAAACGAAAAAAGTTATAGAGAAATATGGTATCAACTCTGAAGACGTTGCGTTCTGGATAGCAGAATATAAGTACTTTGAGGAGCATGGTTCTATTCGTGACAAGGAAAGATTCGCACAAGTTTAAGTGCGCCCTAACAAAGCATTTAAGAGCGACTCCATAACGCGTGCCGGTTTCGCTCCGCTTACAGTATGGCACGCGTTACTCCGCGCCTTAATGCGGCGTTAATGGTACGGCAATGTGGAAAAACTACGAAGTAGATGAAAATACAAAGTACACCGTAGCTCTTTGTCAGTCTTCGAATGGACGACGATACTTTGATTTAGTTCAAGTAGGTGCTTCATATGATAATTCAGACCTAATATCTATGACGGATATAGTCTCATATGATCTACTCTTTCGAAGGAACTTTGAAGGTATTGTTTGTTCGGCCAAATTTAGTAACGGAATGAACTTCGGCGTTGATGCACATGGAATATGGCTAACCCAGGAAGAAATAGAGGCGTTTCAAAATGGTGTATCTCACGAAAAAACGAATTGGCTTAATGGCCTGCCACCCAATTTTCCGCAATGCTAGTAAAAACCATTAACAAGGCAAGCCAAAATCGTAGCACTTCGTGCTACTGGACTCGCGCAAGCGCTCGCCTTTGCTTGCGGCGTTAGGCATACAGGAAAATTGAGCGTAGAAATGGAGTTTGTGTGAGTATTAAGAAATTGAGTGCTGAATTATGTTCGGATGACAAAATGAACATGGCTTTAGATTTCTTGAGTCATATAGTTGTTAATACTGATCGGGCATTGATTAGTAGCTTAACTTCTTTAATTTCCTTCCCCGAAAAAATTGCAGATCTAAATCAATTTGGTTTATTACTATCAGAAATTAAAGATGACGCCTTTATTGAACCATTGGTAGAAATGATAATGCTGGCAGAACCGGGTAAATCGAAATATTTAGCCAGCTATATGCACTCACTCAACTGTATTATTGAAGATTGGGATGAATATTTTACACCGAATGGAGAGTTTGTTCATTTACTTGGTAAATGGATGTTAAATACAAATGGTGGTGAAATATCATGGAAGTCTTCATTAATTTTAAAGGATACGGAACATTCCGCTTGTATAAATTTTTACCTTGAGGGCATTAACGATAAAACGCTATTTAATCAAACTCGTATCGCTTGCTTAGAAGGTTTAGTTGCTCATCATGGCGAAAAGAATTTAAAATTCTTAATTGGCCTGGTTCCCGATTCAGATCCAGATTTCAATGAAGAGCTTAATAAATCAATTGAGTGGTTAAAGCACAAATTTAGTAGTTAAGTATGCCTAACAAGGCGTTCAAAAAGTCGGACACCGTAAAGCTTGCTCGGTTCTGCTTCGCTCCACATTTTAGCAAGCATTACTCAGCCGTTTAACGCGGCGTTAGGTAACTACGGATGGTTAATCTGTTGAATCCTGATTTGAGAGTCAGGGATTTAAGAAAATTAGTTGAACCTCACTTACATGCAGTTAGCTGGGAGCGTGGCGTTGACGAAACAAGCGAATGGGTTATTGCATCTCTCGAAGATAGCGATCATAAAAGTAAATTACTTAATTGGCTTAACGGCAAAAATGTATCGGATTCTTTTAAAATAATTATCACAGATAAAGCTTGGTCAAATTTAAGGTATTTAAGTTGGTCTCAATTATTATCGGATTTACCAACTTACTTCGATCAAGAAAATATTCTAATTGTTTCATCAGATCGTACATGGGTAATGGAATATGCTCCGCAGCAGATAGTAAGATTTGGTCAGTGGTAAAAGTTACCTAACAAGAAATTAAACAAGGACAAAAAACAGTTGGCTTTTGCTCCTTCGTCGCTATTTTAGCCAACAATTTTTTGCCTGTTAATTGGGCGTTATGTGTCATCAGAGAATTAAATTCAATGGATAATGATGTAAGTGAAAACCCAGAATGGGTAACTCGAGGAAAGACTATTAAGCAACTCATTCAAGAGCTTCAGTCATTTGAAAACCAAGAGTTAGAAGTAAAAATATCTATTGATGGTGGTGATACATTCAAATGTATCAGCTTGGTCGGCAAGCACCACGAAGGTGATATTTCATTCTGTGGGTTAGAAAACTATGAGTAAACACATAACAAGCAAAGGCAGCATCGCCCTGCGGGCTGGACGCGCTAACGCGCGCCGCTGCTTTGGGCGTTATGTGTCAGTCAACTATTTGCTCCAAAAACATTACCAACTTCACCAAGACGGTGTTTGAAGCGTTACCAAAATAGTGCATCGCCTATTTTTAGGTGATGCCTTGCCTTTTCCTTCTACTGATTGCTGGGGGGCTATGGGAAAGTTTAAGCAAAGTCAGTTTACAAATTTGCTTTGTTGGTTGCCAAAATCCCTTTGCATACACATTTATTGCAGAATATTTGCAGATTGAGGGTTTCTTAAGCTTGATCACAGTGCCATAACACCACATACTCTTTTACCATTCTGCGAATCCAGTTTATGGAAAAATTGGCATTGGTCGTTCAGGTACCTCGGTTTGATAAAAGCGCGAACTCGTTCAGTCCCACCAGTTTTCTACTTCGCTAAAGAACAGACAATCAAAATAAAGAATAGGGCTTAAAGCCCCAACATAAGTAGGAACACAACATGGCAGCTTTTGGTACGGTTTTTATGCCACAAATGGCATTAGCAAAATACGAAGATCAGCAATGGGGTGATAGTGAAATTGTCTCGTCTGACAGTATTAGCTTGCACCCTGGCGCGCACGTACTTCATTACTCAAGCACTTGTTTTGAAGGGCTTAAAGCCTTTCGTCACGAAGATGGTAGCGTGCATATTTTTCGCATGGACGCCAACATTAAACGTATGGCGCAATCTGCTGAGTTACTAAGCTTACCTGCTTTTAAACCCGAATTATTAGAGCAAATGGTTAAAGACATTGTGGCAAAATTTGCCGATGAAGTGCCAGCTGCTCCTGGTTCTATGTATATTCGCCCAACCTTTATTGGCACCGAGCCTGCCATTGGTAAAGCGGCCGCGCCAACTAGCTCGGCATTGCTTTACGTATTGCTATCGCCAGTGGGCGATTACTTTGCGGTAGGTGCTAAGCCGCTACGCTTATTGCTAGAAGAAAACGGCATGCGCTGTGCGCCGCATATGGGTATGGTTAAATCTGGCGGTAACTACGCCAGCGCTTTAGGGCCAATTAGCCAAGCGCGCACCGAAGTTGACGCCGACCAAGTTCTGTTTTGCCCAGGTGGCGACGTACAAGAAACGGGTGCTGCCAACTTTATTTTAATTGATGGCGACGAGCTAATTACTAAAGCGCTCGACAGTAGCTTTTTACACGGGGTGACACGTAACTCTATTCTAACCTTGGCGCGTGACTTGGGCTTAAAAGTAAGTGAGCGTGAGCTTACTGTTGACGAGCTATTAGAGCGTGCAGCTAAGCCAGGTTGTGAAGCAGCTTTATCGGGTACTGCTGCGGTATTAACGCCAGTAGGTACGCTTATTCACAACGGCAAAGAACACACCGTTGGTAATGGCGAAGCCGGTGAAACTACCTTGAAGTTGCGCCAAGCGCTTAACGATATTCAATGGGGTAAAGCCCAAGACCAGCATAACTGGTTAACTAGCATTTAAGCTAAATAGTAGATTGATGTTAAACAGCCCGCTTGTGCGGGCTGTTTTGTTTTAGCGTTTAGGTATTTGGCACTTAAGCGCGCTTAGGCTTGGCTAAACTGTTTAACCAAGCGCTGTAAGCTTTCTAAGCTACTTACCAGTTTTTGAGTGCGGCCCACCGAGCTGTCGGACAATAGCTTGGTAGAATCTACCGCTTCTTTCATTCGGTGTACGTGCTCGGTCATGCCTTGGGTAACCTGAACTTGCTCGGCGATTGCCTGTGAAGTGCTAGTGCTTTGCTCACCAATGGCATGTAAATCGTTAACAATGGCTTGAAAAGCCTGTTTGCTTTGTTGCGATTTAGCTACGCTGGAATCCGAAGCGACTATACCTTGCTCCATTAAGTTTCCGGTTTTGTTTACTGTGGCTTGTAGTACTTCTATTTTGCTTCGAATGTCGTCTACCGAGCTGCTGGTTTTACCCGATAGCGCGCGCACTTCGTCGGCCACCACAGCAAAACCTCTGCCGTGTTCACCAGCTCGAGCAGCTTCAATGGCAGCATTTAGCGCCAGCAAGTTGGTTTGCTCGGCAATGCCTTGAATCATCCCCAAAATGGTTTCGATGCTTTCTACATCGTTATATAGCTGGCCAAGGGCTTGCCGAGAGTCGTCTAATTGTTGGCTTAATGAGTTAACGGTGGCAACCGCTTCATCAATGGTTTTTGCTCCTTGCATCGCGGTAATGCTGGCATCTTGAGTAAACTCGCTGCTCTGTTTAGCTTGTTGCGAGACTTCATCAATTGAGGCAAGCATTTCCTCGGCCGATACCGCCATGGCGTCGGTGGCATTGCTCTGTTCGCTTAGCTCTTTGTCTATGGCTTGGCTGTTAGCGACTTCTTGTTTGGCGGAATCTAGGATGCTCTCGGAGGTTTCGTTTGCTCGGGCAGTTACGGCGCGCAGTTCTGCCTTTTTCATTAGCATGGCTAGCTCGATGGAAGATAAATCGTCGCAGTGGCCGGTGTAGGGCATTTCCATCAAGGGGTTGTGGTAGTTTGCTTGGGCAATTTGCTTAAGCGCAGCTAACCTAGCTTTAAACTTAATACTAAGCAGTAAACTAATCACCAAAAGTGGAATGGCGGTGGCCAGTAAAGTGGCCGAGCTAATTACATCCAAAGCTGTTAATACCAAGCAACCTAGGGAGGCTAAGATGCCAAGTTGCTGCCAGCTACACAGCGCCAGCCGCCTTACTTTTGCTTCGCCTTGTTGGAGTTTTTGGTAAAGCTTGCTGGCCCGAGATATTTGCTCATCGTTAGGCTGGGTGCGCACTGATTGGTATTCAAATACTTCGCCATTTTTATCCATTATGGGAGTAACAAATGCCGATACCCAGTAGTGTCCAGACTCTTTGCAACGGTTTTTTACTAATCCCATCCAGCTAGAACCTGCTTGAATATGTTGCCACAACTGAGCAAAAGCGGGCTTGGGCATGTCGGCATGGCGAATCACATTGTGTGGCTTATCTAGTAATTCGTCTTGTTGGTAACCTGCTACTTTACAGAAGCTGTCGTTACAATAGGTAATGTGGCTGTCGGCTGTGGTGGTTGATATAAGGTTGTCGCTGTCGGCAAACCTAACGCGTTGATCCGTCATCTAAGTTATTACTCCTAAACATCCATAACTTGTTGCTAGTGTTTGATCGCCTTGCCTGAACGAATACCAATCGTACTAAGTAACTGTTCATTCTATCGGGTTAAAATACTCGATAACTGCGTTAGAATTTTTGTTTGTAGAATAACTACGTATCGAAAAAATCTGCCTTGTTCTCGAGTATTTTCACGGCGTTATTTCTGATTACTTACTTGGTGTGATTGGCATAAACACTCCGTCTCAATAACCCGACTTTTCAACACCCTAGCCACTACTTTGCTGAATACTATATTTTTATGTTTTGTTGATATTTGATCGTGGATAAATATGCGGCATAAATAAGACAATTTAATGTCATTTATAGAAAGTAGTCACTTAAGCCCTACAAATTTTTGTAAATAGCTAATTTACTAGCGTATTTCACTAGGTGGTTACTGTTTCTCTGTCTTAAGGAGTTGTAGTGTTTTAGTGGCGGTAATGGGTAGGTAGTTCGTAAATTGTCTATTTTGCTCATAGTGCTTGCTTACACTGCGCGCACCCTAAGTAAAGAGTGACGAATCATGAATCTAAAATGCTTGCTAGTGCTACCAATATTAATGTTAGTTGGCTGTAAGGCTGAGCTGGTGACCCAATTAAACGCATCAGATATTAATAACCCAGATTCCAACGGCAAGGTACTTAGTGCCAATATGTATGTCACTTTAATGGATGGGTGTTTTCATCCCGAAACGGGCGTGGAAAGCGATGGTTTGGCCGAAGCTAATGGATTGATGTTCAATTTGTTTAAGCAGAACCATGAGCTGGTGTCGTGTAAGGCGAATGATGATCTAGGTTTGGAATATACTGCCAACTACAAAGTTGATGTGGTGCTAGATACGGTACAAGACAAAAAGTCTCCTGAGTCTAAAACCGGCATGGTGATTATTGCTAATAACGAACAGGGTTATATTAGTTTACAGCTAGACGACAACTTACGTAAGCGGCTAAAAGCCCGTACCGAAGAGCTAAATATGCTGGAGCTAGAAAGCGTATTTGTGCTGAATAACGATTTAGCTGAAGACTTAGAAGTTCATATCCCATCGTCATACGTACATGATGGTAAAAGCCTTAAAGCCCACCAGATGTTTACGGGTTGGATACCCGCAGGCAAGATTGGTGAGTTTTGGGCCAGTGATGTAGCGCTAGATGCTCTTCGTAATTCTGGTGAGCAAATATATAGTTTTGTTGCTAAGCCAAAAGAATAAGCTCAGAAACTGAGCCTGTGGGTCGAATAAAGCTGAGCTTTTTTAAGGCATGTAGCCTTATCTAGAATCAGAAAAACTAACGAGGCTAAAAAATTTAAACTTTTTTAGCCTCGTTTTTTTATTTGTTGCGATTACCTGTGTGAGATTGATTTAAACAAGGTATTCAAAATGCAAAAGTTACATGTTTCATATTCACCTATTGCTCGTGCAGTGCTTGTGGGCTTAACCCTTTCTTCGTTAGTTGCCTGTGGCCAATATAGTGCTGATGAGCAGGCCAATGTTGATCGAGTAGAGTCGCAACAGCAGAATGAGTCTGTTAAGCAAACCAAGCCAGCCCAACGACCGCAGCAAGACCAATCTATTAAGGCAGTGCACCCCATTGCTAAGCATCAGCGAGAAAAGCGCGCAGTTAGCCAAATGCAAACGGCAAGAACATCTAACTTTGCGGCGGCGCAGGGGCTTGCCGACTCTTCGTATTACTACGAGCAGGGCAATAACGAAAACTACCAAAAGTTTTCCGATTTATCGGTAGTGGCCGTAGCAGAGCAACCGGTTTCTACTTTTAGTGCCGATGTCGACAGTGCCAGTTACGCCAACATGCGCCGTTTTATCAACAATGGCCAACTTCCACCAAAAGATGCAGTGCGTGTAGAGGAGCTGATTAACTACTTTTCTTACGATTACGCGACTGGCAACGATGCAGCTTTGAGCATTGAGCAGCCTATTGCGATTGATACCTTACTTACCGCTTCTCCTTGGAACAGCAACAATCAACTAATTCGCATTGGAGTGAGCGCATACAAAGCGGATACCAGCATTCGCCCAGCTGCCAATGTAGTGTTTTTGGTTGATGTATCTGGCTCGATGCAATCGCAAGAAAAGCTGCCCCTGTTAAAGCAATCAATGTTATTGATGCTTAATAACCTAAAAGCCAGCGACAATGTGGCGATTGTGACTTATGCCAGTGGTACAGGTGTGGCTTTGCGTGCCACTAGCGTAAAAGATAAACACAAAATTGTAGCGGCCATAAACGGCTTGCAAGCGGGTGGTTCAACCAATGGCTCTGCTGGCATAGAGTTGGCCTACAACCAAGCGCAGCAAGGCTTTATTGAAGGCGGCATTAACCATGTTTATTTAATGTCAGACGGCGATCTTAATGTAGGCATCACCGACATTGATGAGCTTAAACATCGCATTACTCAAAAGCGTAAAGCAGGCGTGCAGTTCTCAACCATTGGCTTTGGTACCGGCAATTATAATGACCATTTAATGGAGCAACTGGCTGATAATGGCAATGGTGTAGCGGGTTATATTGATACCTTGCACGAAGCGCAAAAACTGCTGGTGGATCAATTAGGTAGCAGCTTGCATACGGTGGCGCATGATGTGAAGTTTCAAGTAGAGTTTAATCCCCGTATGGTGTCGGAATACCGCTTACTGGGTTACGAGAACCGCCAACTTGAGCGCGCCGATTTTAACAATGACAAAAAAGATGCTGGCGACATGGGAGCGGGGCACAGTGTAACGGCTATCTACGAGATAACCCCAGTGGGTAAACCGGGTTTAATTGACCCTTTGGTATTTCAGCAGCAGAAGCAAAACAAAATGGCTAAGCCACAGGTGAATGAAGCGCTGGCCGAAGTGCGAGTACGTTACAAAAAAGCGCAATCGCAAGCTTCCGAAAAGTATGCTCAGCGGGTGTTTAGCCAAGATTTGGTTGATTTTGAGCAAGCTAACAATGACGACCGCTTTGCGATTGCTGTAGCAGCTTTTGGCCAAAAACTACGGGCCAATGAGCAGTTGGATGAGCTTGCTTATCAGCAAATTATTGATTGGGCTAATGCTGCAAAAGGACAAGATAAGTTTGGTTATCGCGCAGAGTTTGTTAAATTAGCGCGATTAACCAATACCTTAGCCTTGCAATCGCCGATTACGCCACAGCCGCAGCAATTGCCAGAGTTAGAGTATGCAGTGCAACCATTACCGGTAACCTTACCCGCAAGGATTGATGCGAACAATGAAGAGCTTAGTCAGTGATGAACAACTGATGCTTGATTATGGTCAGCGTGGTGACGTAGCCGCGTTTGACCAGCTTTATCAACGCTATCGCAAACCCTTGTTTGGTTTTATTCGGCAAAAAATGGCAGAGGCTGCCTGCAACGAAGTATTTCAAGAAGTTTGGGAATCGATAATTAGTCAAGCTAGCCAATACAAGGTACCTAGTGATGACGAGCAAAATATCGCGCACTTTCGAGGCTATCTTTATACCATTACACGCCGCCGAATTGCCGATTACTGGCGCTCGCAAGGCAAGCATAGCCATAACGACGAACAAGAAGTAGATGAATTGGAATCTCTTTCAAACCCCGAGAAAGAGCATCAGCAAGGCCTTGATAAGCAAGTGATATTACGCTGTGTGGAGTTACTGCCTAGTAAGCAACAAGATGTATTTATGCTAAAACAATCGGGCCTAGCTGTGGCCGAGATGAGCCAAGTACTTGATGCATCCTTTGATGCCATAAAAAGCCGCATGCGGGTTGCTTATCAACAATTGCGAGAGTGCTGGGAGAAACATCATGGTTGATACACCTAAAGGTAATGCGCCCAGCGATCAGCAAATTGATCAAGCTTATCAGCAAGCGCTAAACCAATTTGAACCCTCGGAACTGCTAGATAAACGTATTCAAAATCTGGCTAAGCAGCAGGCAAAACAATCCCGTAAGGCTAAATCTTACTCTTGGGCGGCTGCACCTTGGTGGGCGAGCGCTGCGTCTTTGGCTTGTGTGGGAGTGCTAGGCTGGTGGTTGGTTACCGAAATTAGTGTGCCACCAAGTGAAATAAGTTATCAAAGCAATGTGCAGTTAATTAGCCCGTCGCAACAGGCTAATGAGCTGGCGACTGAAGAGCTCGACCAGCAAAAACGGCAGCTAGCAGAAAAGCTATTGCGTAAGCGAGAGCTAGATACCCAAGCAATTGAGCGAGAGCGCAGAGAGTTAGCCAAACAGAAGGCCATGCAAAAACCAACTATGCAGGCTGAAAAAATACAAAGGCAAACAGAGATTGCCGCTAAGTCTGCTGAGCAGCATTACGCTCTTGAAGAGCAGCCAGCTGCATTCTCATCTTTGCCGAGTGATGAGATGTCTGATGCTGTTGCTATAGCCGTAAGCGATGCTGTTCTGCAGTGTGTGGAGCAAGCGCTAAGCGCTTACTCATTTGAGCAGTTGGAATTACAACTCGCCCAAACTTTGCCAGAAGATGCTAAGCAAGCACTTACGCAGCCACCACGCTGGTTAAGTTGGCAACAAATACAATGGAAGTTAGTGACTGTTGAAAGTGGCTGGCTGATAGTAGGGGATGGGCTTGACGTTGATTCATCACGTATCTACCGCTTGCCAAATTCGCTAGTCGAAGCCTGTAAATCGTCGAAGTGATTCGCTCAATTAGGCCAAGCTTTTTAGGTTAGCGAGTTTTAATGGCAAGATCATAGCGGCTACAAAGGAGCCGCTTTTTTTTGAGCGCCAAAGCGATCAGCATCTACGCCTTGTTTCCAATAACCTACTGCAAAGGTGTTTAGGCGATCAAAATCTAAGTCTTGCTGCAACATCGGCCGTAAAGAGCGGATCTGCGAGGCTTCTAAGCCCATAAATATATGGCTATCGCTAGCCATACCTGCGGCGATTGTTTGCACTTGCTCTGCAAAGCTAATAGTTGCTTCATCCTCAACATACCAGTGGGTGTTCTCTGCAGCGTGATAGTCTAGCTCTATAATGTCTGCGCGAGTGGGAACGGCGATTACGACCCTTAATTCAGCTTGTGGGTTAAGCCTTGGCACATAGCCATTAATGGCGTTAACCGAGGTAATATCCCCTAGTAGCAAATAACTGTGATGATTAAACTGGGTTAGCTTTAGTTGCCCAGGACCAGCAATGCTTAAATGCTCACCTAGTTTTGCTTGGCTCGCCCAGTTAGTCGCTGGCCCGCTGTGCCGATTTATTACAAAATCTAAAGCAAGCTCTTGGCTCGCCGAGTTAAACCAACGAATGGTGTAGGAGCGCATATTAGGTTTTGAACCATCGCTGTTTGGCAATATCACCTTCACATGTGCCCCTTCCTTAGATTCAGGAAAGCGTTTAAGGCTGCTGCCTTTCACTACAATCCGCAGTAGGTGAGGAGAGAGTGGGATAAGCTGTGATACCTGAACGGGATACATTTTTGGCTTCATCGTTACTCCGAATGACTTGTACATTGTTTAATAGGTTGATAAAATCAACTATATTTTTAAAGGTAGACTTAGTCAACTATTATTTGAGGTCTTATGAAACAGCAATCAATTTCTGATTCGGTTTTTGCTCTGGTTCAAGCATATCGAATTGCTATGCGCTCTGGCTTAAAAGCCCAACAACTCGGCTTAAATGCCATGCATGTGAGCTGTTTAAGTTTTATTGCCGCTAGTCACCATTGCACGGCTAACGACATTGTTAATCACTTTTCTCGCGATAAAGCGCAAATCGCCCGTTTGCTAAAAGAAATGATTGAAAAAGATTGGCTGAGAAAAACCGCCAACCCAGAAGATAAACGCAGCCAGCTCTTGTCTCTCACCGACGAGGGGCAAGCGCTGGCAAGCTTAATTGAAGAGACCCAAAGCAAAGTACAAAGCCAAATGTGTCAAAACCTGAGTGAACAACAAGTTGAGGAATTTGAAACGCTGGCAAAGATGATGGTGGGGAATCTAAACCAGATGACTTAAGCTGCACTTTGTTGACCAAGTACCGCCTTAGATCCATTTCTTCACTTTAAAAATGGCAAAGAATGATGCGGCAATCACTGCCATGCCACTTAAGGTGAAGTAGTAGCCATATTTAAAGTTTAGTTCGGGCATATTTTCAAAGTTCATTCCGTAGATCCCTGCGATAAAACCTAAGGGAACAAAGATGGCGGTAATCATGGTGAGTACTTTCATGGTGTTGTTTAGGTCGTGAGTGCTAATGGAAATATGTCCGTCTAACAAGTCGCCACACAGTTCGTAATACATTTTAGACAAACCATATATGCGCTTACTACGCTCATATAGTTTTAGCCATTCATGTTGGTCTTTGGTTGATTTTGTCGAAAAGTACGCCAGTTCATCGGAGCTTAGGCGATCAATAACATTTTGATTAAACTCTAGAACGCGGTTGAGTTTGCGAAAATGGTATCGATAATTAACTAGCTTTTTTAAGCTGTTAACTTTATCACCAGCGAGTAATTCATCTTCTACTCGTTCGATTTCTTGGTCAAAATCTAATAACTTGTGTAAGTAATTGTTCGCCACGTTTTGCATTAGTGCTACCGCCAAGTGCTCGGTGGTTTTATTGTTCTCTTTACTTAAGTTAGCTTGTAGCATTTCAATGGCTTGCGAAGGTTGCGGATGCAGGCTAACAATCATTCGGCTTTTACAAATTAAACCAATATTTTGTGCGCGTAGTTCATAGTCGTCGGCTAGGCTAACCGCTTCTTTAAATAGGATTAAGGTAGTGCCGGGAAATGCTTCGGCTCTGGCTGTTTGTTTTTGTTGGAAGTAGCTGGCAAGCGCCAGCTCATGACAACCAAGGTGAACCAATTGTTGTTGCAGCTCCTTAGATACGTCACCCGAAATATCTATCCACAAAAACTCATCTACGCTTGGGTTAAAGCTGGCGACTAGCTCAAGGCCCGCTTGTTTATACACACCGGCCGTTTTTTTAATTACTTTTATGCTCATTGGCTATCTCTTTATTTGGCGGGCAAGTAAGGCTTACAGCACCAGCTCCATGGTTTGATAAACTTCGGTGAGGCCGTTAACCAAGAACTGAGCACCCATACACACCAACAAGAAGCCCATAATACGGGTGAAGGCGTCGATGCCGTTTTTACCTAATAATTTAAGTGTTGGATAAGCCATGCTAAGTACTAGCCATGCAACCAAGGCCACGCCGGCGAAGCCTATTAAGCTGCCTAAGTAAACGCTAGGTTTGCTTACATCCTCAGGTAAGCTGGCAATCTCAGACGCGCCACTAATCACTAGCGCCATGGTACCTGGCCCACACATAGACGGAATGGTGAGCGGTACAAATGCGATGGAGTCTTGCTTGGGTAGTTCAATTTTTTCTGGTGGTGCTGGGAATAGCATCTTAAAGCCAATTGCACCAATAATCAGTCCACCGCCTAAACGTAAACTAGGCATCGAAATACTAAATAATTCCAAGATAGAAGAACCGATAAAAAAGGTAACGGTTAAGGCGATAAACAAAAACAAACTGGCCATCTTGGCTTGGCGCGACAGATAGCTTTTACCATGCCCTTTACTTAAACCCAGCAAAAGGGTGGCCGAGGTGGGAGGGTTAACCATGGGGAGCAAAGCCAGCATGGTTAAGCCTGCTACGGTAAAAATAGTTTCAATCTGCATATCAGTCTCTTTTGGTTGATTGCGTTAAGGTTTAGGTGAGTTAGCCACCGTGTTGCAGGCATTGTTGATGAATTTCTAGCTTAACTCGATGTATTTGAGTGATTCGTTTTTGTTCACCTTTTAGGCTACGTCTCGACGCCAAAAGCAACATTAATGAATCACTGAAATACCTCTTCAATCCGGCTTGTTAGCGATAAATTGGCCGCATATCTACTTCCTAATCTTTGAGATTTAAATGCGCAGACAGACAAGAGCCCTTAATCGCTACTCGTTGTGGCACTACTTGGTCATCTTAATTAGCCTTGGCTTTTTGATGCTAAATGCCTTACCTAATATTTATGCCGAACGGCCAGTGATTAAAGTCAGTACTAATACGCAAGCAGCGTCTGGCGAGCTAGTGGGGACTCAGCTTTACCAGTGGTTGAACGAGGAAGGTATAGAGATAAGTTTTGCTGAAATAAGTGATAGCCAAGCTACGCTCACTCTGGCCAGTGCCAGCGAGCAGCAGCACGCTCAAGCAGTATTAAACAAGCATCTCGGAGAGCATGCTGAAGTAGTTATTGCTATGCAGTCTAGTGGGCCAGCATGGTTAGCGCGCTTAGGATTATCACCGTTGCAACTTGGCTTGGATTTACGTGGTGGTGTGCAATTCTTACTAGAAGTTGATACTCAACAAGCGATTAATGAGTCTTTAGCACAGCAACGAGGTGAACTAAATACGCTACTACGAACACAAGATG
Source organism: Agarivorans albus (assembly GCF_019670105.1). Lineage (NCBI taxonomy): Bacteria > Pseudomonadati > Pseudomonadota > Gammaproteobacteria > Alteromonadales > Alteromonadaceae > Agarivorans > Agarivorans albus. Next base: position 3,328,850 of record NZ_AP023032.1, on the reverse strand, counting down.
CGCGTGGCGCACGAGTGTTAAGTAATGAGCAGCAACAACTTGAATTAAGCTTCCCTGCAAGAGTGGCAGAGCAAACAATGGCAGCACTTAATGCCTTTCAAAGCAACTTCCCAGAGCATGAAGTGAGACAGCAACAAGCGGGTTTGTTCACCATTAACCTAGCTGGTAATCAAGATTTTCATCAAGCGCTGATGATGCAAAATTTGCAAACCTTGAGAGATCGCGTAGCAGCCCTCGGCATTACCGAGGCAGTAGTGCAGCGCCAGGGCCATAACTTTATAAGAATTGAGTTGCCTGGCGTACAAGATCCCGCGCAAGCAAAACGCGTTATCGGTGCCACAGCTACCATTAGCTTTCACGCACTTAGTGCTAACGGCGATGTTCATCAAAACGTTTCTGGTGAGCCTGTTGGCATCGATACTAGGCCCATTTTAACTGGTCAAAAAATTACTAATGCTAGTGCTCAGTTTGGTGAGTTTGGCATGCCTGAAGTGTTGATTAATTTGGACAGTGCTGGTGGTAACCGGATGTCTGATTTTAGCCGACAAAATATTGGCCAGCCAATGGCCACGCTTTATACCGAATACTTAGAAAATGACGCTGGAGTATTGGAGCGACATAGCAAGGTAATTAGTGTTGCTACCATTCAAGCGCATTTAGGATCTAGGTTTACCATTACCGGTATGGACAGTGTGCAAGCTACCCAAGAGCTTGCCTTGCTACTTAAAGCAGGCAGCTTGTCGGCACCTATTTCTATTGTAGAAGAACGGCTATTGGGCCCCAGTTTAGGTGAGCAAAATATTAGCAATGGCTTTGCGGCTCTTGCCCTTGGTATGGGCTTAATGCTGGCCTTTATGTTGGTGTGGTATCGAGGCCTTGGCTTAATTGCAAACATCGCCTTGGTGCTTAATTTAGTTTGTTTGATTGGTTTACTTTCTTTGGTGCCGGGGGCTGTACTCACTTTGCCAGGCATTGCGGGCCTTGTGCTTACTATTGGTATGGCAACCGACACCAACGTACTGATTTTTGAGCGAATAAAAGAAGAAAGGCGCCGTGGTTTAAGTGAAGAAATGGCGGTACATCATGGCTACAAAAATGCTTTTAGCACTATTTTTGACGCCAACTTTACCTCACTGATTATTGCAGCAATTTTGTTTTCGGTAGGTTTTGGCCCGATTAAAGGCTTTGCCATTACCTTCGGCCTTGGCTTGTTAACCAGCGTGTTTACCGGCGTGTATGTGTCGCGCTCTTTGGTCAATTTACAACTTGCTTGGCGTCGAAAAGCTGCGCTAAGACAACTACAGGAGCTTGCATCATGAAAGCTTGGATAAACCGTTTTTCGCTTACGGCTTTGCGCCAAGGGGCTTTGAACCTGTCGGTGGTTTTGGTACTGGCTTCTGTCGTGGGGTTGGTCACAAAAGGGATTAGCTTTGGCGTCGACTTTACTGGCGGAGTTGTGACCGAATTAGCTACTCATTACCCGCCGGAGCAAGAGCAAATGGCTAAGCAATTAGACCTGCTGCTGGTCGATGGGTATTCAATGAGCCGCTCTGGTTCCAACCATTGGATCATTCGCCAAGGGTTGGATATTAGCGAGGCGGTTACTGCCAATTGGCACAGCCAGTTACCAGATGCTTGGCAAGTTGAGTTGCTGGGTAGCTCGATTATTGGTCCGCAGGTAGGTAGCGAGTTGTTTGAAATGGGCGGATTGGCAATTTTTGCTTCATTGCTGGCGATGATGATCTATTTGTCGTTCCGCTTTGAGTGGCGATTAGCCTTAGCGTCGGTGATTGCGCTTTTTCACGATGTATTGCTGGTATTAGGTTTGTTTGCCTGGTTACAGATTGAATTCGACCTAACGGTAATGGCAGCTGTTCTGGCGGTGATAGGCTACTCCCTGAATGACTCGATAGTGATTGGCGACAGGATAAGAGAGTACTTACGGGCCAGCAGCAAAATAGAACTCGATACCCAAATTAACCGTGCTTTGGTGTCGACAATGACCCGCACTTTGGTGACATCTGGTACTACTTTGTTAACCGTTGCTTGTATTTGGTTATTGGCTGGCGCTCCGCTACAAGCTTTTGCTACCGCCTTATTTAGCGGGATTGTTATAGGCACCTTCTCCTCGGTAGGCATTGGTGCCACCTTGCCAAAAGTATTAGGCTTACAAGCGTCTGACTATCAGCTTATAGAGCCAACTAGAAATGGCCGAGTTGGCTAAAGATTGGAGGATAAAAGATGAAACAAAGCTATTTTATTGCCTTTATGTTGTTACTTTTTATTGTGTTACCAAGACTGACGCATTCTTTAGTCAATCCTGACCCTAGCCTAGGTAATGAGTTGAGCATTGAGCTAATTCAAGAAAGCTAGCGCTAACTAAGCTGAGATGTTTTCGTTAACGGCACCCTTTGGGTGTCGTTTTTTGTTGCGGTTTTACTTAGCTGTAGTAAGCCTAATTGAAAGTGACGCTAGCTGGTTTAAATGAATGAGAAAGTAATGGTATTGGCAAGCAATGAGGCCGAGTTTATTTAGGATTTATTACCAAAGGGAAGGTGGAGAAAAGTGAACTTAAGTCGTCCGTGACTGTTAGATGGCTAGTGTTAATTAGTAATGAAAATGTAGGGTGAAGCCGTAGTAGGATTCTTTAGCGCGAACCTCACTTGGCGTTTGCACTGGATTGCTGGTGTTAAAAGTAATGCCTGTTTTTATGGTGTCATTCCCGGTAACTCGGTTAATCCCCTTACCAATACTTTCTACTGGGTCCAGTAAAAACAAGGAGGCGTTCCCCAACCTAGTAGAACCCATTACCTCACCGCCACCGGCGCGAATGCGCTGCTCGGTTTGATAGGCCCATTCACCATATAACCAGCCACCGATGGGAGTAACAATTAGATCTTGAATAGACGGTACTTCGGCAAAGGCCTCAATACCATATTCCCAGTAAAAGGTGCTCATGAGGGTGGTATAGAGAAAGGAGTTAAACTGGTCGTAACCGCTTTTTCGGGCTACTTGATAATACACCCCGCCAAAGTAAGGGTGGCCAATGTAGTTTATTGCCCAATGGTCGTCGTCCCATACCGGACCTTGTCTTACATTGTCCCACCATTTCTGCGCCATGTTGCCGCGGCCTATTTCTGATTTATCCCAGTTGGTCACGGACTCTGGCATTAGGTATAAAGCACCAATTACGCCTGCTCCAAGCCCAAACATTAACTTAGTTTGTGACCATAGACGCTCTTGGTCTTCGCCATTTGCGGCGTTAAATAAGGTAACTTCAGGAAATAGATTGCTTGAACTGCTTTCGGCAAAACTAGTGGTGCTAAATGTTAAGGCAAGGGCCGCCGCAACAGGCTTTATCATGGTTTCTCCTCTTAATAAAAAGAAGAGAATTTTAGTAACTAAGACATAAATCTCACAGGTATATCAAAAATTCATATGTGTATTTCATAGGGCGAGGCTAGATGGGATAGAGCCGCTTAGTGCAAGGCATTAAACTTAAGTGATTGAATCGAGCTGTAGCAAAGAAGCAGTGTTTCCGCTTACTGGGAGGGCTAAGCTCCTTGCTCGCATGGGCTGAGCAAGGAGGCAGTATAAACTGGCGAGTAAGGCTTAGCGACTGACAACCTGGTCAACGAGTTTAAGCTCTTTATCTAGCTGCGAGAAAGCCAACTCACCCAGTAGCATTTGATCCCACTTTTGTTTTGTTAGCTCAAAGGTCTTGCCTTTATTCGCTTGTTGGGTAATCGCAATCACTCCATTTCTTAGCGCAATCGCATAATGCGCATCTTCATCTACAAAATGAAGATTAAACTGTAGCGCCTTATCTTCGGCTAAGCGGGTATCAAGCATATAACGTAGGTAGTGAACGTTATCATCTAATGGGGAGCTGGCGAGCTTTTGCGCATCTAATGCTGCGAAGCTATCACTGAGTTGTTGATAGTCTGTGATGGTGTGTTTACCAAAGCTAAGACTTCCTTCCTGTAATAAGGCTTCGGAAATGTAGAAGCCACGAGCGTTAGCTGAGCTAGTATGTTGGCCAAGTGATCGGGCGCTATCGGCTCGGGTTTGTTTGGCCAGCTCTGTTAATGCTCCCATGTTTTGCAACTGCGTGGTTAAAAACAAGCTCCACTGTGTACTGTTTATATCGCCTTTGGCCTGGGCTTGTTGTGCCATGGCAATAACTGCATCTACACCGCCCATTGCTTCAACGGTTTTCTGCGCTTGTAGCTGTTTGGGAAGTGGATTGATATCGTAGACATCCCAACCCATCCAGCCAATTCGAGCGTTGTATACTTGCTTGGCGTAGCTTTCTACCTGGCCATAGGTTTCTTGATTAGCACGTAAGCGTTTGGGCATGTAGATCCATTCTGCAATTTCTTGGGCATCTTTACCCATGGCAATTCCGCGGTAGGTTTGGTCATGGATGAGTTGCATGCTGTCTCTAAAATACTCGAGTGCTTGGCGGGCCTTATCTTTACCAATGTTAGCTGCTCCATGAATGTCTATATGTAGCTCTATATCGCGACTTAAGGCTAAATCAGCCGCGTTGACTAAACGCATAGGATCTCGGTAGATATCGCCTCGCAGAGTATAAAGATTAAATAGGCTGTCATCATTCATCGCATTAGAAACCAGCAACTTATGCTGTGGGAAATAGAATGCCACAGAGTCGAGCACGTCGGTTTGGCTTGGCAGTACTTCTACCTCAAGGCCTGCAATGGAGTAAGTTTCAATTACGCGGTCTTTAAAGGTTATGTCAGGTGGAATAAATCCGGATTCACCACTCAGTTTCTTTGGACTAAAACCTAACATGCTGGGAAAAGCATCTTTACCTTTTAGAGGGTGAAGCATGCCAAACTGAATAGCGGCTCTGGTTTTGAAGTTACCGCTTAATATGCTTATGCCCTCATCTGCTCGTAAGTTAGCGGTGAGTTCCTCATGGCCAAAGATTTGGGTGTTTTCATCCCGCCAAGCCTCAGCGCCATGTGCATAATGAGAGTGGGTGTAGAGAATGCCAGCTACCTTAATTGACTGGCCTACTTTTCTCTCTAGTGCTGCTCGTTGCTCGCTTGCTAATTGAATGTTGTCTCCGGTATCTATAATGATCCATCCTTTAGGACCTTCTAAAGCAATGATGTTGCCAATCCCCCAGCCGGCGATGCGATACACCCCCTCGCTAATTTGATTTACTTGTTTTTCGGCCACATTCCAAGCGGTATTCACTGCGGCTTGTGGGCGAGCAGTAATAGCGCCATTTTCGGTCGTCACAAGCTCTTGTTGCAGAGACATGCCGTATTGATTAGGTGCAGCAGACACTGCCCCGGCAATAGCCAAACTGATTAAGCTGGCACTTATTGGTTTAACAGCCTTTGTTATCTTCATCTTTCTAGAACCTGATTATGTTGTCGTATCCGGGAGCAGCGTTAAGTGATAAGGCTTAAGCAACTGCCGCTATATTGCGTTGGTAAATTGGGATACAGGTGAAAGAGTATTCCCGTTTAGTTGATAAGCAGTGTATTGAGGGATAAGCGCGGAGGCGATGAATTACAGTGATTCATTTACCTTAGTTAGCTGGGCGAGTTATAGCTTTGTATACCAGGTGTCTTTTGTCAGAAAACAAGATCTAGCAAGTGAACAGTTAAAGCCTTGGCTGTGGTGTGTGCTGAAAAAATATTTAGCTCTCGGGTTGCTCAAAACTATTAAAACAGCTGCTAAGTATCTGATGGATTAGTTGGCTAAGTGGTGAGCCGCGTCGGGTTTGCAAGTAGTTCCCCACAATTGATATCTCGCGTTGGCTATGAGGAGTATTACTAGGAAGTGGATAGCATTTTAGCTTAGGGTTATTGTAAGTGATAAAGCTGCTAGAGTAAGTTATGGCGTCTGAGCGCTTAAGTTTTTCGGTGATTAACTCAATTTCATGAGTATCTAAGATAACCTGAGCTGAGTAGCCTTTTGCTGCGTAATACTCATGTAAAGCAGAGCGCTTTGAGCCTTGATTTTCTGGAGCCATACGTACAACAGGCAGGTGGTGAATATCGGCAAGTTCCGAGCTTTGGCTAAGTACAGGGTGAGCTTCTCTTGCAACAATCGCTAATTTAACGCGTTTTAAAGCATGGGAGTATACCTCTTGCGGTAAGCTGAGCTCGCCGATTTGGACAATGTAGTCTAGCTTGCCATTGAGCAGGTAATTTAAGCTATTTGAGTTAATAAAAACTAGCTTGAATTTTGCTTTAGGCAAAGCGTTTTCTAAAGCCTGATAGAGCTCAGAGCCAAATACTTCTAACAAAGTTGGGGTAAGGGCTATGCTTACCTCTTCATCAAACTCCAAAGGATTAAAGTTTTGGTAAGTTTGTATAACTTTACTGATCGGTAGCAGCATGTCATCGGCGGCTTCAGCTAACTTTTCTGCTAACTCCGAGGGTTCTATACCGTGGGCTTTTCTTATTACTAATTGCTCGCCGAAGGTTTCTTTTAATTTGGCTAAACCTCGGCTGACACTGGGCTGAGAAATGCCTAAAACTTTGGCTGCTTGGTGGGTATTCTTGGTTTCTACAACTACCTTGAGTAACTTTATGAGGTTTAAATCAAGATCGGCCAGTTGTTTATCCATGTTTACCCTGCTGGTTACAAAAATGTTAGCGCAATAGGGTGATAATAAACACGAATAGACAGCTTAGCAATGCTAGTGGAATAGGAAGAAGAGGAAAGCAATCCCTTGCTATCAATAGCTTTTACAAAGACTTAATCCGCTTACCTCGGCTGCTTAGGCGATACAGTATACCCACGATCGCCACTAACATAAGCACTAGGCTACTAAGTATAAAAATCCGAGTGAGTAGATGTTGGTATGCATCTACTAAAGGGTTAATGGTGATCCATTTGCCTACTAGGAGCAGTAGGCAAACCCACATTAAGGCACTGGTAAAGCTCATCAATACAGTTTTTGACGATTTAAACCTTGCAGCTCCCATTAACATGGGGGTGACCACGCGTACAAAAGGAATAAAGCGAGAAACCAGCAGGGCGATAAAACCAAAGCGCCTTAACAAAGTGTTTGCCCGCTGCATGGTATCGCTAGGAACTGCTCGCTTAGCATGGCTCATTAGCTTGTTTTTTTGCAAGTAACGACCTTGTAAGTAAGCTATGCAGGTTCCTAAACCTGCTCCTAAACTTAGTAATGCAAAGGTACTGGTAAAATCCAGTATGCCTAAGCCGATAAGGGTCCCAGCAAATAGCACTAAGCTATCGCCGGGTAGTGGCAGGAATACAAAGCTAGACTCAATAAACAAAATTAAGAACAGCAAAAATAATAACCAATGTGTGGAGCTCATTTCCCGCAATGATTCGAAGTCGCTGTTATAAATCATCGATAATAATTCAAGCATTTAGCTCCTCTCCTTATACAAAAATCAGTACTAAATACATGGTGAACAGTATTAGGTGAGAAACGCCATTAAGTACATTGGTTTTAGCGCTCACCACGCTCACAGAAGTGGCCAACAAGGTAGCAATAAGCAGGGTAGTATCAATTGCCCCTAAACCCAGAGTAATTGGCTCAGCCATCAAGCTTGAAATCACTAATACGGTAGGCACCGTAAGGGCAATACTGGCCAGTACCGAACCAAAAAATAGGTTCATGGCGCGCTGTAATTGATTTTTCATAATGGCTTTAACCCCACCAAGGCCTTCTGGCGCAAGCACTAACAGCGCAACAATTAAACCACCTAGTGCTGCTGGCGCGCCAAGGTTGCTAATGCCGTGGTCGATAGGCATGGCCAAGTTTTTAGCCAGTAAGATAATCACCGCTAGATAACCCACGAGTAGTAAGAAGTGATAGAGATTGCTCTTTAATGGGCCGTGCGCTTCGTGTTCGTCTTCATTTTTAGCATCTACAAAGAAGTAGCTATGACTTTTAGTTTGGGTGTAGAGGAAAACAGCATACAAGGCGACCGACACCACAATCAGTGCGATGGTGAAAATGAGTGGCATTGCGCCTGCGCTGTTAGTGGGAATAAAGTTAGGTAAAATTAAACACAATACCGAAAGTGGAATAATGGCCACCATGTATGAAGTAATGCCTTCTCGGCTAAAGGTTTGAGTATGGTAACGCAGCCCGCCTAGCACTAAGCCTATGCCGAGTAAGCCATTAAGTACCGCCATAATCACCGCAAACATCGTGTCTCGAGCTAGTACAGGGTTGGCGTCTCCGGTTAACATCACCGAAGAAATCATCACAACTTCAAGAATAATCACCGAGAGAGTCAGCAATAAGGTGCCGTAGGGGTCACCCAGTTTTATGGCTAGCGCATCGGAGTGACGAACTACCGCAAAGATAGATGCTAATACAATACCGAACAGAATAAGTGTAGTGAACGAGTAAGCAACTATGCCGCTAGTGGGAGCCAGAAAGCTGTCGCCACCTAGCTTAAGAAAAGCAACAAGTAGCATCCCAAAAATTAGTATGTGTTCGCGTTTCAAGAAAGCTGTCATGGTGTTGTTCCAAATAGAAGTTAAGGATAAATATTTGACTTCTATTTTGCCTATATGGGGCAATGAGTATATGTATTTCAGCAATTCATGTACTAGGGGCTGTTGATCTTTGCTGATGGTTTTTGCAGCAATTTATTAGCCATTTAGGCAAGGCAGTGAGTGTGCAGTTAAGTGGGCTTAATAATCACTCGCTAACGCAGAATAAATGGCTAAGAAATGCTGCCCGAAGGGTTCGGATAAGCGAACTTTACTCTTTGTTAAGCACTTCTTGCTTAGCCCACTAGGCTTCTAAGTGCTCGCCGCGATTAAAGCCCGCTTATCTCGAACAACATTTCAACACCAAAGATCAACAGCCCCTAGTCTTTGCCTACATATTTAGTTGAACTGGCTGTCTTTTCTTACTGCCGATGTGAGGACAGGAAAGATAGAGGTGTCTTTAATTTCATAACGGTAGCTGTAACTAAAGTTAGGGAAGGGGAAGCTTTCCTCATCATGCCACTTTTGTACAGTTTGCTGAGCTTTAAGTACCTGTTCTGCTTCGATAGTTTTAAGTTTTCCGGCATATTGGTGCTGGGTTGAAAACGCTAGTTTTGCGCCAACTTGATCAACAGCTTTGTACAGCATAAATAATAAGTCTTCTTGCAGTGCCATAAACTCGTCGTGATCGCGGCAGCGAATGTACAGTACGATCGAGACATTAAGTGAATAGCTGCCTAGCCCCATAAATCTAACCCGCGTTGGTTCCTCTTCTACTTTGGGGTGGCGCAAAAAGTCGCGCCGTAAATTCACCAGCAGTACTTGCAGTTGCTCTACGCTTATTTCTGGTCTTAGCTTGAGTATATGCTCCATACGGCGCCTGTCTCGCCGTTCTAGGTTATCGATTTCCATATTGGCAAATTCAGAGTTAGGTATGGTAATTACTGAGCGTTCTAATGTTCTAATACGAGTTGCCCGCAGCCCAATATTCTCGATAACACCATAAAGGTTCTTGTCGCCGTAGCGACATAGCTCGCCAATTTTAATGCCGCCATCAGCGTATAGAGTTAAGCCGTTAATTAAGTTCTCAAGTAGTGGGCGAATGGCTAAAGCAATTGCCAAACCACCGACACCTAAACCAGCAACCAGTGGAGATATAGATACGCCCATAAACTCCAAGACGTACAAGCCAAGCAACACAATGGTTATGCCGCCTAAAATTTTAGCTAGCACCAAGATGAGTGAGGAATCTGGGGATGATTCTAAGGGTGTATCTTGATACTTTTTGGTGGTGATAAGGATTGCGATATAGATGAAAATAGACAAGACAAACCAAGCAACAAGCACAAACTGTACACTAAGGATCAAGCTTGAACTGATCTGGTAGACCATGCCATAGAGCCAGATACCATCGTCTATGATTTTGCTAAACAACATCATCCACGAGATATTAAATATTAGTGCCAGTTGCTTACCAAATTGCCAATGGCGTTTGCTATTGTTAAAGCGCGCATTCCATAGCTGGCCTAACAAAAAACTGAACCTAATCGCTTTAAAGCTTACTAGTGACATGCTTAGTAACATTATCCATTGCCAAATAGGCAGTCCCGCAAGCAATTCTTGGCTCCACGCGGGAAGAGACATTACTAAGCTTCGTGATAGCAGCGGACCAGGGTTTAAGATAAATTCTTGATAGAGATCTTGGTGCGCTAAGTTTTGCTTCTCACTAATGGCAAATAGAAAGTATTGATGGGATAAGCGGTTAACTGACAAGGCTGAAAACAAATATTGGCCTGCTCTAAAACCCTCTAGCTGTTTTTCAATGATTAAGTCGGTGCCACTAATGCGCCATCGTGACTTTAGGCCTGCTTCATCTGCGGGCAGAGGAGTAAATTGAACTGACTCTCTGGATTCAATACGATTAAGTATTTCCCTTAGCAATACGATTTTCTCCATTACTACAACATTTCGATTGCGGTTGGCTGTGGTGGATAAGTCGAGAGCTTTGCTGGCTTGGTAAAAGGCAATTTGCCCTTCTAAAGAGTTAAATTGTTCGGAGCGCCATGCGCTAATAACTTGCTTAGAACTACGAAGGAAACTGTCTAAGGTTTGCTGAGGAGAGGATAAATCGATACTGCGTTGCGCTGAGACTGGGTCTTCTGTTGAGGCAGCACTCGCCATTGTTGAAACTGAAAGGCTTAGTAAGGTAATAGCAATGAGTAAGCGCGTCATATTAAGCAATGCCCCGTGTATTAGAAGACCCGCGAGCCCCCCATGAGGCTCGCAGTTATTTAGTTAAGGTGAGTGTCAAAAAAGCTTCCTAACTCAGCCAGAGCATCATCAGATTCTGGTAAGTCATAAAACAGTCCCATCATGTAATCACCGTGTGATTGGCCGTCGTATATATGTAAGTCTGCGGTTACTTCTGCTGCGCGCAGAGCACGGTGCATACGAACTGTGTCACTAAGCAGTAAATCACGAGTACCTGATATTAATAGGGTTGGTGGGAAGCCGCTTAAGTCACCATAAATAGGAGACACTAAAGGGTTGTTAAAATCGCTAGAAGGGACATAAATCTCAAAAGTGCCTTGAATTAAGCCTTCTCGGCTACCTAAGGGATCAAGTCCTTTTAAGGTGTGCCAGCTATCACTAGTGTGAGCCAAATCGGTGGCAGGAGTACCAGCAAACAGCGCTCCAGGTAGTTCTAAGCCCAGCTCTTTTAGCCGTAAGGTTGTCGCCAAGGTTAAATTACCGCCTGCAGAAGTGCCAAATAACACCGTGTTGTTGGCAGGTTGCTGGCGAGTAATCTCTTTCCAAACTGCAACAGCATCATCGATGGCGGCTGGGAAAGGATGTAAAGGGGGCTTGCGGTAATCTACCGAAATTACCTTTACATTAAGACCGTTTGCCATCCAAATTGCTTCGCGCAGTGCTGCCTCTTCTCCGCCAAATACAAAGGCTCCACCATGTAGGTGCATGAAGTAGTGGTCAGCGTAGCGAGGGTCAATTTTATCTGGCGTTACTACAAAAGTATCTACGCCCGCTATAGTCTTTTTCTGATAGCTTACAGGTAGGCTTTCTGCGGCTTTTAGGGCAAGTTTAGAAAACTCACTATTTAATTGTTGTTGTACCTCTAGCCAAGCTTTCGTTGAATCTGGCGCTTTTACTTCACTGTTAGAAACTTGACGATTTTCAATTATTGTTGCCATTGTGCTCGATACGCCAATCGGCGTCGGAGTATTGCGGATTTGGGTGCTAGATTGACTGGCCAGAAGCGATGGGCTTAGCAGTGTCAAGCTAAGGGCTGCCACACCGGTGGTGCTTCTAAAGGTTTTAAGATTGAACATACTAGACTCTCCTGGCTTAAACTATTTCTCGCTGGCATCTATTTTTGAGGCCAGCTATTGATGGCCTCAGAATAGTGGCTTTAACTAAGAAATTGGGGAATTAGAGAAATTCATTTTTGCCGCAGTAAACATTTAAAGCAGCGCAAAAAGTCGCTTGTGGATCTGCAAAACAAATAATGCACTAGACTTGATGGTGGACGGTAAAACAGCCACTAGCTTGTTTTTCCAGTATTTATTAATCAATTAGGATGTGGGCAGATGAAGGAAGTCGGGCAAAGCGTTATCAGTAAGATGAGCGTGCTGTTGATCATGTACTGCAGTGTATTTGTTGCAAATGCTGCTAGTGATGGCGTAATCAGTGTGGCCAGCCAGCATGATGTAAACCAAACCGCAGAGCGTATGTTGAGCATACTCGAGCAAAAAGGCATGACAGTGTTTAACCAAGTTAAGCATTCTGATGGCGCAGAGAAAGTGGGTATTGAGCTTAGAGATACTCAATTGATTATATTTGGTAACCCTAAAGTCGGTTCACCTCTAATGAAGTGCCAACAGCTGATTGCCTTAGATTTGCCGCAAAAAGCACTTATTTGGCAAGATGAAGCTGGGAAAGTATGGATTTCTTATAACGATCCTCAGTATCTCGTTAAGCGCCATCAGGTAGCTGGTTGCGATCCTGTGTTTGGCAAAGTTTCTGGTGCACTAGCCGCAATAAGTAAGGCTGCAGCTAACTAATTCTTTTATCTTACGTAGCCAAAGTAGCATCCAGCTGCTTTGGTTCTTACTCCCTTAAATATGTTAATAAAACGTTATGTGATGCAATTGTCATATAAACGTTTTTGTGAGCGTTCTCGCCGATAAAATATTGCACTTATTGACAAAAAATGCCCGTGTAGAGCGCTTGTTGATATAAAACAAGGAAAGCTCTTGTGATGCCTTTGTGATATTTACTTGACCGGTTGTTTTGCTTAAATTAGCTTTAGTAAGTGAATTGTTGACTTTTTAGTCAGTTTTAAGAAAGGGAGTTTGGCATGATTAGTGGGTTTAAAAGTCGCAGTATCTCATTGCAGTTGCAGTTAGTTATTGGCCTGATCATTTTGTTAGGTTTGGGTTTAATGGCGGCTCTGGTATACAACAAAGCCTCTAAAGCGCTGTTTGAACAAGCGATGGCTGATCATGAATCAAAAGTAAAAGCGGTTGCTTCTATGGTTGAAGGGCAATTTGCGTCTTATTTAGAGCGAGCTCAGGATTTAGAAGCTACCTTTCGAAATGGCTATTTGAGTGGCGTAGAAGTGGCTGAACGCACTGTTCAATTTGAGCAGTTTAGCGTTAAAGATGTTCATATTCGTGGTGCCTCACTGATTGATAACAGTCGCTATGTGGACCGTTTTACCGCCGATACCGGCGCGGTTGCTACTTTGTTTAGTGCCTCTGGCGACGATTTTGTGCGGGTGAGCACCTCATTAAAGAACAGCCAAGCTCAACGCGCAGTTGGCACTAAGTTGGGTTTAAATCACCCTGGCTATATCACTTTGGTAAGTGGCCAAGCCTTTCATGCAAAAGTTACCTTATTCGGAAAAGACTATCTCACTTACTATAAGCCGATAAAAAACCAGCAGGGCAAAGTAGCTGCCTTAAGTTTTATTGGGGTACCTATCGACCAAGCCACAGAAGAAATCTTCGACAATCTTTCACAAATTAAATGGGGCGATACTGGTTACACCATTGTGGTAGACAACGATGCTAGCCATTTACTCGGTAACTACTTATTACACCCAGAAATTAAACCAGGCGAATCAATTATTGATCGCCGTGACTACGACGGTAATCAGCCATTTAAAGAAATCTTTAAGCAGCCTTCTGGTCGTTTGTTTTACCCTTATGAATACAATGGTGTAGTGGGTGAGAAATACTTGGTATTTGCCGAAGTACCAGGTTGGAATTGGAAAATACTAGGTGGCACCTTTGTTAGTGAAATCACTAAAGCTAGCCGCGATTTACTGGTGTTAATTGCTTTAGTATCGGTTTCGGTAGCGGTAGTGGTGTTACTGGGTTTAGCCTTGTTACTAAAACAAATGACTAAACCCTTAGAGGTATTAAGCGAAAACATGCAGCGCATGGGTAACGGTGAAATTAGCGTTAGTTTTCAAGATGGCCGAGCAGAATCAAGCAACGAAGTTGAGCAGTTAAGTGCTGGCGCGAAAGAGATGGCTAGTAAACTAAACGACTTGGTTGGAAGTATTCGAAATACCAGTAGTGCTCTGCAAGAGCGCTCCAGCGGTGTTTATCAAGATGCGGAGCATAGCCTAGGCCAGTTGGATAATCAGCAAGCGCAGGTTGATCAAGTAGCTGCGGCTATTGAGGAAATGTCATCCTCTGCGGCGTCGGTAGCGGAACAGGTTGAAGACATTGCTAGCAGTGTGCGCGCTGCTGACGGTAATACCCAGCAAGGGGCAAAACTGGTCGCTCGAATGGTGGGAGAGATTGATTTACTTAATGACCAATTAAAATCCTCAGCCGAGGCCATTGAGTTAGTGGGTAAAGAAAGTAACAACATTCAAGATGTCACTAAAATGATCAACGATATTGCCGACCAAACCAACTTATTAGCACTTAATGCCGCTATTGAAGCGGCGCGAGCCGGAGAGCAAGGGCGCGGATTTGCAGTGGTAGCAGATGAAGTAAGAACGCTGGCCCAACGTACTCAAGAATCGGTTAAAGAAGTGGAAACCATTATCGCCAAGTTGCAATCAAGCACTAGCAATGCGGTGAGCATGATGAGCGAGAGCCAGAAACGCGGTGAGTTTTTTACCGAGCATGCAGCGCAAACTGGTGAAGCCTTAAATGGCATTACCGAGCAAGTTACTAGTATTGCTAGCCAGTCGGAAACCATTGCTGCTACTACCGAGCAACAAGCGCAGGTATCGCAAGAAATTGCTGCTAATGCCTCGCAAATTAGCAACCTTACCAGTGATAGCCGAAACACTGCGGCGCAAACAGCCAGTAGCGCCACCCAACTGCAAACACTGTCGCAAGAGCTGCAGCAACAGGTGGCCCAATTTAGCTAGCCTAACATCACTACTTGGTAAATCGTCGGCGAAAGTCCCTTGGGCTTAAGCCGATGATTTTTATAAATACTTTTCTAAACGCTCCGGCGTCTTCATAACCTACTTGTTGGGCAATGGCTTCAGTGCTTTGCGGGCTTGTTTCAAGTAGTTCACAGGCTTTCTGAACCCGCAATTTTTGCAAATACTGAATAGGCTTTAGGCCAGTAGCTTTAACAAAACGCCTTAATAAAGTTCGCTCTGTGAGAAAGCATTGTTCACACAGTAGTGCCACGTTGATGTTTTGCTGGTAACGGCTTTGTATAAAGTGCTGCACTTTAATGATGTCGTTGTCGCCATGTTCAAAGTTTGGGTTAAAGCTTTGGTAGTAACGTTGTTCGCGCGGCCCTGTGTCTACAACCAGGCTTTTCCCCAATTGGCGCATGATGCTTGGCCGAGTGTATTGCGCGACTAGCTCTAAACCCAAATCAACCCACGACATTAAACCGCCAGCAGTAATAATATCGCCATCGTTAATGAGAATTTGTTCACTGCGCACTAGGCAATCAGGGAAGCGCTTAGCAAAGTCTTCGGCTAAGGCCCAATGAGTAGTTACCTGGCGTTGGTTTAATAAATTTGTCTTAGCTAATATAAATGCGCCAGCACAGGCCGAGCTTACTATACAACCTTGTTTATGCTGCAGCTTTAACCATTGCAAAAGCTCTGCAGTTGGCGAGAGATAATAATCATGATTAATGCTGGGTGGCACGATTACCACTTGTAAGCAGGATGCTTGTGCTTTTACATCGCAATGTTCAACAATGTTACATTCAAAATGATGGTTATATTGCTGCTGTTGAGAGGTACTGTTGGCTAACAAAAACATTTCTTGTAAGCCAAATATGGCGGCCTGAGAGGCGCCAGGGTAGCGAACAATAGTAATAGCGGTAGTTGGTGTCATAAAAGTGATTACAAGGTATTTTTGTTGTTAAGCTTCGACCTAAAAAGTTTTGCTAAGTTGCACCCTTGTATAACATTTTGTTCTACTGCGAAAATTTCTGACTTTAGCCCTTATCCCACTTACATTTTGTTGATCAATTTTTGGTGGTATTACTTGTAATTTATAGCGAGTATCAGTAAAAGATGAACATCATTTTGCTAATCCCAAGCCATGTTTTTTAAGCACACTACTTTTAAAGCTAAAATTACTTTACTGCTTCTAGCAGTGCTATTGGCTACCTGTTTAGCAAAAAACCTTGGCTTGAGTGTCACATGCCCCAGTGCGCATTTAGCGGATGAACAAAGCTTTTCCAGCCAGGTATTAAACGAGCAAAGCTGTCACTTTACTGAACATTTACTTAAGCAATACGTTCAAACTTTAGAGCAAGTATTTGTAGTGGTGCTATTCGCTGCTTTAGCGCTGGTAATGCTGCCACACTTAAGCGCTTTTCAAACCTTTCTTAAACCTACTATTCCGCCTCCTCGGCGAATGCATCGCTCGGTGTGTCATTTTCGAGAATAAAAACTAACGGCAACCTTTTGCGTTAATGTTTATTAATTGGAGATGATATTGAAAATTTTATTACCTTGGCTGTTGTTATTGAGCTTAACGCCGAGCTTGGCGTTAAGCCAAAGCACGGGTTGGTTAACTCATCAACAACACCCACCTGCGCAAGTTCGGCTTATGCTTACTGGTGAGTTTAATCAGCAAACCAAGCTCTTGCCTGCAGTGTTGCAAGTGAAGTTAGAAGACGATTGGAAAACCTACTGGCGCTCGCCAGGAGAAGGCGGCATTGCGCCCAGTATTCGTTGGGATGAGGCAAGCAGCGTTCAATCACTTGAATGGTTGTGGCCGCGCCCCGAGCGCTTTTCATTGCTGGGTTTGCAAACCTTTGGCTACCAACAAGCGGTCGATTTTCCACTGTTGTTAAGAGTTGATTCCAGCGCTCAGGCAAGCCGTATAAGTGGGGTATTAACCCTATCTACTTGCACCAACGTTTGTGTTCTCACCGAATATCCTTTTACCGTTGATGTGAACTTACAAGCGCTGCGCCCAGACAGTGAAGCGATGTATTTATACAACAAAGCAAAAATGGCGGTACCGCTACTCGCTGAAGCTGGCTCTAGTGACTTTGTATGGGATGAAACCAAGCAGCAATTGCAGGTAACACTGCGTGGTGAACATCAATGGCAGTTGCCGCAACTAGTGGTAGATGGTGACCCTGAAACCACATTTAAACTGCTTAATTTGAGCCTACAGCCTAAGCAAGTAAGCGCGGTTTTTAGTGCTGAAAACTGGTTAGCACCCCCCATGCTTACCGACAAAGTATTGCACTTAACTATATTTGATAAGCAGCAGGCTGTTGAGTACCAAGGTAAGGTTGTTACTGGGCAGCTAAGTGCAGAAGAAATCGCTTGGCCTAAGCTATTAGTGTTTGCACTATTGGGTGGTTTAATCCTCAATATTATGCCTTGTGTATTGCCGGTATTAGGCATGAAGCTTAGCTCGGTGATTGCTGCAGCTAGTGTCGACCAAGGGCGAATTCGCCGCCAATTTTTAGCTTCAGCTGCTGGCATTGTTGTGTCATTTTGGATCTTGGCTGGCTTTGTTATGTTGCTTAAAGTTAGTGGCCAGGCTGTAGGGTGGGGGATTCAATTTCAACAACCTTGGTTTATCGGCTTTATGGCGCTGGTAACTGCGTTGTTTGCGCTAAATATGTTGGGGGCGTTTGAAATAAGCCTGCCGGCTTCTTGGCAAACGCGGTTAGCAACCAGCGGTGGAAATAGCTATGGCGGGCACTTTTTACAGGGGATGTTCGCCACTCTATTAGCGACGCCCTGTAGTGCGCCTTTTTTGGGAACCGCGGTGGCGTTTGCTCTGGGAGCAGAACCCTTATCCCTAATCATCATCTTTAGCGCATTAGCGCTTGGCATGGCGTTGCCTTGGCTGTTAGTAGCGGCATTTCCAAGCTTAGCAAAAGCTTTACCCAAACCCGGTAAATGGATGAAGCAAGTAAAGCTGGTTTTTGCTTTGATGTTGCTTGCAACTTGCTTATGGCTGTTAAGTTTACTGGCCAATTTTTTATCTGGTGTTGGGTTGTTACTTGTAACTGCCGTGGTAGTGCTGACCTTTGTTTGGGTACTGCTTAAACAATACGGCGCTAAAGCATTGCTGATAAGTTTTAGTGCCTTGATGTTGCTTGGCGGCGGCGTTGCATTAGTGGGCGCAATGACGAGTGAGCGCTGGGCAAAAGTATTGCCTAATGATTTAGTTTGGCAGCCTCTCCAACAAAGCAACATTGCCGAGCAAGTGGCGCAAGGCAAAGTTGTGTTGGTTGATGTGACTGCTGATTGGTGCATTACCTGTAAGGCAAATAAAGTGGGGGTGCTGCTTCAAGACCCAACATACAGCCGGCTAAAGCTAGATACCGTGCATTTAGTAAAAGGTGATTGGACTAAGCCCTCTAGTGAGGTAAGTGCCTTCTTACAACGTTACCAACGTTTTGGCGTGCCGTTTAATATCGTCTATGGCCCTGCCGCGCCAAATGGTATCGCTCTCCCCGTCATTTTAAGCCATCAGGTGATTGAGCAAGCACTTGCTCAAGCTGCCGGTGATGCATCTCTTTTTCAGGATTGAATTTATGAACTCTATAATTTTTATCGTCGCAAAACCTGCGCTATCTAGCTTGCTGTTAAGTGTTAATAAGCCTGCCTTTTTTGCGGAGGAACGCTCATGTTAAGTAAGTTATGGTCTGTTTTTAAGCAACTCATCAGCATGGTGCTTTTTGTCACTGTGGTAGGCATTGGTGTGGATTTCTGGCGCTCACAAGATTTACCAGAAGGTGAGTTGCCCAACTTAAGCGCAGTTACTCTAGGCGGTGAGGCAATAGACTTAAAGGAGCTAAGCAAAGATGAACCAGTATTGGTTTATTTTTGGGGATCTTGGTGTGGCGTATGTAATTTTGTGAGCCCAGCGGTAAACACCATGGCTAAGCACTTCAATGTAGTGACAGTTGCATTACGTTCTGGCGAGCAAGCCAAGGTACAGGCTTATTTAACACATCATGAATACCAGTTCCCAGTGATTAACGATCCGCAAGCTAACTTGGGCGGGCAATGGGGTATTTCGGTAACGCCAACCTTGATGGTAGTTAAAAATGGAGAGCTAAAACACTATACCGCGGGTTTTACCACCTTACCGGGTATGTGGTGGCGGATGCTAATGGCATAAGCCCCGATATTGAAACTAGGCTGCTCTGCTTAGCGTGTTAGTTGTGCTCAAGTAAGGCAGCATCATCAATAATTTGTTGATAAGCACCAGATTGCTTTAGTTTCTGAAGTCCACGATTAAAAGCAGCCAACAATTGTTTACTACGTTGTTGGTTGTTTCTTGAAAAAATCACATGCGTATAAGTCTGTTGCACCGATTGAGGGTGGTGGGTGAATAGAGCTGCTTTTTTTGCAGGAAAGTGCTGCTTGATTAATTGATAGCCAACATGAATATCGGAAGGAAATATGTCAATTCTACCGACGAGAAGTTTCTTAAGGTTTAGTAAATCAGAAGAAACATACTCTACTTTTAATTCACTTTTTTCAGCTGCTAGATCAAAGGCATAGCCGTAAGTATATTGCTCTGTTGCACCTATTGTTAGCTGTTTTAAACTGTCTATATTGTGCCAATTAAAGGGCTGCTGGCTTAAGTGAAAAAACACTTTGTTGTGCCAAAAGACCGGCTCACTAAATAGCACTGCTTTTTCTTTACTGGTGGTTTTTGCCCATGTTAAAGAGCCATCTACCTTGCCCTGTTCAACATACATATAGGCTCTAGCCCAAGGTAAGAATTGATATTGCACTTCGTAATCTTCTAGGGCAAAAGCTTGACGAACTATTTCTGAATAAAAGCCTTGATGCGCTAAAGACTTAGACGTAAACGGGGGCCACTCTCCACTAGAAAGGGTAACGAGCTCGGCAGCTTTTGTAGGCAGGACTAGCAATGCAAACACAATGATGGTTTTGCAAACATAAACAAAGTAATAAAAATAGCTGCGCACATTTACTCCATGTCTGTTTGCTTTTTAATCATCCGTATTGTTCTAATTAAAGCAGTTATTGCGGTCTTTTTACAGCTTACTGATAGTTTTATGCCTTCTGGTGCCTTAAGCGCGCACATAGTGGCTTTGTACTAGCTCGTTTAGCAAGACCTTGGTTTGCTTGTGCTTAAAGCTTTGGCTTTGCAGTAGCTCCCCGAATAACGGCGCTCCGCCGCCTAACAAAATGGGGAAACGAGTAAGAATAAGTTCATCAATCAGCTCTTTTGCCAAAAACTGTTGAATGGTAATGCCACCATCAATGTATAGATTATGGTAGCCCTGTTGGTTGAGCGATGTTACCAGCTGCTTAAGCTCGCCGTTTACAATGCGTACATCGCCAGTAAAGCCTTCTGGCAATTTTTTTAGGCTGTTACTCAGCAGCATTACCGGTTTGTTGTAGGGCCAATCAATGCCAAAGCTTACAACCTTTTCAAAGGTATTTCGCCCCATAACTAAAGCGTCGATACCCGCCATAAACTCGCCGAAGCCTAAGTCTCCGCCATCGGGGTTCGCAACACTTTCTAGCCAAGCTATATCCCCTTCTTTGTCGGCGATATAGCCATCAAGGCTTAGGGCGATATATACGATATTCGACATGGTGTGTTCTCCAGTTTGCTTGCTGAAATGCACTTGCTAAAAGCTAACTGCTGAGTTTACAGCAACTAGGCTTGTTTCAAGTATAGGCACCCTATCACGGGGTAATTACCGAACTTTTAGTTGTGGTTAAGGAAAATCGATTTCACTGGCGCTCTCTAACCATGTGGGATGCTTTTGCATAATTGAGCGAAACAATACTGAGTCAATAAACTGTTTTAACCACGCTTGCAAATGTGGATAGGGGGCTTGCTCAAACCACCTTAGATCGACCGAAGCAAATTGACGAATAAAAGGCAGCAATGCCATATCTGCTAGGCTCTGCTGTTCGCCCATTAGATAAGGGGTGCGGCTAAGCTGTTGTTCAAGCTCTTGCAAAAATGCCTCACCTTGTTGGCGGTAGTCTTCTGGGCTTTGCTCCGGAAAACGCACCGCGTATTTATACTTATCTAATAAAGGCTTAAATTGCTCATCATTGCGCTGCACCCAATCTAGCATCTTCTGGAAATTAGGGGAAAGCCAAGCCTTGGGATCGTTTTGTTTAAGTGCCCAAAGCATTATCTCAAAGCTTTCTTCGATGACTTGGCCATTGGCTAATTGCAAAACAGGAACAGTGCCTTTGGGGGATATTTCCAGCATTTCTGGCGGCTTATGTTTGAGGACTATTTCTCGTAGTTTTACTGGTGTTTGGCTAACTGCAATAGCTAACCGCGCTCGCATGGCGTAGGGGCAGCGGCGAAAAGAATACAAAATAGTGGACATAACTAACTCTCAAACATGGCGTAGGCCGACCTTACCCAGTTACCTTTTATCACGCAAGTGATTGGTTTAAAGGCTTGCTAAAAGTAACACTTAGCACTATCACTAATTCATTATTAATGCATTTCATATTATGCGGCTAGCGGTCGCCAAAATAAGTTAAGGATGACTAATGGAACATCGAACGCGCAGTGTGGGCATTGTAGGTGTAGGCAATGTTGGTGTAGCAGGGGCTTACGCTCTGTACTTACGTGAAGCTTGTGAAGAGCTGGTTTTGGTAGATATGAATAAGGCTAGAGCAGAAGGGGAAGCCTTAGACTTAATGCATGGGCAGGGTTTAACTGGCAGAATGCAAGTTAGTGCGGGTGAGTTCTCGGACTTGGCCCGTTGCCAAGTTATTGTTGTTACCGCTGGAGTGGGACAAAAATCGGGCGAGAGCCGCTTAGAGCTATTAGAAAACAATGCCAAAGTATTTAAATCTATTGCTGATCAACTCGACCGCTATGCACCTAGCGCCATTGTGGTGGTGGCCAGTAATCCGGTAGACGTATTAACGTTTATGTTGCAGGAGCTGAGCCAGCGCCCTAAACATCGGATTATTGGTACCGGCACTATGTTAGATACTTCGCGTTTAAAAACATTGTTGGGCGAAATGTATCAAGTCGATCCGCAATCGGTGCATGGTTACATTTTGGGTGAGCATGGCGATTCGGAGTTGGCGGCATGGTCGACGGTGAGCATTGGAGGCTTAGCTATTCAAGGACAAACGGTATTTGGCGTAAGCTATTCTGCTAGCCGATTAGAAGAGCTAGCCGAGAGTGTTAAGCAAGCGGCTTACAAAATTATTGAAGGGAAGGGCTACACCAACTTAGCAATAGGAGTAGTGATTGCACGTTTGGTCGAAGCGATATTGGATGACAGCAAAACAGTGTTGCCTGTATCGGTGCGTTTAAGTGGCGAATATCAACTTAGCAATGTAGCCCTTAGTTTACCGGCGTGCATTGGCTTAAAAGGGGTTGAGAAATTGATTGAGCTACCACTTGAAAGCGAGGAGTTAGCTGCTCTGCAAAAATCAGGTGAAACGATGCGAGAAAGCTTGAGCAAGATTGGATTTTAATTGTATTAGTAGGTTAAGACTAAGAATAGTTAGTCAATTTGCGAAATTCGTGCTTGATAAGTGTTTGATATAAAGTTAATTTTTTCTAGCTTCAACGTGGAGTAGAGATGTTTTTAATACCTCTCTAAATAATTCATTTGTTGTTAACGACAAATGATTCAATGGATTGAACTAGGAAATCATATGAAAACTATTTTCGCTTTTATTGCTCTTTTAACTATTTCATTTTCTTCGAGTGCGGCCTACACCGCTAATGTAACGTCAACAGTGCAATGGGTAAAAATCTACAATAATCAAACCATCTATTTTAAGCTGAATGACCATCCAAGCACGCCTTGTGACCAAGATTATTTTATTCTGGATTCGCTGATGGACGATGCTATGACTGAGCGATTCTTTACTATGCTATTGTCGGCTAAAACCACTAATGCGCCTGTATTGGTTGGTTACGGTACTGCACCAGAAGATTGCCGTAGCGGTCGTTCTTTGGCTTATGCGTTAACTCATTACTAAGTTAAAATGAGTTTTTAGGTATTAGAAAAGGAGGCCGGCGCCTCCTTTTTAGATCTTGCAACAAGCTAGCTGTAGCTGCTAGTTACATACTGCGCCGCTTACTACCGGGATTGGCGCTGGTTGGTTCGCCGCTCCTTTGCTACCTTGCAGGCCAAAACTTACCGATTGGCCAGGTTGAATTTGACCATTCCAAGCCAGTGAGCTTGCACTGTAAGGGTTAGTACCACTAACAGTGGCATTCCAAGCGCTGGTCATACTTGAACCATCGTTATAACTCCAGCTTACATCCCAAGTGTTAATGACTGCGTTAGTATTGTTGCTAATGGTAATACTAGCTACAAAGCCAGAGTTCCACTCGTTATCAACAGTGTAACTGCAGTTAGCGACTACTGGAGCTTCGGTTACGGTAATGACTTTACTGCTAGTATCTACTCCGCCTTTACCATCATCAACACTTAGCTCGGCAGTATAAGTACCTGCAGTTGTATAGCTATGGCTAGTGGTTTCGCCGGTGGCCGTTGCGGTATCACCAAAGGCCCAAGCATAACTAAGCGTATCGCCGTCTGCATCGCTTGAGCAACCTGCGTCAAAGGCAACTGGGTCACCAACATATGCACTGCTTGGTGAAGCAGAAAAACAGGCTTCTGGAGGAAGATTGCTATTGGGATCTTCTACCGTAATGGTTACCGTTGCTGGCTCTGAAGTAAGTTGTTCATCGTCGGTAACGGTATAGGAGAAGCTATCTACGCCGATGTATCCAGCATTTGGCGTATAGGTCACTTGTGGACCGTTTCCAGTAACAGAGCCATTAGCTGCCTGAGTATAGGCATAACTAACAATGCTGCCGTTACTGTCGCTACCCTCAAGGGTAATGCTAAGTGGAGTATCCAAATTGCCGCTAACTTCTAGGTCTTTGGCTGTTGGTGGGCAGTTGGCATCACAGATGATGGGGAACAAATCTTCGTATAGCGCGTTGGCGGTAGCAACATCTACTTGAGCCCAGTAACGGTGGTAAGTATAGCTTGGATCGCGGTCTTCGCTGATGGCTGTTTGCAGTTCTACATAGCCAGGATCTGACTCGTTGTAGAAAGGACGCATGCTAGTAAAGGTAGTATCTGCATTTAGCTCTGCTCCTACACCGTTTACACCACTCCAACCGGGAGGAAAGTATACCGAATCGTTAATTCTTTCTCGGTAATCGCCACGACTTTCGGGAGCTGCTACACCTTTATCGGTGCGATGGTTAGCCCAGAAACGATCTAAGATCATTTGCGCGGCGTCTTTCGCTCCTTGGTGTACTTGGCCTTGGTGTTTCTCTTCAGCAGCGGCGTAGTACATTAAGGCTTTAGCCAAACTGTGTGCTACACCAACATCTTGGTTTTGCGAAGTAACGGTAACGTGTAAGTTGTTGTTAGCTACCGGGTTAGCGGGGTCCCATTTCTCTGGTAAGCCACTAAACTCTAGGCCTGCAGCGAGTTTTACATCGTCATTACTAAAATCTAGCACAGCTAAACCAGTGGCCGGATTGCTGTCTAAAATCCAGCCTATCCATTTATCCATTATCGCTTTAGAGCGCGCTTCGCCAGTTATGTAGTAATACTCGGCTACGCGCTCGGTGCCCCAAGCTTGCCAACCAAACCATGTGCCCGAACCGGGATCTTCATAAACGGGGTTTTCATCGTAAACCATGCCATAGAAAGTGGCATTTTGGCGCTCTACTGGGTAGGTGGAGTAAGTGCCGTTCCAACTATTGGTGGCTCCTCCAGAGAATGCACCTTCCGCAGATTGGGTCCATTGGAAAAATTCTAAAGAACGCTCCAAACCAACGGTCCAGTCTTCTACTGAGTTAGGCGCCTGTGGTTTTAGCTCAGGGATTTGCGATAGCGCATACGCTGCCATTGGGTTTTGATATGCGTAGTGAATATGGCTTGAGCCTATGCGCCAGCCCCAGTTTTGAGTGGTATCAATTGGGCCGCCCCAAGAGTAATACCAAGACATTAAATAGTGCGCAGACTCGTAGCCTACACCTGCGCTACCTTGTTCATCTTGCGAGCCAATTTTTTTGAAGTATTTGTCAAACATGGCCAAACGCAAGTAGTCACCCATTTTGGAGGTTTTAGCCATTAAACCCGGAGCAACCACTTCTGGGTCTACGCCTTGATCCTTCATCCACTGTAAGGCCCAATACATCACTTGTACTACACGCGCGTCTGCGTCCGGCGCATTGGTGTAGCGCCATTGTGCGGCTGGGGCTTGCGGCTCAGAGACAAATAGGTCTAAAAAGCCATATTCTCCACCCCATTTAAATTCTTCCCATGATGGGTGAGGCACAGTTTCCCACACCGATTCTTGTTCCCCTCGTTGGAAGGTATTGATGTAAGAAGGAGTAGAAACACCATCGCCAAGGTTGCCGTATTTGTAGGTATTATCCATGTCTAGCAACCAGTGCATGCCGTACACATCCCAGGTGCCATAAGTTGCAGCTAGCCCTGCGCTAATTGGGTCTTCACCCACTGCTGCACCAGAGTCTAGCGCTAGAGGATAGCTAGAGGGGAGAGGTCCTTCTGGAACATAAGTTGCCTTACCCGAGGCATAGTTCGCTGCGGTGGGCTGCATTTCTGAAGTAGGAATAATCTGCTCTTCAATTATTCTCCAAGCTTCAATTAAGGGTTGCCAATCACCGGTGATTTTACCGTGCACTGCTTCTAACCAAAGAATATAGGAATAAGCTTCCGAGGTTGATTCGTGGCCGTGATCGGGGGCCTCAATAATAAAGGTTTCTACCGAGTGGTAAGGACCTCCATCAGCACTTAGATAACCATTAGCAGGGTTATAAATTTCATTACGTAGCTCAGTAAAGCGGTCTTGATATACACCAGCATTAGCCATGCTACTCAAACCAGCACTGGCAAGGGCGGCAATAACAGATAAACGTAATGAGTGGTGTTTGATTTTTCCTGAGAAGCCGGTGGTTTGTTGTGGCTTTATCCAGGATGTTTTAGATAAAAACATGTGAATCTCCGTTTCGTATGAAAACTCATCATTATGATGAGCGAGTATCATCAATAGCCGACGATTCGTTACCGCATAGCTTGGTGCTGTAAGCTAATTTTCCGTTCGCTAGCTATTTACCTTTTGCTTTGCATGTATGTTCATTCAATTTATTTGTAAGAATTGCTAGCGTTTGCTCTTTGGCAATGTCTTTGCGGCAATCTTGCCCTTACAGTATTGACTAATCACATAATTCCCTCATGCGAATAAAGGTATAAGTCAGCTTTTTGATTTTTATTATGTGATTTGATAATAATGATCGAATGTGTGAGAGCAGCACAAACTTAGTGAGTGTTAAGAAATATTAGGCCGATGTTTCAGAAGGTGAGCGGCTCAAAATGAGATCTGGATTTATCGCCTGTTGCTTAGCGAGGTGGGTTGATTGCGAAATGGGTTCTAGTTTGGAGGAAATGCTCATGCTGTTAGTTTTAAACATGAAAAAAGGAGGCCTAGGCCTCCTTTACTTACGGATTATGAAACGAACATTGGATCTTAGTTACACACAGCGCCAGTTACGGTTGCCACAGGAGCAGGGCCGTTAAATACCGCTTTATTACCTTGCAGACCAAAACTTACTGATTGGCCTGGCTGGATGCGTGAGTTCCAGCTTAATGAGCTAGCAGAGTATGGATTGCTACCACTAAAGTTAGCGTTCCAACCGTTGCTCATTACCGAACCGTCGGCGTAGTTCCAGTTAACATCCCAACCATCAATCACTTCGTTACCGTTGTTAGTAATGGTTATGGTTGCAACAAAGCCAGCGTTCCAGTGGTTTTGCACTTCGTACTTACAGCTAGCGCTAGAAACCGGCGCTTCGCTAATAGTGATAGTAGTGCTAGAGGTATCTACACCACCTTTACCATCGTCTACTGTTAGTACTGCATTGTAGCTACCCGCTTGTGAGTAGCTATGTTGAGTTGAAGCTCCGCTGCCATTGCTGTTGTCGCCAAAGGCCCAGCTATAGCTTAAGTTATCTCCGTCTGCATCGTTTGAGCAGTTAGCGTTAAAGCTAATCGCGTCGCCAACATTAGCGCTGGTTGGGGTAGCGGTAAAACAAGCTTCCGGAGGCAGGTTGCCAGCAGGCTCTTCAATGGTGATAGTTACGTTTGAAGTATCTACGCCACCTTTGCCATCATTTACTGTTAACACTGCGTCGTAGCTGCCAGCGGCTGCATAACTGTGCTTAATGCTTGCACCGCTGCCGTTGCTGTTGTCGCCAAAGGCCCAGCTGTAGCTTAAGGTGTCGCCATCAGTGTCTGTTGCACAGCTTGCGTCAAAGCTAATGATATCGCCTACCATTGCACTAGTTGGTGTAGCAGTAAAACACGCTTCTGGTGGCAAGTTACTGTTTAGATCTTCAACAGTGATAGTTACCGTAGCTGGGGCAGAGCTTAGTTGCTCGTTGTCGGTAACTGTGTAAGTAAAGCTATCAACACCTACAAAGCCATTTTGCGGAGTATAAGTAACTTGTTTACCTGTGCCACTTACTGTGCCGTTGCTCGCTTGGCTGTAGTTGTAAGACTCTACCGTGCCATTGCTGTCACTGCCTTCTAGGGTAATGCTAGTTGCAGTGTTTACCGAAGTTTTAACTGCAATGTCTTTAGCGCTTGGGGCGCATCCGTCTGCACAATCAGCCTCAGGGAACAATTCAGCATACAAGGCGTTTGCAGTTGCAACATCTACTTGGGCCCAGTAACGGTGGTAAGTGTATGTTGGATCGCGACCTTCAGCTAAAGCATTTTGCAGCTCTTGATATCCTGGATCTGATTCGTTGTAGAAAGGACGCATGCTAGAGAATGTGGTGTCGGCATTTAAGTCTGCGCCAACCGCATTTTTACCGCTCCATCCTGCTGGGAAGAATACTGGCTCGTTGATGCGTTCTGCATAGTCGCTGCGTGTTTCAGGGGCCGAGACACCTTTATCTGTGCGATGGTTAGCCCAAAAACGATCCAAAATCATTTGTGCAGCATCTTTAGCACCTTGATGAACTTCACCTTGGTGTTTCTGTTCTGCTGCAGCGTAGTACATAAGGGTTTTAGCTAAGTTGTGCGCAACACCCACATCTTGCCCGTGGTCTATTACTTCAACATGAAGGTTTGTATTGGCTTTAGGGTTAGCAGGATCCCATTTCTCTGGAACACCCGTAAAGGCTAAAGTTGCAGCGAGTTTTACGTCGTTGTCACTAAAATCGAGAACTGGTAGGCCTTTTTCTGGTGTAGCGTTTAGCACCCAGCTAATCCACTTATCTAGGATCGCTTTAGCGCGTGCTTCGCCAGTAATGAAGTAGTATTCAGCTACCCGCTCAACCCCCCAAGTTTGCCAACCGAACCAAGTGCCAGAACCTGGATCTTCATAAACTGGGTTTTCGTCGTAGGCTAAACCATAGAAGGTATTGTTAGCGCGGTCTGCTGGGTAGGTATCGTATTTTCCGTTCCAACTGTTGGTGGCACCACCAGAGAATGCGCCCTCAGCTGACTGTGTCCATTGGAAAAATTCTAAAGAACGCTCTAGGCCAATATCCCAATCGCGAACTGAGTTTGGTGCTTTAGGTTGTAGCTCGGCAATTTGCGAGAGTGCATAAGCCGCCATTGGGTTTTGGTAGGCAAAGTGAACGTGGCTAGAACCAATACGCCAAGCCCAGTTTGCTGAAGGGTCAATGGGACCGCCCCAAGAATAGTACCAAGACATTAGGTAGTGAGCAGAGTCGTAACCTTGGCCAGCGCTTCCTTGCGCATCTTGCGAACCAATCTTCTTGAAGTATTTGTCAAACATGGCCAAACGCAGGTAATCACCCATTTTGGCTGCTTTAGCCATTAGACCAGGTGCTACAACTTCTGGATCTTGTCCTCGTTCTTTCATCCACTGCAATGCCCAGTACATAACTTGAACTGCACGAGCATCGGCATCTGGCGCATTGGTGTAACGCCATTGCTTAGCAGGCGCTTGAGACTCTTTAACAAACAAGTCTAAAAAGCCGTACTCGCCGCCCCAACTAAAATCTTCCCAAGATGGGTGTGGCACCGTTTCCCATACCGACTCTTGTTCGCCACGCTGGAAGGTGTTGATGTATGAAGGCGTAGACGTTCCGTCTCCCAAATTACCGTACTGGTAGACATTGTCCATGTCTAACAACCAGTGCATACCGTAAACGTCCCAGGTACCGTAAGTTGAAGCTAGGTCGGCACTGATTGGATCTTCACCTACAGCTGCGCCGTTAGTTAGTGGTAGGGGATAGCTAGAAGGTAACGGGCCTTCTGGTACATAAGTCGCTTTAGCGTTAGCGTATTTATCGGCCGTAGGCTGCATTTCCGAAGTAGGAATAATGTGGTCTTCAATAAGAGCCCAGGCGTCGATAAGCGGTTGCCAATCACCGGTTAGTTTACCGTGAACAGCTTCTAACCAAAGAATGTAAGAATACGCTTCAGAGGTTGATTCATGCCCGTGATCTGGCGCTTCAATAATAAAAGTTTCGATAGAGTGGTAAGGGCCACCGTCGGCACTTAAATAACCATTTTCTGGTGCGTAAATTTCACCGCGAATTTCAGCAAAACGATCTTCATATACCGACGCATTAGCGATACCAGAAAAGCTAACCCCAACAAGGGCACTAACAATTGCGGCGGTAAGTTTAGAGCGTCGTATTAACCCAGTAGCTTGATTTGAACCGCGTAAATGGTTCGAACCTAAACGTTTAGCAAATTGCATTGTAAACTCCATTTCAAAAAATAAACCCTAACGACAGGGTATTGCTGTCACCTTTAAAACACATTGGCCACTGTTGCCGTGTGTGGCTTTCTAGCCGCATCACCTAGCTACAGATTTTTATACAGCCTAAAAAAACGGAATCTATCGCCAAGCTCTTGGCTAGTTTGAGCGTGTAGTTTTTTTACAAGGGGAGTTAACACCTAGCCAACAGATCGAACGATAAATCCGGGCTAAAGAATCAAACTTATTAATAGAAATATCTATAGCTGTTTTGATGAACAAATCTGGCAGCGTGATGTAAAACATTGAATGGATAAAAAACAATCTACATTTAGAGTTTGTTTCATGTGTTATTGCATAAATATGTGATTGTGATCGCGAGAGGTGTTTGAGGTGATATTGATTTTTTAACAGGTTTATACCAATTTCAGTTTTGTTATAGATATTAACGTATGACTTATATTGGCTGTTTTTATAGTTTTATTTCATTATTATTAATGATTTATATGCATTCTTGTGCCTGTCTCAATGAGGGCTTTTTACCAAGAACTGCATTTCTTTGTGTTGTTGTTTAAATAAATGATGATGAATATTAAATGGTAAATATTCATTTTTGTCAATTATTATGTCCCCAATTTGAGACAGTGTTTTTTAAAGTGAGCGGTGGGCTTAAAAATAAAGGCTACAAGCGAATAAATTGCTTAGTTCATAATTATGAAAGGCTTTTGTTGTCATAAATTTGAGACAGTTTTTTAGTTAAAGCTGAAATACAGCTGAGGCAGTATTGACGTTAAGGCATCAAAGAGCATCGCGCACAGTGAAGTTTAGATTTTAGTCTAAACAATCAAAGCCATGAATGTTCGCTACTGGATTGTTCGGCTCTTTGAATTATCGTTTAAGGCTCATTTTGCGAAGGGGGTTCTTTAACCTTCATCGATTTTAAGAGCGATATTTTTGCCAAGCCCTTAGTTAGCAGAAGTGTTTTGCTTGTGTTGCTTGTGTTGTCACTACTCTGGCGCTTATTACTTACTTCGGTAAGGCCTGGTTGTTTGGTAAACTTTTGTTCGCAAGGATTAAAAACGCGTATAAGTTCAAGGAATAGCTGTGATCTCTAAGTTACCTCGCTGGGTTGAGTATGGAACGTTTTTGTTAGCGTTGAACGCGGGTTTTATTAACGCAGTGGGCTTATTGGGATTTAAGCACCAGTCGGTTTCTCATTTGTCTGGAACGGCCACTTTGCTGGGCACGGGAGCAATGAGTGCTGGCTTTAACGATTTACTATATTTGTTTGGCGTGTTGTTTAGCTTTGTTATGGGCGCTGCAATTTCTGGCTACTTTTTACGTGGTGAGGCGTTAAAGTTGGGGCGTAATTACAGCGCTCTACTTTGCTTAGAGGCAACGTTTCTTTGTGGTGCTAGCTATCTACTAATTGGTGACTTTTCTTATGGGATCTACTTAGCATCCGCCGCGTGTGGCTTACAAAATGCCTTGGCAACTACCTACAGTGGTGCGGTTGTCCGCACCACTCACGTTACCGGTATATTTACTGATTTGGGGATTATGTTGGGGGCTGTTCTTCGTGGTGGCCCATTTGATAAACGGCGCGCACTGTTGTTCTCACTCATTGTGCTAGGTTTTATACTCGGCGGCACTTTAGGGGCACTTGGCTTTGCTAACTTGGCGTTTTACTCTTTATTGATACCAGCTGGAGTATGTTTGTTTTTGGCGCTGTTCTACTCGGTCTATAAGGCTAAACATAAAGCGGTGTGATTACCGCTTTATGTTTATGTAAAAGCCGTTTGTTTATCCCAGCTTAAACCTAGATAGTTCGCTTAGCTGTTGCTGAGACTGCTGCTGCAGAGCATCGCTAATTTGCTGGGTTTGGTTAGCATCTCGGTTGGCCAGCTCGCTCAGTTCGACAATTTTCTCAACGTTGTTTGCTACTTGTACCGCTACGGTGTGTTTATCTTGGGCGTTATTGGCAATGTTCTCGCTACGCTGTTGAATAGCGCTTAGCAGTTGAGCAACTTGCTCTAGCTGTTGAGAGCTTTGCTCGGCTTCGTTGATACAGCTTCCCACCATGGTTTCGCCTTGTACCATCATGTCCATAGCGTGTTGAGCGCGGCTCTGTAGTTGCTCTATCATTGTTAGAATTTCTTGCGTGGCTTCGCGGCTGCGAGTAGCTAATCCTCTAACCTCATCGGCAACGACCGCAAAACCTCTGCCTTGTTCGCCTGCGCGGGCAGCTTCGATAGCGGCGTTTAAGGCTAATAAGTTGGTTTGTTCGGCTATGCCTTGGATAACATCAACGATACGGTTAATGTCATCACTTTGTTGTTTAAGCTCGCTCACTTGTTGGCTGGCATCTACAACGGTGGTTTGAAGTTGATTAGTTGTGGCTAAGGTCGATTGTGCGGCTTGGTGGCTTTGCCCAGTAAGTTGGTTTACTTGGCCAATGTCGTCACGGCTTTGTTGGGCTTGCTCAGATACTTCGTTAACACCTACTTCCATTTGGCTTACCGCAACAGCAACTAGCTGGCTTTGATCTTGTTGCTCTTGAATCACTTTATGTGAATGCTCACTGGTTGCTAAGCCGCTCTTGGCACTGGCAGCAAGTTGCTTTGCGTTATTGCTCATTTGACTAATTACCTGGTTCATTTGGGCACTAAGCTCATGTAAGTGAGTGGCTATTTGACCAAATTCATCGTGGGCATTTACACCTTCAACTGTTCTAAAGTCGCCATCTACCATGCGTTTAATTTGAGCCAGGGTATTTGCTAGCGGTAAGCGAATTTGCCTGCTTACGTTCCAAGCTACAAAGAGGGTTATAGCAATTGACAAAAGCAGCACGAGTCCAGTTTGCAATAGCGCTGAACTCGAGCTTTGTTGAGCTTGCAGGTGAGCGGCTGCAATGATTTGGCTTAGTTGCTCAGAGATATTGTCGAGCAAGTTTAGGGCTTGGTCTGTTTGTTGGTTTAGTGTCACTAGTTGTTCGTTTTGACGACTCAGAACTAATTGCTGATTTTTTAGATTGGTAAATAGACCGTTGTTAGCAAAGGCTTGTTTGAGTAACTCGAAATAGCTGGTTAACTCCTCACCACTGGCTGGGTCTAGCTTGAGCAATTGTTCCTGCTTTTGCTGAAGAGATTTGTAATAACTAGATACCACACTAAATTGGGAGTCAAACTGCTGGGCATTTTGAGCATAAAACAGTTTCTCGAGAGAGCCAGAAAACGCCGCTATGTCGGCTTGCATGCCGGTTACAACCCATTCGGCATTCTCTTCTACCATTTCAATCATAAACTCCATATCACCCGCAAAGTTTTTCCACTTTTGATTAAAGCTTTGGCGCTGATTGGTTAACAACTGCTGTGCTTGTTGCGCTTGGTTGGCCAAGGTTAACTGCGTTTGGCTGGTGGTTTTAATGCTATTAAGGTCTTGGTCTAATTGGCTTAAACCGCTCACTATTTGCGGGTAAGGTTGGGCTAACTGAGAGAGGGACTCGATACGTTGGCTGTAGCTGCTAAATAGGCTGGTAACTTCCTGTTCTAGTTGCTCTGCTTGTTGGCGGTTTTGGCTATTGCTGTGTAAGCCAACTTTGCGCGCCGAGTTAAGCAATAATCCCGATAGTTGATTCACTTGCTCTGCCATTGGCGCTAAGCGGCTGACGGTTTGATCCAGTTGGCTTTCTAGTTGTCGCATATTAAGTTGGCCAATTAGCGCAACAATCAACAACAACGCAAGTAGCACAGCAAAACCAAGTAGTGTGCGGGTTACAACTTTGAGTTTCATGATACAGATCCCTGTTAGTATTCCTGCTGCTCCCAAGCCAAATCAGAACTACAAAGCTAGCCACAGTTATAAGAATGGTTCACTAATTTACTGATTTTTAGGAATAATTATTACGATTCGTTCGTATGACTAATTAGTACCATAAGTAATATTGGTTGACCAGATAATGAATTGTAAAATATACAAAGGCAGGTTGATAATTTTTAACTAATGCTTTTAACCTAGTTCAATACTCTGCTTGTTGAGTTCATGAAAGGTTGGGAAATACTACCGTCAAACCTAGTATCTCTGAACTTGGTTTTTAGTTTAGCTAGTTTTTATATTTGTTATCGTAGTGTTGAGGTAAGCAGCAGATACAGCGCATATTTTTGATAAAAAGTGTTTTTTTGGAGCTGTACTGATGTTTTTCTCGATTGAACATGCGATCTTAAGCAACTATTACTCTTGTAAGAAAAGCATTATCAAATCAAAGGTATAGATTGCTCAGAAAGGTGCCTTAGGCATTTTGATTGGAGTGCTGCGTAGTTTTAGTTTATTGCTAATAAATATAAGTGTGAAATGAAGCTCTGCTTTAAGGATGAAAATGAGAAATTTACTTGTTGCTATTGTCGTAAGCTGTTTACCGACATTAGCTTTTGCCAGTGTGTGTTCTAAAGAAGGTTTTGCCGAAGCTTCCAGCAGCAACCAGCGTATACACCAAGACATTCAAACTTTGAGTAAACAATATGTGGCAATATGTTCTTGGGACTATGACATGCCTCGCGACAAGGTATGTAAATTGTTTACTGATAAGCGAAGCCAACTCGCTTTAATTAACCAAGTGCCTCTTAATACAGTATTAGATAATGCCGAGAAAGCCGCGGAGCAGTGGTATTCGGTGCATGAGGCCTGCGTTAGCGAAGGCAATAAAAGTAATGCAGATCTAGCCTTTAAAGGCTATGAAGAAAGCTTTGAGGTTTACACCAACTTAATTAATGAAATAGATATTCGTTATAAGCAAACCTGCCAGCAGCAGGTTGAAGCAAAGGTCGAGGAGTACTGTGACTAGAGTACAGAAACTTAAAGTTGCGGTGGTGTATTTTACTAAAACCGATGTAACTGGCATTTTAGCTAAAGCCCTACAAGCTGGTCTTGCTGAGTCATATTCAATAGAAGTTGTCAGTATTCAAATTCAAGGTAAGCAAATAGTAGAAGGGCGCTTTTGTGCTCCTGAAGTATTTGAACAACTTGTCGATTGTGATGCCATTATCTTTGGTTCACCCACCTACATGGGCGGAGTAGCAGCACAATTTAAGGCTTTTGCTGACGCAACCAGTGAGCTTTGGTGTAAGCAACAATGGGCAGGAAAAGTGGCCGCTGGCTTTACTTGCGGCAGTGCGTTAAATGGTGATCAAACCAGTACTTTGCAATACCTAGTAACGCTCGCTAATCAACATGGTATGTTGTGGGTAGGTTTAGACTTAGCTAGTGGTTACGATCAACGAGAGTTAAATCGCTTAGGGTGTCAGCTGGGTGTAGTAGCCCAGTCAAGTAATGGAGAGGTTCATCCAAGCGATGTTGCAACTGCGCGTTATTTAGGCCAACGGGTAGGGTCTCTGTTGAAAAATACTTCCGAAAAAGCTTAAAGGAGC
Organism: Agarivorans albus; assembly: GCF_019670105.1. Taxonomy (NCBI): domain Bacteria; kingdom Pseudomonadati; phylum Pseudomonadota; class Gammaproteobacteria; order Alteromonadales; family Alteromonadaceae; genus Agarivorans; species Agarivorans albus. The sequence goes on along the minus strand of NZ_AP023032.1, from coordinate 3,293,741 downwards.
CTAAATGGAATGGAAGCCTAAATTTTGGATATCATTTCTATTAGGAATAATAGTCCAACCCTTTGTATTTCTTTACTTAAATCACCTTGGCTTATTTAGCTTGTACTTGTGCGTGTCAATTTTTACTGCCATTGTCGATTGGTATTTTTCAAGCTATTTAACATTAGGACTGGTGTTAGTTATTGTTATTCATAGCTACTTCATTGTTAGGCATTACAATATTTGCTTGCCTAGAGCATGGTTTTCCAAATGGTGGGGCTTAGTCGCTATTCACGCTGGAGTGTTGATATCGGTCACCTTGTTTCGAGCGTTTTTATATGAACCTTTTACTATTCCCGCAAGGTCCATGAATCCTAGTTTATCGGTTGGGGATTACATTGTGGTAGAGAAGCAAGGTTACGGAACTTATGGTACTTTCGGGGTAATCCTTGTTGATAACGACAAGGTGAAGCCAGAATTGATGCAAAAAGGCAATGTGTATGCATTTTACCCACCAAACATGGACGCGCCTCACGTTGCACGCTTAATTGGCTTACCAGGAGATAGGATTAGCTTTAAAGGTAGCAATATACAGTTAAACGGAGAAGAATTGCCTATAAGCTTTGTATCTGGCACAACTCATACGGAAACCTACCAAGAAGTGCTAGCCAATAATAGCTATTTAATACAAAGAGCTATTGGTGTTTCTCACTCTTTTAGTGACGCCTATGTGATCCCCGATAATGCCTACTTTTTTGTCGGAGATAATAGGGATAACTCAGCAGACAGCCGTTTATACGGTGCTGTTGATGGTAATCGTATTCTTGGAAAGCTAGTGTTAACACTTAAACCCAATGACTTCACCTTAAAAACGTCTCTGTCTGAAAGAACTAAATAGGGTGAAGAAAACTGATTTGCTTTACCGTAGTTGAGTTGTGATGTTTCTACAGAAAATTGAATATGTTGAGTGCCAATAAGTAGTATTCATAAATTTGTGTGTTTGGTTTAAAGCAACTTGTTGTGTGCCAAAGAGCTGCTATAACTATAGTTAAATCAATATTTTCCATGGCAATAAGCTAACAATTGGTGCTACATAACGCGCTTGCTTTTGCTTAATGATTAGATTGTTTGAACTAGCAGGCTTAAGGAGTATTGGCGCCTTGAAACATTCGTCTAAGTGGCTAAAGTTCTTGTTGCTATTGTGTTTACTCATTGGCTCTTGGCAAGTTAAAGCAAAGCATGAACTAGATAAACAATACTCGCTCACCTTGGTACTAATGCCCAGTAGCGGCAAACAGCGACAAGCCTACAAGCAGCTTATTGAACGCTTTAGTACTGCCTACCCACATGTTGAGGTGGGGACACAGGTTTACGAAAACGAATACTACAAAAAGAACATTGAAGACATCATGAAGAGTAATGATGGCGAAGGTGATCTGTTTTTTTGGTTTGGTGGTGAGCGGCTTAGGGCATTGGCTAAAAATGACCTAATTCTCGATATCTCATCGTGGTGGCAACAAGCCAATTGGGACAAGACTTTCAGTTCGGCTGCCAAACACGCTTCCCAGTATCAGCAACAATATTACGCCTTACCGATAAATTACTACCAGTGGGGCTTTTATTATCGGCAGTCGATGATTCGCTACCAACCCGATACTTTTACTAGTTGGCAGCAATTTCTGATGAGTTGCCAAAGCTTTGCCAACAAACAACAACACTTAGTCACCATTGGTAGCAAAGAGGCATGGCCGGTGGCTGCTTGGTTTGACTACCTTAATTTGCGCATTAATGGCTTGGCATTTCATCAACAGTTGCTTGCTGGGAACATCGCGTTCACCGATAAACGAGTGGTGCAGGTCTTTAATTATTGGCAACAAGCTATCGATGCTCAGTGTTTTGTGCCAAACAGTGATGAGATGGGTTGGAAACAAGCGTTACCAGCAATGTATCGTGAAAAAGCCGCGGCAGTATTAATGGGGAACTTCTTTCTCGCGACCGTGCCCGATAGAGTGCGTAATGATTTAGGCTTTGCGGCGTTTCCCCAGGTGCTTGAAGGGCAGAAGCAATATGAAGAAGCGCCTATTGATGTCATTGTGGCGCACCCACAAGCGAAAACTAATATCGCCGCTTATTGGTTTTTAGATTTCTTGTCCAAGGGCGATGCCTTAGTCGAGCTTAATCAGCAATTGGGGAAAATTAACCCCTTGTCTAGCAGTAAGGGCAGTGAAGATCGGTTTATTCAAGCTGGCACTCAGCTGTTAAATAGCGCCAAAGGAGTGTCGCAGTTTTTTGATCGTGATAGTCCTAAACAATTTGCCTTGCCTGCTATGGATATAATGGTGGAGTTTTTGGAAGGCAGAGTTACTGCTTTTGAAGCTATTGAGCAATTAGAAGCTCTGAGAATTAAAGTTTTTAAAAGTATTCACTAAGTGGCTTGTTAGCTTAATAAAGTGCTAGCTTTACAAAGCCAGTAGCAATGACAATAATGTGCTTAATAAAGGCGCAGGACAATTGCATGAAAACCACAGATAACATCTTGTATCGAATAAAAAGCCAAGGTGGGCTTACGGTAAAGATGTTAGCCGAGCAGCTTGATATCACAACCATGGGCGTTCGCCAGCATCTACAAAGTTTGGAAAGTGATGGCCTAATTGAACATTTCGACAAAAAAGTAAAAGTAGGTCGGCCTACTCGATATTGGCAGTTAACCGATAAAGGCCATGGACGCTTTCCTGATTGCCACAGCGACTTAAGTGTTCAGCTAATTGGCGCGGTGAAGCAGGTATTCGGTGAGTCTGGCTTAGAGCAATTGGTTAGTCATCGTGAGCAACAAAGTTTTAGTGCTTATCAGCAAGCGATGGACGGAATTACCAGTATTGCCGACAAGTTAGAGCTTTTGAGCAATAAGCGTAGTCAAGAAGGTTATATGGCTAATTGGCAGCGCCAGCAAAGTGCTTACCTGTTTGTTGAAGATCATTGCCCTATTTGTATTGCTGCTACCGAATGCCAAGGTTTATGCCGCTCTGAACTTGATATGCTGCAGAAACTGTTTAGCGAATGTGAGGTAGAGCGCACCGAACACATTGTTGCTGGCTCGCGTCGCTGCGCTTATACCTTAACGCCTTTGGATGGTTATGAATAAGTTAGTTGTTGGATTCTGCACTGCGTTATTAGCAATGCTAAGTAGTGTTGTTTATTCCTGTGAGTTGCAAGCTATTCCAGTGGCAGAGCAGCGACGGGGATGTGGTTGCAGTTATTATTTCCCTTCCAAGCTTCCGATTCGTCCAGACATTGTGTTGCAAACCGCTCTTGATGGAACTCATCCCATTATGATGCGCGAAGGAAAACTAGTGAGTTTATGGGGAGCAAAAGAGAGCCCTTTGTTAACCCAAGCTGGATTGAGTTTAGCTCAAAGTTTTCGCTATCAAGCGACAGCCATAACAGTAGAAAATCAAGTTCGCCCTGGCTGTACTTGGGGAGAACAAGGCTGTGAAGTTGTAGGGTATATAAGTCAAATTTCCACTTTTGAAAACTACCAGCAATGCCAGTGGAACTTACAAGGTGACTGCGGCTGTTAGCCAATGAATAAAGAGGCAAGTATGGCTTATCAAGACGTTTTAGATTTTTGGTTTGAAGAGCTAAATCCACAACAGTGGTTTAGTGTAGACGCTAAGATTGATGAACTCATAAGTAATCAGTTTTCTGCTTTGTTGCAACAAGCTGCCAGTGGCGAGTTATTTACTTGGCGTGAGCAAGCGCAAGCAAGCTTAGCTGAAATCATAATATTGGATCAGTTCTCAAGAAATATTCATCGTGGCCAAGCTGGTGCTTTTGCTAACGATTCATTAGCACTATGCCTTGCGCAGCAAGCTGTAGCAAAAGGGTTTGATCAACAGCTTAATCTAAGCCAGCGAAGCTTTTTATATATGCCGTATATGCATAGCGAATCCCTAGTTATTCACCAGCAGGCAGAGCAGTTGTTTAAGGCTCCAGGGCTAGAAAATAACTATCAGTTTGAGCTAAAGCATAAAGTGATTATTGAGCGCTTTGGACGCTACCCACACCGTAATCAAATACTTGGTAGAGAGTCTAGCCCTGAAGAAATCGCCTTTTTAGCAGGGCCCGACTCTTCTTTCTAAATGATCTCAACAACTTAAAATTGTGACATAAAATTGTCATGTTTTTTTGTGCTGCCAATACCAGTTAGACACTAAGCTTAAAGGGTGTTGTTTGGTGTTGGAGTAGCCAGTGAGCAGGTTGTTGTTGGGCATTTTTGTAAGTTGTTTTAGTTTGCATGTTCATGCAGCGGTAAGCTTGCTTGGGCCTAACGAGCAAGCCAGTAATGTGTTTAAACAAGCCAATCAAACTCATCTTGATACTGACAATTCGCAATCGGCTATTAAGGGTTTAGATACTTCTCCAAATAGTGAATTAGGTGTAGGAGAGCGCTTATTAAGTCGCTTAAGTTGGCCAGTTCAAGCGAGTAGAGAGTCAGCCTTGGTGCTTAAGGCAGAAGACTACCAAGTTCGTTATCCAGATCTTCAACAATCCATTCAATATTTTCATCCCGATTCACTTTGGTATGGATACCCCCAGGCGAGAAATACCCGTGACCAACTGCAGTGGATGTTGCTGGAGTTTAGTTTAGCGGGGGGGCCAAAACAGTTAAGTGATTGGCTGGCGCAAATAAATGCGATAAATAACGATAACCCCCAGTGGGAAGCCTTATATACCGATGCCTTTTTGGGCTTAATGGCATTTTGCCAGCAATTAATGCGTTTAGATTATGCCCAAAGTATGGCCTTAAACAACATTACAGCTACGCCCCTGGTGATACTAATTGATGAACCGTGGTTGGCTCACTTAAGCCGAGCAGATTTGTATCAGCAGTTAAGTAGTATGCGCGGTGAACTGAATATTGAGCGTTTGCGTTATCGTCAGCAGATTTTGCATTGGTTAAATGTGCAACAGCAGCGAAAACAACAAGTGAATATTGCAAGTGGACCGCTGATTAGTTTAAACAGCCGCGATTGGCGGGTGCCCTTAATTCGCCAGCGTCTTGCTGAGTTTGATATCGCTAATCAGTTTGCTGATTTGCAATTAGCTACTATGGACGCAGACACTGTAATTGCGTTAAAGCGTTTCCAAACGCAACATGGTTTAAAGGCTGATGGCATAGTCGGGAGCGATACGCTGTATTGGCTAAACTTTAAGCCAGTGAATCGCTCTAAAATGTTGGCCAGAAATTTACTGCGTAAGCAGTTACTCGAGCGCTTTATGCTCAGCTCTAACCAACAGCGTATTATGGTTAATGTGCCAGCTTACCAGATGACTTATCTAGATAAAGACAGCGAGGTTTTTCAATCAAAAGTGGTAGTTGGCAGAGCTTCTCGAGCTACGCCTTTATTGGTGAGTGAAATAAGTAGTGTGGTGATAAACCCTTATTGGAACGTGCCAAGAACCATTGTTCGTAAAGATATTATCCCTAAGCTGCGTCGTGACCCTGCCTACGTTGACCAGCAACGTTTTGAGTTGTTTGACTATCAGGGGCAAGCCGTGCCTAGTGAACAAATTGATTGGACACGAGTTAAAGACACTGGCGCTTTTCCTTATCGTATGCGCCAGCGCCCTGGGCCTGGTAACGCACTAGGTGCTTATAAGTTTCATTTTGATAATCAGTTTGCAGTTTATTTACATGATACTTCTTCACCGGAACTGTTTTCTGAACAACAGCGGGCTTTTAGCTCCGGCTGCGTGCGGGTTGAAGCAGCTGATTACCTAGCAGAGACTTTGCTCAAACAGGCGGGTTATAGCGAACAATATAAACAGCGTTTGATTGCTAAAGGTGAGCCTAAATGGGTTCCATTGAAACAAAAAGTACCCGTTTACTTGGTGTATTTTACCTCGTGGTTTGATGGTAGTGGTGGGCTACATTATCGAAAAGATATTTATAATTTTGCCTCTGTTGATTCTTTTTTAGCGAGCTAGAAAATCTAGTTTAAACAAACTACTAGCTGGTATCTGTAAACGATCCTTTTCCAAATGGTATGACTAAAGCCTAGTGCTTTGTTTGCTTTTTAGGCTGTTTGTCGGTATTTTTCTCCAAATTGATTGTTTTTTGATCCATTTGGAGTGAGTGTTGATGTTAGACCGAAATATAAAACGGCGGTCGTTGTTGTTAGGGTTAGGCGCTGGGTTAGTCGGTCTTGGAATACCAAAAAGCTATGCGAGTTCTAGTATTGCGAGGGAATTGCCAGGAGAGCGCTTTCTAAGCATGACCAATTTACATACCAACGAAAGCTGTGAGGTATGTTTTTGGAAAAGTGGTGAGTTTCAAGACAAGGAAGTAGGGCAGTTGGACCAATTGTTACGTGATTTTAGACGTAATGAAGCCACCGAAATGGATAAGGCCTTATATATGCAAATGGCCTTGCTGCAGGATCGCTTGGGCGGAGAGGTGCATTTTGACATTATTTCTGGCTATCGTTCACCAGCAACCAATGAGATGTTGCGTAAAAATGGTGGTGGGGTTGCCAGAAAAAGCTTCCATATGACCGGACAAGCTGTGGATCTGCGAGTTAAGGGGCAATCTCTAGCTAAGGTTCACCAACATGCGCTTGATTTAAAACTAGGTGGTGTGGGCTATTATCCTGCTAGTGGTTTTATCCACTTAGATACCGGAAGGGTGCGCAGCTGGCGCGGGTCTTAATACTTAGGGCGAACTGCTAATGCTGTGTTCGCCCTTTTCTTTGTTAAATTTTAGTCATAAAAACCGCTTTAAATATAAAATCCAAATAAAAACTCCAGAATAAATCCAAAAAATCTCCTATTAATTCTTTTTGTAATCTATCTGTCATATTTGATTGTTTCAATGCATCCCGACTTAGACAAATTGATTGTTATTTTTAATTGCAAAGAGAAATGTTATGAAAACCAAGTTAATCACGGCATTAAGTGCTGCTTCTATGTTGTTTGCTACTAGCGCGTTTGCAAGTAACACTGTTACCGTTTCTGGTTCTACTTCGGTATCAGGAATCATGGAAGTATTAGCTGAAAAATACCAAGCAACTCAGCATGACGTTGTTGAAGTTCAAAGTACTGGTTCTTCTGCAGGTATTCGTGCTGCTAAAGAAGGCACTAGCATGATTGGTATGTCTTCTCGTGATGTTAAAGATTCTGAAAAGAATGAAGTAACTCAAGAAATTGTTATGGCAATGGACGGAATTGCAGTAGCTGTAAACAATGCTAATGAGATAAAAGACTTAAGCATTGAGCAGGTTAAAAAAATCTACATGGGTGAGATTAATAACTGGAAAGAAGTAGGTGGCGCTGACCAACCTATCGTTGCAGTTACTCGCGAAGTAGGTTCAGGTACTCGTGGTGCATTTGAAGACATTATGGGTCTAACTCGTAAAATCAACGATGTAACTGTTACAGCTATCTCTCCACGTGCACAGGTTGCTAGTGGTAATGGTGCAATTAAAACTTTAGTGGCTAACAACCCTTACGCTATTGGTTTCATCTCTTTAGGTTCGGTTGATGACTCTTTAGCAGCAGTATCTATTGAAGGTGCAGCAGCGACTAAAGACAACATCAAATCTGGCTCTTACGGCATTGCACGTCCATTCGTATTGTTGGTGAACAACCAGCCTGCTCCTGAAGCTCAACAGTTCCTAGATTTCATTATGGGTACTGATGGTCAAGCGATTGTTGCTGAAGAAGGCTACATCGAAGTTAATTAAGCTTCCCATTTGGAACGAAGAAAAGAGGCATTGTTTAATGCCTCTTTGTTGTACGTTGATTTTGGAATAATTTTAAAATGAATCAAACGATTGCTGCTCCAACTCAAGAATTTGAGTTGAAAAATTCTGCGCTATTAGAAGCGCTTAGCCAGTCTTCCCAAAAGGTCGACTGGGTTGGTCGTTTCTTTAACTTGCTGTTTTTGCTGAGCGCTCTGATTGGTGTGCTATCGGTAGCGACTATTGGCTACTTCTTGGTGCTTGAGGGCTTACCGGCCATTCAGTTTGCTGGATTAACCAACTTCTTACTTGGTGTAGATTGGTATCCGCCAGCGTTATATGGCATTGGCGCGATGATTGTTGCGTCGGTGGTATCGGCCTTAGGTGCGGTAGTTATTGGCGTGCCAGTAGCCTTACTAACGGCAATATTCTTAGCTGAAGTTGCGCCGAAATGGTTGGCAAATATCATTCGCCCTGCCGTAGAGCTACTAGCTGGCATTCCGTCGGTAGTATATGGTTTCTTTGGTTTGGTTATTATTGTTCCGGCAATTGAATCAACGTTTAATGTTCCAGCTGGTAGTACTTTGTTAGCTGCTATCATTGTTTTGGCGGTGATGATTTTACCTACCGTAATCACTATTGCAGAAACGTCTATTCGCGCTATCCCTCGTACCTATAAAGAAGGCTCATACGCATTGGGTGCTTCACCCATGTTCACCATTTTCAAGGTGATGTTGCCAGCTGCTCGCTCGGGGATTTTGGCAGGCGTAGTGCTGGGTGTGGCTCGCGCAGTTGGGGAAACCATGGCAATTATTATGGTGATGGGTAACTCAACGGCTATGCCTGGTTCATTGTTAGATTCAGCCCGTTCGCTTACCGCCAACATTGCATTAGAGATGTCGTATGCGACTGGCATTCACGCTAGCTCTTTGTATTCAACGGGTATTGTTTTATTGGTATTTGTGATGATTTTGAATACCAGCTTAGTGGTATTAAATCGTAAGAGGGTGAAGTAATGCGCCGCCGTATTGAAGACAGAATTGCGCTTAGCCTTATTTGGGGCGGAGCCGGCATGACTATTTTATTCTTGGTTTGGATGCTTTGGCATATTTTAAGCAACGGCTTAAGCCATGTTAGCTGGGAGTTTATTAGCTCTGCTTATACAACCGTTGGCAAAACCTCGGGTATTTTCTCGATGATTGTTTCAACCATTTACATGGTTGGATTGTCTATCGCAATTGCCGCACCTATTGGCATTATGACCGCTTTATACCTGACCGAATATGCAAAGCCAGGTAGTAAATTAGTTAAGGTTATTCGCTTCTGTACTGAGTCGCTAGCGGGCATACCGTCGATCATTTACGGTTTGTTTGGTATGACCTTCTTTGTAGTTACTTTAGGTTTGGGGTTCTCTATTTTGTCGGGCGCCTTAACGCTAGCTATTTTGATTTTGCCAGTGATTATTCGTACTACCGAAGAAGCACTAATTGCGGTGCCTCAAGCTTATCGCGAAGCCTCTTATGGTTTGGGAAGCTCACGTATTTACACCATTTGGCGTGTGGTACTACCATCGGCAATGCCGGGCATTGTTACTGCAGTTATCTTAAGTACCGGTCGAATTATTGGTGAATCTGCACCGGTATTCTTAACCGCGGGTATGGTAACTCGCATCCCTGAATCAGTGATGGATTCAGGCCGAACTTTAACGGTTCATTTATACAAATTAACTCAAGAATTGTTCACTGTTCATGAATGGAATCAGGCTTATGCAACTGCAACAGTGCTAATTGTTTTAGTACTGCTTATTAACCTAACAACTAAGCTGATCGCTAGCCGATTCAACAAAGCTTCTTACTAAGAGATTGATATGAATAAGTTTGACGTTAACCAACTAGACCTACATTACGGTGACACTCACGCCCTTAAAGGGATTAACTTACCGATCCCTGAAAAGAAAGTTACTGCGTTAATTGGCCCTTCTGGCTGTGGTAAATCTACGTTATTGCGAACGTTAAATCGTATGAACGATTTAATTGAGAACGTAACCATTAAAGGTGACGTAAAGCTCGAAGGCAAAGACATTTATCAAGATCGCAATGTAGCAGCGCTTCGGATGAAGGTGGGCATGGTATTCCAAAAAGCGAACCCTTTCCCAATGAGCATTTATGAAAATGTAGCCTACGGCTTAAAAGCTCAAGGTATTCGCAATAAAAAAATTCTAGATGAAACGGTAGAGACAGCGCTACGCAGCGCTGCTTTATGGGATGAAGTGAGTGACCGTTTAAATAGCCCTGCTTTTGGTTTATCTGGTGGACAACAACAGCGCCTGTGTATTGCGCGCACCATTGCGATTCAACCAGACGTGATTTTGATGGATGAGCCAACCAGTGCCTTAGATCCTATTGCTACTCACAAGATTGAAGAGTTGATGGACGAGTTGCGTAAAAAGTTCACTATTGTGATTGTGACGCACTCAATGGCTCAAGCTAAGCGTATTTCAGATAAAACCGCCTTCTTTTGGATGGGCGAGTTGGTTGAGCATGGCGATACCGACCAAGTATTCAATGCGCCAGTGGATGAGCGAACTCGCGGTTACGTGAATGGCGATTTTGGTTAAGTATTAGACAATTAAATAAAAGCCGCAGAGCTATGTTCTGCGGCTTTTTTGTATCTAAAGTATGGCTTTCTAGCGCTTAACAATACTGTGGTTAAATTGCCATTGTGGCGCTAGTTTTCGGCGTTGTTCACAGCGCTGCAAAATCGCTTTTCGAGATGCATTGTCAGAACCACTCCAAGCGCAAATCTCATCGAGGTGGCGAAAGCAGCCAACACAAACATCATCACCGTCAAGGGTGCATTGCCTAATACAGGGCGAATCAATAAGTTTGTGTAATTCCATGGCTAGGCAATCTCTACAGGCGCTTAATACTAGTTTAGTCTACTAAGCTGTAGGGCAGTTGAGCGATGGTATACAAGCTTTGCTCATCGCCTGCTAAGCGAAACTTAGCTTCTGCATCGGTATCGTTGTTTAGCACTGCCAATAGCTCTACGTAACCCGGTTCTAACTGAACTGCTTGCAATACTGTACCTTTGCCGCGCCAGTTGTCACCCATTTGCTGTTCTAGTCTATCTCCAGCTTTAGGCAATGTAGCACCGTGACCTGCTAAACGTAACGAAGCGCGTTTATTTGCCCCGCGATACTTGGCTCGAGCAATGGTTTCTTGGCCGGTATAACAGCCCTTAGAAAAACTTAAGGCGTTTAAATGCTGCAAGTTAAGCGCTTGAGGAATAAATTGCTGCTGAGTTGCCTGTTCAATGGTGGGTAAACCAGAAACAATCTGCAGGGCACGCCAAAGCTCATTGGCATCAAGATCACTGTTAGGAGCATCTGCCCCCCAATTGTTATCTTCTGTGATCACCAAGTAGCGGCGTTTCGGGCCATCAATATGTACACAAATACCTTGCTCAATTAGGCCGCCATGGCTGGCAATTTCTTCACCAAATTGCTCGGCAATATAGTGAGGCGCTTCGGCTCCCATTACCGCTACTGTATGTAATGTGGATTCGGTTTCGATATTTACCTTTGAAAACACCGCATACTTTTTCAGTTCTTTTAATTGTGACTCTGCTAAAGATGCTGGTTGCAAGTAAAGGTAGTCTTGCTCCAAGCGCAGTAGACGTAATACCGACCACATTTTTCCGGTAGGGTCACAGTGAGCAGCCAAGCTTTGTTGGCCCGGTAACAGGCTATTTACATCGCAGCTAAGTTGGCCTTGTAAATAACTTTGGGCGTCTTCGCCACTTACTCTAACTAGGTGCCATTGATCCAAAGGTTGAACCAATAATGGAGGAAGAGTACATAAAGTTTGTTGAGACATAGTCGGCTTCCGTTGAGAGCTAAGTCAAGCTTATAAGGGTGTAATTTTGTTGTTGAAATGGTATCTTCGTCAATACTTTTACAGCACTACTTATAAGGCTTTTAGTCGAAATAAGTTGATGCTGACCAGTGTAACTCATGTCTACAAGGAACAACATGCAGGAAAATAAATCACGTTTAAAATGGGCTTGCCGTCGTGGGATGTTAGAGCTAGATGTTTTGTTTATGCCCTTTGTTGATGAAGCCTACGATGAACTAAGCGACGAGCAAAAGCTTACCTTTAAACGTTTACTAGCTTGTGACGATCCTGATTTATTTGCTTGGTTTATGGGCCATAAAGAATGTGAAGATGCACCGTTAGCGGCCATGGTTGAGCATATCCTTAAGCGTGTCAAAGTGTAACTTTTCGGCTCATCGCTCGCGCAGTTACTTGTACTTGATAGCTGCGAGTGTGCTTTTCCAAGGCTTGGTTTTAAGCCTCTTTCCTCAGTTATTTCCGCTTATAGTTTTTTGTCTGTTAACCAGTGCAGTGCTTGTCTCTCATTGGTGGCATTATCAGCCTAGTGGCTACTTCAGCCCTGACAAAATGGTTTTTGAACAACAAGATGAACAGCTTGAATGCACATGGTCAAGCTATTCTCGAGTTGCATTTGGCTGTTGTTTGGTGATTGTATTTGAGCAAGATGTACCTAAATGTAAACTGATTTTTGCCGACAGCTTGCCAGAGCATATTTATCGCAAGTTGTGCTTTGTGATTAATTTCCCTAAGGCGGAAGTAAGCCTTTAACTAAGCAAACTTATGGCTACAAAAAAGGCTTACCTATGTAAGCCTTTTTTAATTACCTTTCGTTATCTTCTTCTTGATAGAAGGTATTGGGGTCGAGAATGGTTGGTTTGATTTTATCCAACTTATCTGGGTAATCTAGGTTGTAATGAAGGCCGCGGCTTTCATGACGGCGCATCGCACAGCCAACAATTAATTCTGCTACTTGCAGTAAATTACGCAGCTCCAACAAGTTATTACCCACTTTAAAGTTTGAGTAATACTCAAAAATTTCTTGCTGCAGTAAGTGAATACGGCGCATTGCTCGCTGCAGGCGTTTGTTGGTGCGAACAATGCCTACGTAGTCCCACATAAATAAGCGCAGTTCATGCCAATTGTGGTTAATGATGACCTCTTCGTCAGAGTCGCTTACTTGGCTGTCATCCCAAGGCTGAATGCTGTTACATAGCTGCACCTCGTTTAAGTGCTGCTTTATATGTTCACTAGCCGCGTGGGCGAATACCACACATTCCAACAGTGAGTTGCTGGCCATGCGATTAGCGCCATGCAGGCCAGTGTAGGCCACTTCACCAATGGCGTATAAGTTGGCTAAGTCGGTTTCGCCTTGTAGGTTGGTGACTACTCCACCACAGGTGTAGTGAGCTGCAGGAACCACCGGAATAGCTTGTTTGCGGATGTCGATCCCCAGCTCTAAACAGCGCTTTAAGATAGTAGGGAAATGCAGCTCAATAAACTCATCATCGCGGTGGCTAATGTCTAAGTAGACACAATCTGCACCTAGTCGCTTCATTTCATAATCGATAGCGCGTGCTACTACATCTCGTGGAGCTAGCTCTTCACGAGAGTCAAAGTCTGGCATAAAACGGCTGCCATCAGGACGTTTTAGTAACGCGCCTTCGCCGCGCAGTGCTTCGGTAAGCAAAAAGTTTCGCGCTTCTGGGTGAAATAAACAGGTTGGGTGGAACTGATTAAATTCCATATTGCCTACCCGGCAGCCCGCACGCCAAGCCATGGCAATGCCATCGCCGCTACTTACGTCTGGGTTACTGGTGTATTGGTAAACCTTACTTGCGCCGCCAGTGGCCATTGCCACAAACTTGGCTTTAACCACCTCTACTCGCTCTTTGTTGCGGTTCCAAACATACGCGCCAACCACTTTTTTCTGCTCGTTGTCAGTTTCAGTGATTAAATCAACGGCGTTGAAACGCTCTAGCAAAGTAATGTTAGGGTGGCTTAATACCGCACGTACTAACGTTTTTTGTACCGCTTTACCGGTTGCATCGGCGGCATGCAAAATACGGCGACGGCTGTGTCCACCTTCACGGGTGAGGTGGTACTTGGCCTCGCCATTGGTGGCGGTTTCTTGGTCAAAAGGAACGCCTAGATTAATTAGCCAGTCTATACATTGCTTGCTGTTTTCTGCGGTAAATTTAACCGCATCTTCGTCACATAAGCCATCACCCGCGATCAAGGTGTCATTGACATGTTCTTCTACGCTGTCATTCTTATCAAATACAGCAGCGATGCCTCCTTGAGCATAATAAGTAGAACCTTCTTTGAGAGGTCCTTTGCTCAGTACGTGGACTTTGGCATAATCAGCTAAGTTTAAGGCCATAGTTAAGCCTGCAGCGCCACTGCCTATTATTAGAACATCGCTAGTGTATTCCATTAGATGCGCTCTTATACGTAGTTAAAAGAAAAATTGGAGTATAAGCTAGTTTAACTGAAACTTACGCAAGTTTGCAGTGTCTCACAGAGGCGCAAAAATTTTATTTGGTTGGAAGAGAACTTTTTTGAAAACAAGCAGTCTGAAGAGATGTGCCGCCAAAAAAGCTACCGAATCTCAAGCATTAGGAGGACGGTAGTTACAAATGTCAGAACAGTGGACAGATCAAACGTTGGTCGAAAGAACGCAACGTGGCGATAAGGCGGCATTTAATTTGTTGGTACAAAAGTATCAACATAAGGTAGCAAACCTTATATCACGCTATATTGTGAATCACGGGGATGTGGCCGATGTAACGCAAGACGCGTTTATTAAGGCTTACCGTGCACTACCAAACTTTCGAGGAGAAAGTGCGTTTTATACATGGTTATACCGAATTGCAGTAAATACTGCTAAAAACCACATTGTTGCTCAAGGTCGTAGACCGCCTGCAAATGATGTGGATGCTGATGAAGCAGAGTTCTATGATGGCGCAGATGCTTTGAAAGAAGCCGACACTCCAGAAACTTTGTTGTTATCTGAAGAAATAAAAGAGGTAGTTTTTGCTACAATGGAAGGACTACCTGATGATTTGCGCACTGCAATTACTCTTCGAGAGATAGATGGTTTAAGCTACGAAGAGATTGCCAATGTAATGGATTGTCCTGTCGGGACCGTGAGATCACGGATTTTCCGAGCAAGGGATGCAATTGAAAAGCGAATACAACCGCTTTTAAGTAGGTAACTTTGGGGATTGATGACTAATATGGCAAATAAAGAACAGTTATCCGCACTGGTTGATAACGAATTAACCGACGCAGCACTGTTAGATCTGTTAGCCAATGAGCCGGAGCACGCAGAGCAGTGGAGTAATTATCATTTAATTGGTGATGTACTTCGCGGAGAAACTCCCAAGCAAATCGATATTGATATTGCTAGTGGTGTAGCTGCTGCCTTGGAGCAAGAGCCAGCGATTGTAGCCCCTAAACCTCAGGCGGCCGAACAAAAAGAATCGTCAGTACGTGTTGTTCGATTCTTCAAATATGCTGGGCAATATGCAATTGCTGCATCGGTAGCGGTAGCCGCTATTATTGGTGTTCAGCAATATTCATATCAAGCCAACGATGCTGACCAACCTTTACCCGTATTTAGCACAGTACCGGTAGGTGGAGCTGTAGCACCAGTTAGCTTACAGTCTAACCCTCAGCCTCGTGAGCTAAGTGAAGCTGAAATTATGGAACAGCGTAAGCGTATTAGCGCCTACTTACAGGACCATCGCTTCCAGCAACGAATTGTAGAGTAAATAATTAGCCTATGCGCTTAAAGACTATCTCGATGCCAGTAATCTTATTACTGGCATCTTTTTCTGTTTCAGCAGAGTCCCCCGTAACCACCTCTGATGCCTCGGCTACCTCCGTTAGCCAAACCAGCCCTGCGGTGAGTTTATTACACAATTACCAACAGGCTTTTCATCAGCGTCAGTATGAGCTTTCTTATATTGTGGTTCGCCAAGGGCACATTGAGCCAGTGCGCTTAATTCACGGAGTGGTTAATGGGGTAGAGGTTGCCCACCGCGTGTACTTAAACGGCCCTGCGAATGAAGCTGTATACCGTGAAGGTACCGTAGCGTTTTTTGAACCAGGGCAATCACCTTACAGTTTGGCCTCAAGTCGTTTACCCGGCATGTTTGGCAATTTAGCGGCGGTAAAACTGGAAGATTTACAAAGCAATTTTGACTTAGTGATTGCAGGTAAAAGTCGCGTTGCCGGTCGACCCGCACAGGTGATGCGCATAGTGCCGAAGTCTTCCGATTTGTACGGTTTATACCTATGGATTGATTACGCATCTCACTTACCCTTGCGTTTAGATGTGGTTGATCAAACAGGTGAATTGATTGAACAGCATATGGCTGTGACGTTGGCTGAATATGAAAAGCCCAGTGAATGGATGACTGAATTGGCCAGCTTAGAGTTGCCTAGCACTGTAATGGGTAAAGAATCGGTAGATAAACAAGAGCACCAAATTAATTGGCGCTTGGGTTGGTCACCTAAAGGGATGAAGGTTGCCCAAAAAGAACAGCACTCCTTGGCAGCGATATCAGAATCTGTTGATTACATAAAACTTAGCGATGGTCTGTTTGATATTTCGGTTTATGCCAATGCCGTTGGCAAGACTAACCCCTTACGTGAACAACTGGTTCGCCAAGGTGCGACCAGCCTACATACCGTTGTACGTAAAGGCATAGAAATCACCGTTGTTGGTGAAATTCCACCAGAAACTGCCTCAAAAATGGCCGATTCAGTAACCATTGGTCCTTACTTCGAGAAGCCCATTGAGCCGGCCCAGTAATTCCGCATTAATCATCGAAACAGCCAAGGTTGTTGAGGTAAGTGACGGTTACGCGAAAGTTGAATGTGTAAGTAAAAGTGCTTGTGGCAGTTGTGCCAGTGCAGACAATTGCGGAAATAGTGCGATAGCTAAAGCCTTTCCTACTCGGGTTCATCAGCTTCAGGTAAAGCTTACTGAAACGGTTGAGGTGGGGGACCAGATAGAGTTAGCCTTGAACGCCAAAAACATGCTGCAAAGTGCATTGCTTGTTTATCTTGTTCCCATCGCCATGCTGATTATAGGCGCAGCATTCGGTAAATTTATCACTATGCAAGGCTTTGCTGGTGAATGGGCTATTGCCATCTGCACCTTACTAGGTTTAGCCCTAGGCTTTTTATTGGTTCGTGGCTTTACTCGTTACTTTGCACGGCAGCCCCGATATCGCCCCCAAATGCATGCTAAGCAATAAACTTCTTTTAGAAAGCGCCCTGTAATGGGCGTTTTTTGATTTTAGGGAATACAAAACAATTACTAATTTAAGCCTGCATTTTTTTTGGTTCTGAGTGGATTGTGGTAGTATCCGCGTCAACGATATAATGCGCGATTGCTGCATTTTTAAGAAAAGCGAATCTTAATTCGCGTATAGATGACTTTTTATAGGTAAGCTCTTGATAAATAAGAATATTCGTAACTTTTCGATTATTGCCCATATCGACCATGGCAAATCGACCTTATCTGATCGCCTGATTCAACACTGTGGTGGATTGAGCGCGCGCGAAATGGAAGCGCAGGTTCTTGACTCTATGGACTTAGAGCGCGAACGCGGAATTACCATTAAAGCACAAAGTGTAACCTTGGATTACACCGCTAAAGACGGTGAAACCTATCAGCTTAACTTTATTGATACCCCAGGACACGTTGACTTCACTTATGAAGTGTCACGTTCACTGGCGGCATGTGAAGGTGCTTTACTGGTTGTTGACGCTGCGCAAGGCGTAGAAGCCCAAACCTTAGCGAACTGTTATACCGCTATGGAAATGGACTTAGAAGTTATTCCAGTACTAAACAAAATTGATTTACCACAGGCAGATCCAGACCGCGTAGCGGAAGAAATTGAAGATATCGTAGGTATTGATGCCACCGATGCAACGGTTTGTTCAGCTAAAACAGGCCTAGGTATTGAAGATGTATTAGAAACCATTGTGCGTGACGTACCGCCACCAGAAGGTGATGATACGGCTCCGCTACAGGCGCTAATTATTGATTCATGGTTCGATAACTACCAAGGCGTTGTATCGCTAGTACGTATTAAAAGCGGTGAGTTAAGAGCAGGCGAGCGCATGACAGTAATGTCTACGGGCCAAGCACATGTGATTAACGAAGTGGGTATATTTACTCCTAAACAAACCAATACCGGAGTATTAAAAACCGGTGAAGTAGGTTACGTAATCGCTGGTATTAAAGAAATTTTGGGCGCACCGGTTGGTGATACCTTAACTACCCAAAAAAATGGCTCTACCGAAGCCTTGCCTGGATTTAAAAAAGTAAAACCCCAGGTATACGCGGGTTTGTTTCCTACCAGTTCTGATGAGTATGAAAACTTCCGTGATGCGCTAGCTAAGTTAAGCCTTAACGATTCTTCGTTATTTTATGAGCCAGAAAACTCTACCGCTTTAGGTTTTGGTTTCCGTTGTGGTTTCTTAGGCATGTTGCACATGGAAATTATTCAAGAGCGTTTAGAGCGTGAATACGATCTTGATTTAATCACTACAGCGCCAACCGTAATTTACGAAGTCGAGATGAACAAAGGCGAAGTTATCTATGTAGATAGTCCTGCTAAGTTACCACCTACTAACAATATTGCAGAGATTCGCGAGCCAATTGCCGAAGTAAATATTCTGGTTCCTCAAGAATACTTAGGTAATGTAATTACTCTGTGTGTAGAAAAGCGCGGCATCCAAAAGAACATGGCTTATCACGGTAAGCAAGTTGCCTTAACTTATGAAATACCAATGGCTGAAGTTGTGTTGGATTTCTTCGATAAACTTAAGTCTACCAGCCGTGGCTATGCGTCTTTGGATTACAACTTCAAGTACTTTAATGCTGCTAACATGGTGCGTGTAGATATCATGATTAACGGCGATAGAGTTGATGCGCTAGCCTTGATTACTCACAAAGATCACTCTGAATCTCGTGGGCGTCAGGTAGTTGATAAGATGAAAGAGCTTATTCCACGTCAAATGTTTGATATCGCGATTCAAGCATCTATTGGCATGCACATTATTGCTCGTTCTACGGTTAAACAACTTCGCAAAAACGTAATCGCCAAGTGTTATGGTGGTGACGTAAGTCGTAAGAAGAAGCTGCTAGCGAAGCAGAAAGAAGGTAAAAAACGTATGAAGCAAGTAGGCAACGTGGAAGTGCCTCAAGAAGCGTTTTTAGCCGTACTTCATATTGGTAAGGATTAACATGGCCACAATATTTCCGCTAATTCTGGTAATTGCTACGTTTGTTACGGGCATTATTTGGGCCTTAGATAAGTTTCACTGGGAAAAGCAGCGCGAACTAAAACTGCAGGATGCTCGCACCGCTGCAGGTGGCGACTTGCCTAACGATGCAGAAGAAAAGATAACCACACCACCAAGCTGGATTGAGAATGGTCGCTCGGTGTTTCCGGTTATTGCGATTGTGATGGTGCTGCGTTCGTTTATTTACGAGCCTTTCCAAATTCCTTCTGGCTCGATGATGCCCACGCTGTTAGTGGGCGACTTTATCTTGGTTGAAAAGTTTGCTTACGGCTTAAAAGATCCAGTTACTCGTAGCACTATTGTTGAAACTGGTTCGCCTGAACGTGGTGATATTGCGGTATTCAAGTACCCTCAAGATACCCGTATTGATTACATTAAGCGCATTGTTGGCCTGCCTGGCGACAGAGTGATATATCGTGGTAAGCAGCTGTTTATTCAACCTAAGTGTGAAGCTAAACCTTGTCCTGAGCTAAAACCTGTACCCTTGGATTTTGAAGTTTCGGGGCGTTTTAAACAAGGTCCAATGGCTCTAGAGAATTATCGAGAGAGCCTAGCAGAAGTTGAGCACGAGATTTTGATAAATCCTGCAGCACCAGATCGTGTGCAATACTTCTATCAACAGCCGGGCACGGCTAAAGATGAGTGGATTGTACCAGAAGGCCACTATTTAGCCTTCGGTGACAACCGTGATAACAGTACCGATAGTCGCTACTGGGGGTTTGTATCAGACGACCACTTAGTGGGCAAAGCGGTAGCAATATGGATTAGCTTTGAATTTGAGCGTGCTGAAGATTCAGTATTACCGGGATGGATACCCACAGGTGTTCGATTTAATCGCATTGGCGCGATCAAGTAGGTAGATGATGATTAGCTCAAACCCAGAACGCTTGCAGCGTGCTATAGGGTATACATTTAAAGATGACAGTTTATTGCACCTAGCGCTTACTCACCGCAGTGCTGGTGGCGTGCATAACGAGCGTCTCGAGTTTTTAGGGGATGCAGTGCTTAGTTGGGTAATTGCCGACGAACTGTATCACCGCTTTCCAGATGTGTCGGAAGGCGATTTAAGCCCCATGCGCTCAACCTTAGTAAAGGGGAAAACCCTAGCTGAGTTAGCGCGCAGTTTTGAATTAGGCGAGTATATTAAGCTTGGTCCTGGTGAATTGAAAAGCGGTGGTTTTCGCCGTGAGTCAATATTGGCCGATGCCGTTGAAGCTATTATCGGCGCTGTATATTTAGATAGCGGTAACGATAGCGCCAAAGAAATGCTTTTGCGTTGGTATAAAGATCGCTTAAATACTATAGAACCAGGCCTTAGCCAGAAAGATCCTAAAACTAGATTGCAAGAAATACTACAGTCTAGAAAGCAAGCCTTACCTGATTATCAAGTCGTTGAAATTAAAGGCGAAGCTCATAATCAGCAATTTACCGTAAGCTGCTCAGTAGAAGGTTTGGAAAAGCCTATTATTGGGATTAGCACTAGCCGCCGCAAGGCCGAGCAGGTGGCGGCTGAATTGGTATTGGAGCGTTTAGTATGAACTATGATACCCGTTGTGGCTTTGTAGCCATTGTTGGTCGTCCAAATGTGGGTAAATCGACCTTACTGAATGCTATTTTAGGCCAAAAGGTAAGCATTACATCTAAAAAGCCACAAACTACGCGCCACCGTATTTTGGGCATTGATACCGATGATATTTATCAAACAATTTTTGTTGATACGCCGGGTTTACACATTGAAGAACAGCGGGCAATTAACCGCTTAATGAACCGAGCTGCTACCAGTTCGCTGGGCGATGTTTCGATGGTGATCTTTGTGGTTGAAGGTACCAAGTGGAACCCCGATGATGAGTTGGTTTTAGGCAAGTTGCGCCACTTGAAAGTGCCAGTTGTATTGGCAATTAACAAAGTGGATAACGTACAAGAAAAAGAAGAGCTGTTTCCGCACATGCAAATGATGCAGGAGAAATTCGACTTTTCTCATATTCTGCCTATTTCCGCTAAGCAGGGGAAAAATGTTGAACAGCTGCGTGATTGGGCACAGCAAACCTTGCCTGAGAACGTGCACTTCTTCCCAGAAGATTACATTACCGATCGCTCTTCACGCTTTATGGCGGCAGAAATTGTGCGTGAAAAGTTGATGCGATTTACTGGCCAAGAACTACCATATTCTACCACCGTAGAAATTGAGCAGTTCAAAATGCAAGAAAACGGTGTTTACCAAATTAACGCACTTATTTTGGTAGAACGCCCTAGTCAAAAGCGCATGATTATTGGCAGTAAAGGCGATAAGTTAAAAACCATCGGTAAAGAAGCCCGTCTAGACATGGAGCGTTTGTTTGATAACAAAGTATTCTTGGAGATGTGGGTTAAAGTTAAATCTGGTTGGGCTGACGACGAACGCGCTTTGCGTAGTCTAGGTTACGGAGACGAATAAGCTTGCCTGAACAGGCACTCACACCCGCGTTTGTTATTCATACGCGGCCATATCGAGAAACCAGTTTGTTAGTTCAGCTGTTTACCCTCGAATATGGCAAAGTGAGTGCTGTGGCTCGCGGGGCTAGAGCGAAACGCTCTAAGTGGCGAGGCATATTGCAACCCGGCGTTCCTCTATTAGTTGAGCTTAGTGGTAAAGGCAGTTTACGTAACTTTAAGCAGGTTGAAGCCAGTAATTTAGCGCTACCGCTGTTTGGACAATATCTTTATAGCACCCTTTACCTTAATGAGCTGCTCTATTACTTGCTGGAAGAAAATACCGCTTATCCAAACTTGTATCATCATTATCAAGACAGCTTAATGGCCTTAGCCAAACAACAGCCTTTAGAGGGGTGTTTGCGCGAGTTTGAGCTGTTGTTGGTGGCTGAATTGGGTTTTGCCCTAGCCGAGCCGCAAGAATTCGCTCAAGGTCTTAGCTATCAATACCGGTTGCATGAAGGTTTTGTGGTTAGCAACAGCCGCTTTTCGCAGGTGGAATTTAGCTATCAGGAAATACTTATGTTATTAGCTTTTGACCCACAGCAAGCACAACACTTATTATGTGCCAAAAGATTTTGTCGAATTGTGATTGCCCAACTGCTCAATGGCAGAGAGTTGACCAGTCGCAAATTGTTCAGTCAAATTAAAACTACCAATAGAGCCTTCAATTAAGGCCTTGTTGAAAAAGGAATATTTGTGAGTGAGATTTTATTAGGCGTAAATGTTGATCATATCGCCACACTTCGCCAAGCACGCGGCACGACATACCCAGATCCTGTGCTTGCTGCTGGTATTGCCGAGATGGCTGGCGCTGATGGTATTACCATTCATTTAAGAGAAGACCGTCGTCATATTGTTGACCGTGATGTTGCTATCATGAGTCAAACGGTGCAAACCCGCTTAAACCTAGAAATGGCTGTTACCGACGAGATGGTAGCCATTGCTTGTGAGCACAAACCTCACTTTGTGTGTTTGGTGCCAGAAAAGCGTGAAGAGTTAACCACCGAAGGTGGTCTGGATGTTGTTGGCAATCTTGAAAAAATCACCGAAGCTGTTACTAAGCTAACTGACGCGGGTATTTTAGTTTCGCTATTTATCGATGCCGATGATGAGCAAATTGATGCTTCTACTGCATCTGGTGCGCCATTCATTGAGCTACACACTGGTCATTATGCCGATGCCGAAGATGAAGCCGAGCAGCAAGCTGAACTGAAAAAGATTGCCGCTGCGGCCAGTTATGCTGCAGACAAAGGCTTAAAAGTAAATGCTGGCCATGGCTTGCATTACCATAATGTATTGCCGATTGCTGCTATGCCAGAAATTATTGAACTTAACATTGGTCATGCGATTATTGCTCGTGCAGTAATGGTTGGCATGGATGCAGCCGTGCGTGAAATGAAAACCTTGATGGTTCAAGCTCGCCAAGGTGAAGCATAAACTGTGGCGATTGTAGGTTTAGGTACCGATATCGTTCAAGTAGAGCGAATAGCCAATAGCAAGCAAATGCATGCATTGGCTAAGCGGGTATTAACCGAAGCTGAATTTGCGCGGTTTGAGCAACATGCTGCCCCAGCGCGTTTTTTAGCAAAACGATTTGCTGCCAAAGAAGCAGCTGCAAAAGCACTGGGAACAGGAATTGCCAAAGGTGTTGGTTTTCAACAAATAGAAGTATCCAATAACCAATTTGGCAAACCTGAGTTGGTATTTAGCGGCGCTGCAATGGCCTTGTGCGAGAAGCTTGAGGTAAGCAGCCAGTTTATTAGTATTAGTGATGAGCGTGACTACGCGGTAGCTACCGTAGTACTAGAGCGCTAATTAGGAGAAGAACATTGGTTGAACGATATCGCGTTCAGTTAGACCTGTTTGGTCTAATGAAGTTATTAGCCTTGGTAGGTTTTGGTGTGGGTGTGATTGCTGGTTTGGCATTACTTATTTATACGGTAATGAATGGTGGCAACATTATTCAGGCAATATTGCCTATGATTATTTCGCCGTTTAGTAATGCGTTAGTAACAGCCTTATTTGGTTTGGTTAGCTACCCATTTTATAACTGGTACTGTAATCGTAATCGCGGTCAAGTATTAACCGGTCGCTTCCTTAAAGAGCAAGAAGCTAATCAAGATATTTAGTGAGCTTGCTAACAATGATTGCCAAAGAAAAAAGCCGCATAATAGCGGCTTTTATTTTGCGCCAAATACCTTGGAAGCTTAGCTTAGCTGCTGATTTAACTGCTTGGCAGCCTGTTTGACCTTTTCAATTTCATCACTTAGTTCCAACAACTCAGGCTCAACTTGAGCAACATCACCGTGCTGACGTAGGCTATCTTCAATGGTGGTTGTAAGTGACTCTAAGCGCTTACAACCACTATATGCACAACCTCCGCGGAAGCGATGAACTAGCAGCACAAACTCATCCGCATTAATTTGCTGATTCAGTATCTGCTCGATTGCTTCTTCTATCTCTACAAAGCTGTCTTGCAACATAACAAACATATCTATGGCTAATGCTTGGTTGTTGTTAGCGCGTTGCATGGCTAGCTGCCAAGACAGGCTGGCATTTTCAAACTCAATGGTTTTGGGTTGATCCAAGGTGGCGGCAAAGTCTTCTCGGCTAAGCAATTTAGCATTGGGTTGCCAGCGGTGGATAAGCTTCTCTAGTGACGATTCATCTATGGGTTTTGCTAGGTAATCATCAACACCTTGCCCCAATAGCTGCTCTTTTTCGCCGGCTAGAGCATGCGCAGTAACCGCGATAATTGGGGTTTGTTCATTTTTACTGTTCTGGCGAATTTTTTGGGTAGCGCTAATGCCATCTAAAATCGGCATTTGGATATCCATTAAGATGAGATCGTAACTTTCTTCTTCAGCTTTAGTGATGGCTTCTAAGCCATTAGTACAGGTATCAACTTGGGTAACCAGTTCATGCAGCATTGCTGATATAAGTTTTAAGTTTGCTGCGTTGTCATCTACCGCTAGCACCTTTAACACCAGTTTTGAGCGGGAAACTTTTGCCATTGGTGTAACAACATCATTTACAGCAATCTTCTCATCAACTAATGCTTGCGCCAGTTTGCGATGGTTAATTGGCTTACTCATGCAGTGTTTAGCACCTGCTTCAATAACCCGTTGGTGAATATCTGGATCGCTGGAGTTGATTAATACAATCACTTCCGAGCTACGCTCTAGCGCTTCGGCTATTTTCTTTTGTAAGGGCTCGAGTGTTTGCCAGTCGCTATGGCCAATGATTACTGTACCTGAGAAGTCTTTTATCGCGCTTTGCCATTGAGCATCGTCAGTTGCGGTTTGCAGTGGCAATTGCCACTGTTGGGCTAAACCGCTAATCACAGACTGGCTGACTTGGTGTGGTTCATATAGCAACACAGATAGCTGACTTAGCGCGGTTAGTGGCAGCGGGGCTCCCAGTACCATGTTGGCCTGCTCTAAGTGAATATCGAAACTAAACACTGCGCCTTTTTCCGGCTCGGAGCTTAGTTTGATATCGCCACCCATGTGTTGAACCAGCTTTTGAGTAATGACTAAGCCTAAACCGGTGCCGCCGTATTCGCGGTTAATACTGGTATCTGCTTGTTTAAAGGCCTGGAATAGTTGCGATTGCTGTTCTTTAGAAATACCAATGCCAGTATCTTTCACCGCAGCATTAAGCACTACTTGCTGGCCTTGTTGCTTGATTAAACTAATCACAACGGTAATTTCACCCTGATGGGTAAACTTAATGGCATTGCCCAGTAGGTTAGTGAAAACTTGTTGTAAACGCAGTGGGTCGCCACGTAAACCTTCTGGCACACTAGGTTCTATCAGCAAGTTAAGTTCTAAGTTTTTATCTTGAGCACTTGGTGCTAGTAGTGTTACCACGTCGTTGATGGTATCGCGGAAGTTAAAATCAATGCGCTCGAGCTTGAGTTTTCCTGCTTCTAGTTTAGAGAAATCAAGAATGTCATTAATGATGGCAAGTAGATTGTTGGCTGACTTTTCAATGGTAAGCAGGTAGTCGGCTTGATTACTGTTTAGCTGAGTTTTAAGCAATTGACGAGCAAAGCCAATGACACCATTTAACGGAGTTCTTAATTCGTGGCTCATGTTAGCTAAGAATTCCGATTTCGCCTTAGCGCCTTGTTGCGCCTCTTTTTTGGCAATATCTAATTCAATGTTTTGAATTTCAATCTGTTCAAGCGTTTCACGCAAATCACTCGTGGCTTGATCAATGCTTTGGTGCATTTCCTCATGATATTCGGCTAGCGATTTAGCCATGGAGTTAATACCGTGTTTCAGCAACCCCAACTCGCCGGTGTAACTGCCATCAACACGGGCATCTAAGCGACCTTGGCGGATCCGGTCAACAATGTTCACCATGTTGGTAATGGGTTGGGTAACTTGCTTACTTAATTGGAAGGCGAATAACACACTAATGAGTACGCCAAATAACACAATAAACAGCGCTACCGTGGTATCCCTAAACTGCAGCAGTAAGGCGCGGTCTTTGTTGTACTGCATTGAGATGTAACCCAGCAGCTCTGGTTTTCCGTTACTAAAGGCGGCAAAACTACCTTCGGCTTCGGCCCAGATTGGTGCACGCAAAATAATTCGATTGGGGTAAATTTCTACCTGAGTTGATTGCGGCAGCGGTAATTCTGGATCGCTTTGTAGCAAGCGAATATTGCGGTGGTAGTTACTGGTTACAAAAAGTTGGTTGTGTTTATCGTACACTGCAATACTTTTAATTAACGGTGACATTTTTCGATGAGTAACGCTAATCAGCGATTTTACTTTTTCCCGGTTATAGCGGCTTAGGCCAACTTCACTGGCGATGGCGAGAGGCTCAATAACATTAACACCCTGCTCGATAACAAAGTTATCTAATTGCTGATTTCGATTAAAGGTGAAGTAGCTCGCCAACAAGATACCGACAAAAAGTGTAGGTATAATAGTGAGAATATATACGCGGGCGCGTAAGCCATACTTGGTCATAAACGTTTCTTATGGGAAAATGACATGGTTCCAATCGCTTATGATGACATAAGCCCGTCCTTTTTTGTATTCACCGAGTAAATAAGTCTCTTCTATGGCCCAATTTTTTAAAGCAAAAGCAAAATCAACCTCGATAAAGGCAATTAGAGACGCTCAGGTTCTAGCGCTTGATCACCATTTAAACGGAGTGGTAAAACACCAAGGCAAAACCTATTTTGTTGACGAGGTGTTGCCTGGAGAGCGGGTTGATGTGTTGCCTAGTGCTAAATCGGGACCAGCTAAGTTACTTAAACGTTTAAATGATGCGCCCCAGCGCATCGAGCCAGCTTGTCAGTTCTACCAACAGTGTGGCGGATGCCGTGCCCAGTATTTGTCGGCTCAGGCTCAGCGAGATTACAAACAAAGAGCGGTAGCTGAACTCATCAGCCGCCAGTCTGGTTATCAAGACTTACCCGAGTTTGAAATATTAAGTGGAGATGATTGGCATTACCGACGCGCTACACGTTTGAGCACTTGGTTTGATAAGCAGCGTGGTTGGCAGCTTGGTTTTCGTAAAAAGTCCAGTAAAGACATTGTGGCTATATCAGAATGCATTGTGCTTAAACCGCAACTGTCGGCTCTACTGGTGCCCCTTCAGCAATTATTAAAAACATGGCCAAAGTCTATCAATTTAGGTCATATCGAGCTTATTAACTGCCAGCCGAGAATTGTTTGTCGGATCCGTGTTCGTAACCAGCCTTCCGATAAAATTGCAGCGCAATTACGTAGCTTTGCTCAGCAATATTCCATAGCACTTGTCATCGCTACCGATGAGCAATCGAGCTATTTGTTGGGGGAGCAGGCTTACTACGATTTGGCTGAACAGGATTTGCGCTTAGCCTTCACGCCCGGTGATTTCATTCAAGTGAATGAAGCCATGAATCAAGCTCTGGTTTCTCAGGCTTTAGAGTGGTTACAGCCTTGTGCAGAAGACCAAATACTGGATTTGTATGCCGGTATTGGTAATTTTAGCTTGGCTCTGGCGCAAAAAGCGCAGCAAGTGATTGCGGTTGAAGGTGTTGCTGCAATGACTAAGCAAGTGCTAGCTAATGCTGAGGCAAATGGTTTAAGCAACGTTAGTGCATTTAGCGGCGATTTAGAGCAAGTTGAAACCGCTAAAGCTTGGCAGAAAACCAAGGTTAATAAAGTATTACTCGACCCTGCTCGAGCAGGAGCAAAACTAGCCATTTCACAGGTTGCCAAGCTTAGTCCAAGCACCGTAGTATATGTCTCATGTAATCCTGCTACCTTAGCCAGAGATGCCAAAGTGCTTAAACAGGCGGGTTATCGCTTAAGTAAGTTGGCGTTAGTAGACATGTTCGCACACACTGAACATGTAGAAACAATGGCTTTATTTGAACGTTAATGGTTGATGAGCAACCTGTGTTGGTAGCATTGATATAGGAATTTTTGTTGTATGGTTTCGGTACGAGAAACACATCTAAATGAACAACTTTTATTTGATGAGAATCAGTGGGTTGCTAGCCTTGATATTGCGGTAGAAGATCAACAGCACTTGTTTGCCGCCAGCAACTACTTTCGTGCTTTAGAAGCAGATAAAGACCAAGTCCATCGTTGTTTAACCAAGGGTAAGGAGATGGTGGAAATCTTGGTTACCCTTAACATGGATTTGCCTACCCTAGAAGCTGCGTTGTTATTTCCGTTTGTTGATGCTGGTTTACTAGCAGAAGAAAAACTTAGCCCACAATTTAGTGATGAAGTGATCAAGTTGCGTCACGATGCGGCGCAAATGGACGCGATGAAGGCGCTAAGAACCGGTCAAAACAAAAGCCTGTCATCTGGGCAAATAGATAATGTGCGACGGATGCTGCTGGCCATGGTGGGGGATGTTCGCGCTATTGTGATCAAGCTGGCCGAGCGTATTTGCTTCTTACGAGAAGTAAAAAATGAAGAAGAAGAGATCCGCGTATTAGCGGCCAAAGAAAGCCAGGACATTTATGCTCCGCTAGCGAACCGTTTGGGGATAGGCCAATTAAAGTGGGAGTTAGAAGATTTTACCTTTCGCTACTTGCATCCGGTCACCTACAAACAAATTGCTAAGCAGCTAGATGAAAAACGCCTTGCAAGAACCCAGTATATCGATGATTTTGTGGCTAAGTTGCAGCAGGATATTGAAGCTGCAGGCATTGATGCACAAGTTTATGGTCGCCCAAAACATATTTACAGCATTTGGCGAAAAATGCAGAAAAAAGACTTATCTTTCGATAAGTTGTTTGACGTGCGTGCAATTAGGATTGTGGCCGAAAAACTGCAAGATTGTTACGCCATATTAGGCATAGTACACACCTCCTGGCACCATATCCCCAGCGAGTTTGACGACTATGTTGCCAATCCAAAGCCGAACGGTTATCAATCTATTCACACCGTGGTGATTGGACCAGAAGGCAAGTCGATAGAGGTTCAAATCAGAACCAAGCAAATGCATGAAGAGTCTGAGCTTGGCGTGGCCGCTCACTGGAAGTACAAAGAGGGTGGCAGCGGCGGTCGAAATGACTTCGAAGATAAAATTGCTTGGTTGCGTAAGCTATTAGCATGGCAAGACGATATTGCCGAAAATGGTGCAATGCTTGAGGAGCTGCGCTCTCAAGTATTTGACGACCGGGTATATGTATTCACCCCAAGCGGTGAAGTGATTGATTTGCCAGCCGGCTCCACGCCTTTAGACTTTGCCTACTATGTGCATAGCCAAGTGGGGCACCGCTGTATTGGCGCCAAAATTGGCGGCAGAATTGTCCCTTTCACATACCAGTTACACACTGGTGAGCAAGTCGAGATTATTACTCAAAAAGAATCTAGCCCCAGCCGCGATTGGCTTAATCCCAATTTGGGCTATGTGAAGTCCTCGCGAGCGCGCAATAAAATAGCTACCTGGTTTAAAAAACAAGACAAAGACAAAAACCAAGTTGCCGGTAAAGAGCTGCTTGAAGCAGAGTTACATAAACATGGTTTTAAACTGAGTGATGCTGAGCTGTGTGTAGAGCGTTTCAATGTTAAGAATCTCGAAGATTTGCTGGCTGCTGTTGGCGCGGGTGATGTAAAACTAAGTCAATTGATTCACCATTTGCAGGCCACGCTCAATAAGCCAACTGCAGAAGAAGAAGATCGCCAAGCATTAGAAACCATTGCCAAAAAGGCAGAGCATCACGGCCAAAAGAAAAAACGGGCTAAAGATTCCATCGTGGTAGATGGCGTTGGTAACCTGATGACTCATATCGCTAAATGTTGTCAGCCTATTCCGGGTGACAGTATTAAAGGCTTTATTACCCAAGGGCGTGGTATTTCTATCCATAGTCACGACTGTGAACAGCTTGCTGAGTTAGTGAGTCGCACACCAGAGCGAGTTATTGATGCAGTATGGGGCGACAATACTGCCAGCAGTTATAGTTTAACCATTCGCATTATTGCCAATGATCGAAGTGGTTTGTTACGTGATGTAACCACTGTGTTGGCTAACGACAAAGTGAATGTGATGGGGATGCAAAGCCACTCAGATGTAAAAAGCCAAACCGCTACCATTGATATGGAAATAGAGATTTATAACTTGGAAACCTTATCGCGGGTATTAGCCAAAATAAATCAGCTTAACCATATTATCGAAGCGCGCCGTTTACGTTAACTAGTCAGGAATTTTCATTTCAATGTCACAACGCCCTTATAGCATAGAGACGCTGTTAAGCATTATGACGCAGCTGCGCGACCCAGAAACCGGTTGCCCTTGGGACCAAAAGCAAGATTGGCAAAGTATTGTTCCTTATACCATTGAGGAAACCTACGAGCTGGCAGATGCAATTAGCCAAGCTTTAGAGCAAGCAGATTTTTCAGAAGTGAAGCTTGAGTTAGGTGATGTGCTATTTCAGGTGGTGTTCTATGCACAGTTTGCTAAAGAGCAGGGTGATTTTGATTTTGCCGATGTGGTTGATGGTATTTGTGAAAAGCTTATTCGCCGTCATCCCCATGTTTTCACTGAACAAGCTTTTAAGAATGAAGCGGCCATTAAAGCTAATTGGGAAGCTGAAAAAGCTAAAGAGCGCGCCAGTAAAGCGCAATCTAGCAGCGTGAGTGTTTTAGACGATGTTCCCTTGGCGCTTCCGGCTTTAAGTCGAGCGCAAAAACTACAAAAGCGTTGTGCTAATGTGGGTTTTGATTGGCCAGATGTGGCTCCTGTTATTGATAAGGTAGAAGAAGAGTTAGTGGAAGTTAAGCAAGCCATTGCCGAGAAGAATCAGCAAGATATTGCTGAAGAAATCGGTGATTTGTTGTTTTCTTGCGTAAATTTAGCCCGAGCTTGTGATTTTGATGCAGAAGACTTACTACGTTCTGCTAACCAAAAGTTTACCCGTAGATTCCAAGGCGTTGAAGCGCTGGCAAGGGATTCGGGGAAAAACTTAGAAAGTATGAGCCTTTCAGAGATGGATGCGCTGTGGGATAAAGTGAAAGAAAATTACAAAAATTGATTTACAACAAAACCACTAAATCTTAGTCTTGATAGAGTGACATTGATTGTGGTGTTAAAGAGGCTTTGCTATACTATGCCCCCGTCCAAGTATCGCAGATACGCCCTTAACACATCCAACTTCTCAGGTTAGACATGACAACAAAGTACATTTTCGTCACTGGAGGCGTAGTATCCTCCTTGGGTAAAGGTATTGCCGCTGCATCATTAGCTGCGATCCTCGAAGCTCGCGGTCTTAAAGTGACCATTATGAAGCTTGACCCGTACATTAACGTTGATCCCGGCACTATGAGCCCGATCCAACACGGCGAAGTATTTGTAACCGAAGATGGCGCTGAAACTGACTTAGATTTGGGTCACTACGAGCGTTTCATTCGTAACAAAATGACTAAGCGCAATAACTTCACTACGGGTCGTGTTTATTCTGATGTACTGGCTAAAGAACGTCGTGGAGATTACTTAGGCGCAACTATCCAGGTGATCCCTCATATCACTAACGCAATTAAAGAGCGTGTTGTGGCGGGCGGCGAAGGTGTAGATGTAGCCATTGTTGAAATTGGTGGCACCGTGGGTGACATCGAATCGCAACCTTTCTTAGAAGCTATTCGTCAATTAGGTACCGAGATTGGCCGCGAACGCGCCATGTACATGCACCTTACCTTAGTTCCATATTTAGGTGCCGCTGGCGAAGTAAAAACTAAGCCTACTCAGCACTCGGTTAAAGAGTTGCGTTCTATCGGTATTCAGCCTGACATTCTTATTTGTCGTAGTGACCGTGCAATTCCTGCTAATGAGCGAGCTAAGATCGCTTTGTTCACTAACGTGCCAGACCGTGCGGTAATCTCCTTAAAAGATGTTGATAGCATCTACAAAATTCCAGCATTGCTTAAGTCTCAAGGCTTAGACGCTCTAGTGACCGAACGTTTCGGTATAGAGTGCGAAGAAGCTGATTTGAGCGAGTGGGAACAAGTTATTTACGAAGAAGCTAACCCAACCAATGAGATTGTTATTGGTATGGTGGGTAAGTATGTTGAATTACCTGACGCTTATAAATCAGTTAATGAAGCGCTAAAACACGGCGGACTTAAAAACCGTTTAAGTGTGAAAATTCAATATGTAGATTCTCAAGATCTTGAAGTAAAAGGCACCGATGTACTAAAAGACTTAGATGCGATTTTAGTACCAGGCGGCTTTGGCGAGCGTGGCGTAGAAGGCAAGATTTTGGCCGCACAATATGCTCGTGAGAACAATGTACCTTACTTGGGTATTTGTTTAGGCATGCAAGTAGCGTTAATTGAATACGCTCGTAACGTAGCTGGCTTAAAAGGTGCCCACTCAAGTGAGTTTGACCCTAAATCAAAACACCCTGTAGTTGGTTTAATTACCGAGTGGATTGATGAAGACGGTAAAGTAGAAACTCGTGATGTAGATTCTGACCTAGGCGGCACAATGCGTCTTGGCTCGCAGCTTTGTCACTTAACCAAAGGGTCTAAGGTGGCAGAGTTATATGGCAGCGTAGAGATTTATGAGCGCCATCGCCATCGTTATGAAGTTAACAATACTTTATTGCCAAAAATTACCGCGAAAGGCTTACAGGTAACTGGTCTTTCTTCGGATAAAAAGTTAGTAGAAATCATAGAAAACCCAGCTCACCCTTGGTTTGTGGCAGCACAATTCCACCCTGAATTCACGTCTACGCCTCGCGATGGACATCCGTTGTTTGCAGGTTTTGTAAAGGCAGCTGGTGAATTTAATAAAGCTCGCTAGACTCAATTAGCGAGTAATGTTTTTTAGAGAGTTAGAAGTTCATTTATATAGAGGAAATTAGTAATGTCTAATATCGTAAAAGTACTTGGTCGCGAAATCATGGATTCACGCGGTAACCCAACTGTAGAAGCTGAAGTACACCTAGCTGACGGTTCTATCGGTATGGCTGCTGCTCCATCTGGCGCATCAACTGGTTCACGTGAAGCCCTAGAATTACGTGACGGCGATAAAGCTCGTTACTTAGGCAAAGGTGTATTAAAAGCAGTTGAAGCTGTAAACGGCCCAATCGCAGAAGCACTTGCTGGTAAAGACGCATTGGCTCAAGCTGAGCTTGACCAAATCATGATCGACCTAGACGGCACTGACAACAAAGCTAACTTTGGTGCTAACGCTATCCTAGCTGTATCTCTAGCTGCTGCTAAAGCTGCTGCTGCTTCTAAGAAAGTACCACTATACGCTCACATCGCTGACCTAAACGGTACTTCAGGTGTTTACTCTATGCCTCTTCCAATGATGAACATCATCAACGGCGGCGAGCACGCAGATAACAGCGTAGACATCCAAGAATTTATGATTCAGCCAGTTGGCGCTGCTAACTTCCGTGAAGGCCTTCGTATGGGCGCTGAAGTATTCCACAGCCTAGCTAAAGTTCTTAAAGCTGGTGGTCACTCAACTGCTGTTGGTGACGAAGGTGGTTTCGCTCCAAACCTAGAGTCAAACGAAGCTGCACTTGCTGCAATTAAAGAAGCTGTTGCTGGTGCGGGTTACGAGCTAGGTAAAGACATCACTCTAGCTATGGATTGTGCTGCTTCTGAGTTCTACGACAAAGAAGCTAACATCTACGACCTTAAAGGCGAAGGTAAGAAATTCACTTCAGAAGAGTTCAACTTCTTCCTTAAAGATCTTACTGAACAGTACCCAATCGTATCTATTGAAGACGGCTTAGACGAGTCTGATTGGGACGGTTTTGCTCACCAAACTAAACTTCTAGGTGACAAAATCCAATTAGTTGGTGACGATTTGTTCGTAACTAACACTAAGATCCTTAAGCGTGGTATCGACAACGGCATCGCTAACTCTATCCTAATTAAATTCAACCAAATCGGTTCTTTAACTGAAACTTTGGCTGCAATTAAAATGGCTAAAGACGCTGGCTTCACTGCTGTTATCTCTCACCGTTCAGGCGAGACTGAAGATGCAACTATCGCTGACCTAGCTGTTGGTACTGCTGCTGGCCAAATCAAAACTGGTTCACTAAGCCGTTCTGACCGTGTTGCTAAGTACAACCAACTTCTACGTATCGAAGAAGCTCTAGGTTCAAAAGCACCTTACAACGGTCTTAAAGAAGTTAAAGGCCAGTAATTCTTTTGAATTAAGCCGATAGCTTTAAAAATCCTCGCACTAGCGGGGATTTTTTTTGCCTAGGATTTAGATAAATAACACGCTGCTTATGGAGTAACAAACGGCTTTATGGGATTATCTCTGTTAGGGAGGAACCATGCGTTCGTTTAAGATTTTACTGATATTGATTGTTTTGCTGTTGCAGTATCAACTGTGGTTTGGCAAAAACTCGCTTAATGACTACTTCGCGCTGCGTGAAGAGGTCACCAAGCATGACTTAGCAAATCAAGAATTAGCGCAGAGAAACTCGGTGTTAGTTGCCGAAATTGCTGATCTACGCAGTGGTTTAGACGCGGTAGAAGAGCATGCGCGTAATGAACTTGGCATGATTAAGCAGGGTGAAACTTTTTATCGCATAATTCCGTCCTCAGAAATAGAACAATAAGTGGCTCCGAGTATCAACATTTCATGAAATCTGAATGCAAGCAATATACTGCGCTGTTACCTGCCGCAGGTATTGGTAGTCGTATGCAAGCCTCGCTTCCTAAACAGTATTTACGTTTAGGTGAGCAGACCATTTTAGAAACTACCGCCAAGGTCTTTTTATCCCACCCTGCAATTAAAAACTTAATCATTGTATTGCACCCCAACGACACTTGGTTTTACCAATTACCCTTAGCCAAAGACGGACGCATTAATACGGTGGTTGGTGGTGATGAGCGGGCTGACTCTGTGTTAGCTGGGCTCAAGGCGGCTAAGCAAGATGAATGGATTTTAGTCCATGATGCGGCCAGACCTTGTATTACCCAAAGTGACATTAGCAAATTAATTAGCGCCGTAGAGCAACAGCAATGTGGTGGTATTTTAGCCACTCAAGTTCGCGATACGATGAAACGCGGTGCCGATGGCAAAATTGCCCAAACGGTATCTAGAGAACAGCTTTGGCATGCATTAACCCCACAAATGTTTAAGGTTAAGCAGCTTAAAGACAATATACAAAATGCCTTGTTAACTGGCACAGCGATTACCGATGAAGCGTCTGCTATGGAGTGGGCGAACTGCCCGGTGAGTTTAGTGACAGGGCGTAGCGATAACATTAAAGTGACTTGCCCAGAAGATTTGGCCTTAGCAAAATGGTTTATCAGCCAGCAACAGAATGAAGAGGAAATATAATTGAGTATTCGCATTGGCCACGGTTTTGACGTTCACAAGTTTGGTGGTGAAGGCCCATTAATGGTTGCTGGTGTCGCCATTCCTTACGAGCAAGGATTTGTTGCTCACTCTGATGGCGATGTTGCTCTTCACGCTTTATGTGACGCTTTGTTAGGTGCACTAGCCTTGGGCGATATCGGTCACCATTTCCCCGACAATGATGAGGCATATGCCGGCATCGACTCGCGAATTTTATTACGCCAAGTGGTCGCGCAGATATTTGAGCGCGGCTTTAAACTGGCAAATCTTGATTTAACCATTGTGGCTCAAGCACCTAAGATGGCGCCGCACATAGAAGCCATGCGGCTAAATATTGCAGAAGACTTGCAGGCCGATATAAGCCAAATTAATGTAAAAGCCACAACAACCGAAAAGCTTGGTTTTGAAGGGCGTAAAGAAGGTATCTCTAGTCATGCCGTTGTATTACTGGAGAAAATTAAGTGAGTGATTACCTAGAGCAAATTAACCAGCTCAATTATCTCCATGGTAAACCACAAAGCAGCGGTATCTTAAAGCAACAAGCCGCTGATTTTTGTGTGGATGAAGTATTGCCCTTTGAGTTTAGTGGCGATGGCGAACACATGATGGTGAAGGTGGAAAAAACCGGTGAAAATACTTCATGGGTGGTAAAAATGCTGGCCGAAGCCTGCCAAGTAAGCCCTAAAGTGATTAGCTACGCGGGTTTAAAGGATCGCCACGCGGTAACAACTCAATGGTTTAGTATTCAGTTGCCCGGAAAGCCTAATGTTGAGTTACCCGAGCTGTTGGGCGATGGGGTAAAAGTTGTTGCCGTTGAGCGGCATAACCGAAAGCTAAAACGCGGGGCCTTGTCTGGAAACAATTTTAAGATCCGTTTGCGTGATGTATCAGATGCGAAAGATGCGTTAATCCGCGCAGAGTTAGTTGCAAAAG
This sequence comes from Agarivorans albus, assembly GCF_019670105.1. Classification (NCBI taxonomy): domain Bacteria; kingdom Pseudomonadati; phylum Pseudomonadota; class Gammaproteobacteria; order Alteromonadales; family Alteromonadaceae; genus Agarivorans; species Agarivorans albus. Next base: position 3,257,599 of record NZ_AP023032.1, on the reverse strand, counting down.
CGGGAGTGCCAAATTACTTCGGAGCGCAGCGTTTTGGACGAGGCGCCAGCAATATAGACAGTGCTTTAGCTATGTTTGCCGGTAAGCGCATTAAAAACCGCGATAAACGCAGTATTTACCTCTCGGCCGCGCGTAGCTTAGTGTTCAACCGAGCTGTGAGTGAACGAATCGCCCAGCAGCATTTTTCTGAAGTACTAACTGGTGATGTGATGAAATTTGCTAGCAGCAATGCTTATTTTGTCGCTGAGCAAGTTGATGCAGATATTGTTGAGCGTTTCCAGCAAGGCGAAATTGAGCTTTCTGCACCTATGGTTGGGAAGGGGGAGTTAGCTTGCTTAGAGGATGCTTTGCGTTTTGAGCAAAGCGTACTGAGTCTCTACCCTCAAATTATTACAGGCTTAAATGAAGCAGGTTTGAAGATGGAGCGCAGGGCTTTGGCTCTTAAACCACAACAGTTTAGCGCGAAGCTTGATGGTAATGACTTAGTACTGAGCTTCTACCTAAGTGCAGGAAACTACGCAACAAGCATATTGCGTGAAATAGTAAATTGCCAAGGTGAAGGTCATGACCATATTAGTGAGTAATGATGATGGTATTCATGCACCTGGCATTCAATGCTTAGCGCAGTGCTTAAAGCAACTAGCGCCGGTGTTAACGGTTGCCCCAGACCGCAATTGTAGCGGTGCCAGTAACTCTTTAACTCTAGAAAATCCCTTACGCATTGTGCACTTAGATGAACAAACTATCTCTGTTAAGGGGACGCCCACAGATTGCGTGCATCTGGCGATTAACGAGTTAGTGGATGAGCTACCAGAACTCGTGGTGGCGGGTATTAACGCAGGAGCCAACCTTGGTGATGACGTACTATATTCTGGTACCGTTGCTGCAGCAATGGAAGGAAGAAACTTGGGTTTACCAGCAATTGCTGTATCGTTAGTAGGCAGTGAAGGGAAGCACTATCAAACCGCTGCAGAAGTAACTTTAAAGTTGATTAAGCAACTGCGCGAGCATGCCTTACCGAGTAATCAAATTCTTAATGTGAACGTTCCTGATTTGCCAATGGAGCAGATTAAGGGCGTAAAGGTAACTCGGGCTGGCAGCCGGCATCGTGCAGAAGTGATGGTTAAACAACAAGATCCACGTGGCCACGATATTTATTGGCTTGGTCCACCTGGAGAAAAGCAAGATGCAGGTGAAGGCACCGACTTTCACGCTGTTGCTCAGGGCTATGTATCAATAACACCTTTAACAATAGATATGACAGCCCACAGCTTTATTGGCAAACTAGACACATGGATCAAGGATTGGGAGGCAAGGTAATGCAATTTGGCGAAAGCCCAAATAGTGTGAAATTGGTGAATCAACTACGTCAGCACGGTATACAAAATCAAGCCGTTTTGAACGCTATCGCTAAACTACCCCGACAGTATTTCATTGATGAAGCGCTTGCACATCAAGCTTGGGATAATACCGCTCTGCCAATTGGTCAAGGGCAAACCTTATCTCAACCTTATATTGTGGCCAAAATGACTGAAATATTGCTGCAAACTCAGCCAAAAAAAGTGCTCGAAATTGGCACCGGTTCGGGTTATCAAACTGCGGTTTTAGCTTCTTTAGTCGACCAAGTTTACTCAGTTGAACGGATTAAAACCTTGCAGTTTCAAGCCAAACGCCGCTTAAAAATGCTCGATTTACATAATGTTGCAACAAAACATGGCGATGGTTGGCAAGGTTGGGCAAGCAAAGGGCCATTCGACGCAATTATTGTAACTGCCGCTGCAGCAGCTATTCCTCAAGCGTTAGTTGAGCAATTGAGTGTAGGTGGCCAAATGATTATTCCAGTAGGTGAGCAACAGCAGCAACAGTCGCTTATCTTAGTAGAAAAACAAACCCAAGGTTTTACCCAACGTAATCTTGAACCCGTTCGTTTTGTTCCTTTAATTAATGGTGAATTAGCGTGAAAATTTTTAGTGCCTTATACGATAGAGTGATGACGTGGTCTGAGCACCGCCATGCGGTACGTTATCTTTCAGGGATGAGTTTTATAGAATCTATCTTTTGGCCTATTCCTGTCGATGTCATGCTGGCGCCTATGGCGCTATCTCGCCCTAATAAAGCGTTACGCTTTGCTATGTTGGCGACTATTTTCTCAGTATTAGGGGCGGCTTTGGGTTATGCCTTAGGTCAGTTTTTCTACGAGCCTCTTGTGGAGCCGCTGATTAAATCGGTCGGCTACCAGCATAAAATGGATGTGGCCTTTGAATGGTTTGAAAAGTGGGGGGTATTAGTAATTTTTGTGGCTAGCTTCACCCCAGTTCCATACAAAGTCTTCACCTTAACTGCCGGTATTCTGAATATGGCATTTATCCCGTTTTTGCTTATCTCTTTAGTTGGGCGCGGTATGCGCTTCTACTTGGTGGCTGGCTTGATGATGTGGGGCGGCGAAAAAATGGAAGCTCAATTGCGTAAATATGTAGAAATTTTAGGTTGGTTAGTTGTGGTTTTAGCTGTGGTAGCGTACTTGATGCTTCGTTAACACTATGAATTACTGGCGTTATTTGGGCTTAGTGTTTCTCGTTTGCTTGCTACAAGGGTGTAGTCGAGAAGGCGGCCCCGCGCCAGTTACTAATGCAGGAACTTATAACGAAGAGACTCGAGGTGTCCTAAATAGCTCCAGTTATAAAGTAAAAAAGGGCGAAACACTGTACTCGATTGCTTGGCGGGCTGGGATCGACCCCGAACAATTAGCAAAAAGAAATAATATTCCGCCTCCATACACAATATATGTTGGTCAAACTATAAATCTGAAAGCTAGCAGTGTTAAAACCAGTAAAGCTAAAACCAATAAGCATAAAACTGTGAAGCCGCAAGTTAAAGATGTTAATAAATCGTCAAAAGAACTTGAATCAACGTCAACAAAGGCATACGCTAAAAACTCGCCGAAAGTTACCGTGAAGGCTCAAACCGGTCCCGTCAAAGGCTGGGTTTGGCCAACAAAAGGCAAGATTATCAAGGGTTTCTCTAACAAAGAGAATGGTAATAAAGGCCTAGATATTCGCGGTAAGCAAGGCCAAAAAATCGTAGCTTCAGCACCGGGTCGAGTGGTGTATGCAGGAAGTGCATTACGGGGTTACGGAAAACTAATAATAATAAAACACAATGATGATTATTTAAGTGCTTACGCTCATAACAGTCGTTTACGTGTCAAAGAAAAACAGCAAGTAGTAGTAGGGCAACATATCGCCGATATGGGCGATACAGGAACAACCGATACGCGATTACATTTTGAGATCCGTTTCAAAGGAAAGTCAGTAGATCCAGCTAAGTATCTACCGGCACTCTAGCCTAGATTGCACATAACAATAATAGCAATCAGGTCTTGTTCAGGGAGGTTATGCTATGACCCAAGTAAAAACTGCTGTAAAACTTAAAAGCGTTTCAACAGAAAATTCGAAGAATCAAACTGTTGATAAAAAATCAGATAAAGACGACATCATGCAAGCCGATGTTTCCAAGAGTTTAGATGCTACTCAGCTCTATCTTGGCGAAATTGGTTTCTCTCCATTACTTACCGCCGAAGAAGAAGTCCTATATGCCCGCCGCGCCCTTAGAGGTGATGAAGCCGCGCGTAAAAGAATGATTGAAAGTAATCTTCGCTTGGTAGTAAAAATTGCTCGCCGCTACAATAATCGTGGTTTAGCACTGCTAGATTTAATCGAGGAAGGGAACCTTGGTTTGATCCGAGCAGTGGAAAAATTTGACCCCGAGCGTGGTTTCCGATTCTCTACCTATGCTACATGGTGGATTCGTCAAACCATCGAACGAGCAATCATGAATCAAACTCGAACTATTCGACTACCGATTCATGTGGTGAAAGAACTAAATGTTTATTTACGTACTGCACGTGAATTAGCACACCGTTTAGATCACGAACCAACCGCCGAGGAGATTGCTGAAACGCTAGATCGTCCGGTTGAAGATGTCACTAAGATGTTACGTCTAAACGAACGCATCAGCTCAGTTGATACGCCTATCGGTGGGGATAATGACAAAGCCTTGCTTGATATCATTTCAGATGAGAATGACCACGGACCAGAACACCGAACCCAAGACGACGATATGAAAAATAGTATCGTTGGTTGGTTAGGAGAGTTAAATAGCAAACAACGCGAAGTATTAGCACGTCGCTTTGGTTTACTTGGTTATGAAGCGTCTACGCTGGAAGATGTTGGCCGTGAGATAGGCTTAACTCGCGAGCGTGTTAGACAAATTCAGGTTGAAGCGCTACGTCGCTTACGTGACATACTTTCTCTACAGAATCTATCTATAGATTCGCTGTTTAAAGTGTAGATAAAGAAATATTAGATAATAAAAAGGAAGCTTAGGCTTCCTTTTTTAGTTGTTGAATGAACATGTAGTTTAATGGCTCTGCTGTTTTAGTTTATACAATAAATCTAAAGCTGCTTTAGGAGTTAGTTCGTTGGGGTCGAGCTGTTTAAGCTGCTCAACAACCGGGTGAGGTTCTGGTTCGCCTAAGTCCATGTTTAACTGAGCAGCTAAGTCTCCATTCACTGCATTTGAGCCAGCAGGCTCAATCGCCTCAAGTTGTTTGAGCTTTCGTTTCGCTTGGTTGATGACTGCTTTTGGAATGCCAGCAAGAGCAGCTACTTGCAAGCCATAGCTTTTACTCGCCGCGCCATCTTGTACTTGATGCATAAATGCGATGGTGTCTTGATGTTCAACCGCGTCTAAATGCACATTAGCTACCCCTTCCAACAATTCTGGAAGCTGAGTTAACTCAAAATAGTGAGTAGCAAAAAGCGTTTGTGATTTAATTTTAGCTAATGCCTGCGCGACAGCCCAAGCTAATGACATACCATCATAAGTGCTTGTTCCTCGGCCAATTTCATCCATCAGTACTAGGCTATTGGCTGTGGCGTTGTGTAATATATTTGCAGTTTCAGTCATCTCGACCATAAAGGTAGAACGACCACTTGCCAGATCATCAGACGCACCAATACGAGTGAAAATCTTATCTATTGGTCCAAGCTCTGCGCTATCAGCCGGAACATAACTTCCCATGTAAGCCATCAAACAGATAAGTGCTGTTTGGCGCATATAGGTCGATTTACCGCCCATGTTAGGGCCTGTAACTATTAATAGCTGGCGCTGTTTGTATAGCTGAACTGGGTTGGCAATAAATGGTGTTTCATTTACATGCTCTACAACCGGGTGACGGCCGCCTTGGATACTAATACCTGAGTTTTTCACAAAGCTTGGGCGAGAGTAGTTTAGGCTTTCGGCTCTTTCTGCCAAACAAGCTAAAACATCTAGTTGAGCAATGGCTTGAGCACTTTGTTGCATTTTGTTTAGCTCTGGCATTAACAGGTCGAGTAGTTGCTCGTATAACTGTTTTTCAAGGGCTAGTGCTTTACCTTGACTAGAAAGCACTTTTTCTTCGTGCTCTTTAAGCTCGGGGATGATGTAGCGCTCCATATTCTTTAAAGTTTGGCGACGAATATAGTGCTCAGGTACTTGTTCTGCATGGGCTCGGCTAACTTCGATATAAAAACCATGCACTTTGTTATAGCCAATTTTTAGATTAGCGATGCCAGTTTGTTCGCGCTCACGTTGTTCTATGTCACTTAAAAACTGAGTAGCCCCGTCACTTAAGTTACGCCACTCATCCAGTTCTTGGTTGTAGCCTGGCGCAATAACCCCACCATCTCGAATAAGTACTGGAGGGTTATCAATAATTGCATTTTGTAGCAGTGCTAGAGTCTCTGGAAACTCACCGATGTTTTTAGCTAAAGGGGCTAACGCTTGGCAGTTAAGTAAATAACTTTGCAGCTCGGGTAGTTGGTCAAAAGCATTGCGTAAGCGAGCAAGATCCCGAGGACGAGCAGAGCGCAGGGCTAAACGCGCCAAAATACGCTCAATGTCGCCTATGGATTTAAGAATGCTTTGAAGTTGCGGATAGAGGTCAGCACTTAAGATCTCGGCAATACAATCTTGGCGAGCGACAACTTCTTGCTGATTGCTCAACGGTTGATGGATCCAGCGGTTGAGCAAACGACTACCCATGGCGGTGGCGCTGCGATCTAAAATGGCGCTGAGAGTATTGTCATAAGTGCCGGCCAAGTTTCGAGTAAGCTCTAAGTTTTTGCGACTAGCTGCATCTAACTGAATAAACTGGCTTTGGCTTTCAATAATAATTGCATTGATATGTGGCAATGCGGTGCGCTGGGTATCCTGTACATATTGCAATAAGCAACCCGCTGCCGACAGGGCGAGGGGATATTCACTCACGCCAAAACCATCTAGATGACGAGTACCAAATTGCTGGTTTAGCACTTTTTCTGCTGTGGCTAAATCAAACTCCCACTCACCGCGTCGGCGTAGGCCTTTGTAGCTTTGCAAACTTGGGTAAAATTCAAAATCGTCGGGGTAGAGCAATTCGGCTGGGTTTAGTCTCTGTAGTTCGGCTTGAAGTTGATCCTCACCATTAAACTGATTGATAACGAAGCGACCACTGGCAATATCCAGATAAGCAAGACCAATTTGTTCCTGCTGATTCACAACGCTAACTAGTAAGTTGTCTTGCTTTTCCTCTAGTAGCGCTTCATCACTTACTGTACCAGGGGTGATGATTCTAACTACTTTGCGTTCGACGGGGCCCTTACTGGTAGCAGGATCGCCAATCTGTTCACAAATCGCGACTGACTCGCCTAATTGTACTAGTCGTGAAAGATAGTTCTCGGCCGCGTGATAGGGAATGCCTGCCATGGGAATCGGCGTACCGGCTGATTGTCCACGTTTGGTTAGCGAAATATCCATTAGTTCAGATGCGCGTTTTGCATCCTCATAAAACAACTCATAGAAATCGCCCATACGATAGAACAGCAGAATATCAGGGTGTTGCGCCTTTAAATTAAGGTACTGGCGCATCATTGGCGTATGTTTTTCTAGGTTTGTTTCAGTCATCAGCGTAATCGAATTATTGCTATTTAGTTGAACGAAGCTGCAAGGATAAAAGCTGCCAGCTAATTAGGCAAAACTCTTTTAGGAATTTTATGGAATAAACTTGATACTGTATGAATACCCAGTATACTACTGTTCAACAAGATAGTTAAAAGCACCTAACGAGGGCGATATGGATCAGAACAAACAAAAGGCATTAGCTGCGGCCCTAGGCCAAATTGAGAAGCAATTTGGTAAAGGCTCAATCATGAAGCTTGGTGATAACCGTACCATGGATATTGAAACCATTTCTACTGGTTCTTTATCAATTGATATTGCTTTGGGTGCGGGTGGCTTGCCAATGGGCCGTGTGATTGAAATCTATGGTCCTGAAAGTTCTGGTAAAACCACACTTACTTTAGAAGCTATCGCGCAAGCCCAAAAAGTGGGTAAAGTATGTGCGTTCGTTGACGCCGAGCATGCCTTAGACCCTATCTATGCAAAAAAGCTAGGTGTAGACGTAGACAACCTATTGGTATCTCAACCAGATACTGGTGAACAAGCTCTAGAAATTACCGATATGTTAGCCCGCTCTGGCGCTGTAGATATGATTGTTATTGACTCGGTGGCAGCCTTAACACCAAAAGCAGAAATTGAAGGTGACATGGGCGATAGCCACGTTGGCCTGCAAGCGCGTTTGATGTCTCAAGCATTACGTAAGCTAACTGGTACCCTCAAGCAAACTAACTGTATGTGTATCTTCATTAACCAAATTCGTATGAAGATTGGTGTAATGTTTGGTAACCCTGAAACTACTACTGGTGGTAACGCACTTAAATTCTACGCCTCGGTTCGCTTAGACATTCGCCGCATTGGCGCAGTAAAAGCTGGCGATGAAGTTGTTGGTAACGAAACTCGCGTTAAAGTGGTTAAAAACAAAATTGCACCACCGTTTAAGCAGGCTGAATTCCAGATTATGTATGGTGAAGGCTTTAACCGCTACGGTGAGCTGGTTGACCTAGGTGTTAAAGAGAAGCTGGTTGATAAAGCCGGTGCTTGGTTCTCTTACAAAGGCAATAAAATTGGTCAAGGTAAAGCAAATGCTTCTACCTACTTAAAAGAGCATCCAGAAGTTGCTCAAGAAATTGAGATGACGATTCGTAATAACCTGTTAAATAAGGTTGAGCTCGAAGAGCAAGAGCCTGCCGCTGAAGCGCCAGTCGATCAAGAAGCATAAGCGAGATAAAGGAGCCTAAGGGCTCCTTTTTGTTATGACTAATCGTAGTGCCTTACATACCACCATCGATTTGCTATCAAGACGTTCTTATAGCCAACAGCAGCTGTTGCAAAAACTGCGGCAAAAAGGCTACCAAGATGACGAAGTTAGTGATGCTCTAGAATACGCGCAACAAAATGCTTGGTTAGATGATAGAAGTTATGCTGCATCGTTAACCCGCGCTAGGGTTAGCAAAGGCTATGGAAAAAACTATATTAAGCAGTATTTGCAAACCAAAGGTATTAGCGGCGATTTAGCGATTGAAGTTTTGGAACAGGATGACTGGGATTGGTACCAAGCCATCGAACTTTGTTTTAACAAGAAATTTAAGCAAGGTTTACCCAGCGACCGAATGCAAAAGCAAAAATGTACAGCCTACTTGTTTCGACGAGGCTTCGATTTCGAACTAATCAATATCTTGTATAGCGAACTACAACAGCAATAAGCCTCGAACACTTTGCCTGCAAAGGTCTGCGTGATATATTGTCGCGATTAATAACGGTTTCACCTTTTTTAGCGCTTATCGACGGGAAACTTTAGGTTTCACCGCTATGTCGAGTTGCTACAAACCCCCAGGAAAGAGTTTCATGAAGATGACTTCAGCTGAAGTAAGAAATGCATTTTTAAGCTTCTTTAACAGCAAAAATCACCAAGTAGTTGCCAGTAGTTCATTAGTCCCTCACGACGATCCTACCTTACTATTTACCAATGCGGGTATGAATCAGTTCAAAGACGTATTTCTTGGCATTGATAAGCGTAATTACAGTCGAGCCACTAGCTCACAACGTTGTGTGCGAGCAGGTGGTAAGCACAATGATTTAGAAAACGTAGGCTATACGGCGCGTCACCATACTTTCTTTGAAATGCTAGGCAACTTCAGCTTTGGTGATTACTTTAAAGAAGAAGCCATTGGCTATGCATGGGAGTTCTTAACTGAAGTTGTTAAGTTACCTAAAGAGAAGCTTTTAGTCACCGTTTACCAAACCGATGATGAAGCCTTTGATTTGTGGGCTAACAAAATTGGCGTGCCTAAAGATCGCATTATTCGTATCGGCGATAAGTCTCCAGATAAGAAGTTTGAGTCAGATAACTTTTGGCAAATGGGTGACACCGGGCCTTGTGGTCCTTGTACCGAAATCTTTTATGACCACGGTGAACATATCTGGGGCGGTCCTCCGGGAAGTCCTGAAGAAGATGGCGACCGTTTCATTGAGATTTGGAACGTAGTATTCATGCAGTTCAACCGTCAAGCCGACGGAACAATGGATCCCTTACCAAACCCATCGGTTGATACCGGTATGGGCTTAGAGCGAATCGCTGCCATTTTACAAGGCGTACACTCTAACTATGAAATTGATATTTTCCAAAACCTGATTGCAGCAGCTGCGAAAATTATTGGCACCAATGATTTGGAAAACAAATCATTGCGAGTAATTGCCGACCATATTCGTTCATGTGGCTTCTTAATCGCTGATGGCGTTATGCCTGCTAATGAAGGTCGCGGTTACGTACTGCGCCGTATCATTCGTCGGGCGGTTCGACATGGTAATAAGCTGGGTGCTACTGATGCATTCTTTTATAAATTATTGCCTGCACTGATCGCTGAAATGGGTGAAGCCTACCCTGAGTTGCAAACTCAGTTACCGGTTATTGAGCGTGTTCTTAAGCTAGAAGAAGAACAGTTTGCCAAAACACTTGACCGTGGTTTGTTAATTTTGGACGAAGCACTTGGCGAATTGGAAGGTTCGGTTATTCCAGGTGACTTGGTGTTTAAGCTTTATGATACTTATGGCTTTCCCGCAGATTTAACCGCTGATATCGCCCGTGAGCGAGAGTTAAGTGTAGATGAGGCCGAGTTTGAAGCGGCCATGCAAGCTCAACGTGAGCGAGCGAAGCAAGCCAGTAATTTTGGTACCGACTACAACGACAATCTAATTATTGACAGCGCGACTGAGTTCCTTGGTTACCAACACTTAGAAGCAGACGTTAAGATTGTTGAAATGTATAAAGATGGCGAGCCTCAATCGTCCCTCACCGGCGGTGACCAAGCTATTATCGTGTTAGATAAAACACCGTTTTACGCCGAGTCAGGTGGTCAAGCCGGCGATGCTGGCGAGTTGATGTACCAAGGCGGAAGTTTTGTTGTGCAAGACACCTTAAAAGTGGGTAAGGCTTTTGTACATAAAGGTTACCTGCAAGGTGGTGACTTAAATGTTCAGCAGCAGGTGCAAGCTAAAGTTGATTCTCGTCGTCGCTGGAATACTGCGCTAAACCACTCGGTAACACACCTATTGCACGCTGCATTGCGTCAAACCTTGGGTGAACACGTTACCCAGAAAGGTTCTTTGGTAGAAGCGGCGCGTTTACGTTTCGATTTTTCACACTTTGAAGGTGTGTCTATGCGCTCGTTACGCCAAGTTGAACACCTAGTAAACCAACAAATTCGTCGAAACCTGCCTGTTGAGACCAAGGTAATGAACCTTGATGAAGCTAAGCAGGCTGGTGCGATGGCCTTATTTGGTGAGAAATATGACGACGACGTGCGTGTTGTAAGCATGGGTGATTTCTCAACTGAGCTATGTGGGGGAACTCACGTAAACCACACTGGTGACATCGGTTTCTTTAAAATCACCAGCGAAGCAGGTATTGCTGCTGGGGTTCGTCGTATTGAAGCGGTAACCGGTCAATTTGCTATCGACTTGATTCACCGCCTAGCCGAAGAAACAGAAAAAGCTGCTAACTTGGTTAAAGGCGACCAATTTAATATTGGTGAGAAAGTGATTCAGTTAGTTGATCGCAACAAAATGCTCGAGAAAGAAGTAACTCAGCTAAAAGCTAAGTTAGCTAGTGCCGCCAGTAATGATGCTGCAGATCAAATACAAACCATTAATGGTGTGAAAGTATTGATTGCTTTAATCGATGGCGCAGAAGGTAAAGCACTGCGTAGTAGCGTTGATGAGCTCAAAGTTAAGCTTGAAAGCGGCGTAATTTTACTAGGCACTGTAAACGACGGAAAAGTTAGCTTGGTTGCCGGTGTAACTAAAGATCTTACTGGTCGTGTTAAAGCGGGTGAAATGGTGAATATCGCTGCGCAATGTGTTGGTGGTAAAGGTGGCGGCCGTCCAGATATGGCACAAGCTGGCGGTTCAAATCCAGATGGTTTACCTAAAGCCCTAGCGGAAGTGAAAGAGTGGCTTGTTGAGAAGCTTTAAATAGTTATACATTAAGTGTTAGAGAAAAAGGAAAGCAAGTGGCACTAATTGTTCAAAAATATGGCGGCACTTCGGTAGGTACTTTAGAGCGTATCCAAGCCGTAGCTGATCGCGTTATTCGCTGTAAAGAAGCGGGCGATGACATCGTGGTTGTCCTTTCAGCAATGTCTGGTGAAACCAACCGTTTATTAGGCTTGGCCCAAGAGATTGATGAAAACGCCAGTGAGCGTGAAAAAGACGTATTGGTATCTACCGGCGAGCAAGTCACTATTGCCTTGCTGAGTATCGCACTGCAGAAGAAAGGTTGTGATGCGATTTCTATGACTGGCGACCAGATCCGCATGCATACCGATAATGCGCATGGTAAAGCGCGTATTACTGATATTGACGATCACAATATTCACGCACACTTGAAAGACAATAAAGTGGTGGTGATTGCTGGCTTCCAAGGTAGGAGCCCAGACAACTACATTACTACTTTGGGTCGTGGTGGTTCAGACACTACCGCAGTGGCTATTGCCGCGGCGCTTAAAGCCGATGAGTGTCAGATATACACCGATGTAGATGGTGTTTACACCACTGACCCTCGGGTAGAGCCTAAAGCTCGCCGTTTAGAGAGCATTACTTTTGAAGAAATGCTGGAAATGGCCAGTTTAGGCGCAAAAGTTTTACAGATCCGCGCTGTTGAGTTTGCCGGCAAATATAATGTGCCGTTGCGTGTTCTATCGAGTTTTACTGAAGGTAATGGCACCTTAATTAGTTATGAGGGAAATAAAATGGAGTCACCCGTAATATCAGGCATCGCATTTAATCGTGATGAAGCAAGTTTAACTATTTTGGGTGTACCAGATAAACCTTCCGTTGCTGCATCAATTTTGGCACCCATTGGTGATGCTAATATTGACGTTGATATGATCATTCAGAACTCGATGGGCGATAATACGGCAGATTTTACCTTTACGGTTCACCGTAATGATTACAAGCGAGCAAAAGAGTTACTAGAAGAAACCTCTAGCAAACTAGGCGCACGTGAAGTTCAAGGTAAAGATTCCTTGGCAAAAATTTCTATCGTTGGGGTGGGCATGATGAACCACCCTGGTGTTGCTAAAACCATGTTTGAAACCTTAGGAGACGAGGGCATTAATATGCAACTTATCTCGACTTCTGAAATCAAAGTGTCGGTTGTAGTAGACGAAAAGTATTTAGAGTTGGCTGTACGTGCTTTGCATAGTGCATATAACCTAGAGCAATAATAATGACTCTTTGGCTTAAACAAGCTAGTCTATACGCTTAATAGCAGAAAAATAACAGCTTAGATAAGTCGCTAAAGAACAAGAATATGAATTTAAGGAGATAATGAATGCTAATTTTGACGCGCCGTGTAGGCGAAACGTTAATGATTGGGGATGAAGTAACCGTAACTGTATTAGGTGTTAAAGGTAACCAAGTACGTATCGGCGTAAACGCACCAAAAGAAGTATCTGTGCACCGTGAAGAAATCTACATGCGCATTCAAGCAGAGAAAAGTGCCGGCGCCTAAGCAAGCCTTACATTGCCAAGATTTATCTTTAGGAAGCCTCTGGCTTCCTTTTGTTTTTTTAGGCTTTTGATGTTGATGAGCAGTGGCCACAAATTCACCTCTCAATTGCCAGAACGTTTGCTTTGTAGTCAGTTGCTAAACAAATACATAGCCAACTGTTCGAAAGCTGAACGAACAAAAGAAAAGTGACAAAAAAGGTTTGACTATATTTTTGGAAGCAGTAATATCTGCATCCGAAATCGCGGTGAGGTGGCCGAGTGGCCGAAGGCGCTCCCCTGCTAAGGGAGTATAGGGTTTGTAGCCCTATCGAGGGTTCGAATCCCTCCCTCACCGCCATCGATTTCAACGCGCGTGTAGCTCAGCTGGATAGAGTACCTGGCTACGAACCAGGCGGTCGGAGGTTCGAATCCTTCCACGCGCGCCATATTTTAAAAGAATGATTCGTCATTCTTATTACAAAGCGTTTTCTGCGCGCGTGTAGCTCAGCTGGATAGAGTACCTGGCTACGAACCAGGCGGTCGGAGGTTCGAATCCTTCCACGCGCGCCATTATTTAAAAAGCTCATAGTTATGTGAGCTTTTTTTATTGAAGTGTTACCTGTGCGCGTGTAGCTCAGCTGGATAGAGTACCTGGCTACGAACCAGGCGGTCGGAGGTTCGAATCCTTCCACGCGCGCCATATTTTAAAAGAATGACTTGTCGTTCTTGTTTACAAAGTGTTTTCTGCGCGCGTGTAGCTCAGCTGGATAGAGTACCTGGCTACGAACCAGGCGGTCGGAGGTTCGAATCCTTCCACGCGCGCCATTCTTCATGAGTTTGCCCTTGGGCGAGCTTGCTGAAGGAAATCGAGGTGAGGTGGCCGAGTGGCCGAAGGCGCTCCCCTGCTAAGGGAGTATAGGGTTTGTAGCCCTATCGAGGGTTCGAATCCCTCCCTCACCGCCATCGATTTCAACGCGCGTGTAGCTCAGCTGGATAGAGTACCTGGCTACGAACCAGGCGGTCGGAGGTTCGAATCCTTCCACGCGCGCCATTTTCTGTTTTTATTTGATGCATTGCCCATTCTCTTCTAGGCTTTGTTTCATAACCCACGCGCGTGTAGCTCAGCTGGATAGAGTACCTGGCTACGAACCAGGCGGTCGGAGGTTCGAATCCTTCCACGCGCGCCATTTTCTCTCTTCTATTTATTCTCTTTCACGCCCTAGATCACTATTCACCTCTTATTCATCTTAAAATTGCATCTCTTGTGATCGACATTACTACTTTTGAGGTAGCTAAGCTGCTAGATTAGTTAATGAATTATGCTGTCGTACAGCTGTAAATCAGTTGTTAACCAAATGTTATCGTTTGGCGGTTTAAGCTGTGTAATGAGCGATGTGGCGTATAATTGCGAATTTTGTCATTGGCAAAATAAAGTTAACAATACCAAGGTTTTGAATAATTATTCAAAAATCAAGTTTGATTTTTGTTGTTTAGCATGTAATTCTTACGCCAATCTCAAAGGATGTGGATTAATAATATGATGGATTTGACTGAGCTGTTAGTGGAAGCAGCAACGTTAATGGGGGTCGGGATGATCGCCGTATTCGCTTTTTTATCGCTACTTATTGTTGCGGTAAATGGCTTAGCTAAGCTAGCGCCACCGCTAGCTGAAGTAGCGGAACCAACGCAAACCTCGTCTCCAACTCCCCAACCTGCCAATAACGCCACTGTAGTAGCCGCTATATCAGCAGCTGTTCAACAGTACCGGAAGGCCCAATAACTAAAAGAGGATTTAACGCAATGTCTAAACCACTTGCATTAACCGATGTTGTATTGCGCGACGCGCATCAATCATTATTAGCAACCCGTCTTCGTATTGAAGATATGTTGCCTATTGCTGAGCAACTCGACCAAATTGGTTATTGGTCTTTAGAAACATGGGGCGGCGCAACCTTTGACGCTTGTATTCGTTACCTTGGTGAAGATCCATGGGAGCGTTTGCGTGAGCTGAAAAAAGCCATGCCTAATACTAAACAGCAAATGCTGTTGCGTGGCCAGAATCTACTCGGCTACCGTCACTACGCCGATGACGTAGTTGAACGCTTTGTTGAGCGAGCGGTTAAAAACGGTATGGACGTATTCCGTATCTTCGATGCGATGAACGATCCACGAAACTTCCAAACGGCGGTAAAAGCTGCTCTTGATTGCGGCGCACACGCTCAAGGTACTATTTCTTACACTACTAGCCCAATTCACACCACGGATAACTGGGTAGACTTAGCTAAGCGTTTAGAAGACATTGGTTGTCACTCAATTGCAATTAAGGATATGTCAGGCTTATTAAAGCCGTATGAAGCTGAAACCTTGATTAAGCGTCTTAAAGCTGAAACAGATGTGGAAATTGCGCTGCACTGTCATGCAACTACCGGTTTAAGCTTACCAACCCACATAAAGGCCATTGAAGCAGGCGTAGACATCATTGATACCGCCATCTCTTCAATGAGCTGTACTTATGGTCACAGCCCAACAGAGACCATTGTAGCGATGCTAGAAGGTACTGAGCGCGATACTGGCTTAGACCTAACTAAACTGGAATCTATTGCCGCTTACTTCCGTGAAGTACGTAAAAAGTACGCTAAGTTCGAAGGCAGCCTTAAAGGTGTTGATTCACGCATTCTTATCGCGCAAGTACCTGGTGGCATGTTAACCAACATGGAAGGTCAGCTTAAAGAGCAAGGCGCTGCAGATAAACTTGATGAAGTATTGCTAGAGATACCTAAAGTACGTAAAGATTTAGGTTACATTCCACTAGTAACACCTACTTCGCAAATTGTAGGTAGTCAAGCAGTGCTTAACGTTTTAACTGGTGAGCGTTACAAAACGATTACCAAAGAAACTGCAGGTATCTTAAGTGGTCAATACGGTAAAGCGCCTGGTGAGCTGAATGCGGAGTTACAAGCGCGTGTTCTTGATGGCGCAGAAGCCATTACCTGTCGCCCTGCTGATTTGCTGCAAGCAGAGATGGAGCGTCTTGAAACAGAAGTTGAGCAACTAGCCAAAGAAAAAGGCTTTGCTCTAGCTGAAGACAAAATTGACGATGCCTTAACCTACGCATTGTTCCCACAAATTGGCCTTAAGTTCCTAGAGAATCGTGGCAACCCAGATGCCTTTGAGCCAGTACCCAGCGCTGATGACGTTAAAGTAGCGGCTCCTGCTAAACCTGGCGCAGTAGAAACTTACTCGGTGCGAGTAGACGGTCAGCTGTACACCGTAGATGTAGGCCCAGAGGGTTCTATTGATGGCGTAACACCAGTAGCCAGCTCAGCGCCAGCTGCGGCCACTCCAGCAGCACCAGCTGCCAGTGGCAAAGGCGAAGCGCTACCAGCTCCTTTAGCGGGTAACATTTTTAAAGTTCTCGCTAAGCCTGGTGCCAATGTGCAAGAGGGCGATGTATTGCTGATTATGGAAGCAATGAAAATGGAAACCGAAATCCGTTCCGCTAAAACCGGGGTTGTTGACGAGGTATTAGTTAGAGAAGGTGATGCGGTTGCAGTGGGTGAAGTCCTACTTAGCATCGCGTAAGGGAGCGAGAACGTGGAAGGAATTACTAAGCTATGGCTGGAAACCGGCCTAGCTAACTTCGAACCTGCACAATTAGTAATGATGGCAGTAGGTTTACTACTGTTGTATTTGGCAATTGTGCGTAAATTTGAGCCTTTATTATTGTTACCCATTGGTTTTGGTGCGGTGCTGGCCAATATTCCAAACGCCGGGTTCAACGATGAAGGTGGTTTGCTTTACTACGTTTACCATGTAGGAATTGAAACTGGCGTGTTCCCGCTACTTATCTTTATGGGAGTGGGTGCATTAACTGACTTTGGTGCGCTTATCGCAAACCCAAGGATGTTATTGCTAGGCGCTGCGGCTCAGTTTGGTATTTTTGCAACGCTATTTGGCGCAATTTTATTAAACATGATCCCAGGTTTTGATTTCACGCTGGCTGATGCTTCTGCGATCGCCATTATTGGCGGTGCTGATGGTCCGACGGCTATCTTCCTTGCCTCTAAACTTGCACCCGATTTATTAGGTGCGATTGCGGTAGCCGCTTATTCATACATGGCGTTGGTTCCAATTATTCAGCCGCCAATTATGAAGGCCTTAACTTCTAAAGAAGAGCGCGAAATTCAAATGGAGCAATTGCGTCCAGTAAGCGTGCGAGAAAAGATTGTTTTCCCTATCGCAGTACTTGGCTTAACCATTTTGTTCTTGCCAGCAGCAACGCCTTTAGTAGGTATGTTCTGTTTAGGTAACCTAATGCGTGAAAGTGGCGTAGTTGACCGCTTAAGCAAAACTGCGCAAAACGAGCTAATCAACGTAGTAACCATTTTCTTAGGTTTAGCGGTAGGTTCTAAGTTATCTGCAGATAAATTCTTAACCGTAGAAACCTTAGGTATTCTTGGCTTAGGTGCAGTGGCATTTGGTATTGGTACTGCCTCAGGCGTATTAATGGCTAAGCTAATGAGCCGTTTAAGTGGCGGTAAAATTAACCCACTAATTGGTGCTGCTGGTGTATCAGCGGTGCCAATGGCTGCACGTGTAGTAAACAAGGTGGGTTTGGAGTCAAACCCACATAACTTCTTGTTGATGCATGCAATGGGGCCAAACGTTGCTGGGGTACTAGGTAGTGCTGTAGCTGCGGGTGTATTGCTGTCTTTAGTTGGTTAATACACAAGCGCTAAATAAAAAGCTTGCCTCGGCAAGCTTTTTTTATGTCTAGCTAATGGGTTAGCCAAATCATTAATGAGAAAAAGCCGATCAATGCGCTGCTAATTCCAATAATCCAATAGTAGCCTTTTAAACCTTGTTTAAAGCTTAAGCCGTAGTGGAATAGAAACAGTGTCCATAAAATGGTTAATAACAAGGGCAACAAGAAAAATCGCACCATAATTGTACCTACTGGGTCACTTAAGTAATTGAAGAACTTTTAGTTTACCTTCATTACTTATAAATTGAAGTAATACCAATCACACTAAGTAAGTGATCAGAAATAACGCAGGAAAAATACTCGAGAATAAGGCAGGATTGTTCGATAAGTAGTTATTCTACAATCAAAAATCCTAACGTAGTTATCGAACATTTTAACCAGATAGAATGAACAGCTACTTAGTACGATTGGTATAAGCTAATCATTAACTTCGCTACGCTTCACACAGATTACTCGTTTTCACTCAATTAACTTTCATTGCTGGTTTCCCGTGTTACCGCGCTTAATAAAATATTCTAGTTAAATCGCCGCTAATTGGTATGATGCAGGCTACATCGGCTGCTGTTCAGTCCGACCGCATACAGAGTAGATTATGAACTTCCAAGATTACCAAAACTATGCCGCTTTCATTTTTGACATGGATGGAACTTTGATTGACTCCATGCAACATCATCAAAACGCGTGGCAGTCTGCTCTCAATCAGTTTTCTATTCCTTTTACCTCTGAGCAAATGCTGGCCATGAGCGGTATGCCAACCTTACAAACAGTTGAAAACTTGCTTGCCGATGCCCATATAAAAGGGATAGATGTTAACAAAGTGGTGGATGCTAAAGAGCAGTGTTATCACCAACTAGTGAATAGTGAAATACTGCCAACGCCCTTAATTAAAGTGTATGAGCATTTTTTAGGTGAAAAGCTGATGGCGGTAGGGACAGGTGCAAGCCAGCAGCAAGCCGAGATGATACTTAGTAAATTAGGTATAGCTGATAAGTTACAGGCGATTGTTGGTGCTGATCTCGTAGATGCCCATAAACCTGCTCCTGACACCTTCTTAAAGTGTGCAGAATTGATGCAGGTAGAACCGCAAGCATGTTTGGTATTTGAAGACGCTGATGCCGGCATAGAGGCTGCTAAAGCCGCCGGGATGGCGGTGGTTGATGTAAGAAACTTGTGGCCAGCGA
Organism: Agarivorans albus; assembly: GCF_019670105.1. Taxonomy (NCBI): domain Bacteria; kingdom Pseudomonadati; phylum Pseudomonadota; class Gammaproteobacteria; order Alteromonadales; family Alteromonadaceae; genus Agarivorans; species Agarivorans albus. The sequence goes on along the minus strand of NZ_AP023032.1, from coordinate 3,238,687 downwards.
ATTATTTTGTTGATTAGGCGGTTCTATTGTTAGTTGTTTTATTTTTTAGCGCCTTTGTATCGGCTACCTTGTTACCCGGTAGCTCAGAAGTTGTGTTGTTGGGTTTAGCTAGCCAAGTTCCTGAACAATGGCTCAGCTTGTTAGTGGTAGCTACCTTAGGCAATACCCTAGGTGGCTTGGTCACCTTTGCTATGGGCTGGGGCGCTTTTTACTTTGGTAATAGGCATTTTAGTTGGTTACCTAACTTGAACCAACAAGCCAAGGCTAAGCCTTGTTTGGTCAAATACGGTGCTTGGAGTTTACTCATGAGCTGGGCTCCAGTAATTGGCGATGCGCTTTGTTTTGTTGCGGGCGCGGCTAAGCTACCGGTTTGGCAAAGCACTATTGCCATGCTTATTGGCAAAGCGATTCGTTACGCTTTGCTGTTGGCATTAGGCAACGCAGTTGTGAATATTTAATAAATGATTAGAGAGGTCAATATAGTGCTTAGATGGTTAAGTGTGCTTAGCATTCTGTGGTTAGCTGCTTGTACTCAGATAGACCCTAACTCTTCAGTTGAGCTACCCAAAGGGGTGGAGTTAGTCGAAACCTCACAGGCCAATAATAGCGACATCCAGATAGCTTACAAAAAGTATCGCTTAACTAATGGCCTAACGGTATTGCTCTACCAAGATGATAATGCGCCTTTAGCCCATGTAGATATTACTTATCATGTTGGCTCTAATCGCGAAGAGCCGGGTAAATCCGGCTTTGCCCACTTCTTTGAACATATGATGTTCCAGGGCTCTAAGCATGTTGGAGACCAAGAGCACTTTCGCATTATTAACGAAGCGGGCGGAACCATGAATGGTTCTACTACAAAAGATCGCACCAATTACTACCAAACTGTTCCAGCTAATCAGCTTGAAAAAGTACTGTGGTTAGAGGCCGATCGAATGGGCTTTTTGCTCGAAGCGGTAAGCCAGAAGAAATTCGAAATCCAGCGCGATACCGTAAAAAATGAACGTGCACAGCGAGTCGACAATGCTCCTTACGGTTTATTATCAGAGCGGGTAGACGAAGCGCTTTATCCCCGAGAACATCCATACTCGTGGCAACCTATCGGCTATATAGAAGATTTAAATCGGGTAGATGTAAATGACTTAAAGGCATTTTTCCTTCGTTGGTATGGGCCAAATAATGCGGTGTTAAGCATTGGTGGTGATATTGATGAGCTACAAACCTTAGAGTGGATAAACAAATATTTTGGTGGTATCCCCAGTGGCCCCGAAATTCCCCAAATTACTCCAAGCCCAGCCAAGCTTAGTGAAACTCGCTATATTTCTTTAGAAGATCGTATCCATATCCCTTTGCTCTATATCAGCTATCCCACGGTGTATGCCGGTGCTGAAGACGAAGTCGCCTTAGACATGTTTTCTGAGATTTTAGGTGGGGGCAAAAGCTCACTGCTGCATCAATCATTGGTTGAATCAGGTAAAGCCTTGTCTGCGGGCAGCTCGCATTATTGCCGCGAAATGGCCTGTACATTGTCGATTTATGTGCGTGCTAATCCGAAAGCTGGCTTAACTTTGGCCCAGCTGGAGCAAGATGTTGACCAAGCCATTAACGATTTTGCAGAGCGCGGAGTAAGCGCAGAAGATTTACAACGCGTTCGCTCATCGCTTAAAGCTTCAACTATTTATAGCTTAGAAAGTGTCTCTGATGTGGTCACTCAGCTTGCCTTTGGCGAAACCTTCTTTGAACAGCCTTTATATATCAGTGAAGTACTGCAACAGTTTCAAAATGTAAACGATCAACAGGTTCAAGAGGCTTATCAGCATTACATCATAGGTAAGCCGAGGGTGGTGATGAGTGTGGTACCACGAGGGCAAACTCAATTAATCGCTGGCAAAGACAACTTTACACCCGCTCCGCGCACTCTGCCCGAGCAGCAGCACATTGATGACAGTGAGCTAGCACTGCGCGAAGTGAAAGATAACTTTGACCGCAGTATAGAGCCGCCTTCTGGCCCTGCTGTGGCTGTTAAGTTACCGGAATTATGGCATGCAGAGTTAACCAATGGCTTGCAGGTATTAGGCACCTCAGAGCAGCCAACTCCTACAGTTACCCTGCAGTTCAGATTACCCGGCGGCAGTATTTCAGAGCCCAAAGGCAAAGAAGGTTTGGCTAAGCTCACTGCGCAGATGTTAATGCAAAGCACCCAGCAAACCACTGCCGCTGAGATATCAGATCAACTTACAGAGCTGGGCGCGTCAGTTAATTTTAGTGGCGGGTTATACAGCCAAAATATTAGTCTGTCTTCGTTAACCGAGAACTTGCCTCAGGTTCTGGATATTTTGCAGCAGCGCTTATTAACCCCCGCGTTTAATAGTGCCGAGTTCGAGCGTGAAAAAGCCCGCCACCTGCAAAGTATTGAGCAGAAATTTAATCAGCCAAATTGGCTAGCCAGTATTGCCAGTCAAAGCTTGTTCTTTGGGGAAGGCAGCCGCCTAGCAACCTCTAGCTGGGGAAGCCGCGACAGCGTAGCTGCGCTCACCTTAGAAGATGTGAAGCAGTTTTGGCAACAGCATTACCAACCAAACGGCAGCCAGCTGGTTGCTGTGAGCAACCTCAAGCAAGCACAGATTGAACAGGCATTGCAGCCTTTACAACAAAAATGGCAAGGCGAGGCGAGTAAGGCCGCTCATTTAACGGCGAAACCTTCTGCGGACAACAACACCATTTACCTGCTCGATAAGCCGGGTGCGGTGCAGTCGGTGATTCGGATTGGCCGTTTAGCGATGCCTTACGATGCTACCGGTGAGTACTTTAAAGCTAACTTGATGAACTTTAATTTTGGCGGCAACTTTAATAGTCGAATTAACATGAACTTACGTGAAGACAAAGGTTATACCTATGGCGTAAGTAGTGGATTTGGCGGTTTTAAAGATAGCGGTAGCTTTGTTATCTCAACCGATGTGCGACAAGATGCCACCGCATCGGCCATTCAAGAGTTGTTGGCCGAGCTAGAAGCTTACTCAAAAAGTGGACCAAGCGATGAAGAACTCTCATACATGCGCAGTGCAGTCTCTCAGCAAGAGGCCTTAGCCTACGCAACACCATCGCAGAAAGCCTCATTTTTGATGCAAATGTTGGCCTTTGATTTGGGGCCAGAATTTGTCGCCACTCAGAATCAAATTACCGCCAATATTAGCCAAGCTGAATTACAGCAACTGGCTGCGAAGTACTTCTCACCAGAAGAAATGATAGTGGTAGTAGTGGGTGATAAACAGCTGCTTCTACCAGAGCTAAAGAAAATAGGTATGCCAGTTCAAGAACTTGCATTGTAACGTAGCAACGCACAGTGGTGGCAAAACATGGGCGATCTCGCTATGCTTTGCCACATTACGCGTTTTAACAAGATAGTGAGTTCAACTTGACTCAACAGTTTACTACTCGGCTGACGCAATTGAGCGCAGCAATGGCAGATACCGGAGTGCTTGGCATTAAACGCGGTATTGAACGTGAAGCTTTACGCATTTGCGAACAGGGAAAGTTAGCACCTAATGGTCATCCTAAAGCATTAGGCTCAGCGCTTACTCATCCTCTGATTACCACCGATTACGCAGAAACCTTGTTGGAGTTTATCACTCCGGTTTCAGACAGCGTAGAACAGGTGCTGTCTCGACTCACCGATATTCACCATGAAACACTAAAGCAGCTTGATGGACAGCGTTTGTGGCCTTTAAGCATGCCTTGTTACATTGGTGACGAGCAAGACATTGTGTTAGCGGATTACGGCCAATCAAACATTGGTAAGATGAAACATGCTTATCGCCAGGGGCTACGTCATCGTTATGGCAGCGCTATGCAGGTGATCTCTGGTGTGCACTATAACTTCTCTTTGCCGCAAAGCTTTTGGCAGCAACTACAAAAAGTTGATGGCGACCAACAGCCGCTTTCTGAGTACATCTCGCAACGTTACATGGCTTTAATTCGTAATTTTTACCGCTATGGTTGGATGGTGGCTTATCTTTATGGTGCCTCACCGGCGCTATGTGGTTCATTCATGAACGCAGGCGAGAGCCAACTCGCTTTTGAAAAAATGGCTAAAGGTACACTTTATTTACCTTACGCCACTTCATTGCGTTTGAGTGACTTGGGTTACACCAGTTCGGCCCAACATGAACTAGATATTAACTACAACAGCGTTAGTGAGTACGTACAAAGCGTTCGTAAAGCGGTAAGTTCTCATTCTGAAGAGTTTGCCAAGATTGGGGTGAAGGTTGATGGTGAATATCGTCAGCTAAACGCCAACATTCTGCAGATAGAAAATGAGTTGTATGCGCCTATTCGCGCCAAGCGTGTTGCTAAGTCTGGTCAAACTCCTTCTCAAGCTCTAGCTGAAGATGGTATTGAATACATCGAAATTAGAGCCCTAGATGTTAACCCCTTTGATGCTGTAGGTGTAACCGAGGCACAGGTGCGAGTGATAGATAGTTTGTTGCTGGCTTGCGTTTTGATGGACTCACCTGAAATGTGCAAAGAGGAGTTGCAAGCTTGTCGTGACAACTTTAATGCGGTGGCTATTGAAGGGCGTAACCCTGAACTGTCACTCACCATTGCCGGTGAAGAACAAAGCTTGCCAGCACATATCGAAAGTTTGCTAGCTAAGATGCAACAGGCCGCGCAACTGCTTGATACTCAGCGTGCTGAGCCAGACTTTAGTGTATCGCTAGAGCAAGCGATAGCCGACATTGCCAATGACAATACATACTCTTCACGTTTTCTACGTTTGTTAAAATCACAATCGGTAGACAACAGCAGCTTGGGCTTGCAATGGGCTGCACAATATCGCGAAGAGATGCTTGGTCATAAGCCTAATAACTGGCAAGATCAAGACTTTAGCGCGATGGCTGAACAAAGCTTTGCTGAGCAACAAGCAATAGAAGCTAGTGATGACCTCGATTTTGATCACTTTTTAACGAAGTATTTTGAGAATGCCAATAAGTAGGGATGTATCGCTTGTTCAGTGGGCTAAAGTAGCCATGGTAGTTTTGGGTTTAGGTGTATTGGCGGGATGCAGCAGTGCGCCGCCCAAAGATCCTGAGAACCTATGTAGCATTTTTGAAGAAAAGCGCGATTGGTATAAATCAGCGAAGAAGATGAACAAGAAATGGGGCACGCCAGTGCATGTTCCCATGGCAATGATGTATCAAGAATCCAGCTTCAAGCATAATGCTCGCCCCCCAATGCAATATTGGTTTGGGTTTATTCCTGTAGGCCGTGCTAGTAGCGCTTATGGCTATAGCCAAGCTAAAACCATGACCTGGGATGACTACGTGCGTGAAACTGGCAACTCTTGGTCGTCACGAACTAACTTCGACGATGCTATCGACTTTATGGGCTGGTTTACCAACAAAACCCATAAAATAAACGGGGTATCGAAGTGGGATGCGCGCAATCAGTATTTAAACTATCACGAAGGCTGGGGCGGTTATAAACGTGGTACTTATCACCAGAAACAATGGTTGGTGAAGGTAGCGGGTACAGTAGACCAGCGATCGAAACGCTATGCTGCCCAGTATAATAAGTGTAAAGACGATCTAGATAGTAGCTGGCTATGGCGACTATTCTTTGCTTAAATACACCCAAATAATGAGTCTCAGCTAGGCTGAGATATGAAGAGAGAAAATCATGCCTTTATTAGATAGTTTTACCGTAGACCACACCCGCATGCATGCCCCAGCGGTTCGCGTAGCCAAAACCATGTCTACGCCTAGCAAAGACACTATTACAGTATTTGATTTACGTTACTGCGTGCCTAACGAGGAGATTTTGTCTGAGAAAGGTATTCATACCTTAGAGCACCTTTATGCCGGCTTTATGCGTGAGCATTTAAATTCTGCTGACGTAGAAATCATCGATATTTCGCCAATGGGTTGCCGCACTGGCTTTTACATGAGCTTAATTGGTAGCCCTAACGAGCAACAAGTTGCCGACGCTTGGTTAGCCTCTATGCATGATGTACTCGCTGTAGCTAATCAAAATGACATTCCCGAGCTCAATGAATACCAATGTGGTACTTATGCTATGCACTCTTTAGACGAAGCTAAGAGCATTGCTACTAGCATCATTGAACGTGGTATTAGCGTAAACAAAAATGATGAACTGGGATTATCTGACGAGATTCTTGGTAAGCTTTAAGCCGTATTTCGCTACTAAAGAAGCCAGCACTTAGCTGGCTTTTTTGTATTTTTAATGGGGGCGTTTACTTCTTAGGCTTGCTGTAAAACGCTGGAATGACTCGGGCCAAGCTTACAGTGTTGTTTTCTATCTCGACTATTTCGATGGGGTAACCGGCTAAACGTAAACATAAGTTAGCTTCGGGAATGTCTTCTAAGTGTTCCACAATCAAGCCATTTAGCGTTTTAGGGCCATCGATGGGTAAACTCCAGCTCATTTCTTTATTCAAGTCTCGAATATTTACAGCGCCGTCGATCAAATAGCTGCCATCAATTTGTGGATGGATTTCATCACTAGGGTCGGGGGCAATGCTAGTGGTAAAGTCACCAACAATTTCCTCTAGAATATCCTCTAACGTGACTAAGCCTTGAATGTCGCCGTATTCATCCACGATAAGTCCAATACGCTCTTTACGGCGCTGAAACTTCAATAGCTGCACATTTAACGGGGTGCCCTCGGGGATGAAGTAAATTTCTTTGGCGGCACGCAGCATCGAGGTTTTATCAAACTGCTCTCGAGACAATAGTCGCAGCGAATCACGTGAGTGGACAAAGCCTACCGAATCATCAATGGTGTCGCGAAATAACAAAATTTTGGTGTGAGTGCTTTGAGTGAGCTGGCGAAGAATGCTGTCCCAATCATCGTTAATATCGATGGCGGCAATTTCGTTGCGCGGGATCATGATGTCGTCAACCGTCACTTTCTCTAGGTCCAAAATGCTTAGTAGCATGTCTTGGTGACGCTTAGGGATAAGTGTGCCCGCTTGGTCAACTACGGTACGCAGTTCTTCAGGATTTAGCGCTTCATCATCTTTGTTTGTGGGGTTTACCCCTAATAAACGCAATAGACCATTAGTGACGCCATTGGTAGCCCAAATAAATGGGAACAATAATTTCATTAATGGGCGTAGCAATATTGAAGCGGGGAAGGCAATCTTTTCCGGATAAAGTGCAGCCATGGTTTTGGGCGTTACTTCAGCAAAAATCAAAATGACAAAAGTAAGTGCAAGCGTAGCGATAGCTACCCCTACATCGCCGAACAGTCGCAATCCAATAATGGTGGCGATGGCCGAGGCAAAAATATTAACGAGATTATTGCCAATTAAGATTAATCCAATTAATCGGTCAGGGCGATCCAGAAGCTTGTCTACTCGGCTAGCTGCTTTATGTTTAGTATTAACTAAATGCCGCAGGCGGTAGCGGTTAAGCGACATCATGCCAGTTTCGGAGCTAGAAAAGAAAGCAGAGCAAATTATGAGGAACACGAGAAGTAGCAGTAAGCTACTCGTAGATATGTCGTCCAAACAGGAGAGTCCTTGATTAATATAACAGGGCTAATTTATATGCAGCCCCAAAGGGCTGTCAAGGTCTCATTTTAGTTGAGGATGATTTCCTTAACAAAGCGTGAGCCAAAATAGGCCAAACTAAGCAAGATTGAACCAATTACCGTCATGATCACGACCATTTTCCCACGCCAGCCTCGGTAGTGGTGTCCCCAAAGAAGGCTGGCGTAGATAAACCAAGCGATTAAGCTGAAGATTGCTTTATGGCCACGGCCATTGGCAAAAAAGTCGGTTAAAAATACAAAGCCGCTCAATAACGACACGCTAAGCAGGATGAGCCCAACCCGAATCAAGGTGAATAACTGTTTCTCAATGCTCATTAAAGAGGGCATTGCTGGGTGAATTGCCCCAGGCTTGTGGCGTTTTAAAGTCCAATCTAAGTAAGCCATCTGCAAGGCATACAAGCTTGCAATCATTAGTACGGTAAAGGCGGCTAAGGCAACGCTGATGTGGATCAGCACTTGCGGTTTTAACTCCAGATGAATGATGTAGTCACTTGGGATCATTACCGCTAATAACATGCTCACAATGGAAAATAGGTATACCACTGGCAAAATAAACCATAGTTTGAATGGTTTAACTAAAGCGGTAACGGTGAGAGCAATCAGCAAGCTGACTAAACCCGCTACATTAAAGATGCTTAAATCTTGGCCTTGCGCCAAAAATAAATGCTCTACTTCCCAAATGCCATGCAGTAGCATTGCGCAGCCAGCGCTGAGCCATAGCCATATGTTGGCTCCGCTTTGTTTATTCAGCAAACCACTTATACATACGTAAGCGGCTAACAGATAAAAAACGGTGGTAGGAAGTACCAATACATTCATGATTTGAAGCTAACTATATGATTGTTTGGGTTCAGTATACTCGCCCTAAACAGTCAGGGCTAGAATTAGCTTTTAGAATATCGGCGCTTCGGTATAATGTGGCGGCTAAACAGTGCTCGCTATATGATCAACAGGAAAAAGCATGTTTGAAAACTTATCTGATCGACTCTCGAAAACGTTAAAAAATATCAGCGGCCGCGGCCGACTGACCGATGACAACATTAAAGATACCTTGCGCGAAGTGCGTATGGCCTTGTTGGAAGCGGATGTTGCCTTACCCGTAGTTCGCGAGTTTGTTAAAAAAGTAAAAGAACGTGCCCTAGGCCAAGAAGTAAATAAGAGCCTTAGCCCTGGTCAAGTATTCGTTAAGATTGTTCAGCAAGAGCTGGAATCAGCCATGGGCGAATCTAACGAAAGTCTTAATTTGGCAGCCCAGCCTCCGGCAGTCGTAATGATGGCTGGTTTGCAAGGTGCGGGTAAAACCACCTCTGTTGCTAAGTTAGCTAAATACCTAAAAGAGCGCGAAAAGAAAAAAGTAATGGTAGTGAGTGCCGATATCTATCGTCCCGCTGCGATTAAACAGCTAGAGACTCTAGCAACAGAAGTTGACGCTATTTTCTTCCCAAGTAACGAAAAGCAAAATCCGGTTGATATCGTTAACGGTGCTATCGCCGAAGCCAGAACTCAATTTGCGGACGTACTACTTGTAGATACCGCGGGTCGTTTACATGTTGATGAAGACATGATGGACGAAATTAAAGCGCTTCATCAGGTGGTTGAGCCAGTAGAAACCTTGTTTGTTGTAGATGCGATGACTGGTCAAGATGCGGCAAATACCGCTCAGGCCTTTAACGAAGCTCTGCCACTTACCGGCGTGATTTTAACTAAAACCGATGGTGACGCGCGTGGCGGTGCCGCTTTATCGATTCGTCACATTACTGGTAAGCCAATTAAGTTTATGGGTGTGGGTGAGAAAACCGATGCTCTAGAGCCTTTCCACCCAGACCGCATAGCTTCACGTATCTTAGGCATGGGCGATGTGCTTTCTCTTATCGAAGAGGTAGAGCGCAAAGTTGATAAAGACCAAGCGCAGAAGCTGGCTAAGAAAGTTCAAAAAGGTAAAGGCTTCGATTTAGAAGACTTCCGTGAGCAATTAGTGCAGATGAAAAGCATGGGCGGCATGATGGGCATGATGGACAAGTTGCCTGGCATGGGGCAAGTTCCCGATAGTGTTAAAGACCAAATGAATGATAAGCTTACTAACCAAATGGAAGCGATTATCAACTCTATGACGCCGGGCGAGCGCCAACGCCCCGATATTATTAAAGGCTCACGCAAGCGTCGTATAGCTGCTGGTTCTGGCACTCAGATCCAAGATGTGAACAAGTTGCTGAAGCAATTCACTCAAATGCAAAAAATGATGAAGAAAATGTCCGGTAAAGGCGGCATGCGCAAAATGATGAGCCAAATGAAAGGCATGATGCCTCCAGGTGGTATGGGCGGATTTGGCGGCGGTCGCGGACCAGGACGTTTCTAAACACTTATTTAATGTAAAAAAGCCCAGCGATTTGCTGGGCTTTTTTGTTGGTGCTAGTCGTTACTGACTAGCTATTAGTATAGTTCGCTCATCAAGTGTTGTAGTTGTTTAAAATCTAATGATTTATCAGCATCTACACTGGCATCACTTGGTGATGGGTGAGCACAAAGTACAATACCATCGGCACCTAATAACTTGGCTGCTTTGGCCATAGGAGCCACTGCGCTTAGTTCGTCTACTGCTTCACCTGGGTTTACCACAATCGGTAGGTGGGTTCGTTGGCGCAACAAGCTAATTGCGCCTAAGTCCAAGGTGATTTTATTCTTGCCTTCAAGCGTTCTAACACCTGCTTCACATAAAATCACCTGTTGGTTGCCTTGTGCCAAAATGTAGTCCGCGGCATGCAACCACTCATCAATAGAGGCCATGTTGTTGCGCTCTAAAAGAATAGGGCGAGTAGACTTACCCAGTTCTTTTAACAGGTTAAAGTTTTTCATGTGGCGCGAGCGAACATGCAGTATGTCTGCTTTAGCCGCCAAAGTAACAACCTGATCAACCGAGCTTACTTCGGTCATAGTTGGAAGCTTGTACTTTTTACCGGCGGCGTTTAAATAACTTAGGCCTTCTTCGCCTAAACCTTGGAAGCTATAAGGCGAACTGCGTGGTTTAAAGCAACCTGCGGCAAGTACTGCAGCACCACTTTCTTTGGCCGCACCTGCACAGTTTATGATTTGTTGTTCAGACTCTACTGCACTGGGGCCTGCAAAGGTAACAAAGCCACCATCACCAATTTTAACATCGCCAACGCGCACTACCGTAGCACTGGCTTTGTGTGAACGGCTAGAGAGCGCACCATCTTCTTGTACGGTGCTAATTAAGCTTGGTTCGCCACCTTTATTTTTGTCTTTGTTGGCTAAGGCTTCTAGTGGAATAAGTGTTGGGTCAACATTTTCACTTGGGTAGCAGCCAAGCACTTTAATATAGCGGGTAAGGCGCGTTAGTTCTGCCAGTGCCGATTGCATTTGACTAGACTTAACATTGGCGGAAACATCCACATAAAACATTTCTTCCCAAGGATTGCCTTGTACTGGGCGAGATTCCAGTTTGCTCATGTTTATATCGTGCTCGCGCAATACCAACAGCGCTTCTACCAACGAACCTGCTTGCTGTGCCGTTGACATAATAAAAGTCGTTCTCGCTGGCACTTGCTCAGCAACTTCCACCGGTTTGCGAGAAACTACAATGAAGCGAGTGTAGTTTTGTTGTTGATTGGCAATATCGGTTTTCAAGGCTTGCAAACCATACATTTCACCGCCCACTTTACTGCCAATAGCACCAACGGTTAAGTCGTCGCCTCCGGCAACCACTTCCATAGCTTTGGAAGAGCTATCTACAAAATCTACTCGGGTATTAGCTAAAGTGCGCAAATAAAGGCTGCACTGAGCATAAGGTTGAGGGTGAGCATACAAGGTAGTTATTTGCTCTAGTTTGGCTTTTGGATGAGCCAGAATACAGTGGTCAATAGGTATTGATAGTTCGCCAACAATCGACAAACTGGTGTGCTGCAATACATCGTATACTTCATTAATACTGCCAGAGCTGGTGTTTTCAATAGGCAACATGCCGTAGTCAGCTTGGCCAGATTCCACGGTATCAACAATGTCTTGGAAGGCACTGCAGCCAAATTCAACAATTTGCTTTTTATAACGCGAGAAGTATTGATGAGTTGCAATGTTGCTGTAAGAGCCTTTGTTACCTAAAAATGCCACTCTTACCGCTTGCGCATGAATATCTGGATTAGTAATGCCTTGCAGAAATGCTTGTTGCGATAATACCGAGTCTTCGATGATGGTGTGATAAAGCTGAGTTACATAGTGGGCGTCTAAGCCTAACTCTCTGCCTTTATTTATTAGCTTAACCAGCAGCAACTGTTCACGTTCTTGGTCGCGAATCGCTTTGGGGTTTTCTATTTTACTTTTTGCTACTTCAACACTGAGTTGGCGACGCTCAGTCAGCAGTGTTAATAATGATTGGTCGAGCGCTGTTATTTTTGTTCGGATCTGCTCTAAGTCTGCCATCTGTTGTATTCCCTGTTAACAAAAAAGCCTCCTAAGAAGGAGGCTTTATGGATTCTGTGTGTTTTCGTTTTTACACCAATTCCGTCCGCCTCCCTAAAAGGGTGGAGTAAAAAAGAAACCAAACAAAAATCGGGTGTTGAATATTTTCATGACGTCAGACTAAAAAGCAATCAGGGGAAAGTCAAGTAATACCAAGCGATTAGTTGCTTGGTATTACTCTTTATTTAGCCTTTAAGCGGCTTGTTCATCCTCGGAGCTAGGCTCGCCGTCGTCTACTTCACTCGGCGAACGTAAGAAATCTTTTCCAGAGCGGCTAGCGCGGTGCGCATTAGGCTTATCTTGGAAGCGGTGTAACTGGCGTTCAAGTTTTTGCCCTAAATTGTTAATGGCAACGCTCAGGTCTTGATGTTCATCGCTGGCAAACAGTTGTCCGTTTGGCAGATTGATCTTCGCTTCTACTTTTACCTTTTTATTGTCGGTGGTGATAATCACTTTTGGTGATATGAGCGGAATTTGGTTTTTTTCCAGTTTCTTAAAGCGCGCGGCAATGTGCTCGCGAATGGTTGGGGTAATAGAAATTGTCTTGCTGGTAATATCAATAATCATAAGCCTCCCAAAGACTATCTAGTAATTATTTCAACTCCAGAATACGACTTTCATAAATAAAAAACCAGATCTAGCTCACTATTTCTTAAGGGTTAAATTGGCTGAGCTTGTGAATGTGATTGCTTAGCGAAAAGTACTATAAATTACCGAAAATCGCTTGAATGTTATGGCGAACTTGGGCACATTGGAGTGAATAACAAGCGCTTGGTGTTAGCAATTAGTTTTTAATTAGTCATAAGCCAAAGGATGCCTTGCTTCACTGTTGACCACTATGGACAATATTCAACCTACAATCAGCGTTGTGAATTCCCCCGCGTCGTCTTCTGAAACCTCCACTGCACTTACCGAGCTCGCGCTTGCCTTAGCCGCTAAGCCTAGCGAAGGCTTTTTTGACGAACTCATTAGCAGATTGGCGCAGCAAGTTGGTGCTTGCGAAGGCTATATTGCTCACTTCGATTCTCGAACCCCTAGCCTTCCTTGTATTCGCTATTGGCGAGAAGGCCAGTTTATTGGTGGGAAGCTAAGCCCTGCCTCAGCTAACCTGCTGGCTGAAATACGCGCTAGGCGGGTTGTAAATATTGATAATCTGCAACAAGCTCATCCTGATTATGCGAGCACCCAACCTGAGATCCAGCAACCGTTACAAGGTTTCTGGGCACAGCAAATAATTCAGCAACAGCGGGTAATTGGCTATATTGCCTTTAGTTTTAGCCAGGCAAAGTTTGATCATGCTTTGCTCGAACAACTGTTAGCCCCATTCTTTGAACGTTTAAGTAGCGAATTTGAGGTTCAACAACAACGAGAAGCCTTGAGCCTGTCGGCGATCGCCTTTGAGAGTAATGAAGGGCTTATTATTACCGACGTAAATTATCGCATCGTTAAAGTTAATAAGGCGTTTAGCCAAATTACTGGTTATCAACAACATGAAGTATTGGGACAGGAACTCACAGAAGTGCTGGGCAATCCAAGCCCAGTATTTATTGAAGAAGTAGATGGCACGGTTAGGCGTAAAGGTGAGGTAGAACGGCAGCGCAAAAATGGCCAACGTTACACCCAGCAAGAAACCATCACTGCTGTTCACAATGATTTAGATTCGTTGACCCATTACGTAGTGTGTCTTCAAGACATATCGGCAAACAAAGCCACAGAACAGCAAATTCAACATTTGGCTTATTTTGATGAGCTTACTGGTTTGCCTAATCGTCGAAAGCTGCGCGAAGAACTTAGCCTTTGTTTTTCACGTGCTAAAAAGCAGCATGCCATTGGCGCTTTGCTGTTTATCGACTTAGATCATTTTAAAAACATTAACGACTCATTAGGGCATGCAGCAGGCGATTGGGTATTGCAGCAGGTAGCCAAGCGTTTGCAAGAGCTTATTCGTGAAGGAGACGTGCTGGCTCGCTTAGGTGGTGATGAATTTGTTTTGCTGCTGGCAGATTTAGGAGAAAGCCCTCCTCACGCAGAGCAACAAGCCAATATTGTAGGTAAACGCTTAATCCAAACTATTTCCTCTCCTTATCCCTTTGATGGCCAGTCGCTGCATATTGGTGCCAGCGTAGGCATTACCTTGTTTCCTGGTAAGGGGCAAACCGCTGAAGACCTATTGAAGCAGGCTGATACAGCGATGTATCAAGCAAAGTCAGCCGGTCGACGTACCGTTATCTTTTTTGATGATGGTATGCAAAAACAGGCCGATAAACGTTTAAAGCTACATAACGCATTACGTGGAGCCTTGGCCAACGACGAGTTGCTGCTTTATTACCAGCCGCAGCACATGGTGTCTACTGGTGAGTTAGTCGGCGCAGAGGCCTTAGTGCGCTGGCAACCTGAAGGTAAAGGTTTGGTTTCACCCACCGAGTTTATTCCCATTGCCGAAGAGTCAGACCTGATCATTGATATTGGTATGTGGGTATTAGAGCAAAGCTGTAAACACATGGCGCAGTGGCAGCAAAAGGGTTTACTGTTGCCAGAATTATCAGTGAATGTTAGTGCTAAACAGTTTCATCATCCTGAATTTGTTGACCGAGTAGAAGAGCTGATGACGCGTTACAGCATTGATGGCGCGATGCTTAATTTAGAAATTACTGAATCGGTGGTGCTAGGCCATGCAGAAGACACTATTCGAAAAATGGAGCAGCTAAAGGAAATGGGGCTGCGTTTTTCCATTGATGACTTTGGTGCCGGGTACTCGTCTTTAAGTTATTTGAAGCGCTTGCCAGTGGATGAACTAAAAATCGACCGCTCGTTTATTCGTGATATTCCACGTGATAGCCGAGACATGGCCATTGTTGATGCAGTATTGGCGATGGCCAACCATTTAGGCTTTACTGTTACCGCTGAAGGCGTTGAAACGCGCCAGCAATTAGCCTTTCTTAAACAACAAGGGTGTACCTTCTATCAAGGTTATTTATCCAGCAAAGCGATTACTGCAGAAGCCTTGGAGAGATATATTCAGCGTTTTCAGAGCAAATTTGGCTAATAGCCCTTTATCTTTTGCTTTCGAGTCGGTTATAACTAGAGCTAGATATTAGTTAAGTCGATGATTCGACTCACTCAATAAGGAACCGCGTATCATGAAATGGCTGTTATCGGCTTTTGCACTTTTGGTTTTAAACGTAGCTCATGCCGAAGATTTTGTTCGCTCCCACGCCCTAGTGATGCACGGTGAACCTGCCTTAGCCGCAGATTTTAGCCACCTTCCTTATGTTAATGTTGATGCGCCCAAGCAGGGCAGTGTGACCCATGAAGCACAAGGCACCTTCGATACGTTTAACCCCTTCATCGTAAAAGGCAATTCTGCTGCAGGTGTTGGCCAAATTTACGATACCTTATTAACCAGCAATGATGATGAAGCATTCGCTCAATACGGTTTGCTGGCCGAGAGTATTGATTTACCAGCAGATCGCTCTTGGGTTCGTTTTAACCTTCGCCCAGAAGCGCGTTTTCATGATGGCAAACCTGTCACTGCAGAAGATGTTGTATTCACCTTTAATTTATTGATAGAAAAAGGCGCGCCATTTTACCGCGCTTATTACGGCAGCATTAAAGAGGTAAAAGCCGAGTCTGTATCGAGTGTGCGTTTTACCTTTGCCGATGGCACCAATCGCGAGTTGCCACTTATCTTGGGTCAACTGCCAATTTTGCCTAAGCACTTTTGGCAAAATCATGACTTTTCTAAAGCCGATTTAACCATCCCGCTGGGCTCTGGCCCATATAAATTGGGTGAGTTTGATACTGGCCGTTCGGTGAGTTATCAGTTGGTTAAAGATTATTGGGCTAAGGATTTACCGATTAATCGCGGGCGTCATAACTTTGCTGAGATTAAATATGAGTACTACCGAGATTCGTCAGTGGCGCTAGAAGCTTTTAAATCAGGCCGAATTGATTACCGCATCGAAACCAGTGCTAAAGACTGGGCTACCGCATATACCGGCCCAATGTTTGATAGCGGCAAAGTACATACCGATACCTTGAGCAACGAAAATCCTCAAGGCATGCAGGGCTTTGTATTTAATACCCGTCGCGATTTGTTTAAGCAAACCGAAGTGCGCAAAGCAATTGGTTTATTATTTGATTTTGAATGGACTAATGAGCAACTTTTTTACGGGGCGTACAAACGCACGAATAGCTATTTTGCTGCTTCAGAGTTAGCATCAACTGGCTTACCAGAGGGTGGTGAGTTGGCATTGTTGGAACCATTTAAAAAGCAGCTACCGCAAGAGGTATTCACTAAAGAATTTACTCTAGAGAAAACCCGAGGTGACGGTAATATTAGGCCGCAAATGCGCGAAGCTCTAGCGCTGCTAAAAGAGGCGGGGTGGAGTTTAAACAAAGGCAAGTTGCTCGATGCCAATGGCAAGCAAATGCACATTGAGTTTTTGCTATACCAAAAGAGTTTTGAGCGCATCGTATTACCTTACACGCGCAACCTACAAAAAATTGGTATTAGCACCGAAGTGCGCGTAGTTGATGTATCGCAATATGTGAATCGGGTGCAGAACTTTGATTTTGATATGGTGGTCGGCAGTTTTGGTCAGTCGTCATCTCCGGGTAATGAACAGCGTGATTTTTGGGGAAGTAAAGCCGCTGAGCATACTGGGTCTCGCAATATCATTGGTGTAAATAGCCCGGTTATCGACTCGTTGATTGAAGCGGTAATTGCTGCCGAGGATCGTCAGGCCCTGATTGATGCAACCCGTGCTTTAGACCGAGTATTGTTGTGGTCGTATTACGTAGTGCCGCAATGGCACTTAAATGCTTGGCGAGTGGCCTATTGGGATAAACTTAAACGACCTGAGCGTAACCCTAAATATGCGCTGGGTTTAGATAGCTGGTGGGTTGAATAGTTACCCAATGACTAGCTACATTCTTCGACGTTTATTATTGATGATCCCCACTTTGCTGGGGATCATGACTCTTAATTTCATTATTATTCAATCTGCGCCGGGTGGGCCGGTTGAACAAGCCATTGCTAAGATACAGGGCATTGATACCTCTGCTACCCGCCGCGTTGATTCCGGTGTAGATACCGAAATTATTCAATCTAATAATGGCGGGAATTCTAGCCAGTATCGCGGAGCACAAGGTTTACCACCAGAGCTGGTTGAAGAGTTAGAGCAACTGTATGGTTTTGATAAACCCTTACACGAGCGCTATTTTGAGATGCTAGGCAACTACCTTCGTTTCGATTTTGGTGACAGTTTTTATCGTGACAGCTCTGTCGTTGATTTAATTCTAGAAAAGATGCCGGTGTCTATTTCCTTGGGCTTATGGACCACTTTATTAGTCTACGGGATCTCCATTCCATTAGGCATCCGCAAAGCGGTGCAACACGGCAGCCGCTTTGATATATGGAGTTCAACAGCGGTTACCATTGGTTTTGCCATTCCCAATTTCTTATTTGCGATTATGCTGATTGTGCTTTTTGCTGGTGGCAGTTATTGGGATTGGTTCCCGCTGCGTGGTTTAACGTCTAGTAACTGGGACGAACTAAGTTTGCTAGGCAAAGTGGGTGATTACTTTTGGCACCTCACGCTACCTGTAACAGCCATGGTAATTAGTAGTTTTGCTACCTTAACTATGCTGACTAAAAACTCTTTCTTGGATGAGATTAATAAACAATATGTGCTTACCGCTAGGGCTAAGGGCTTAACCGAAAATCGGGTACTTTACGGCCATGTTTTTCGTAATGCGATGTTACTGGTTATCTCGAGTTTACCTGCAACCTTAATCAGTATTTTCTTAACTGGCTCATTTATGATCGAAGTTATTTTCTCTCTCGATGGCTTGGGTTTACTGGGCTTTGAGGCGGTGGTTAATCGTGATTACCCCGTGGTGTTTGGTACCTTGTATATGTCAACGTTAATTGGTTTAGTTCTTAAACTGATAAGTGATATTACCTACACCATGATTGACCCTCGAATTAACTTTGAGGGGAGGCAGTAGCATGGGAGTTGTCGCTCAATGGAAGCGCGCTAAAGCCAGTCCACTCAATCAGCGTCGTTGGTTGCAGTTTAAAGCTAATCGTCGTGGCTACTGGAGTTTTTGGCTATTTATTCTGCTGTTTTTCACTAGCTTATTTGCTGAATTTATTGCTAATGATAAACCCGTGTTAATTCGCTACCAGCAGCAATGGATGATGCCGGTAGTGAGTGAATACACTGAGCTAGATTTTGGGGGAGACTTCGATTTAGCGGCTGATTATTCGGACCCCTACATTCAAGACCTGATTACAGAGCAAGGTGGGTGGATGCTGTGGCCACCGGTGCGTTTTTCTTACGGAACCATAAATTACAATCTTAATGTGCCATCGCCTTCTCCGCCTACTGGTGTTAACTGGTTAGGTACCGATGACCAAGGCCGAGATGTTTTCTCGCGCTTATTATATGGTTTTCGTTTGTCGGTATTGTTTGCTTTAGTTCTGGCGATTAGCAGTTCGGTGATTGGTGTAGCGGTAGGTGCTATGCAAGGCTACTTTGGCGGACGTGTGGATTTGTTTGGTCAGCGCTTCATTGAGATTTGGTCGGGCATGCCGCAAATGTTTTTGCTAATTATTTTATCCAGTTTGGTACAGCCAAACTTTTGGTGGCTACTCGGCATTTTGCTGCTATTCAGTTGGATGAGTTTGGTTGATGTAGTACGTGCCGAGTTTTTGCGAGGCCGTAATTTAGAGTATGTAAAAGCGGCTCGTGCCTTAGGGGTAGGCGACAGAGCGATAATGGCACGACATATACTGCCCAATGCGATGATTGCTACGTTAACCTTTATGCCGTTTATCTTTATTGGTGGGCTTACCGCGCTAACTGGTTTGGATTATCTCGGCTTTGGTTTACCGCCGGGCTCGCCTTCGTTAGGTGAAATGGTGGCGCAAGGAAAGAACAATCTGCAAGCGCCTTGGTTAGGGATAACTGCATTCTTTTCCATGTCGATTATCTTAGTGTTGTTGGTATTTATTGGTGAAGCAGCCCGAGATGCTTTCGACCCTAGAAAACGAGTGTAGGTAGCTGACAATGAACAAGTTATTAGAAGTAAAACAGCTATCTGTTTGTTTTGGTTTGCCAGAGCCGGTAGTAAAGCAAGTTAGTTTTGATGTCTATGCTGGTGAGATCTTGGCCTTGGTGGGGGAGAGTGGTTCCGGGAAATCGGTGACTGCGCTGTCGGTATTGTCTTTACTGGGTGATAAAGCCGATGTTAAGGGCGAGATTTTGCTGCAGCAGAAGTCGGTGCTAAACCAACCTAAAAAACTGCTGCAGGCCTTACGTGGCGACCAAATCGCAATGATATTCCAAGAGCCTCTTACCTCGCTTAATCCTCTTCATAGTGTTGAAAAACAAATAAGCGAAGTATTGTGTGTACACCGAGGCATGCATAAACAACAGGCACGCGAAAGGGTGTTAGAGTTATTGAACCTGGTGGGCATTTTAGAGCCAGAAAAACGTTTAAACAGCTTTCCTCATGAGCTTTCTGGTGGGCAAAGGCAACGGGTGATGATTGCTATGGCCTTAGCCACTGAGCCAAAACTACTAATTGCCGACGAGCCGACCACAGCCTTGGATGTCACAATTCAATTGCAGATTTTGGAGCTTTTGAAAGAGTTACAACAAAAGCTAGGCATGGCAATTTTGCTTATTACTCACGATTTAAATGTTGTGCGTAACTATGCCGACCGAGTCGCGGTAATGAAGGCCGGTGAGTTGGTAGAGTTAAACGCTTGCCAGCAACTATTTGCCGCTCCGCAACATGCTTATACAAAGGTATTGTTAGATTCTGAGCCCGTGCGTGAGCAACTTCCAGCAGCTAAACAAGAGCTGTTACTTGAAGCTAGTAAGCTAAAAGTATGGTTTCCGATTAAGCGTGGCTTTTTGCAGCGTACGGTTGATCATATAAAAGCAGTTAACAGCATCGACTTTCATCTAAAACGTGGTGAAACACTGGGGATTGTAGGTGAAAGTGGCTCAGGTAAGAGTACCTTGGCCCAAGCGGTACTAAGGCTAATTGATAGCGAAGGTGAAATTGCTTTTAAGCGTGAGTTTATTCATGACTATGGTGTAAAACAGATGCGGCCGTTGCGTCGTTTTATGCAAATTGTATTTCAAGATCCCTTCTCCAGTTTAAGCCCTCGTATGTCGGTGCTACAGATTATTGGCGAAGGCTTAAGTTTGCACTTTTCGCTTAACGAGCAGCAGCTTAAGCAACGCGTTTCTGAAGCTTTGCAAGATGTTGGCCTAGAGCCCGAAACTATGCATCGTTATCCACACGAATTCTCAGGCGGGCAGCGTCAGCGGATCTCATTAGCGCGAGCATTGGTATTGAAGCCTGAAGTGCTCATTTTAGATGAGCCTACTTCAGCTTTAGACAGTACCGTACAAAAGCAGTTATTGGAGTTACTTAAAAAACTTCAAGTAAAATATAACCTTAGCTATCTGTTCATTAGCCACGATTTAGCGGTTATTCGCGCCTTGTGTCATCGGGTGATGGTGATGCAACACGGCCAGTTGGTTGAGCAGGGCGAAACCGAGCAAATTTTTTCTGATGCAAAGCAAGATTATACTCGCCGATTAATCAATGCTGCGTTAATCTAAATATCAGTAGTTTCTTTTAATAGGGCGCCACTAGTAATGCTCAAGCGGTTTTGGCGAGTACTGGTTTGTTTGGTGTGTGGCAGCTTGGGCATGGCTCATGCTGCAGAGTTAAGCCCCCAACAGCAGTCTTATAAAGATATAAGAAAACTGCAACGTGCCGATAAATGGGCGCAGGCAGAAAAGTCTATCGAAAAGCTTGGCGCTTACCCCTTGGTGGACCACTTGCAGTACTACCAGTTGCGTGGTCAGTTGCGTAACGCTTCGCGTCAGCAAGTAGAACAGTTTATTTTAGACAATCCTCAGTCTTACTTAAGCAATGCTCTGCAGCGCCGCTTTTTGTTGGAATTAGCGAGGCGTAAACAGTGGCAAAGTTACCTGGAGTTTTATCCAAAGCTACCCAATAGTATTGATTTGCAGTGCCACCATTATTTCGCTCAACTTAAAGTGGGCGATGCTAGTCAAGCTTGGCAAGGTGCCGAGAAACTATGGGTACATGGGCGTTCTCGCCCCAAAGCCTGTGACCCCTTATTTGACAGCTGGCAGAAAGCTGGAAATATTAGCGACCAACTACGTTGGCAACGAATGCTGTTGAGTTTTCAAGCCAGTAAGCCTGGTTTAATGAAATATGTTGCTAAGTCCTTATCTGATTCTAAAAAAGCTGATGCCAAGTTATTAGCGGATGCTTATGTTAAGCCTATGGCGGTGTTAAGTTCCGGTAAGTTAAAATTAAACCAATCTAGCCGCCATCAAGAAGTCGCTTTACTAGCAATTAAGCGTCTAGCTCGCTCAGACTTAGAGTCAGCCGTTGAGCATATTGAGCGTTGGTCGAAAGTACTGGCCAAATCAGACGCCTTATACCTTAATGTTGAGCGCTATCTGATCCGCAAAGTGATTAGTGACAAAAGCCCAGAGCTATTGAAATGGTCAGATCGGCAGTTACGCCTTAATCCTGATACAGCGACAATTGAGCGTCGAATTCGCCTAGCTATAGCAGAGCAGCAATGGGACCAAATTGGCTTGTGGATTGCCCGCCTTCCTGAAGCAAAGCAAAAACAAGAACGCTGGACCTACTGGCAAGCTCGTTCATTAGTGGCTTTAGGGCAGAAAGAACGCGCGCAACCTACCTTAGAGATGCTGGCTAAAGAAAGAAGCTATCATGGCTTTCTATCTGCGCAGTTTTTACAGCAACCTTATCAACTGGGAGAGCAGCGTCATATCACTAGCGACGATACTCTGAAGCAGCTTAACCAACATCCCGTGGTGCTTAAAGTCACTGAACTACTTGCCTTAGGCGAGTATTACTCTGCCCGAACCGAGTGGGATACCTTGTTGCGCCGCTCAAGTTTATTGCGGCAATTGGATTTAGGCGTATTAGCACTTAATAACGATTGGCAAGACCTAGCGGTTCAAGCCTCTATTGTTGCAAAGCAGTGGGATCAGTTGGAAATGCGTTTTCCGCTAAGCTTTGCTAAAGAGTTTGAGTACTTTGCTAATAAACGACAGGTTGAGGCAAGCCTGCTTTATGCGGTAGCTCGTCAAGAGAGTGCCATGTACCCATTGGCTCAAAGCTCGGTAGGGGCGCGCGGTTTAATGCAGCTAATGCCAGCCACAGCCAAAGAAACCGCACGAAAAATCGGTTTCCGTTATCGCTCGCGAAGCCAATTGTTCGAACCCGAAGATAATATACGCTTAGGCAGTGCTTACTTTGATGGTTTACTTAATCGCTATCAAGGTAATCGAATTCTTGCCGCTGCAGCCTACAACGCTGGGCCACACCGGGTAAACCGCTGGTTGAAGGAGCGTGGCGATGTGCCAGCCGACGTATGGGTTGAATCTATTCCATTCAAAGAAACCCGCCACTACGTACAAAGTGTGCTGGCTTATCAGGTGGTATACCAATATCGGCGCAAGCAGCAACTTACGCCGTTTCTTACGCCAAATGAACTGGGCTACCAATACGGAAAATCTAAGGGCTAAGGCGGTCTATCTTCCAGCCTTTGGCATCACTGGTATAGCGAAAGCGATCGTGTAGGCGGTCGGCTTTTCCTTGCCAGAACTCGATCGTGTCGGGGATCACTCGATAACCACCCCAAAACTCGGGTAATGGCACCGTTTTGTCAGCAAACTGCTGTTTGTATTGTGTTACTTGTTGCTCTAACACTTCGCGGTTTGCAATAACTTGGCTTTGATGGCTCGCCCAGGCACCAATTTGACTGCCTCGGCCACGGCTATGAAAGTATTCTTCTGACTCTTTAGGGCTAACGCGTTCCACGCGGCCTTCTATTCGTACTTGACGCTGTAAGATATTCCAATGAAAAGTAAGGCAAGCAAGCGGGTGGTTTTCTAACTCTTGGCCTTTTCTACTGCCATAATTAGTATAAAAAACAAAGCCCTGCTCGTTAAAATCTTTGAGTAACACTACTCTGGCTGAAGGGCGGCCATCGGGACCTACCGAAGAAATGGTCATAGATTCAGGCAATACAATGCCCGACTTCTCTGCTTGTTTAAACCAATCGCCAAATAGCTCAAAAGGATCTTCATTTCCTTTTGGTTCTGGTGGGGAAAGCAGCACCCCTTGGCCTAAGGTTAGCGCGCAGCGTATTTTACTTAAGAGTGACATAATTGATTTGCTTAATTAATTGATGCAACAAACAAAATTTGCATAAAAGGGTGAAAATAGCATAACTGACTAAAGATCATAGTTTACACTCTGTAGCACGGTTTCACTATCAAGTTTTGCTTTGGCTTGATATAGTTTTGCCTTGTTCGAGTTTCAGGTTTAATTCTGCTTAGCAGACGAAAAGAGGGTAAGTAATTTGGCCACAATTAAAGACGTTTCTCAGTTGGCGAATGTATCTATTTCGACAGTATCCCGTGTTATTAACAATACTGCCCAGGTTGCCCCGGAGAAACGAGAGGCCGTACTCAGAGCGATGGAAGAGCTGCATTATCGCCCTAACAGCTTTGCCCAGGCTTTAGTGAGCAAACGCTCAGATTGCATTGGCTTGATTGTTGGTGATTTAGGTGGTGGTCCATTCTTCGTGCAAATGATGAAAGGCATTGAAGAAGTTGTTGATGAGTCTGATAAATACACTATTGTGATGTCTGGTCACCATAGTGCAGAAAAAGAACGCCATGCCATCGATATTTTATTGCAACGCCAATGTGATGCAGTAATTGTTCACTCAATGGCATTAAGTGATGAAGAGTTACGCGAAGTAGCGGATTGTGATACGCCATTTATTTTCATTAACCGTTTGGTGCCTGGTTTTGAAAACCGTTGTGTGTATTTAGACAACCATGAAGGCTGTTATAAAGCCACGTCATTCTTGTTAGAAAAAGGCCATAAAGATATTGCGTTTATCACCACGGATGACTTGTCATTTGCTGATGGTGTAGAGCGTTTATCTGGCTATCGTCAAGCAATGGAAGAGAGCTCTGGTCCGCTTAATGAGCAATTAATTGCGCGTGCTTATCCCGACGAAGTGGGTGGCAGTCAAGCTGTTGATAAGTTGCTAGAGCGCGGCGTAGAGTTTAGCGCCATTGTGGGTTACAACGACTCTATGGTGGCAGGTGCATTATCAGCACTGCGTGACAAAGGTTATGATATTCCAGGGCAAATCTCTGTAGTGGGTTACGATGACAACCACTACGCGCGTTTTGTTCACCCTAAACTAACCACGGTTCGTTACCCAATTGAAGACATGGGCAAACGTGCTGCTCAGTTGGCGATTGACATTTTGGAGTCGAAAGATGACGAAATGGGACCAAATGTTATGGATCTAAAATTCCATCCAGAATTGATCGTTCGCGACTCCGCTAGCGATAAATCGTGATCCAATTCAAAAAATAATAATTAAGGCTGCTTGCAGCCTTTTTTATGACTTGTCTTGAAAAGGTTTTCTGGTATCGTTTTCACATCGAGTGCAACTGTTAGCCGCATTTGAAGATTGAGTTTGAGATGACTTAATTGAAACTTTCCCGCTGTATAGGGTTGTTTGAATTACTTAGCCTTTTCTAGGTATCAACAATTCTAAAAACTTGCTGTTACGACCTAATTTATTAGGTCGTTTTTTTTGCCTGCGTTTTGGCGAAGCTGGTTTTTCAACCCTTCCATAAAAGCCGTTATTGAATGCTCCCTCTTTTCGAAGATGCAAACAATTAATGCTGAACTCTCCCGTTTTTATAGCCAATTGGCTCGCAGCCATATTTTTATTTTTAATAGTGATCAGCTACATAGCTAGATAGGTATACTATGCAAACCTAAGGCACAGAAGGAAGCGCAGTGATTAAGCGAATTAGTATTGTAGGTTGTGGTTGGTTAGGGATGCCGTTGGCAAAGTCATTGCTAGGGCAAGGCTATCATGTGCTTGGCTCTAAGCGACACAATGAAGAGCTGGCAGAGCTTAGTGCCGCAGGCATAGAAGCTTACCGCCTAGAACTAAACCCGCAGCTTGATTCAGACAACATTGACGCTTTACTGAATAGTGATTTGCTGATCATCAATATTCCACCTGGGCGTAAAACCAACACTGCTGAATTTCATATTGCACAAATATCAAATTTGCTCGCTGCAGCCAAACGGCAAGGGTTGAAGAAGGTGCTGTTTGTTTCCTCTACTTCTGTATACGGCCCGATGCAGGGCGTGGTGGATGAATCCAGCCCACGGCTACCAGAGACAACCTCCGGCAAAGCTTTAAAGCAGATTGAAGATGAGCTAATCAATGATGCTTATTTTGATGCTTCGATATTGCGTTTTTCAGGTTTGGTGGGCGGGCAACGTAAACCAGGACGTTTTCTCTCGGGTAAAACGGTGAGTGGCCCGAGTAGCCCAATTAATATTATCCATCGCAGTGATTGTATTAAGATCATCAGCCAAATCATTAAGCGCGATTGTTGGGGAGAGACCTTTAATGCCAGCGCAGATCTTCATCCCACTAAGCAAACTTTCTACCAACTAGCAGCAGAGCAGTTAGGCTTAGCGGCTCCCAACTTTGTTGATGGAACAGCAAGTAACAAGGTTATTGCCAATAACAAACTTAAAGCCAGCCTAAATTTTCAATTTACCTATCCTGACCCTATGGCATGGTTGCAGGACAATATCGAAGAGGCAGAATAATGAGCGATTTTAGAAGTGATACTGTAACCCAGCCTAGCCAAGCGATGCGCCAGTTAATGAGTACCGCTCTGGTAGGTGATGATGTTTATGGGGATGATCCAACAGTAAATCGCCTGCAAAGCTACGCTGCTGAGCGCATGGGCAAGCAGGCTGCGTTATTTTGTAGTTCTGGTACTCAGGCCAATTTACTGGCCATAATGGCCCATTGCCAACGCGGAGATGAGTATATTTGTGGGCAAAATGCACACAACTATAAATACGAAGGAGGCGGTGCGGCAGTACTTGGCAGTGTTCAGCCTCAGCCTATTGAAAACGAAATCGATGGCAGTCTTAATTTAGATAAAGTAAAAGCCGTTATTAAATCCGATGATTTCCACTTTGCGAAAAGTCGTTTGTTATCGCTGGAAAACACCATTGGTGGAAAAGTATTGCCAATGGACTATTTAGCTACGCTACGTCCTTTTGTTGAGCAAAATAACTTGGCTTTGCATTTGGATGGCGCACGCATTTTTAATGCAATAGTTAAAAGCGGCGAAGATGAACGAAAACTTGTTGACCCTTTCGACAGCTTTACTATTTGTTTATCCAAAGGACTTGGTGCACCTATTGGCTCTTTATTGCTGGGCAGCGAAGAGCTTATTGCTCGAGCAACTCGATTAAGAAAAATGTTGGGTGGCGGGATGCGTCAAGCAGGTATTATTGCAGCTGCTGGCCAATATGTATTGGAGAACAATGTACAGCGTTTAGCCGATGACCATAGCAATGCTCTTTATCTAGCCGAGCAGCTTGCAACTATTGAGGAGCTAAGTTGTGAACCTAGCCTTGTGCAAACCAACATTGTGTATGCCACGTGTTTAATGCAGCAGTCTAGCGCATTAGCCGCTGCACTAGCTGAGCAAGGGATTTTGATGACCGCTGGCACGCCAATGCGATTTGTTACCCATTTAAATGTGAACAAACAAGATATAGATACTCTGATAGCCGCAATTAAACAGTTTTACGCAGGACAATAAGGGCCCCAATGCTATGAAAATTGAAATGCTGAGTACCGGTGATGAAGTGTTACAAGGTGATATCGCCGATACCAATGCTGCTTGGTGTGGCCAAGAGTTAAATGAGCTGGGTTTAAGCTTTAGTCGTCGCCAAACGGTGGCAGATAATATGAATGATATTGTTGATGCGCTGCAGCAAGCGGCTGAGCGTAGTGATTGGGTGTTAGTTAATGGTGGCTTGGGCCCAACCAGCGATGACTTGAGTGCTGAAGCCGCAGCGCGATTAACCGCTTGTGAGCTAGAGCTTAACCAAGATTGGCTAAAGCAGCTTGAAGCTTGGTATGTGGCACAAAACACGAAAATGCCTGAGAGTAATATCAAGCAAGCCATGTTACCCAAGGGCGCAGTAATGGTAGATAACCCTATAGGCACTGCATGTGGCTTTATAGTGGAACATGCTGGGGCAAAACTTATCTTTACCCCGGGCGTGCCTAGCGAGTTTAAGCGAATGCTCAAAGAGCAGTGGTTTCCGCAGCTAATCGCCGCTGCACCCAATGCGCAAGCCAAGGTTAAGCGCTTTTATACCTTTGGTTTGTCTGAGTCATCACTTAGTGATCGCTTTAACGATTTAGCGCTACCAGAAGGTGTTCATCTAGGGTATCGCTCGGCGCGTCCTAGTATTGAAGTTAAGCTGTTTTATCCGCGAGAAGCTCCTGAATATGAGCAATTAAGCCAAGTTGTTCGCAACGAGTTAGCCGACCATGTATTTACCGAAGACCAAGGCAATTGGGCCTTGCACCTGCAACAGTTGATGATAGCGCAGGGCAAAAAGCTGGCCTTAGCTGAATCTTGCACTGGCGGGATGTTAGCTGCAGAGCTGGTTGCGGTTGCGGGCAGCTCTGCCTACTTGGATCGCGGCTTTGTTACTTACAGTAATCAGGCAAAGCAGCAAAGCATTGGGGTGCCAACAGCAACTATTGAGCAATACGGCGCAGTATCAATTGAAACCAGTCAAGCAATGGCTCTAGGCGCGCTTAAACATAGCGAGGCAGATATTGCTTTGTCGGTCACTGGCATCGCAGGTCCAAGTGGCGGTAGTGAGGAAAAACCGGTAGGTACCGTTTGTTTTACCTTAGCAGAAGGCGATAAATGTATTAGTCAGCAGCTATTACTCAGTAATCGAAGTCGCTCGGTAGTACGTATTATGTCTACCGCCGTTGCTATGGATATGTTGCGTCGGTACTTAACCGGCTCGCCGGTATTAGGTGATTACCAGCACTTAAAACGCATTGATAGCGCCGATAGAATCCTGTAGCTGAATTAGTTTAACAGCGGCGAGTTTCACGAAATTTATTTGGCACTAGTGTGGTCTGTTATAAAAAGGAGATGCTATGTGGTTGAAATTTAAACGTGATTGGGAAGAGCCCGAGTCGGCTGTTACCCCAGAAGCGCTGTTTAAGCAGCGCCGCAATATTATCAAAGGCTTTGGCGTTGCAGGAGCTGCCAGTTTGCTTCCAGCTACGGGGCAGGCTGCGTCTTGGTTTGGTGGTGACGACGAAGAGCCTGCAGCAATAGTGCGACGCGCTCTCAATAAAACCGATATTCCCCCTTTGCATAACGATGCTTTAACGCCAGAGGCAAAAGCCATTAGTCATAATAATTTTTATGAGTTTGGCACCGCTAAAGATGACCCCGTTAAGAACAGCCGCCAGTTTAATCCTAACCCTTGGTCTTTCACCATCGATGGTTTGGTGGAAAAACCACTGACCTTAGATTTAGATGACGTAATGGCTAAAATGGCTCTAGAGCAACGTATTTACCGGTTACGTTGTGTAGAAGCTTGGTCGATGGTTATTCCTTGGGTTGGCTTTTCTTTGAGTGATTTGCTCAAACAGGTTAAACCTTTGTCATCAGCGCGTTATGTTGCTTTTGAAACGCTGTACGATCCAGAACAAATGCCAGGGCAGAAAAGCCGTTTTGTAGGTGGCGGCATCAATTATCCCTATGTAGAAGGCTTGCGTTTAGATGAAGCGATGAACCCTTTAAGCTTTATGGCAGTGGGCATGTATGGCAAAACCTTACCTGCGCAAAACGGTGCGCCATTGCGCTTAGTTCTGCCTTGGAAGTATGGGTTTAAGAGCATTAAGTCGATAGTACGAATTCGCTTTACCGATGTAGAGCCGCCCACCACTTGGAATATCCTTTCACCCCATGAGTATGGCTTTTATGCCAATGTAAATCCCAAGGTCGACCACCCTCGATGGAGCCAAGCGTCTGAACGTAGAATTGATGACGCGGGTTTATTGGGACGCAAGCGTATCGATACCGAAATGTTCAATGGTTATGGTGAGCAGGTTGCCCACTTATACAAAAACATGGATTTAACCCGCTACTTTTAATGGTGCTTAGGTGAGTAAAGCTATAAACAAAACGCTTGCCAGCTATCGTTGGCAACTAAAAGGCCTATTGCACCTGCTGTTATTATGCCCGTTGTTTTATTGTGTTTTAGCGGTCGTTAATGGCTGGTGGGGAGGAGACCCCGTTCAGGCTATTATTCATTACCTAGCGAACAGTGCATTAAACATTTTAGTTATTACGCTTTGTTTAGCGCCTGTGTCACGTAGGTTTAAGTTACCTAGCTTATTAGCTTATCGGCGCTTAATTGGCCTTTATGTGTTCGTTTATGCACTGTTGCATTTAGCGGCTTACTTGGTGATTGATTTAGGTTTAGATTGGCAGCTATTTTGGCAGGAGAATATCCAACGACCTTACATTTGGTTGGGCATGGTTGCCTTTGTGGTATTGCTAGCAATGAGCATTACTTCGCTTAAAGCCTTACAACAAAAACTAGGGCGTCGTTGGTTGCAATTACATGGCTTAGTTTATCCTATAACCTTGCTTGTTCTGGTTCACTTTTGGTGGTCATTAAAGTCGGGGTGGTTAGAACCGGTGCTTTACTTCGTAGTGGTTGCTGGCTTGTTTTCACTGCGAAAGCTGCAAATTCAGCGTTGGTTGAGTAGTTTTAATAATACCAGTCACTCTAAGTAAGTGATCAGAAATAACGCAGTTATCGAGTATTTTGACCAGATAGAATGAACAGTTACTTAGTACGATTGGTATAAATAGCTACTTCGGAGTAGGGGCCTTCCACAGTGCGTAGTTGTTTTTGCCATTATGTTTAACTTGGTACATGGCTTGGTCTGCGCGATGGAGAATTTGGTTAAATTCTTCGTTGTGACGGTGAAAACTGCACATACCAATGCTTAGGCTCACCGAAACTTCAATATGATTAAAACTATGAGTTTGGTTGAAACTATCGAGCAATGTTTTAGCCTGTTGCTCTAGCTGTTCGGTATCACTAAAGGGCAGCAGTATGGCAAACTCATCACCGCCAATGCGCCCCGCCTTTGCTTTTTCAGGACAGCTATCTTGGATACGTTTAGCACAAGCTTTTAGTATGTGATCGCCCGCAGTATGGCCATACTGGTCGTTAATTGGCTTGAATTGATCTAGATCGACAAACATTAAGGTGCCGCCGTTGGCATCTATGGTTTGGCAAAATCGGTTGAACTCCGTTTCAAATGCATGGCGGTTTAGTAAACCCGTTAAGGTGTCATGGTGAGCCAACTTAGATAAGCGGTGTTGATCTACGCGTAGTTGCGTGACATCGATATGCGTGCCAATCACTCGAAGGGGGTTATTATCGCGATCATACTCTTGAATGGTGCCGCGGTCTTTAATCCAGCGAGTACTGCCATCTTGATGCACCATGCGATATTCAATATTGTATTCATTGCTATGCCCACGAATCATCGATTCAAAAGCATCAATAGCTAGTTCTTTATCTTCGGGGTGAAGGTTAGATTTCCAATTTTCGTAGAGTGCTTCTTGCTCAGAAGCTGAAATGCCACAAATTTTTCCGTATTCACAATTGTAAAGACTAAGCCTACCACTAGGAATATCCTGCTCCCAAAGCACAAGTCCGCTGTCGTTTAGGGCAATATTAAGAAGGTTTTTAGTGTCATTGAGTTGGGATTGTAGATGCCGATTTTGCTCGCGCAGTTCGGCGATTATCTTGTCGCTTTCATCCATTAATGCGGCTTCACAATGTGTTTACAATTGTAAGCAGTTTATCAAATTTTACTCTCGCTTTCCTATAATTATTTGACTCCTTGGTCAAATCTAAAGGGCGATACAGTTTTTTATTCCGTATCGCCAAGTTTACAGGCTGTTATTTAAGGCCTTAATTCTTACCAAGAACCTGTGCTTGGCATAGATGCCCAAGGCTCTTGTGGAGGTAGAGATTCACCTTGTTGTAAGAGTTCTACAGAGATCCCATCTGGAGAAACGATAAATGCCATATGGCCGTCTCTTGGTGGGCGGTTAATGGTTACACCGGCATCTTGCAGTTTTTGGCACAAGCCGTAAATGTCTTCTACCGACACCGCAATGTGACCAAAGTTACGACCTCCGGTGTAGCTCTCCTGCTGGCCATTTTCATCTGGCCAGTTGTAAGTTAATTCTAAGCAAGGCGCGTTTTCGGCTTTTACTCGCTCAATGTCTTCATCGGCAGCCAAATAGATGAGAGAGAAACGCCCTTGTTCGCTTTCGTAACGACGCACTTCGCTCATGCCAAGTAAATCGCAGTAGAAACGCATGGACTCGTCGAGATCTTTAACTCGAACCATGGTGTGAAGAAACTTCATATTGTCTTCCTGTTAGTTTAATAATGATTAGTTTTTGCTAATCCTGAGTAATGCAGACATCTTCTTTGGGAATGCAGCTACAACTCAAAATATAGCCTTGTTGTTTTTCATCGTCGGTTAATCCGCTATCTTCTAATACTTCAACTTCACCACTTTGCAGCTTAACCTTGCAGCTGCCACAAAAGCCGCCGCGACAAGAGTAAGGTAAGTTTAGGCCTGCTTGTTCCGCTTGCTCTAATAAGTTTTGCTGATTGTTGCCTTGAAGGTAGGTATCCCAACTGTCGAATAAAATATTCAGCGCTTTAGTCTCTGAACTCGTGGTAGGGTGATGACCAAAGCTCTCTTCGTAATAATCGTCTTCATGTAAACCTAAGGCTAACAGTTGTTCTTTAGCGCTTTGCATAAAGGTTTGAGGGCCACATACATACACAGCGCGTTGTTCTAAATCAGTTACATCCATCAACATGCCTCGGTTTAGACGACCTTGATAGCCTTGCCAGTTTTCAGGGGCTTGTTGGGTGAGTGTATAGCGGATACTGCAGTGACTAAAGCTTTGGCTAAGTAGCGCTAGTTCTTGCTCAGCAATGAGGTCATTTTCACTATGAGCACTATGCAAAAACACGATGTCGCGGTCGATATTCAAATCACTTAAATAGCGCATCATCGACAACATAGGGGTAATGCCGCTACCGGCGGAGAGTAAAAGTAATTTGGCGTTACTGCTTTGCTTAACATGAAAATCGCCATCAGGGGCATGGGCTTTTAAGCTCATGCCTGGCTTGAGGGTATCATGAAGCCAGTTAGATACTTGGCCATTAAGCACCCGTTTAACGGTAATGGCTAAGCGTTGTGGGCGAGTAGGGGAGCTAGAAAGCGTGTAGTTGCGGCGCAGTGGCTTTCCGTCAACTTCAAACTCGAAGCCTATATATTGGCCAGGCAAATATTCACTCAAGGTTTGCTCGGGGGCCTCAAAGATAAAGGTTTTTACATCGTGAGTTTCTTGTTTTACTGCTAAACAACGTAATTCAAGTGCCTCACCTTGTTGCCACTGCTGTTTGTCTGGGGAAGTTTGGCTTCGTTTATTTACGTTTTCTGGGTAACGCTCTGGTGTGCGAGTTTCAAGCACTTCTACTGGGTCGTATAAGCTAATATTGCCGCTGTTAAGCGCCACGACATTCTGCCCAAAGTAAAGATTGCCGTCTTCACCTTGGCGATACTTAGCTAGAGTACTTAGTGGTTCTTTGTTGGCATCAAACTCACCTGTGCGCTGGTCAAGAGTGGTAAATACACAACGTGAGCAAGGGTTTTGCACTTCAAATTCTACTTCACCAATCTTAAAGCGCTTCCAGCCGTCTTCGGCAAAGGCTTCAGTATTTTTAACCACTAAGTTAGGGCGAAATTGTTCCATGCTGTGCTTGGTGGTAGAGCGTAGGTTCAAGTCTTCGAGTGATGCTTCTGAGAGCAGTAACAGTGGGTAACCATCGGCAAATGCAACTTGGCTTTCACGCTGTTTTACCAAACGAGATGAATGTTCACCAAAAAATACTAAATGGCATTTTTCCCCCAAATAGCGACTAAACCATTGGTCGTAAGATTCACTGCAATGCTGGGCTTGCACTGTATCTTTCCAAATCATTATCTCTTTGTAGTGACTATAGAACTCGGCATATTGTATCGCTAAGTTTGGCATGTTCTCGGCTCTTAGCTGCAAACCGGTTTGGGTAAGCGCAGCATGAACTTGAGCCAGCTTTGGGTGAGTACGTGCGGTAATTTGTTTGCCATCCGGTTGGCAAACCACAAAGCGCCGGTCAAAGGCTAAACCATGCTCTTCAACAAAGGCATGATTTAGATGAATACCTGCGGTTGATTTAATCGGATAAACACTTAATTGACTAACACGAGCATCATTCACTGCTTGAGCTTCCTTTTGCCTATTTAATCTAGCAATAGTACTCAAGCAAAGGCTTGGTAGCTAGGGTGTTCAGCAAAAAACGGGCTACGTTTTCGCTACCTGACCTTAACCACCGGGTCACGAGTTAAGGTGTAATTATATTATAAATGAATCTGTCAGTTTTATTTACAATCAACCCAAAAACTTAGCTGCTATAAAAAACTATTTATATATTTATCATTGCCTTATCTTTATGTTTTCAGCTGGCGTGCTTTTTGCTCACTAAATAGACTTTTAAGTTCACTCGTTATTTAAGGAAGGGAAGCTGTCATGAACAAAAAAGTTTTGCAGGCCTCGCTGGTTTCGTTAGCGATTGGAACGCTCTATGCGCCTATGGCCTCTGCTATCGTTATTACCGAAAGTTTTGATGCAATGGAGCTAGCCGAATCTTTGTTAGTTCCTGATTCAAGTATTGTTATCAATTCGGCGACTTTGTCTCAATCTGGTCTTGGGCAAGCTGGTACTTTCACCAATGAGTCTGGCGTATATGGTATTCCCTCGGAAGGCGGAGTGGTTCTTAGCTCTGGTTTAGTTAAATCGTATGAGGATGGGCCAAATACTGACAGTGGGTTTACCGGAAGTTTTGACACTGCAGCAACTGCTGAGCAAAACGCAATGTTAACCCCTTTAACGGGTATTCAAGGCCATTTTGATCCGGTGCAGTTAGACATTAGCTTCACGGTAAATTCCGTCGACCCTACCACATTGACTTTTTTCGGAGTATTTGGCTCTGAAGAGTGGCCGGAGTTTGTTGGTGGTACTGTCACCGATGGCTTTGGCTTATTTTTAAATGGTGAAAATATCGCAGGAGCCTTACCTACCGGTTCTAGCGCAGGTGACCCTTTGTTACCTATCAATATTGACCATCCAGATATGAGTGACATTCGAGGTACTGAACTTGATGGCGTACTAGCACCAAACGGCAATCCGCAGTTGCGTTTTGATGCGCCAGTTCAGCCAGGGGTAAACACCTTTACTTTCATTTTGGCTGATGCCGGCGATAGCGTGTTAGACACGACTATCTTCTTAAGTAGCTTTGGTGAATTAGGCGAATCTGAATTTGTGCCGATTTTGCCGGATCCGAGTAACCCTACTGATGAAAATGGTGCCTTTGTATTTGACCTACCCGAGGTACAAAGTGGTGAAACGATTTGGATCGACCCTGATGTAGCGGCCGGTTATGTCTACTCTACTGATGGTATGTTTGCTTCAGTTACCGCGCCTTCATTAGCTTCGGTGAATGACCCGGACGGTTACGTGATTGAGTTTTTGTTTGAAGGAGTATTGCAGCAAATTGCATTAGCAGCAGGAGAAACGTTTGAGTTTGGTATCAACTTTGACCCTGTAAGTACCTTCACCTTAAGCGGCATAAACTTAGATCTTGGCTTGGACCCTACCAGTCCGCTGGCATTTGTTACCGGTTTGTCTTTTGTCGAAACGGGCAGCTTCCAAGTGTCGCAGTTACCCGTTACGGTATTTGTGCCAGATAACAACAGCGTGCCAGAGTCGCCAACTTTATTTATGTTTGGTCTAGTTATGGCATTTTGGGCTGGACGAAAAAAACTCAGTGCTTATTATAAATAGTATTGTTTTTAAAAGCCTAAGTGAAAACTTAGGCTTTAATCTTTTTGGGGTGTCATGAAACATATACTGATAGTTGTTTGGTCGATTGCGGTGTTTTTTAGCAGCAGTGCATTGGCTGCTGACGATTCTGGTAAATTTGCTGCAAAAGGCGCCGCAAGAAAAAGCTGTAGTGACTTTACTCAAAGCGCTCAACAGAAAAATTCTGATTACTTACTTTATGGTGGTTGGTTAGAAGGTTACGTGACTTCTTACAATCAATTTCAGCCCTCAAACTATGATGTTGTGCCTTGGCAAACTACCGAGTTGTTGTTGGCATTACTGCAGCGTCATTGTAAAGCTAACCCCGATATTAAGTATTTAGATGCAGTAAATAGCTTAATTAAAACGGTGTTTCCAATTCGCTTAGAAAAAGAGAGCCCGTTAGTGCAGGTCTCTGTGGCCGATGCAAACTCTTATTATTATGTAGAGATTTTGCAGCGTGCAAAGCAGCGTTTAAAGTTTTTAGGGTATTACAATACCGCGGTTGATGGCTCAGTATTTACCCCATTGGATGTGGAAGTATTTGTTAAGTATCAAAAAGACATCGGCATTCCGCAAACGGGTATTCCCGATCAGTTTACCTTGTCTAATTTATTCCTTAAAAAGACTCAATAACACAACTCAATTGTTTACCAAACAGAGCCACTTTGCTTTAAGGAAAGTGGCTCTGTTACTTTGAATTTTTAGTAAAATATCGCATACTGTGTTTATATACAGTTTTGAGGCGATAGCTGTGGCAGATTTACAGCCAATACAACGTAAAATAATCCATGTAGATATGGACTGTTTTTACGCAGCTGTTGAAATGCGAGACCAGCCAGAGTTAGCCAACGTTCCCTTGGCTGTAGGCGGCATGCGCAGCGGTCGCGGGGTGTTGACTACTTGTAACTACCTTGCGCGTGAATATGGTGTTCGCTCAGCTATGCCAACCCATAAAGCCTTGCAGCTTTGTCCGCATTTAGTATTGGTGCCTCCACGCATGCAGGTTTACCAAGAAGTGAGTAAACAAGTACAAGGCATTTTTCATGAATACGCCGATGCTATAGAGCCGCTGTCTTTGGATGAAGCCTACCTAGATGTAAGTAATAGTGAGGCCTGCAAAGGCTCGGCCACACTCATCGCTGAACAAATCCGCCAAGATATCTTTGCTAAAACAGGTCTAACAGCTTCTGCTGGTGTGGCGCCTGTGAAGTTTTTAGCCAAAATCGCCTCGGATTTAAATAAACCCAATGGTGTATATGTTATTAAACCGCAGCAAGTCAGTGAGTTTATCGAGACCCTAGCGCTCGAAAAAATCTCAGGTGTTGGCAAGGTGAGCATTGAGAAACTGCATCATCAAGGTTTGTATACCGGCGGTGATGTACGCCGTGCAGATAAAGACAAGTTAAAGCAGCTATTTGGTAAGTTTGGCGAGATGTTGTGGCTGCGTTGTCAGGGGGTAGACGAGCGCGCTGTAAGCAACGACCGTAAGCGAAAATCGGTGGCAGTAGAGCGCACCTTTGCTAAAGATGAAGGTAACCAAGCTATTTTGGTAGAGCGTTTGTTAGCCTTGCTGCCTGAGCTTAAGCGGCGCAGTGAAAAGCACTTAAAGCAAGCCAAGATGAATAAGCTAGGGGTGAAGGTAAAATTTGCAGATTTTCAACAAACTACTAAAGAGCAACAGTGTCAGCATATTGATGAGTCGGCATTATTGGAGCTGTTTGAAGAGGCGCTTGCTAGAGGGAAGGGAAAGGCGGTGCGGCTAATTGGTTTGCATATTGGTTTGGCTTATGAGCAGCAAAACCAGTCACCACAACTGGTTTTGCCGTTTGATTCGTTAACTACTTAACCTGAACTCGGGATAAGGAAGTGACGATAGCTTTGCAACCAAGTACTTAATCTAGTGTCATGTTTCTGACTAGATAGTATTGCTTAGTTCAAGGCGAAGCTGCGCGTCAATAGCTAGCCTATTGCATGCAGCTTCAACACCGAAATAAGTAAAAATAGCCGCTAGAAACCAGTTTATTATCCCGAACTTAGGTTATTTAGTAAGGTCTCGGTCATAACTAAGTCGTTTAGCTGCATCTAAAGTTAGCATTTGCATAAACGCTCGCGTTTCAGCGTCGCTGCCTGAGGGCGTTCCTGATTGACTACCTGCACCAAAAACGTTTGAGGGTACGTTACGTTTAGCAAAGGCTTCTGCCCAAAGCGCTTGAATCTTTACTTCCGCTTCTAGTTTCTGAGCCAAGGCGTTATCCGCTTCAAGAATTACCCGTTTTTGATAGGCTTCTGCTTCTGCCAAGGTTCGTTTGGTTTCAGCTTCAATGCGGGCTTTTTCTAGGTCGATTTCAGCCGTTTCTTTAGATATCTCTGCCTGAGCCTTTAGTTTCTCTGCATTGGTGATAGCAAGCTGTTTGTCGGTTTGTGCTTCGGTGGTTTTTTGAATCTGCTCAACCTTTGCTTGAGCTTGACGCTCTGCGACTTCACGTTCACCACGAGCAATGGCGAGTAGTCGTTGCTCTTCCTCTTGAACTCGCTGCTCGCGAGCAATGGCTCGGTCAGCTGAGGCTTTTTGTTTGAGCTGCATACGCTCAATAAACTTAGCATTCGGGCGCATATCGGTCACTAATGCTGATACTACCGTTACGCCAAAATCGGTGAAGCGCTGCGACTTACGCATCGGTAAGCCGTTTGTATCTAGTACTTTGTTCACCACAAATACTGTTTTGCTATCGTCACCATATTCTTCTTGGTCGGTGCCCAGAGCAGCGTTGGCAGTGCCTGTAGACTGTTTTGAGTGTATGGTGATTTCTTCACGTTTAACTAAGAAAATACCGCTACTCATTTGGTTTTCAAACTCTGAGTTGAATTCGGTTCTTCCGCCTGCATAGTATTCTTCGGCTGCCATTAATGAAGCATTTGCTTGCAAGGTTTCTTTAAAGGCTGGTATCAGTGCGGTACGTAATAAGTTTTCCGGCGATCTAAATTCATGGGCTAGTTTTAAGAAAGATTCATGGTCGGCAGGAATCGAAAAACGCACGGTGGCTTCGGCATGAGCGTCTACTTGGTCTAAGAACATAATGCTCATTGGCGGTAGGCTAGCTGAGGAGTTGTCAGAGTCTTTTTCTGCGCGGATAGAGTTGGTAGCAGCACCCGATAAAGACTGCACGGTCATTGCTCTCTTCCATGAGTTGTAACGGCCAAAAGGATAAAACTTATAACCAACTTCAGTGACTACCGCTTCATTACCGGTAACAGTTCTAACGTGGTAAATGTAACCCGGTTCTGCATAGAAAAATGAGTTACTTAAGGTGTAGCCTAATCCCGCGAGGGCTAGCAAAATGAAAACAAACTTAAAGTTAAATTGAAATCCACCTTTTTTAAGCTTGTTTAGGCTATCTAGGGCTTTTTCTGCACTGGCATTGGTTTCAGCCATTGTTAGTTCCTTCTAAATCAATGTTTACACTAAAAATTAAAGGCTGCGATATTAGCACAGCTTGCCGTCTTGTTGAGGGCAATATTAATAATTTAATAAACAGAGTTTTGGAACTATAACTAGCTGGCGGAGAGCTTTGATATATAAGGCAAACTGGCAGAGAAACCAGTTTGCCTTCTTAAATAGAATTTACTATTTAGTTGGGATGTTTTTCAGCACACTGAGCAATAATTGCCAGTATTTTTCCACAGCGGCAATTTCTACTTTCTCATCAGGGCTATGTGGGAACTTAATGGTAGGGCCAAAAGAAGCCATGTCCCATTCTGGGTAAGCACTTTTAAATAAGCCACATTCTAAGCCCGCATGAATCACCATCACATTTGGGCGCTTGCCAAATAGCTCTTGGTAACTTTGCTGAACGACGTTTTTCATTACCGAGTTAGCTTCTGGTTTCCAGCCTGGGTAGGCGCCAGTGTGGCTAATCTCAGCGTTGGTTAAGCTGAACAATGACGCCAAGCTCGCTTCAACTTGTAAACGGCTTGAATCGATGAGCGAACGCACTAATATTTTTGCATCAATGGTTGATTCTGTTTGGCTAATTACGCCAAGGTTAAGTGAGGTTTCTACTACACCGGTAACCGTTTGGCTCATGCTTACCACGCCGTTGGTGCAGGCATTTAAGCTGGCGACAATTTGTTGAGATAAGCTAGTGTTCAAGCTTGTCTCCGGAGTAGCAACCTGCTGGCTAGTAATGCTTAAAGCCGTTTCAACTAGGCCAAACTCGTCAACTATCTCAAGGGTTTGTGCTTCGATAACTTGCTCAAGCTCAGCGTGTTTTGCTGCGTTAAACACCAGTTTACAGCTGGCTTCGCGAGGAATTGCATTGCGTAGGCTTCCACCTTGTATCTCGCAAATGATTGGCTCAATGCCTTGCTGTTGCATGGCTGCCAGTAAACGCACTAATAATTTGTTGGCATTGGAGCGGCCAGTATCAATGTCGCAACCCGAGTGACCGCCTTTTAGGCCTTTAACGCTTAATTCAATGGCTAATTGATTACTTTGGGTTGCTTGGTACTCAAGAGGAAAGCTCACGTTGGTATCGCCGCCACCGGCGCAGCCCATGTAAACTTCACCTTCTTGCTCGGAGTCGGTGTTGATTAGCAGTTTACCTTCAAGCACACCGGCTTGCAGACCAAAGGCACCTGTCATGCCTGCTTCTTCATCAATGGTAAATAAGGCTTCAATAGGGCCGTGAGGGATGTCGTTACTGGTTAAAATGGCCAATATAGATGAGCCACCTATGCCGTTATCTGCGCCCAGCGTTGTGCCTTCAGCGGTAACCCATTCGCCATCGATATAAGGGCGAATAGGATCTTTGGTAAAGTCGTGTTGGGTATCATTATTGGCTTGTGGCACCATGTCTAGGTGAGCTTGCAGTATTACGCCTTGGCGATCTTCCATGCCTGCGGTGGCAGGTTTTTTAATAATTACGTTGCCCACTTCATCTTGAAAATGTTCAAGTTGGTGTTCGGCAGCTAAACCCATTACCCAGTCAATCATTGCTTGTTCGTGCTTAGAGGGGTGAGGGATAGAACACATTGTTTCGAAGTGTTGCCATAAACCCTGGGGATGTAGTGAAGATAGTGTAGACACAAAGCCACCTTTTAAACTGTATTACTAGAATTAATAGAACTCTAGCAGCTCAAAACTGTGAATATAAGTCTGTTAATGTGCTTTTTGGTGGAATAATTGTTTGGGCGCAATAAATCATCTCTTTAACTAATAGTGTTGTTACTAGTGGCTAGCATGATAATCACTATCAAGAAAGCATCAAAATTCCCATATAAACTAAATAATTACCGCATTTCAAAGCATATTAACGTTATGAGTTGGTGATTTTAGCTTTTTTTGCTGATCTAGCGCAGGTTGGTTGCATCATCAGGTAGCTTCTTAGATTTGGGATGAATATAATGCCTCGCGATTTCTGCTAGCAGCATAATGGAATGCCTGTTAGTGGCCCAAAATAACCAACTGTCTGTCCAAGGAACATACGCCGTTATGTTAGAGAAACTATTTAAGCTAAAAGAGCACGGAACCAATGTGCGCACAGAGGTCATTGCAGGTTTAACCACCTTCTTAACCATGGCCTACATTATCTTTGTTAACCCTAGCATGCTAGAAAAAGCAGGGATGGATTCTGGAGCGGTATTTGTAGCAACCTGTTTGGCGGCGGCCATTGGCTGTTTCATCATGGGTTTGTACGCTAACTACCCCATTGCTCAAGCGCCAGGCATGGGCTTAAATGCCTTTTTCACCTTTGGCGTAGTTATTGGGATGGGTCATTCGTGGGAAGTGGCTTTAGGCGCGGTATTTCTATCGGGTGTAATTTTCATTTGCTTAAGTTTGTTTAAAGTGCGTGAATGGATTATTAACTCAATTCCACAAACTTTACGTGTAGGTATTGCTGCCGGTATAGGTTTATTCCTTGGTTTTATTGCGCTTAAAAACGCTGGTATTGTGGTTGCTCATCCAGAGACCTTAGTAAGTTTAGGCAGTGAAAATCCGTATCAAATGATGCTGGCTGCTTTAGGTTTCTTTTTAATCATTGGTCTTGAATACCGCAAGGTAAAAGGCGGTGTATTAATTTCTATTTTGGCGATTACGGTACTGTCGATAATATTTGGTTTCACCCAATATGGCGGCATTGTATCTATGCCACCAAATCCAGCGCCTACCTTTATGCAGTTAGATATTATGGGGGCCTTAGATGTCACCATGATTAGCGTTATTTTTGCCTTCTTGTTCGTAGATTTGTTCGATACCGCGGGTACTTTAACCGCAGTTGCCCAGCGCGGTAACTTGCTTGATGAGAAAGGCCGTTTACCTAATCTTAAAAAGGCCTTAATGGCTGACTCTAGCGCCACTATTGCTGGTTCGTTATTAGGTACTTCTAGCACAACTTCTTACATAGAAAGTGGCGCGGGTGTTGAAGCCGGTGGCCGTACTGGCTTAACTGCTGTGGTTGTGGGCATTTTGTTTATTCTTGCTCTAGTGTTCTCGCCATTAGCGGGTATGATTCCTGATTATGCAACAGCAGGCGCACTATTTTATGTGTGTACTTTAATGCTGTCGGGATTAATTAACGTAGATTGGACAGACCTTACTGAAGCAGCTCCAGCAGCGATTGTGGCTATCTTAATGCCTTTGTCGTTCTCTATCGCAGACGGTATTGCATTAGGCTTTATCTCTTACGCGGTTATTAAGCTACTAGCTGGCCGTTACAAAGAAGTACCACTAAGTGTTTGGGTACTGGCTGCTGTATTTGTACTTAAGTTTGCGTTCTTTTAAAGCTTAGTCATTTAGAATGCATCCTAAGCCGTCACATAGTGGCGGCTTTTTTTTGTGATATATTTTATAAGTTGATAAGCAAGTGGGTAGGTTGTTTTGAAAGAAAATCTGTCGGAAGTATTGTTTAAACCTCGTATTAATGTGGTGGAAACATCCACCGTGTCTAATTCGACCGCGGCTCAATTAAGCGCTGTAGGCCAAGAAGAAGGTCGCAACTGGTACCGTATCCTGCGCAGAGAATACTGGGCTTGGTTAGGCTTGGACCCTATCGAAACTGAAAGCCTGTTTGCAGATATCGCAATGTGCGATAAGCCGCGCACTAGCGAGTTGCTCGATACTATTGGTGGTTACCAGCCGGGAAACTGGAACTACGAATGGATGCAACGTGCTGTAAAACACCAAATTACTGCTAAAGATGCCGAGCAAAGTGGTCAGCGAGATAAAGCCTACCAAGAGTTTTTGCTGGCCAGTTATAGCGCCACTATTGCTGCCTACCCACATTTTAAGGGCGATGATTTAGTTGCTTCTGCTCATGCTTTAGCTCACAGCAATTTAATGGCTGCTACAGAGCAAAGTAAACATGAGTGTAAAACCATAAACGTACCAATAGACGGTAAACAAGTTGCTTGTTATTTGCACCTTCCAGATACCGACTCTGTAAAACCAGTGGTGATGGTGAGTGGCGGTTTAGACACTATTCAAACTGAGCTTTACCCGTTTTTTGAACGCTTCTTAGCGCCTGCAGGTATTGCCATGTTAACCGTAGACATGCCAGGAGCGGGGCATTGCCTTAACTGGAAGCTACAACAAGATAGCAGCCGTATCCACTTGGCTATATTAGATCACTTGCCAAAGGTGCCCTGGGTCGATGATGCGCGTGTTGCCATGCTGGGTTATCGCTTTGCCGGTAACGTAGCTGCTCGCTTAGCTTTTGTTGCCGCCGAGCGTTTGCGCGCAGTGGTAACGATTGGCGCACCAGTAGATAGGTTATTTAGTGATATCCAGCGATTTAATAACTTACCGCAAATGTATCAAGATTGTTTAGCTAATCGCAGTGGCGTGAATGCTTCAAATACTGAAGGGCTCTATTATCGCTGTATGCCTTTGTCCTTGAAAACTCAGGGCATACTTGGCGGGCCAAGAACAAAGTTGCCAATGTTTGTGGTTGGCCGTAAAAATGACGCAATATGCCCAGAAACCGATGTTTCTTTGCTTAGTATGGCTTCGCCAAATTGCAAGGTTGAAGTGCTGAAAGAGCTTGATTCACTACAAAATTACAATCAGATCTTCACTAAGGTCACGCATTGGCTACAAAAGCAATTGTGATTTAGCTTAATTGTGGTCATTATGGACATACGGTACGTTATACAAACTATTGTCCTACTGTGGAGAGATTAAGCGCATGGAAGTGACTTGGCCAAGCCATGGAAAGTTAACATCGAGATTTACGGCCATGGGTCCGTATTTTCGTAAAGAACACAGCAGCAAAGAAATGTACTTTTTTGATTGCCTTGCCTCTTGTGTAAGCTCTAAACCTGCAGCTGATGAACGCGAGTTTTATGGCTGGTGGTTTGAATTACGGGTAAACGAAGACAGTTTTGAATACCACTACTGGTTTGGTTTATACGACAAGCAAGGCGAATGGCAGGAAGGTACCATTCCGAGTAAACACCAAACAGAAGTGCAACAGTCACTAGAGGTGTTTTATCAAAAGCTGCTGGATACACTGCAAAAGTTGGAGTTAGATCTAAGCGCTGCCCCCTCTTTGTCCCCCAATTTAGCTCTCCCGGCAGCGTAAGCCGAAGAGTTCCGCAAAAAAATGGCGCACAGGCTCTGTGCGTCGGTTTAATATCAGGTAGAATACTCGCTTTGCATTTTAGCCGAGTTGGAATAGTAAAATAGCATGTCGAAGCAAACCATCGTCGTTAAGTTAGGCACCAGTGTGTTAACCAGCGGCACGTCTAAACTTGACCGCGCCCATATGATAGAGCTGGTACGCCAATGCGCGCTGCTACGAAAGGCGGGTCATCAACTTATTGTGGTTACTTCTGGAGCCATTGCCGCCGGTCGCGAGCACTTATCGCTAACCCATGGCAATATCGCGCCCACCATTGCTAATAAGCAAATGCTTGCTGCAGTGGGGCAAAGCCGACTCATTCAAGTATGGGAAAGCCTATTTAGCATCTATGATATTCATGTAGGCCAAATGCTGTTAACTCGCGCCGATTTAGAAGACCGCGAGCGTTTCCTTAACGCTAAAGACATGCTTAAAGCGCTACTTAATCACGGTATTGTGCCTATCATCAACGAAAATGACGCGGTAGCCACTGCAGAAATTAAAGTGGGTGATAACGACAATTTGTCGGCGCTAGCGGCTATTTTAGGCGAAGCAGACAAACTATTATTGCTAACCGACCAACCTGGTCTGTTTACTGCCGATCCGCGTAATAACCCGGATGCAAAACTCATTGAAGAAGTGGCCGAGATTGATGCCTCTATTCGCTCTTTAGCGGGCGATAGTGTAAGCGGTTTGGGTACTGGTGGTATGGCAACTAAACTGCAAGCCGCCGAAATAGCCGGTAGAGCAGGCATTGAAGTAGTAATAGCCGCAGGCCACAGTGAGAACGTAATTACCCGCTTAAGTGAAGGAAAAAGTGTTGGCACTCGTTTCCCGCCAACCAATAGCCCACTGGAAAATCGCAAACAATGGATTTTGGCTGGGCCTCCTCCACACGGCGAGTTAGTATTAGATGACGGCGCATGTAAAGCAGTTGTAGAGCGTGGTTCTAGTTTGCTGCCTAAAGGGATTACCGCTATTAACGGCGAGTTTAACCGCGGCGATGTAGTACGCATTGTTAATCCGCAAGGTGTTGAAATTGCCCGTGGTATTTGCCGCTATCCGGCCAAAGATATGAATTTAATTAAAGGGCTACATTCAGAGCAAATTGATAAGACTCTGGGTTATGGCTACGGATCAGTTGCGGTGCACCGTGACGATTTAGTTTTAAAATAGGAATTGTTAGATGAGCTTACAAATACTTGGTCAACAGGCTAAACAAGCCAGCTTTGATTTGGCCACCTTAAGTACTAGCCAAAAAAACGCAGCCTTGGCGGCAATTGCTGATCAGCTTG
This sequence comes from Agarivorans albus, assembly GCF_019670105.1. Taxonomy (NCBI): domain Bacteria; kingdom Pseudomonadati; phylum Pseudomonadota; class Gammaproteobacteria; order Alteromonadales; family Alteromonadaceae; genus Agarivorans; species Agarivorans albus. The sequence goes on along the minus strand of NZ_AP023032.1, from coordinate 3,193,708 downwards.
AAGCTCAGCAAGAGAGCATTTTAGCGGCTAACAAAATTGATTTAGATGCAGCTCGCCAATCGGGTTTATCTGAAGCTTTACTTGATCGCTTAATGCTAAACAGTGAGCGACTAGCAGGTATTGCTAGCGATGTTCGCAACGTTATTTCGCTTAACGATCCTATTGGTAGCGAAATGGATTGCCGCGTATTAGAAAATGGTCTGCGCTTATCGCGCCGCCGTGTGCCGCTTGGTGTAGTAGGGGTTATTTATGAAGCCCGCCCTAACGTAACTATTGATATCGCAGCGCTATGTTTAAAAACCGGCAATGCCAGTATTTTGCGTGGCGGTAAAGAGACCTTCCACTCAAACATGGCCTTGGTAGCAGTTATTCAATCTGCTTTAGAGCAAAGTGGATTACCAGCGGCTGCGGTTCAATACATCGAAAAGCCTGATCGTGAGCTGGTGGCAGAGCTGCTTCGTTTAGATGAATACGTGGATATGATTATTCCTCGTGGCGGCGCTGGCCTGCACAAGATGTGTCAGGAGAATAGCACTATTCCAGTGATTATCGGCGGCTTTGGCATTAGCCATATTTACGTTGATAACTCGGTAGACTTAGCTGCAGCACTAGATGTAATTGAAAACTCTAAGGTGCAGCGTCCATCGGCATGTAATGCTTTAGACAGCCTGTTAGTTGACCAAAACGTAGCAGCCGAGTTACTGCCAATGCTAGCTGAGCGCATGAATAAAGCCTCGGTTAAGTTAGTGGCTACCGAAAACGCCATGGCTGGCTTGGCAAATGCGCAAGACTTACAAGCGGCTGGCGAAGGTGATTTTGATACAGAATGGCTAAGCTACACCTTGGGTGTAAAAGTGGTTGCCGATGTAGAAGAAGCAATCGCTCACATGCGTACGCACAACGCGAGCCATTCAGACGCAATTTTGTCGAATAACTTAAATGCTGTAGAGCGTTTTGTGAATGCTGCTGGATCTGCCGCCGTTTATGTAAATGCTTCAACCCGTTTCACTGATGGCGCGCAATTTGGTTTAGGTGCCGAAGTAGCAGTCTCTACCCAAAAGCTGCATGCTCGCGGCCCAATGGGCTTAGAAGAGTTAACCTCTTACAAGTGGATCGGTATTGGCGACATGTTAGCTCGCCCTTAAGTTTTAATTCACTTATGCTAAAAGCCTGCTTTGCAGGCTTTTTGTTTTTGGGATGCAGGAGTATGCGTATGTCTCGCCAACTTTGGTTAATTCGCCATGCTAAATCCAGTTGGGAGGACCCAAGCTTAAGTGATAAACAACGCCCCTTAGCAGAGCGCGGTCACAAAGCTGCACAGCTTATGGCAAGCCACTACGCAAGCCAGTTTTCTCAGCTTGAGTTAGTACATTGCTCACCAGCACTGCGAGCCCAACAAACCTGCGAATATTGGTTAGCACAGCGTAGCCAATACCTCAAAGGCAGTGAAGTAGAGGTCGACCTTCAAATCACCTGTGAAAGCAGCTTATATACTTTTCGCTGGGCAGATTTGCTGGTACATGTTCAAAGCCTGCCTAAGCAAATAAGTAAAGTTGCACTAGTAGGGCATAATCCAGCCTTTGAAGACCTCGTTAACTACTTAACCGGTGAAGACTTAATTAAGTTCCCTACCGCCAGCCTAGCGGTGATTGAGGCTGAATTAGATTGGCAAGATTGGAGTGAGCAGAGCGCTTATTTAAGTTTGTTTGATACACCCAAGAAGTTGGCGGCGAAGTTATAGATAGCCCCTAAACTAAGTGCGCTTTTATTGCTTTAAGTAAGGAGTAATAAGGTGTCAGTGTCTAACGTACTAGCTAGGCCATACCGTTGCTGGTTCCTCTAGTTGTTATAGATTGAACAATTCAAAATGCTACTAGCGGTAAAAATCCGAGATTGCTAGCGAATACCAAGCTGAGTCGTCTGATAGAACATTACTTCATCAGGCGACTGCTATGCAAAACAAGTAGGTTCGGTCATAACACAGTTTTTCCCTGCTTTCTTTGCAGCGTAGTTGCAGCCATCTGCATGTTTAACTAGATCCTCGAATCCATGCATCGCGTCGGTTCTATCGGCGACACCTATGCTGATGCTACCACACCACTTTGCACATCCGGCTTTGATGGTCATTTGTGACACTTTAGCTCTTAGTTGCTCAGCAAATTGAGTTGCGCCAGCTAGATGAGTGTTAGGTAATATAATCAAAAATTCGTCACCACCTAAGCGACAAACCATATCGTCAGTGCGTACAAAATCACGAAATGTTAGAGCGAGTTGCTTGATCACCGCATCTCCTGCATCGTGTCCATAACTATCGTTTACTTGTTTGAAGTGGTCTGCATCAATCAACAAACATGAAATTGGAAGATGCTGTTCAACGGCTTTGTCCCAGAGAAGCTCCAATTGCTGCAAACCATGTCGACGATTGGGTAGCTCGGTCAGCGCATCAGTTAATGCGAGCACCTTCAGCTGTTGGTTTGCCATACTAAGTGCTTTAGTTCGTTCTTTTACACGAAGTTCCATCTCTTTATTTAATAACATTAATTCACGTTGACTGCTCATCACTTCTTCGAACAAATCGCTAAGTGCCTTAACTATTGGGTCAATCGTTGTCTCAGTCGGAATTAGTGCATCCTGAAAAGCTCTATTAGGTGATGCTCCTTGCCTGATGGCTGTTACTTGACGAGCCATTACTAGATCACACCCTAGAATATGATATCCGAGCCAATGAGTTAGGAATTTAAGCATCTGTTTTGCGGCATCTAAGTCATCATTTTCAACTGTCTGACTAAGAAGAGTTACTTGTTCCAAAAAACGTTGGTGTTCTCTTACATGCTGTAGTTGGTGACAAGCGTCTAGTTCGAGCTTCCGCATCAAGGATTCTTCTTCTTGAAAGTGCTGCGCTGTATATAAATGGAGTTGGTGAAGTACTATTTGGGTTTGGTTAAGATTATTTTGTCCATCAACCAGAATTCGACCGAGCTGATTAATGAGGTCACACAACTGTTTATGCTGTGAATCAACAGCCTCAATGCCTGTTTCATACCCATCATTCCATTTGATAATTCCATTTGTTTGACTAGTTGTCACTGTCACTTCGTTCCACTCTTTATTTATTTCGATGCCGGCTTGGTTTTGTCAGCGTATTTGACGTACTTTTTAGTTAGTAATCGCCCGCTCTGTAAACGTTATACACAACTCAACTAGGATGATATACCGTAAAATTACTGTATATAGATAATTTGTTTTGGGTTTAATAAACACGGTGTTTTTACGAATCGGCCTGATAAGTTAATAGGTAGAGAAAAGGTGGAGCAATAAGGTTTCTCTCTTGAAACTCTATCAGCCAACACCGGTAATTTTTGATACCTTCCACAAAGCATTTCTCTATCTCTTGTTCCTGTTATCTGCACTACGTAGGCTGCTTATAAATCTTATGTTGTAATGCTTAGTGAGTGCTTAAATGACGCAGATATTCCTAAATCAAGCTTGGCTGTTAAGTTCTCCAGAATATCCAGAGATTAAGGTAGCTTGCCAGATTCCCGGTGATAACCATTCTGCCTTGCTTGAGGCGGGTTTAATTGCCGATCCTTATCAAGCCTGCAATGAAGCAGATGTTCAGTGGGTGGGCCAGGCTAACTGGGTGCTATCTAGCCGCTTTGAGGTAAGTGTTGAGCAGCTCGACAGCGACTTTATCGATTTACATTTAGGTCGTGTCGATACCATTGCCGATATCTATATTAACCAGCATGTAGTCGCGCAATGCGACAATATGTTTCGTTTGTGGTCTTTCAATATTAAGCCTTATTTAAAGGCTGGCAGTAATCAGCTGCAAGTGCGGTTTTCTCGTTCTGATTTAGCCGCAAAGCAACGAGCAAGTACTTTACCCTTTGCCGTCCCATCTTCCATGGGCAACAACCAAATTCCTTATATGAATAGTTTACGCAAGTCGCAGTGCCACGCTGGTTGGGATTGGGGAATTTGCTTGATGGTGAATGGTATCTACGAACCGGTGGAAATTAAGTTCACCAACCAAGCTCGATTGTTAGCTGTGCAAGTTGAGCAGCAGTGGCATGGCAATAGTGTGGATGTGGTGGTTAAGGTTAGTCATGACTCACCTTGCCACTCACCAATTGATATTCAATTTGCAGAACATGCCATGCAAATACAGCCAGCAGCTGATTCATCCATTACTGAGGCCCGATTCCACATTGCGGAGCCACAGCTATGGTGGCCAGCAGGTTATGGTGAGCAGCCTTTATATTCGCTGCAAGTTAAGTTGGCTGAGCAGCTTATTGAGAAAAAAGTTGGCTTGCGAAAGCTAGAGCTAGATACGCGAGCCGATAGCCATGGTTCTGCGATGACCTTTGTGATTAACGATTGCCCCATTACCGCCAAAGGCGCTAACTGGATCCCGCTTGATGCGATGCCATCTAGGCAAACTGCCGAGCGTTATCGCCAGCTATTAACTGATGCTAAAACCGCCAACATGAACATGCTGCGGGTTTGGGGCGGCGGCCAGTACGAGGCTGATGAATTTTATCAACTATGTGATGAGTTAGGCTTAATGGTGTGGCAAGACATGATGTTTGCCTGTTCATTGTATCCCAGTACCGATGAGTTTGTTGCAAACGTGCAGCTTGAATTAAGCGACCAAATTCAACGTTTACGTGACCATAGCTGTATTGTACTGTGGTGCGGCGACAACGAAGTGATTGGTGCAATTAACTGGTACCCAGAATCCAAAGCTAATCGAGAACGTTATGTGGTGAATTACGACAGGCTTAATCGCGCTATTCAACAGACGGTGGAGCAGCACGATGCTAGCCGGGTATTCTGGCCCAGTTCACCCTGTAATGGCGCATTAGATTATGGCGATGCATGGCATGATGATAGTAAAGGCGATATGCACTTTTGGGATGTTTGGCATTCGGGTAAATCCTTCTCTGCTTACCAACAAATTAAGCCACGTTTTTGCTCTGAGTTTGGTTATCAGTCTTGGCCGTCATTGGCGGAGGTGAAAAGCTTTGTACCTGAAGATGACTGGAATATCTGCTCACCCACTTTTGAAGCGCATCAAAAGAACCCTAGTGGTAATAGCATTATTACCGAGATGTTTACGCGGATGTTCCGCTTTCCGGCAAGCTTTGAACAAATGCTTTATTTGAGCCAAGTGCAACAAGCTCTTGCGATAAAAACGGCTTGTGATTTTTGGCGAGCTAATAGCCCCCAATGTAGAGGAATGCTGTATTGGCAGCTTAATGATAATTGGCCGGTTAGCTCGTGGTCGAGCATCGAATATAGCGGCCGCTGGAAGCAGTTGCACTATCACGCCAAGCGCTTTTTTGCTCCGCAATACCCGAGTTTCATAGAGGATGAGCAGGGTTTAGAACTGCGGATAATTAACGACAGCCCCAAAACCAAATCTATTAAGGTGTTCCTAAAGCGAGTGAACTGGCAAGGCAAGGTGGAATTTAGCGAGCAGTTGGCCTTAAGCCTTGAGCCAGATGCCAATGTATCAGCGTGGCAATGTGCTAAAGCCCAACTTGATGAGTGGCGTACGCAAGGCTTTTTGATTGCTTCACTCTCATGTGAAGGTTCTCGCGTTCAAAATACTTGGGTAGGGGATAGCTACAAAAACTTACCTTTAGCTAAGGCTAAAGTCTCTTGCGCGGTGGATGAAAGTACAAGAACCATTATTTTGTTAGCAGATAAACCGGCATTTTTTGTTCATTTAGAAAGTGACGCTCCGGGGCGCTTTTCTGATTCAAGCATTACTTTGTTGGCTAATCAGCCGCAAACTATCAAATATTTGGGTGATGACTTTGCATCAATGGTGAGAAGTTTGCGGGTTTACCAGTTGGCGGATAGCTATTAGCTCGTTTAGTTGTTGTTTGGCCATGTGTTTGCCGCATCAATTAATGCGGCTAGCGCAGGTTTAGCACTAGCGCTGGCTTTTATGCATAAACCAATGCTGCGGTACATACGAGGTGCTAGCAGTTTTACTTGCTGTAGTTGCGGCGCTGTTTCGAGCACGCCTGTAGGTAAAAATGAGATGCCGATGCCTGCATTTACCAAGTGTTTAACTTGGGTTTTGTGTTGCGCTTTGGCGACCAAGTTAACTGCAAAACCTTGTGAAGCCAGCAAACTCAAGGTTTGTTGGTGGGCTTCACACACTACACATTCAATAAAGTTGTAGTTGTTTAAAGCTGCAATCTCTACCTGGTTTTGCTGCGCGAGCGGGTGTTGGCGAGGTACGCACAGTACGTAATCCTCTTGCCAAAGTGGAATGAATAGCTCGTCTTCTTGTTTAAACACATCGAGAGTTAGCCTAGCCTGAGCGCTTTTATCTTGGTGATCGAGTAGCTCAAAGTTAAACAATGGCTGTTGGCTTTTACAGTGCTGAATAAACTTCGCCAACAAGCTAGGGCTTAGATCGTCAAAATTGGCCAGTTTAATCGGCAGGCTGGCCGGTTGCTCAGCAAATAGATTAGACATGCGCTTGAGCTGACCTAGCGTTTGAACGGCCATCGGGTAAAGGTGATGAGCTTGGTCGGTTAAATCAACCCCGCGCTTATGGCGAATAAATAGCTGAACCCCTAACTCAGACTCAAGCTGTTTAATGGCCGAAGATAGTGATGGCTGAGAGACATAACAACGCTCGGCGGCTGCTGTCATCGAGCGCTCTTCAAAAACTGCCACAAAGGATCTTAGTAAACGCGCATCCATAATTATTGCCTATAACAACCAAAGGAAATCGATATTTTACACCTATATATAGCAGAACTATAGTTAGCGCCAATAAAGCAGCAAGCGCAAATGTAGCGTCTTGTGGTGGGTTATTTATGTATTGGAGAATCTTATGTCTAAGCCTTTAGTTGTTATTACTGGTGCCAGTTCTGGAATTGGCGAAGCATGTGCAAAAACCTTGTCGGCTGCGGGTCATCCGTTGTTATTGGTAGCGCGTCGTATTGAACGATTAGAAGCGCTAAACCTGCCAAATACCCTTTGTCGTAAAGTTGATGTGACCGAACTTGCCGACTTTGAGCAAGCAATTAAAGATGCCGAAGCCTTGTATGGTCCAGTAGATATGTTGTTAAACAATGCTGGAGTTATGTTATTAGGTGCGGCTCACGAGCAAGCACCTAGCGAGTGGAAAACCATGTTGGACGTAAACGTTATGGGCTTACTTAATGGTATTCACTTGGTATTAGCAGGCATGAAGCAGCGCCAGCAAGGCACTATTATCAACGTGAGTTCAATTGCTGGGCGTAAAACCTTTCCTAGTCATGCTGCGTATTGCGGTACCAAGTTTGCGGTTCATGCTGTAAGCGAGAACATTCGCGAAGAAGTGGCAGGAGATAACGTACGGGTAACCGTGATTGCTCCTGGTGCAGTAGAAACCGAATTACTTAGCCATACAACCAGCCAAGAGATAAAAGATGGCTATGAAGTATGGAAAGAAGAAATGGGTGGCGTGCTTAATACCCAAAACATTGCAGACGCTGTCGCTTACGCTTATGGCCAGCCGCAAAACGTGTGTATTCGTGAAGTGGTACTAGCCGCCACTGGCCAACCTGCTTAGGTATTGTTAGTCATTAAGGTAGCAAATAAAAAAGAGAGCCTAAGCTCTCTTTTTTTATGGCTGATTGATAAAGCTTAAAAGAAGCCTAGTGGGTTAACATCGTAACTCACCAGTAGGTTTTTGGTGTTTTGATAATGAGAAATTGCTACTTGGTGCGTTTCTCTGCCAATGCCCGAGCGCTTGTAGCCGCCAAACGCAGCATGGGCAGGGTAGGCATGGTAGCAGTTTATCCATACTCGACCTGCTTCAATTTTACGCCCCATACGCTGCGCTAAGTTCATGTCGCGTGTCCATACTCCTGCGCCTAGGCCATATTCGCTATCGTTAGCAATGGCCAGTGCTTCTGCTTCATCTTTAAAGGTGGTAACAGAGATGACCGGGCCGAATATTTCTTCCTGAAATACTCGCATGTCATTAGTGCCTTTTAAGATAGTAGGGCTAACGTAATAGCCGTTATTGTGCTCACCCGGTAACGCGGCGGTGACACCTCCGGTTAATACCTCGGCGCCTTCGTTTTTGCCTATCTCTAAATAACTCATAATTCTGTCTAACTGCCCTTTAGAAACCTGAGCGCCAACTTGGGTATTAATATCTAAAGGATCACCTTGCTTAATGGTTTTTACTCGCTCTAATACCCGCTGCATAAACTTATCGTAAATAGATTCCTGAATTAGTGCGCGTGATGGGCAAGTACATACCTCGCCTTGGTTGAAAAAGGCTAGAAGTAGCCCTTCAATCACTTTATCTAAATACTCATCTTCGTGGTCCATGACATCGGCAAATATCACATTGGGCGATTTACCGCCTAGCTCTACAGTGGAAGGAATCAATGAATCTGCCGCACATTTAAGAATGTGTTGGCCAATTTCGGTAGATCCGGTAAACGCAAGCTTAGCAATGCGAGGGCTAATGGCTAAGGCTTGGCCAGCCTCTTCACCAAATCCGTTTACTATGTTCACCACGCCTTTTGGAATAAGGTCTTCGATTAACTCCATTAAAACCATAATGGAGGCAGGAGTTTGTTCGGCGGGTTTAAGCACCACACAATTACCTGCCGCTAAGGCTGGGCCGAGTTTCCAGGCCGCCATTAGCATTGGGAAATTCCAAGGAATAATTTGACCCACAACGCCTAGTGGCTCGGGGAAGTGATAACTTACAGTGCTGGCATCTAAGTCGGCTGCACCGCCTTCTTGAGCTCGAATACAGCCAGCAAAATAGCGGAAGTGATCAACCACAAGAGGTAGATCGGCATTGAGCGTTTCGCGGATCGCTTTGCCATTTTCCCAAGCTTCGGCCACTGCCAAATACTCAAGGTTCTGTTCAATTCTATCGGCAATGCGCAGCAACATATTTGAACGCTCGGTAACTGAAGTACTTCCCCAGCTTTCTTTGGCTGCATGGGCAGCGTCTAAAGCAAGACCGATATCATCAGCGTCTGAGCGGGCCACTTGGCAATAAACCTCACCATTAACTGGAGAAGGGTTATCAAAGTACTGGCCGTTTACTGGCGCTACCCATTCGCCGCCAATAAAGTTGTTGTATTGCTCTTTAAAAGTGATTAACGAACCTTCGGTACCTGGCTGTGCGTAAACCATAGTCAATTCCTTTTTGTTTTGTTATCAATATGTTTCTTGTGAGCGCATTTCGTGACACGCCTGTTCTTTACATAGCAAGTGCTAAGCCATTGCACAGAAACTTGTTGTTAACAAAATGTAAAACTATGATTATTCACACAAACAATTTTGCACAGTGTGAGTAGCGAAAACTAGCCGGCTTAATAGGCTTGTCACACTGTTACTTTTTGGCACAGTTACATTGTCTCACTATGGAACACTGCAATGACCAACAAGCTACAACTTCCTAGTTCTATTAATGCATCTTGGTTGCGCAGCCAAGATGCCGGCCTGCAAGAGCAAGTCGCTCCTCAGGTTTTACGCTTGGCAAAAACCGAGTTGGCAGAGCGTCACCATCGACAACAAGCGTTGATTTCATTGGTAGAGCGCTACGCCTATCCCTTGTTTGAGCAAGTAATGGCACATAGTTCGAGCAGGCTCATTTTGTCGGATGTAGACGGTTACCTTATTCACCATTGGGGAGTGAAACGCTACAACGATAAGTTGGCAACTATTGCGCTAGAGACTGGAGTGAATTGGTTAGAGCAATATAAAGGCACTAATGCGATTGGTACCGCTATTGCCACTGGGCAAGCAGTATCGGTAATTGGCGAGCAGCACTTTATTCAACAGCATCGCTTTATGAGTTGCAGCGCTTGCCCAGTATTTAGTCCGAAGGGCGAAATGCTTGCCATATTAGATATCACCAGTGAGCAGCAACGGCATACTCAACAAACCATGTTGCTTGCTGCTAGCCTGGCCCAGCAAGTTGAAACAGCCTTGTTATGCCAGTTGCCCGAGAGCCATTATCGGGTTGATCTTGCCGCACAGCCGCATTTGCTCAACTCTGGTTGGCAAGGCATTGTGGTGGCCGACAGCGACGGCAAAGTATTAGGTTTAAACCCAATGGCGCGTCAGTTGGTGGATAAGTTACACGTAGGCGAAGCCTTGGCCAGTCACTTTGGTGAGGATTGGCAGCAAGCTCACTTGGCAGATAAGGCAAAGCTTCATCTGCAAACTAAGGCTTTAAAAGCAAGGTCAATCGTTAGTAAAGGCATTTCTAGCAAGAGTGAGTCTCGCGACCCTCGGGTTAATACCGCTTGGTGGCAAGCTTGCAAGGTGGTGAGTAAATCAATTCCGCTGCTCATTTTAGGTGAAACTGGTGTAGGTAAAGAGCGTTTTGTAAAACAGCTGCACCAACAAAGCCAACGAGCGAGCAAGGCCTTACAAGCCGTAAATTGCGCAGCCTTGCCAAATGAGCTGGTGGAAGCAGAGCTGTTTGGGTATCAAGCAGGTGCATTTACTGGGGCTAACCCTAAGGGTTTTGTGGGGAAAATTCGTCAAGCCGATGGTGGCTTTTTGTTTTTAGATGAAATTGGTGAAATGCCTTTGGCTGCCCAAGCGCGTTTATTAAGGGTGCTGCAAGAGCGAGAAGTGGTGCCGGTGGGTGGCAATCAGGCCTATAAGGTAGACATTCAAGTGGTTGCAGCAACGCATGTTAACTTGCAGCAAAGGGTGAGTGAAGGCTTGTTTAGAGAAGATCTTTACTATCGCTTAAAAGGTTTGCAAATAAGCCTGCCAGCCCTGCGAGAGCGCAGCGACATTGGTTTGCTCATCAATAAGCTTCACCAACGTTATTGCGAGCATAAACAAGATATAGAGCAACGCTTGTTTAGCAAAATGCTGGCGTATACTTGGCCGGGTAATTTGCGTGAACTAGACAATTTTATGCAAGTAGCTTGTTTAATGACCGAGCAGCAAGCTTTGCTACGCAGTACTGATTTACCCGAATCATTGCAACAACAACTGGCCTTAACTAGCCAAGCTGAGCAAAACTGTGAACAAGCAGAGCTGCAGCAAACCATTGAGCAAAACATCGCGCAGGTTTATCAGCATTGCCAAGGTAATGTGACAAAAAGTGCCAAACTGCTAGGCATTAGCCGCAATACCTTGTATCGCAAGTTACGCCAACTAAAACTTAAACATTAAAAAAGAGAGCCTAGGCTCTCTTTTGTTTTTAAAGTGGTTGTTTACTGATTTGCGTCTGTTGGGCCGTAAATCTTGTACTCACCCGACATTTGCAGTACTGCAAACATGTGCAATAAACCGTCGTAGTAACGCCACTTACCGGTTGGCGTAGCTTGTTTCCACAAACGTTCGGTGAACTCTTTGGCTTCTTGGCTATCGGTAATTAAAGCAGCAGTGCCGTTCATTGCGTTTTGGCCAGAGCTGCCCCATTCAGATGCAACCTTTCCGCCCATTTCATGTACCGCAAAGTTTTGACCTTTACGTTTGTACTCGTCGGCATAGAACGAAATTAAACGGTCAGCTAACTCAGTTTGGCGAGGGTCATCGTTAAACCAGTGGTAGTCCATGGCAATGTTACCAATTACGCGGAACGCATCGTAACCAGATTTATGGCTAATATCGTTAAACGAGGTCTTTTGTGGAGTACCATCAAAAGCTGCGTATTCAGAGTACAAGCCTGTTTCTGGGTGGGCTGCGTTATACAAGTAATCGCGGCTTACTTGTGCGGCATCAAGCCATAGTTGTTGGTCTTCATCTGCCCAACGGCCTAGTAGCTCATAAAAAGCAGCCACGTGGTAAGACGGATCGGTGTATAAACCTAGGCTTTTTTCGGTAACAAATAAGATTTGCTTCTCGTCGCGGCTAAACATCGGAACCTGCGAATTAGTTTCTTCTTTGTTAACCATGGCTTGAAGAATTACGTTAGCTTCATCGCTATATTGGAAAATACCTTCGCCGGCACCCCAGCGGTTTTCTGCAAAGAATAAGGCCATGGCGAAGTATAGCTCGCCGTCTGGCGCAGGGTTGTTATCCATTTTGGCAAACGGCGCTTCTGGTCTTAAATGCCAAGCAAAGTAATCTTTGTACCAGCCTTCATGGTGTTGCATGTAAGTTTTAGAGAACTTCCAAAGCTTATTGAACATCTCTTGGTCGTCCATCTGCACGGCGATCATCATGCCGTAAGACATACCTTCCGAGCGAATATCGTTGCTACCAATATCTTTAATGAAGCCCATGTCGTCACCAACCGGGAAAAACACCGCTTTGCCGCTTTCACTGCGAGAATCAGAGTAAAACAGCTGCTGGTAAGTATCTTGTACTTTCTTATTCACTTGTTCTGGTGAAGCGATACCTAGCTCAACAAAGGCATTGCGGTATTCTCCAGAATAAAAAGCCCCAGGAGCACTAATATTGCTGGTGCTAGTGTTGCTTTGCTTAGTTGCTGGAGCTGATGATTGCTCAACGGGAGCCGCGCAAGAGGCCAAACCTAAAGGCAAGGCGCAAAGCGCCAAGGTTTTCACCGTTTTCATTAGGGTATTACGGTGGGTGGTAAAAATATTCATAGTCATAATATGCTTTGTTACCTTTGTTCTAATTGTAATCACTGTTCATAGGGCTTTTAAATACGTGCTAAGCCAAACGATGTATTCAGGCTAGTGCAAAGGGCTGGGGGCTTATACTGTGATTTTCCGCAAAAGACTGTGAAATCTGGATAGTTTGCGTTGCATCGGCTTAGTCTGGCGAAGGCAAACAAATATGGTAAAAGCAGCTGTGTAAATTTAATAATTACCGGAGGGGAATTATTGTTCATTTATAGATTTCCTTTTAGCTAGATTTAGCATTGAGGAAATCATGGCTAATTTTGTCGTGAAATAAGCTAATTCTTTTCAATACGTTGCGCAGATTTTGTTGCTCCAGTTCGGTTAAATCTGCCAAGGCCAGTACATCATTTACCTTACGCAAATCAGTGTATTCTACAATTTGATTCATAAAGCGCAGCTGCCAAATATGGTCGAAAATGTAGACCATCTCGCGAAAGCTCATGGCGTCGATTTCTTGTTTGGCGGCTAGCTGCTTAAGTCTTGTCATGGTGTTCGCTTCGCGAATATCGTGTTTAAGTGCGTAAATTCGGCAAAAAATTTCCATGGGGCGTAAACAGGCTTTTAGATTAACTGACTCTACGCCGTCGATATTCTCGGTTTTGATTTGTTTAAAGCTAGTGAGCGGCACTTTGTATGACAGGCAATTTTTGGCGTAGGTGGCTAGAAACTGCGGCTGATTTTGCACCGTTGTTTGAATATGCTGTTGGATACTATCGACCAGTTGTTTTTTTCCATAAGTCGCGCGTATATCAAAAAATACATTTAACTCTAATATCGAATCGGGCTTTGCGTGATTAATCCAGGCGCTAAAGTTTGCGGTCCACTCATCTAGGCTTAGGCACCATTGGTGGTTGGTAGCCATAATCAAACCATCGCAATAGGGGTAACCGGCTTGGTTTAGTAGGCCACAAACTCGCTCGGCCAGGTGCAAAAAGTAGCGTCTGGTTTGTTTTAGTTTGCTCGGATCTTTGGGCGTCTCAAATACAATGGCGTTGTCTTGGTCTGAAAATAGCGTCATGTCGTGACGAGCGTTGCTGCCAAAGGAAATAAAGGAAAAGGGGACCGGCGGTTTTCCTAACTCTTTAATACTTAGATCTATAAATCGGCAAATGGCCGCATCGTAGGCACTGCCAATAGCTCGGCGAAGATTATCAGGGCGAGAGCCTGCATCAATCATCTCGCGTATTAAGTCTGGCAGTTGATTAAGGGTTTCTACCACGCCACCTTGGCTATCGCTAAGCGCAATATCTTCGACCACTCGACTGTTTAACACTTGGTAATCGCTGACTTGCTTTACAAGGCCATAGGCGCCGCCATAAATCTTTCGGGTTATTTGGCGGAATGAAATCACATGACCATGCTTTTCAGAAAAGAATATCTTTGACGAACTAACAATTATATCTAGCTGTTTGCCGCTTTTGGTGCTTAAGCAGGCTTCAAATTCTGCAGGCTCGGCGGTGTGTTTGAATAGCCCATCTAAATGCTGCAATAAAGGGGTATTTTTGGCGTTGGCGGGAAATAGCTGCTGCCAAATAGTGGTGCTTTGAAGCTCTGAGTCGCTGTAACCCAGCATACGATGTAGCCGGTTGTTTGAGTAAAGAATATCGCCGTCGGCTTCTAGAATGTAACCTTCGTTGGATGATTCAACCAAGGCGCGGTAACGATCTTTCGCCTCGTGTAGAGCAACTTCGGCGCGCTTTTTCCGGTTCTCGATGGTTCGGCTTTGACCAATGATGTAGCTCATTATGGCGCTAAGCCCTAGGGTAATGAGGAAAAAGGTGGTAAACAGCGTTTGTTCTAGCTTATCGATTTCTTTTTGCACATCGTCAAAATAGACACCGGTTCCGACTATCCATTGCCACTCTTCCACTGCTTGCACGTAGCTAAGTTTGGGCGCTGTTTTGTTGGCATCATCCTTCCATTGCCAGAGGTATTCTAAGTAGCCTTCATGGTTGGCTTTAACCAGCTTGGTGAACTCAACAAAAATGTGTTTGCCACTTTTGTTTTCATTGTCTGAGTAATGAGTGAGATCTTGGCCTTTTAAGTCTTTACGGTAGGGGTGCATGATCATTCGTGGATGCATGTCGGTAATGAAGAAGTAATCTTTATTTTCATCACCATAGCGCATTGCTTTTAGCTCGGTGGCCGCTTTCGCCTGTGCTTGGCTTAGGCTTAGTTCTCCGCTTTGTTCTCGCGCTACATAACTGTCGACAATGCTAATGGCCGAGGAGGTGAGTTCTTTGATCATTTGCTGCTTTTGACCCATCATCGAGTCTTCTACCAGCGGGATAATCACCAAAGCAACCGCACTGACAAACAATATAATGGCCAAAATGGTGGGCAGTACAATGCGAAACGCAAAGCTGCCAATAAAACCTTGTTGATTAGCTTCGTTATCACGTAGGCCATCAAAATATTCCGCCAGCTCTTTGGCGTCTAATACTGCACTGAGTTCTTCATTGTGGGTGGCATCGTGGTATTTGGCGGTAAAAGTACCATTTTCAAAATCGGCTCGAGAAGGCAGGTAGCCGTCGTAGTCATCTTTAATATGAGTCTCGACAACGTTCTTAATTTGCTGGCGAGAGTACTTGCCATCGAACTCTTGGTAGGCTTCTTGAAGTGCTTCTTTGCAGTGCCTAAACCGGCGATGGTCGTAAGGGTCATATTGGTCTAGCTTGCCTTCACGCAGGTAGTGATCAAACCCGTCGTGGTCGAAAAAGCCGTCAATCCATTTGTGGATGTCTTCTGCTCGTATGCCAAATAGCTGTTCTGTGCGCTGGGCGTGCTCGGAAATTTTCATCGTAATCAGTTGGTTGAACTAAGTTCAGCATAACAATTAGTAGAGAATTAGCATATCGATGAAAGGGTAAAATAAAAAGCAGTTAACTTGCATGAAAAGTAATCTAAATCAAAAAGTCATCAAACTTTATTGTCTTATACTAAGACAAATTTTCCAGTACCAGTTACTAAGGGCGCGTATCGTACCCTTTTTTCAGCCTGCGGGAAAATATGTGGCTTTAGCTCCCAGCTTTTAGGCACCTGCTTACTAGGTGTTCTGTAGCGTCTGGGATGTCGTCTCGTGTTAGCCGAAGGTTAACATACAGAGCATAAATGGAAGTTAATGCGCAATGGCCCCCGCAATTACATAGGAAGTAAAAACATGTCTAGTAAGAACAAGACATTCTATAGAGATATGCGCCGAAAAGCGCAGGAATTCGACAACCGTGAAGAATTTTTGAACCACGATCTCAAAATTATGAGTTTTCGTCGCTGGGGGATCCATTTACCACTGCGAGATTACAGCATTGAGATTGAGGATTGGGTTCCAGCCTTAGCCGCCACCATTGGTAAAGTAGTGATGGTAACCGCAATGGTTGCCGCGTTTGCCGCGCAATTTGGCTTATCGCCAGAGTTTGTTGCCGAAAACGTACGTTATGAGCTGCTTATTGCCGGCGCCTTATTTGTAATTTTGTTCTCTGCTATTTTAAACCCCAATGCAAACTTGGCCGGAACCCATGGGCCAATGATCCCCTTAATTCCCTTGATTGCTGCTGCAGGAGGACACCCGCTAGCGCTGGGTTTAATGGTGTGTGTATTTGGTTTGATTTTGGCTTATACCAAGGGGGGCTCTAAGTTAATGACACTAACCGGGGTTGGTGTTAGAGGGGGCTTGTTGATTTACCTTGGTGCTGTGGGTTTAATTGGTCAAATTAACAAAACAGAAGCTTGGGCGTCAGCTGGAAACCAAGGTTACATATCATTTGCGGTGATTGGCGTTACCGTTTTAGTGTATGCCTATTTAGCAAAAGTAGGTAAGCGTTGGTTAGCTATTCCGCTTTGTTCAGCGTTAGCGGGTATTGTTGCCTATGTATGTGGAGCAGATTTTGCCTTTACTACCGCGCCAGGTTTGCCACACTTCAGTCCATTTTACTGGTGGGGTGAAGATACTGGTTGGCAATTAGGCTGGCCGAATCTTCAGCACTTCATTGCGGTTATTCCTTTTGCTTTGCTTGCGGTTGCTATGTGGTCACCAGATTATTTAGGTCACCGTGTATTCCAAGAGCTTAATTACCCGAAAGAAGCCAAAGGCGTGTTAATGGATGTGGATGACACCATGGTGGGTGCATCTGTGCGTCAAGGTGTTGGGGCATTATTGGGCGGAGGTAATTTAGCCTCATCGTGGGGAACCTACATGATCCCTGCCGCTATTGCTAAGCGCCCGATTCCTGGTGGTGCTTTGTTAACCGGTATCTTGTGTGTATTGGCATCGGTACTTGGTTATCCAATGGACTTAGCCATGTGGGAGCCTGTGTTGCGTGTTGCTCTTATCGTTGGAGTGTTCTTGCCTTTGCTTGAAGCTGGCATGCAAATGATTCACAAGCACAAAGATTCTTTAAGTGCCGGTATTTGTATTTTTGCCTGTGCTTTTGTTAATCCAGTGTTTGGTTGGGCCACTACCATGCTCCTAGATAACATGGGCTTAATTGGCGACCATGAGCGCGCTAAAGAACTATCAGCTAAAGATAAGTACCTTATTCCGGGCGTAGCCTTTGTGATTTGTGTGGGATCGCTAGCGATGGTGGGCCAGCTTCCTGGCATTCCAGCTTTAATTGGTAATTAAACGAGATAAATGCAATCTGGTTTAGCTACAAGGCAGCTTCTTTGGCTGCCTTTTTATTTCTTCAAAAAACACTACTACCAAAGTACCTTAACTACATTAATTCGGCTTTTACCTTTTGTTTTCTGACTAAAGTAGCTCGCTTTAAATGCCGATGAGCATCAATTCCAGTTGTTTTTGCTGATGTTTTTCAGTGTCGGGTTTCTTTACACTTTATTCTTTGGTTAGGATCTAGCGCTGTAATGACCATATTTATGATGAATAGCGCTTTCATAAAAACATCATAAAAACATCATTTATTGAGTGGTGTTTTGCGGTTGATTAAATTTTCGACGTATTATTCTGTAGAAAAATTTCATCATTTTAAATGCTGGTGTTTTTTACTTGCTTAAAGACAAATACCAGAACTTTTAGAAACAGCGGATGTATAGACATATAGCGCCTCGCCTAGCTGCTACCACCACAAATTGTCATATAAACCTAGGCTAGAAGCGCTTTGATAAAGGTTTGCTTTGTCGATATAGCTTACACTTTGTGTGATCTGCATCACTATGTGGTTTTGGGCTACTAAGAATAAAATCTTTATAAAACATAGCCTTAATTATTTTATAAGTCTTTCTATAGATTTGGCTTAGTACTTGCGAAGAATCTAGTGCGTTAAAGGAATACCTTTTAATAACAGCAAAGGATCTGAGCAATGAAAGCACTACTATTAACCTTAACGACATTGTTTATGGCTATGTCGGCAAATGCAACGGTAATGTTAACTAGCGACAACCCAGCGCAAGCACCGGGAGTGGAAACCTATTTAGGTGATTTTCCAACACCTTTTAGTGATCCGACTGCTTTTCCTAACGTTCCTGTTGCTCAAAGCGTGTTTGACGCAGGCTCTGACATTCGAGCGGCATTTATGCTTGATCTTGATATGTTAGATGAAACTACAGATGAAGGTACTGGCTTCTACTTAAATGGCCTATTGGACCTCGAGTTTTACTGGTTTAATGGCGCTAATTTAGTGTGGCAAAACTATAACCCTTACTCTTGGGATCAAATCGAAGCTTGGCAGCCTACCTTTGATGTTCTTGCTGTATGGAGTGATAGCAGTTTGTTTGACGACGGCCTAGTAGAAAGTGGCGCTTGGACAGTGGTTGCTGCAGTTGAAGGAAGTGTAATTGGCGGTAAGCAATTTTCAGTTCCAGAACCAGCAAGTTATGCCTTAGTGCTATTTGGTTTACTTGCCATTGTGGGCAGAAGAATGCGCGGTTCATTTTTCGCTAAATAAACTATAGCAGCTTACAGGGTCATTGAATTTTCATTTAATTAATCTTGTTAATAGCTGTTTTTATATGTAGTTTATATTTTGTTCGACGTTGTAACAGAAGGAGCCAATTATGGTTTACGTAAAACGGACTTTGACAGCAGCTTTGTTGCTTTCTAGTACCTATGCCGTTGCGGCGGATGCGCCTGCAGCACCAACGCTGTCTCCAAACGATTTGTTTGCAGCGATTAGTGCTGGAACGCCTATTACTACAGCTAACTTGTTAGCTAGTGCTGGTTTGCCAGACTTTGTGCCTAGCTTACCGGGTAACGGTGGCGGTGCTGGTGGTGGTGGTTTAACAGCTTCACCAAACTAGTTGAATAAGTATTTAAAAAGAGAGCCTTAAGGCTCTCTTTTTTTATTGTGCTGCTAATAGATTTATCTTTTGCCAAGCGTCAGTTTATAAACTAGGTCTTGGGCACTTATTGAAAATTTTCCTGCATATATTCTTCAATTTTATTAGCTATGTTAATCAACTCATTTCTTAGCCAAGTATTTGCGGGATCTTGAGTAACCTTTTTCGGCCAAATAAGGTAATTGGACACAGGTTTAAATTCGAATGGTGGTCTAAAAACCTGCAGCTGTAGCCGTTCTTCAAACTGTAACGCCATGGATAAAGGCACAGCAGACAGGTAGTGTGATTGGCTACACATCATAATATTGCTAAACAGCGAACCACCGTGGTAAGCCACCCGCCGTTTGCTTAAATCAATATTGGTATAGTGGCTCATGGTGTAAAGGTGTTGTCTTTTTCTTTCTAATACTGCGTGCTCTTCTTGCATATACTGCGCTTCAGATAAGCTGCCTTGAATCCTAGGATGGTCTTGGCTACATACCACCACAAAGTCGCCGTCATAGAGTTTTTGGCTATTCAAGCTTGGCTCTTTGGGCGGCAGAATATCAATCATTAGGTCGTATTCTTGCGTGATTAAAGCGTCGTATATGTTTTCTTCGTATACCGGTTGGTCGAACACTTCGAGGCTGATATTTTTATTGGGCAGCTTGGCAAACTGATCGAGTAATACCCACTGTAAGTGCTCGGGAGCGGTTATCACAAAATTTCGTTTTGAGTGAGCAGCGTCAAACTGTCCAAAGGAGTGGAACACCGAGTTTAGTTGCTGCAGCGGCTCTTGAATTTGCGCGTAAAGATTTACCGAATAATTGGTGGGGGCTACACCGCGGCCACTGCGAATAAACAGTTCCTGCTGTACCTCATTTTTTAGGCGCCCTAGCATAGTAGAAATGGTCGACTGATTTGTATTTAGGTGCTCTGCTGCCTTGCTCAAACTGCCATGCTCCATTACCGCTGCAAATGCCGCCAGCAAATTGTATTTGGGGATATCGTTGTGCATTTTGCTCACCGTATTTAACGCTAGTGCTAAAGCTCTTATAAGTAATTATCGTATTTACGATAGTTTGAAATCATATCAGCCTATTTTTTAATGCTCCAGATATAAATAAAGTGGCTGCAATTTCATAATTGTAAGGCTTTAAGGTTGAACTATGACAAATCGATGTAAGCAGGTGTTATTGCCACTAGCTATTTCTAGTACTTTGCTTGTAGCGGGATATACCCAAGCAACACCCGTAATCGAAGCTAGCTCTAGCGTAGGACAAGAACTGCAAACGAGTGCAGCAAGCCAATACCAAAATATTGATTTAGGTGCTCGCTATAACGACGGCGTGTTGATTGAGCATTCATCAAACCTGTTCTGGGGTAAAGGTGAGCGAATCAAGGTATTGTCTAAAACCGGTGAGACTTTAGCTTACACGGCTGAATCTGAGCATGTTCACCCAACGTTGACTAAACATAGCCGCAAGATGGATCAAGCCATCATTCAGGTAGACCACAATGTTTACCTAGGCTACGGATTTGGTATTGATACACCAGTTATGATTGAAGGTGATGATGGCATCATCATTGTTGATCCTGGTGAGTCTGTAGAGATGGCTGAGTCGGTTAAACAGCAATTTAGGCAAATCACCACTAAGCCTGTGAAAGCAATAATTTACTCGCACAATCATATCGACCACATCTCTGGTGTGCGAGCTTGGGTTAGCGATGAAGAGGTAAGCTCTGGTGCAGTTAAAATTATTGCTCAGGACGGCCTAACCGATGCGGTAGCAAACTGGTCATCTAACCTTGGTACTTTGTTTGGTCACCGTACTTCATACACTGGGGCAAAGCATGTTGAAGAGGGCGAACACGGTACCGTAAACGACGGTCTTGGCCCGCGCTTTATGCAGGGCGCTATTTCTTTTATTGAGCCTAATACACTAATTGCGGCCAACGCTACCTTAGATATCACTATTGCTGGCGTGCACATGCAAATTGTAAACGTACCTTCTGAGACTAAAGACGAAGTGGTTGTTTACCTACCCGAGCAAAAAATCCTGCATGCTGCGGAAGTATTGCAAGGTGAAAACTTCCCAAACTTACACACTATTCGTGGTACTAAGTTCCGCGACCCAGCAATGTGGTTTAAAGGTATTGATGTGATGCGTCAGTTTGATACTGAAATCATGATCAACTCACATGGGCGTCCAGTTGAAGGTAAAGCAGCGGTAGCTAACGTTTTAACGGCTTATCGAGATGCGATTCAATATACCCATGACCAAACTATTCGTTACATGAATAAAGGATTAACACCGGACGAATTAGTTGAAGTGGTGAAGTTACCTAAGCATCTAGCAGAGCATCCTTGGTTAGGCGAACACTACGGCACCGTTGCGCATGCTGTTCGTCAGATTTACGTTGGCTATGTGGGCTTCTTTGAAGCTGATCCTTGGCAACTAGAACCGATGGCTTATCAGCAACGCGCTAAGGCTTTCGTTGAACTAATGGGCGGACGTGACAACATTATCAACACAGCAAAAGTGGCAATTGAAGCCAAAAACTACACTTTTGCGGCAGAGATCCTATCGTACCCAATTACCGTGAATAAAGATGATATGCAGGCTCGCCAGCTTAAGGCTGATGCTTATAAAGCCTGGTCTGCTGAGCAAGTAAACATTAATTGGCGTAACTGGGCTCTTAACGCTGCAGCTGAGCTAGAGGGAGAGCGTGATTTCTCTAACCTAATTAGTTTTGCCTCGGTTGACGTATTAACGGCGCTACCAAGCAAACAAATCTTCGACATGATGACCGCTACCTTAATTGCTGAAAAAACCATAGATGTGAACATGTCTATGAGCTACAGCTTTGCTGATACTGGTGAGTCTTTCACTATTGAGATCCGCAATGGTATTGCTCAGTTACATGAAGAAGTGCTAACTGAGGCCAATGTGCAGATCAACACATCTCGTGCAGTGCTTAACCAAATACTCATGGCTGGACCAAATGCACTGCAAGTGATCGCCCGCAATATGGAAACAGGCAGCTTTAGTTTTGCAGAAGGCAGCATTAAAGACTTCGGTTTATTCATGAGCTACTTTGACCAAGCAACTCGCCCACAAGACTTAATGCTAATTGTACGCTAAGCAAAGCTGGTAAGGGGCCTTTGCGGCCCCTCTTTTGAGGGGACTCAGATGTTTAGATTGTTTAGCTATCTTTTGGTCATTATTCCAATCGCAGTATCTGCATGTGGCCTTCACCAGAGTACCGGTTTGTATTTACAGACCGAACCTGGCTCTTTAGCGGTAGTTGAAAGTGTTGTAAACGCGAGAATGCGTGACGCTTTAGGCAATGCTAATAAGCCTGAGCAATTTCAGCTTTATTTGTTTATGCGTAGCCTAGCTAAAGCTAATCCAGACAAAATTAGTTTTAGCTTATTTGAAGCAATTAAAGGGCACTATCGACAAATTTTGCTTGAGCCAAAGCTGAAAATAGTGGGGCGTAATACCCGGCCTAGTCAACAAGAGTTGCTAGTGATCACCGAGCTGGATGTATTAGACGCACTTGCATCAGGAACGCTAAGTTGGCAGCAGGCGCATGCTCAAGGTTTGATTGCCATAAATGGCAACGCCGAGGATGTAGCACAACTAGAGCGTTGGTTTGCATCGCTGTTTTTAGCTAGGGCTTAAACATTAAGGCGTAGGCAAGGTTTTTGAACATTGCTAGCGGCTTTCAACTTTATTTTGAGGAGGGCTTTATGCGCCTACTTCGCACGATTATTTCTAAGATCCGCATCATCTTTATGGTGTTAGTTAAATTTACCTGCTTCATGTTGGTGATGCTGGGTGGTGCTTATTTGTTAGCCCCAATGGGAACGATCAATTCTAAAGACATCGACATGAGCATCTACAGCAACACACCGAATAACACCATGATGGTGTTATTTAACTCTGAGTATTTTAGTGGGTACCTGTTTGCAGTCACTATCGCCTTAGTGGGTTTTGTTGCTTATTTGCTGTGGGAGTTACACGAAGTAGCAGTGCATAAAGCACATGAGAAAAAAAGTGCACATATTCAATTGGTTTTTGCTTTGTCGTTATGTGGCCTATTTCTGCATAAGGCTTGGTGGGTATTGGCTATTATTATCGCTTTTGCTAACTGGGCACATATTGGTGCGTCGATTAGTAAAATTATTAGCAATGGCAGACAAAAAGCGCATTCTCCTCGTCGTCCATCCGAACATTCAGAGGCCTAAGCAATGAAAGAGGTAATGATTCCTTACATCCTAATTATGTGGATTTTAGTTTCTACTGGGGCGATTAAATGGACATTAAAAAGCGCGTTTTGGATTGTATCTGGTGGACTGATGATCTTGGTATTGCTAGGCGTGCTTTCTCGCCTATGGGCGCCAGTAGATTTAAGTTACTCATCAACGGTTAAAGCTCCGCATTCGGTATTGTCGCCGCTATTGCGCGAACAAATCGATAAGATCCATGTAGAGCATAATCAATACGTTAAACAGGGTGAGGTGATTTACACCCTTATCGACACAACGTCGAGTGCCGAGTTAGAGAAGATTAAGGCGTCTATTGTTAAACAAGAAGAGGCTATTGCCCAGTTAAAGCGGGATGTGGCTAGGGCTAAAAAATCACCAGAGATTTTCAAACAGCGTGAGGTTGAGTACTACCATTCGCAATTACGTATTGCTAATTCGGCCCTCGCTTCGCTACATGCAGACGCTAAAAAAACTGAGTTTGAACAGGAAAGGAAAACAATTCGTGCGCCATTTGATGGCCAAGTTGCAGTGGTTAATGTGGCCGACGGAAGCCGTGTGGGCAATATGCATATATACGATACTGGACGTAAGTTTATGGAAATGCGTATTCCGGATCAAACCTATCGTTACGTTGAGGTAGGGCAGTTTGCCGAGTTTTATGTGGATGCTTATCCAGGCGAGATTTTCCGAGCTAGAGTTCACAGCCTTACTGCAGGTACCGGTGAGTCAGCGGTCTCTCCAATGCAGGGCCCGCAAAGTGTTCGCCAACATGTGGGAGCAAACGCCAGCTCGCATGGCCGAACGGTGATATTAGAAATTGTTGAACCCGAAGGTAAAGTTATCCCTATTGGCGCTACGGGTTCGGCGTGGATTTCGGCTAATAAACCGCATCCATTCTTTGGCTTTATTGATGTTATTGGTGCGGCTACCGTGCGCCTGCATTCTTACAAGTCTTACTTAAACGCGATGTAATAGCTGTTTAAAAGTACGCCCGTTGTGAGGGCGTACAACACACGTTTTAATCCCCACTTATTATTTTTACAGTACTAATTTTGTTTAGTGCTGAACTTAGGTTATTCATGAATACAATCAAAATGTTGCTGCTAGTAAGTGCTTCCTTCTTATTTGGAAAAGCTTATGCCGGCGCTTACATGTTCCCCGAACTTGGCATGATGAGCATTAGCACTGCTGGTGCAGGGGCTCAAGCCGTTGCCGAAGGCGCTGAAACAGCTTTTGCTAACCCTGCTGCAATGACGGAACTTAACACCACCACGTTTGCATTTAATGTGCAGGGTATGGTGTCTAACATTAACTATACCGACAATGGTTCAACTGGCGTGTTTGCGGGTGGGGAATCATCTTCGAAAGCTGGTACTGCGATGCCAGTGGGATCTATATATGCCGTTACTCCGCTTAACGATAGTTGGTCTGTTGGTTTAGCTATAGCATCTGCCGGCGGTTCCATTATTGATTATGGGCCGAATTTCGCTGGTTCACTATTGCTACAAGATGCACAGTTAACTACTGTACAGTTTAATCCTAGCATTGCTTACCAAGTGAAAGATGACTGGTCGATAGGTTTAGGCTTAGTTGTTGAATATGGCATATTAGAACAAAACTTTGCTGGTTACTCCGATTCCTTTTTACCTTCAGTTTCGGCGGAAGGTAGCAGTATCGAGTTTGGTTACACCCTTAGCAGCCTTTATAAATTCAATGACGACAATCGTATCGGCTTTACTTATCGCTCTGAATTAAACCACGATATGGATGGTGATATTAGCTCTGACAATCGCAGCAGTTCTTCATCCATTAACATTATTATGCCAGCTGTGGCCATTGTTAGTGGTTATCACCAACTTGAAAGCAAACCTGCTTTATTATGGAGTTTAGGCTGGAGCGATTTTAGCAAAGTGTCTGAAACAGCTATTTCGCTGGCTAATCGTGAAGCAGGCATCGCGCGAGAATGGCAAGACACCTTTTCTGCCAGTGTTGGTATGCATTACCCCTTAAACCAGCAGTGGCGCTTAGAAAGTGGTGTATATTACGAGACCTCACCGCAAGATGATCCGAGCTTACAATACCCAGATGTGCCTACCGGAGAGCTATGGAAACTTGGGCTTGGTGCTAGCTACGAGATTAACCAAAACTGGCGGATGAAAATGTATTACGAGTACTACTACGGCGGCACCCCAAGTATTGATTACACCTTATTCGAAGGCTCTGCTGCAGAAAGCTCGTTAAAAGGTGATTATGAGGCGGCAGTTCATTTCTTTGGAGTATTGTTCAACTACCAGTTCTAGTTTGTTGTATTAAGCGCAAGGCAATAAAAAACCAGCATGTAATTGCTGGTTTTTAATGAAGAGGGAACTGGTTTAGCTAAGCTTACTTCACTTCTTCGCCTTTGGCTTGTAAGTCTGCGTGGTAGCTTGAGCGTACTAATGGCCCACAAGCTGCGTGAGTAAAGCCCATGGCCTCTGCTTTTTCTTTTAGTTCATCAAACTCTTCTGGCGGCACGTAACGCGCTACTGGTAGGTGATGACGACTAGGTTGCAAGTATTGGCCAAGCGTTAGCATGGTTACGCCGTGTTCGCGTAAATCTCGCATAACCTGCAGGATCTCTTCATTGGTTTCGCCCAGCCCCATCATTAAGCCAGATTTAGTCGGTACATTGGGGTGTAGCTCTTTGAAACGCTTTAGCAGCGTTAATGACCATTGGTAATCTGAACCAGGGCGAACTTGCTTATATAAACCTGGAGCTGTTTCTAAGTTATGGTTAAAAACATCTGGTGGGTTTTTGTCTAAGATTTCTAAAGCGCGATCCATACGGCCTTTAAAATCAGGTACCAAGGTTTCTATTTGAATATGTGGGCTGCGTTGGCGAATTTCACTCACACATTCAGCAAAGTGGGCGGCACCGCCATCACGCAAGTCGTCGCGGTCTACCGAGGTAATTACCACATATTTTAGCTTCATGTCGGCAATGGTGGCAGCTAACTTGGCGGGTTCTTCGGCATCTAGTGCTAAGGGCTTACCGTGGCCAACATCGCAGAATGGGCAACGACGAGTACAAATGTCACCCATAATCATAAAGGTAGCAGTACCGTGGTTAAAACACTCTGCCAAGTTTGGGCAAGATGCTTCTTCACATACCGAGTGCAAATTATGCTTGCGCATAGCACTTTTAATTTCATTGATTCGAGTGCTATCAGAAGGAAGTTTAATACGCATCCAATCTGGCTTACGTAACATGGTTTCCTTTTCCGAGGGTATTACCTTCACTGGAATAAATGCCATTTTGTCGGCATCGCGAAGTTTTACTCCGGGCTCCATACGCACTTTTTTTGCACTCATAGTGTGGGTAGTCCTTGTTGATGTTCTGTACTGCTATAAGCCAGCTGCTTCACTAACACCTTGCTAAGGTGTTCGGCAACCTGACTAATGTTTGGGCTAGCAACATAGTCGCTAATTTGTGCCATTTCTAAACCGGCATAACCACAAGGGTTAATTTGCAAAAACGGACTTAGGTCCATGTCTACGTTTAATGCTAAACCGTGGAAAGAGCAGCCTTTGCGAATACGTAAACCTAGAGAGGCTATTTTCTTTTGGTCTACATACACACCGGGTGCGTCTTTTTTAGCAAAAGCCTCAATCTTATAATGACTAAGGGTTTCGATGATGCTTTGTTCGATAATGGTGACTAAGTCGCGAACACCAAGTTTACGGCGACGCAAGTTGAGCAAGGGGTAAGCCACTAGTTGGCCAGGACCATGGTAAGTGACCTGACCGCCTCTATCTGCTTGCACCACCGGAATGTCGCTACTGGCTAGTAGGTGTTCCGCTTTACCCGCTTGACCTTGAGTAAACACTGGCTGGTGTTCTACCAGCCACAACTCGTCATCCTGCTCAGCGCTGCGTTGATCAGTAAAATCACGCATAGCTTGCAAGATGCTTGAATAGTCTTGAAGGCCTAGTTGGCGAATGATTAAGCGGTTTTGCTCAGGCATTATAGTACGTGGCGTACGTCTTCAATGGCACCAATTTGGGTGTAAAGGCTCTCAATGTGTTGTTTGCTGGTAACTTTAACCACCAAGGTAATTGATTTGTAATTGCCTTTACTGCTTGGACGCGTTTTAGGGCTGTAATCACCCGGCGCTAAACCTTGAATAACACTTAATACTTCATCTTCTAAAGTGTTGTTGTTTACGCCCATGATTTTAAAAGTAAAATCACATGGGAACTCTAAATATTCATCAAATTTAGTTTGCATTTCTGACCTAAGAATACTGATTTAAGCCGCGATTTTTGGTCGAGCTAGAAATAAAAAACGCGTTATTCTAACGCGTTTTTGTGAGCTTTGCCTAAAATTTCCGCCAATTGGCTTAGAGTTTATGCATTGGTCTTATTGCTTAACTAAATAAAGACGCAAAGAACAACTTAATGTAATCCAGTAAACGTTTGAAGATCCCGCCTTGTTCTACTTCTTGCAGAACAACTAGTGGGTACTCGGCAACATCTTCTTCACCTACTTGGAAATATACAGAGCCTACAGTTTGCCCTTGGCTTAATGGCGCTTTTAGCTCTTCTTTTAGCTCAAAGCTTGCTTGAAGCTGACTGGCTTGGCCGCGTGGTAGGGTAAGGGCGATATCTTGGTTAACACCTAAAGATACTGTGTCTTGGTCGGCCATCCAAACAGTTTGTTCTACAAAGCTGTCGCCAGCTTTATAAGGTTTAACGGTTTCGAAAAATCTAAAGCCCCAGTTAAGTAGCTTTTTACTCTCGGCTGCACGGGCTTTCGCAGAGTTAGTTCCCATAACTACTGCTACTAGACGCATGTCTTGGTTGGTAGCTGAAGAAACTAAGCTATAACCGGCCTTGCTAGTATGGCCAGTTTTCATGCCATCTACATTTAGGCTTTTATCCCATAGTAGTGTGTTGCGGTTGTGCTGAGTAATGCCGTTAAAAGTGAATGATTTTTCTTTGTAAATGGCGTACTCATCTGGCACATCGCGGATCATTGCTGTGGCCAAAATTGCCATATCTTTAGCCGTGGTATATTGCTCGGTGCTGTCTAGGCCGTGGCTGTTAGCGAAGTGAGTATTTACCATGCCTAAGTGGCCAGCCCAAGAATTCATTAAGCTGGTGAATGAGTCTTCGCTGCCGGCAATATGTTCTGCCATGGCTACACAGGCGTCGTTACCTGATTGAATAATGATGCCGCGGTTTAAGTCAGCAACTTTGACTTGCTTGCCTACTTCGATAAACATTTTTGAAGAATCTGGGAAGTTCTTCGACCAAGCTTTTTCGCTAATGGTTACCATGCCATTTGGGTCAAGCTTGCCCGATTTGATTTCTTTACCAATGATGTAGCTGGTCATGATTTTGGTTAAACTGGCAGGCGCTAAGCTGTCTTCTTCATTTTCGGCAGCGAGCACTCGGCCTGAGTCAAAATCTACTAAGTAGTAGGCTTTGGCTGAAACAATAGGAGCATTAGGGATAACTTGAGGAGCGGCATAAGCTACGCTCATACTACTTGCAATCAGAAGCGCAGAGGCGCAGCTAACACGCTGAAATACATTTTTTATCATGGTTGGCTCTTTGGCTTGTTAGTCAATAAACACGGACGGCAAACACTATAACAAAACTTTTCGGCTGTTTGTTAGTATCCTGCTCTAAATCCACTAGTTTGCTTTTAGATTAATGATATAAGCGTCTTTATAGGGACCTTTACGCATGTTTGCCAAGTACTTCTCGGCGCTTAATACATCATAATAGGGGCCCAATCGCAGTTTCTGCCAGCCATTCTCGGTAACTAATTGAGTGCTTAAGCCTTCAGCTTGCAACTGTTGCTGGTGTTGCTCTAATACCTGCTGATTTTTACTGGCGAGCAGTTGAACATAGTATTGCTGAGCACCCGGTTGAGGCTTTGTGGCGGTATTATCGTTATCAAAACGCAACAGCTTGATTTTTACTTTGGCAGTACCAGATTTAAGCATGTCGAGCTTGTAAGCCGCAGCGTAGGATAAATCGATGATGCGTTTTTGGTGAAATGGACCGCGGTCGTTCACTCGCACAATAACGGTTTTGTTATTGCTTAAGTTGGTAACTTCTACATAGCTAGGCAGCGGCAAGTTTTTGTGGGCAGCCGACATACTATACATGTCGTAAATCTCACCGTTGGAGGTGAGGTGACCATGAAACTTTTTGCCGTACCAAGACGCTTCGCCTTCAACTTCGTGCTGCTCTATATCCCGCCAAACTTGGTAGTTTTTTCCACGCACTGTGTAGTCACGATTGCCTTGGCGGCTGTATGGTTCAAAGCGAGGGATGGGGTTTTCAATATGATCTAGCTCTGGAGCTGAATCGGGTGCCTTGTCATTACTCATCCCGTAGCGCTGATCGCTTGGTGAAGAGCTACAAGCACTAAGCAGTGCCGCTAAGGCAACACTGCTCAAGTAAGCGGTGACAAGGCGTTTAAACTTAATTGGCATTGGTTTGCACCTGAGCCTTTCGTAGTTGCTCACTAAATTGATACACGGCCATGGCATAAAGCGGGCTGCGGTTATAGCGAGTAATCACATAGAAGTTATGTTCCGCTAACCAATAACTGTGGCCTTCCGCTTCTTCCAGCTCTAGCAGCTTAACGCGGGTGTTATTTGTTAAGCTCGCTTCGGTTTTAATTCCCGCTTGATACAGCTCTTGCCAAGTATTGTTAATTTCTAACTTTTTGCTTAACCATGGTTTGGCTTGTGTAGTGTTTGAATCAGCGGCATGCACTACGGGTTTGCCTAATTGCCAACGGTGTTTAGCAAAGTAGTTAGCTACGCTGCCTATGGCATCAACTGGGTTGTTTAGCATATCTACTTTGCCATCGTTATCAAAATCTACGCCGTAATGAATATAGCTAGAAGGGATAAATTGACCAAAGCCCATTGCGCCAGCATACGACCCTTTAACTTCGTCTAAGGCCCAGCCTTGTTGTTCTGCTAAACGAATATAATAAGCAAACTCTTTGCTAAAAAACTGGCCGCGTTTAGGGTAATGGAAACCTAAGGTATACAAGGCATCAATGACTGGATAAGTCCCTTTGTGTCGCCCGTAGTAGGTCTCTACGCCAATAATGGCGACTATTATTTGTGCTGGAACCTTAAACTCTTTTTCAGCACGCTCTATGGTTTCTTGGTGCTTTTGCCAAAAGGCTAAGCCAGCTGCTAAACGTTCTTCGGTAAGGAATAAATCGCGGTAAAGGTGCCAAGGTTTGGCTTCCCATGGGCGAGTAATCGCATCGATTACCGCTTGCTGATAGGTGGCTTGCTCGGCGGCTTTTTCTAAGCTCTCGAGCGGAATATCAAGTTCTTGGCTTAATGCTTCAATACGTTGCTGCTGTTCGGTATTGGCCAAGGCAGAAAATGACCAGATTTGAGACAGAGCAAGTAATAAGCAACAACATAAGCGCATAGCAATCCTTATTGGGCATAAAGCCGTTTGTGAGTATGAACAGACATCAGAATGCCAAAACCTGCCATCAGTGTCACTATCGATGTGCCACCATAGCTCACTAAAGGAAGCGGAACACCTACCACGGGTAGTAAACCGCTCACCATGCCAATGTTTACAAAGATATAAACGAAGAAGGTTAAAATAATGCAACCAGCCAATAAGCGGCCAAAGGCTGTTTGTGCTTGAGTAGCAATAAACAAGCCGCGCCCAATGATGTAGAAATACAAACACATCAACAGCACTACGCCTAAAAAGCCAAACTCTTCGGCAAATACGGCAAAAATAAAGTCGGTATGCCGCTCTGGCAAAAAGTCTAATTGAGATTGGGTGCCCTGCAGCCAGCCTTTACCGGCGAAGCCACCAGAGCCAATAGCAATTTTAGATTGAATAATGTGGTATCCCGCACCGAGTGGGTCACTTTCTGGATTAAGTAAAGTGAGTACTCGCTGGCGCTGATAGTCGCGCATTAAGAAGAACCATAGCAAAGGGATAAAGGCGGCAATCGCTGCACCCGCTGCGCCCACTAATCGCCAGCTCATCCCGGCTAAGAACAAGGCAAAAATCCCAGAGGCCGCAACCAGTAAAGATGTTCCTAAATCGGGCTGCTTAGCAATAAGCAAGGTTGGCGCAATTGCAATGGTGGCACCAATCAGTAAGTGTTTGAAGCTAGGTGGAAGAGGATGCTGACTAATATAACGCGCGACCATGAGGGGCACCGCGAGCTTCATAATTTCAGACGGTTGGAAACGGATAAAACCGAGATCTAACCAGCGCTGAGCACCTTTACCCACATCGCCCACTATCAGCACCGCCAATAGCATCAACAAACCGGAGAAAAAGAAAAAGGGCGCCCAGCGCAAATATACGTCGGGGGGAACTTGCGCCAGTACAAACATCACTACAGTCGCTAAGGCAATGCGCACCAGTTGGCGATTTAGCATCGCCATGCTCTCGCCGCTGGCGCTGTATAAAACAAACATGCCCAAGCCCATTAATAACACTAAACCAAGCAATAAAGGCCAATCTAGGTGCAGTCGCCACCACAAAGAGTTTTTCTGCTCTTGGCTATAGTTGCCCATGCTTAAAAGGTTTCCTTGGTTTCAAAATAACTATCAAATAACTCGCGAATTACTGGCGCTGCATTGGAGCTACCACCACCGGCATTTTCTACAACCACTGAGGCAACTATCTCGGGTTTTTCGAAGGGCGCATAGGCGACAAACATCGCGTTATCGCGGTGTTGTTCTTTAAGGCTTTCGGCATCGTATTCTGCATCTTCGGCAATGCCAACAACCTGCGCAGTACCGGATTTACCAGCAGCGACATAAGTGGTGTCTTCAAAAGCTTTACGCGCGGTACCGTTACTTTTGTTGATTACGCCGTACATGCCATCTAAAGCAACCTGCCAGTTTTTATCACTGTTTAAGGCTATAGGCGCTTGAATTTGTGGCGGTAAGCCAATGTGTGAGTTGGCATCGCCGACGCTTTTTAAAATGCGTGGAGTAATAATTTTACCTTTGTTCACCAAAATATTGGTGGCCTGAGCGAGCTGTATTGGTGTGGTGGTCCAATAGCCTTGGCCAATGCCAACAGAAATTGTGTCACCTTGCCACCAGGGTTGACGGTAGCGAGCTCGCTTCCATTCACGGCTAGGCATGTTGGCCCGGCTTTCTTCATGAATATCAATACCAGTATATTTACCAAAACCAAACTTGCTCATGTAGGCATGCATTTCATCGATGCCGGTTTCATAAGCCAATTTGTAAAAATAGGTATCTACACTTTGTTCAATAGCTTTATAAACATCAACCCAACCATGTCCCCAGCGTTTCCAGTCGCGGAAGCGGCGTTTGGTATTAGGGATTTGGAACCAACCAGGATCCCACATGCGTTGCTC
The DNA here is from genome assembly GCF_019670105.1 of Agarivorans albus. Taxonomy (NCBI): domain Bacteria; kingdom Pseudomonadati; phylum Pseudomonadota; class Gammaproteobacteria; order Alteromonadales; family Alteromonadaceae; genus Agarivorans; species Agarivorans albus. The sequence continues at coordinate 3,161,163 of NZ_AP023032.1, read as the reverse complement.
AACAGTAATCTTACCCAGCTCTAATCCCATTACAGCTAACTGTGGCTTAACCGTAGAAGCTGGGGGGTAAACGCCTTTGGTGGCTCGGTTAATCAGCGGGCGGTCGGTAGAGTTAAGCAGCTTGTTGTAATTTTTGCTGCTAATGCCATTTACAAACAGGTTAGGGTCATAACTTGGGCTAGATACCATGGCTAGTACGCCACTGGTTTTGGCATCAAGAAGAACCGCTGAACCACGGCGCCCTGCCAGCAACCTTTGAGCTTCTAGTTGCAAGCGAATGTCTACGTTGAGGTAGAGATCTTTACCTGGAATAGGTGGGACAATCTTCATGGTACGAATAATTCGGCCACGGTTATTCACTTCAACTTCTTGATAGCCAACACTGCCATGCAGAATTTCTTCGTAATAGCGCTCGATACCTTGTTTGCCGATAGTGCGCGTTGCATCGTACTCGGCCAGTTTGTTTTCTTTTTCTAACCGCTCTAAGTCTTTTGCGTTAATGCGCGCTACATAGCCCAATAAGTGGGTGAGGCTGTCGCCATAGGGGTAGAAGCGAATTAAGCTGGCATCGATGCTGGCGCCATGAAATTTGTGCTGTTGCACGCTAAACATGGCCACTTGTTGCTCAGTAAGTTGCGACTTAAGCACTACTGGTTTAAAGCGACGTGTGTGTTTGCGGTTTTGCTGAAATCGCTCAACATCGTTTTCGCTGAGCGCTAATAATTCACTTAGCTCGGCGATCATTTGGTCGAGGTCGTCTACATTCTCTGGGATGATCTCTAAACTAAAGTTGGGGCGGTTTTCTGCCAGTAATACCCCATTCCTATCGTAAACCAAGCCGCGGGGAGGGGCGATAGGTAAAACTTTAATGCGGTTGTCGTTAGAGCGAGTGGTGTAGGTTTCGTGCTGTTCAAATTGCAGGTAATAAAGGTTGCCCAGTAATACACAAATAAGCGCGAAGGTACCTAAAATAGCCACTAATGAACGACGGTTAAACAACCGTGATTCAGCCGAGTGGTCTCGCATTGCGACGCGCTGTCTTGCCATACTTTAGCGTTTATTCTCTGTGATAAGGGTGGTTAGCCGTAACACTCCACGCGCGATAGAGAGTCTCGGCAACGATAACTCTCACCATTGGGTGGGGCAAAGTGAGTGCCGATAGCGACCAGCGTTGTTCGGCGATGTTGGTGCAACTTGGGGCTAAACCTTCTGGGCCACCAATTAACAGGCTTACATCGCGGCCGTCCATTTTCCAGTTGTCTAGTTGCTTCGCAAGCTGCGGGGTGGTCCAAGCTTTACCGGTAACCTCTAGAGTTACAACACGGTTGCCTTTAGGTATAACCGCTAAGGTGGCCTCACCTTCTTTATCAAGAATGCGCTTTATGTCGGCATTTTTACCGCGGTTCCCGGCTTTTACTTCAACCAGCTCTAGTGGCATATCTTTAGGAAAGCGACGCGCATACTCTTGATAGGCCGTCTCAACCCAAGCAGGCATTTTAGTGCCTACAGCCACTAACTGTATTTTCATCCGGCTTTAGACTCAGAAACAGCGGGTGCCCATAGTTTTTCAAGTTGGTAAAAGTCGCGAGCGCTGTCTTGCATTACGTGCAATACCACATCACCTAGATCAACCAATACCCACTCTGATTCGTCCATGCCTTCGATGCCAATCACTTCAAGTTCAACTTGCTTGGCTTCTTTAACTACATTGTCGGCGATGGATTTAACATGTCGCTTAGAATTACCACTACAAATTATCATGGTATCGGTCACGTTAGAGAGTTGGCTTACGTCTAGATTTTGAATATCTCGACCTTTCATATCTTCAATTTTGTCTACTACAAAATCGATCAGTTGTTGGTTTTGCAACAAAAGAACCCCAAATTTGGATTAAAAGATAAGTATATCACGCTCTGTCTGGCTAGGTTAAGCGCCGTAAAGCTTATGTTGAAGAATATAGCTAAGGACTTTTTCAGATAACTGATTTTTCAGCAAGTCTGGGTTTGCTTGGTTTTGCAAGTGCTGGCGGATCTCGCTCGAAGACATATCCATTTTTTGCAGCTGACAAAAGTATACTTTGCCATTGTTGTGAGCGCTTAGCTCACTAACATCTTTGCATAACTTGGTTTCAAGCCACTGGTTTAGCTGCTCTGAGAGTTGTAAGTGGTAACCGGGACGGGCAATCACGATCAAATGAGCGTAGTCGCAAAGCGTTTGCCATTCACGCCATTTATCTAAATGGTTGAATGAATCTAAACCCATCACAAAGCCAAGCGGCTGATTTGGGTATTCATTAGCGAGTTGTTTAAGGGTATCGCAGGTATAAGAGTGGCCGCCTCTAGCAACTTCGCGCCAGTCTAGCTTAAGCTGAGGATAATCACTGAGTGCTAGCTCTAGCAATTGTTGGCGATGTTGTGCGGTACTAAATTGCTTCTCTTTAAGCGGTGATAAGGCATTGGGCAGCAGCGTTATGTCGGCAGCATGTGTGGTAGCTAGCAATTGCTGAGCACTGATAACGTGTCCAAGGTGAATAGGGTCAAATGAGCCGCCAAAAAACAGCTTAAGCATGTTTTACCGCTGGTGATGCCAGTTCAAATACTAAGCGTTCTAATTGGTGCCAAGCATGGTCACCGGTAAATTGCTTAATGGCTTTGTCTATTTCGGCAACTTGCATACGCGCAGCGTTAACTTGTTGTGGGCTATAGCGTTTTGCTGCGCTACTCACTAAGCCTTGGCGCTTATTCCAAACGCCGTGCTGCTTAAATAAGCTGGAATGGTGGCTAGAAGGCTGCTCTTGCAAAAGCTGTAGCAACTTAAACTCTTTGTCTAAGCCCCAATTGATTAAGGTTGGCTCTTCGCCCTCAAGTTGCAGCTGCTTAATGATTAATAAGCTGCGCTGAAAGTCACCGCCTAATAGGGCATCGACCAATTGAAAACTAGAGAAATGATTGGCATGTGACAAGCCCGCTTCAATTTCTTTTAACGAAGGAAGTTGCTGCCCCCAGCGTAATGCAATGGTTGATATTGCCTGGCTAAGCGCGAGTAAGTTCCCTTCGTAATAATGCAGTAATAAGGCTATTAGGTCGTTATCGGCGGGCAGTTTCTGTTGGCTTAAACGTTGCCTTACCCAAGTGTGCAATTGTCCACCTTCTGGTGGATAAATCATTACCACTAAGCCTTGTTGGTCAAAAAGCTTGTACCAATTTTGCTTTTCATTGGCTTTGGTTAACTTAGGCACACTGAGCAAAAATCGAGTCTCAGGGTTGAGCAACTGGAGTAGTTCATCAAGCTGATTTTGAATGGCTTTGTCGGGTACCCGATCAAGTTGCAGTTCAATTAAACGATACTGGCTAAACAGCGACAGCTCAGACATTGCATCAAAAATATCTGGCCATTGAAAGTCTGCATCAAAGGTGAACTTTAAGCGTTCTTCAGCCAAACCTTGTTGTTGCAATTGGTGGCGAATGCTGTCGATAGTTTCAATCTTAATCAGCGGTTCTTCACCTGCTATTAAATAGCAGCTGTAGTTTGCGGCATTTTGCTGTGACAGACGGTCAGCGTAGATGCGCATATTACCAACTAACCGTAGCCAATTGACGCATAATTTGGTCTGCAGCCATTACCCGTAACTCGTCGTACAATAGCTCCCGCTCACGTTGCTTTGCTAGCGCTGCTAAGGGGTTATCTTGGAAGTCTCGGTGGAGTTGTACATTAATTGGGAAGTTGCCTTGGTCGGCAATTTGCAAATAACCGCCCACTTGATAACTTAACTCGTATTCTGCGACCTGACCGTTTTCGAATAGCGATAGCGTGCGCTTGCTAATATCTTCGCCTCTTAGGTGCAGGGTTGGAATGCCACTTTCAGGAAACTCAAATACTGCGACATTGTTTTGTGCTAGTTGACGTTTTAGCTCACGAACTAGTGGGCTAAATTCATCACTTGAAGATACGTAGATTTGAGTGAGTTTCTCATCTAACAAATAGCTGCCACGTGGTGCAAAACCACAGGCCGAAATTAGGCTAATGGCTAAGGCAATAACGGCGAAACGAATGGTTGTTAAAGTCATGCTTTCTCGTAGTAAAAAACGGCGGGTGTTAGCCCGCCGTATAACTTAGTTAGCAACAATGTTAAGCAGTTTACCTGCAACATAAATCACTTTGCGTACGGTTTTTCCGTCAACAAACTTAGCGACATTTTCGTCGCCCATTGCTAGCGCTTGAACTGCCTCTTGGTCTGCATCTGCAGCCACAGTAAGTTTAGCGCGTAGCTTGCCGTTTACTTGCACAACAATGAGTTTGCTGTCTTCTACCATGGCTTTTTCATCTGCGCTTGGCCAAGCCGCTGTATCAATGTCACCTTCGTTGCCTAGTAGTGTCCATAACTGATCACAGATGTGCGGCGTTATAGGCGATAGCATTAGTACCACTGCATTAATCGCTTCACGGGTTACTGCGCGGTTATTGGCATCACTTTGATCAGCTTTAGTGAGTTTGTTCATCAACTCCATAATCGCTGCAATGGCAGTGTTAAAGGTTTGACGACGACCAACATCATCACTCACTTTAGCGATGGTTTTATGCACTTCACGACGTAGATCTTTTTGTGCTGCGCTTAAGCTTGCAACATCAAGCTCTGGTGTTTTGCCAGCATTAACGTGGTCGTAGGCGAGTTTCCAAACACGACGTAGGAAGCGTAATGAGCCTTCTACTGCGCTGTCTTGCCACTCAAGTGTTTGCTCGGCAGGAGCAGCAAACATCATAAACAAGCGCACAGTGTCGGCACCGTATTTGTCTACCATTACCTGTGGGTCGATGCCGTTGTTTTTTGACTTCGACATTTTACTCATGCCGGCGTAAACAAGTGCTTTGCCATCGGCAGTTTTAGCACTGGTAATACGGCCTTTTTCGTCTTTCTCAGTGATGGCATCAACAGGAGAAACCCAAACCTTACCGCCTTTCTCGTCTTCGTAGTAGAAGGCATCGGCTAATACCATGCCTTGAGTAAGCAAGCGTTTAAACGGTTCGTCTGAATCCACTAAGCCTGTATCGCGCAACAGTTTGTGGAAGAAACGTGCGTAAAGTAGGTGCAAAATCGCGTGCTCGATACCACCAATGTATTGGTCAACCGGCAACCAGTAGTTTGCTTGCTCTGGGTCTAACATCATGTCTTCGTTGTTAGCACTACAGTAACGCGCGTAGTACCAGCTAGATTCCATGAAGGTGTCGAAAGTATCGGTTTCGTGGAAGGCTTCTTGACCTTCAAATTCAGTTTTTGCCCACTCTGGATCGGCTTTAATTGGCGAGGTTACGCCATTCATCACCACATCTTCAGGAAGAACAACCGGTAGTTGGTCTTCTGGCACTGGCACAACATCACCGTTAGCTAGGTTTAGCATTGGGATTGGTGTGCCCCAGTAACGCTGGCGGCTTACGCCCCAATCGCGTAGGCGGAAGTTAACTTGTTTGTTACCTTTGCCAATGGATTCAAGTTTGGCGGCAACGGCATCAAAGGCGGCTTTAAATTCTAAGCCGTCAAATTCACCCGAGTTAAACAATACGCCTTTCTCGGTGAATGCTTGCTCTGATAAGTCTAGCTCGGCATCGCTTGGCTTAATCACACCTACAATGTCTAAACCGTAAGCTTGAGCAAATTCGAAATCACGTTGGTCGTGTGCTGGCACGGCCATTACTGCGCCAGAGCCGTAACCCATTAATACAAAGTTAGCGACCCAAATTGGTACTAGCTTACCGGTTAGAGGATGAACGGCATTCAGGCCGGTGGCCATGCCTTTCTTCTCCATGGTCGCCATATCGGCTTCGGCCACTTTGTTGTTTTTGCATTCTTCGATGAAGGCGGCTAATTCGGGGTTAGTTTTAGCGGCTTCTAAAGCAAGTGGATGTTGCGCAGCTACGCCTACGTAGGTTACACCCATTACGGTGTCTGGGCGGGTGGTGTAAATAGAGAATTGCTCGTTGCTGTTCTCTAAACCAAACTGCATTTCTACGCCTTCAGAACGGCCAATCCAGTTACGCTGCATGGTTTTTACTTGCTCAGGCCAATCGTCTAGTTGGTCGAGATCATCAAGTAACTCTTGTGCGTAATCGGTGATTTTAATAAACCACTGAGGGATTTCTTTTTGCTCTACTAAAGCGCCAGAACGCCAGCCACGGCCATCAATAACTTGTTCGTTGGCTAATACTGTTTGGTCTACTGGATCCCAGTTAACCGTGGCCATCTTTTTGTAAACTAAGCCTTTTTCGTAAAGCTTAGTGAAGAACCATTGCTCCCAACGGTAGTAATCTGGCTTACAGGTTGCCAGTTCACGGTCCCAGTCGTAGCCAAAACCCAACTGCTTTAGCTGAGTTTTCATGTATTCGATATTCTCGTAGGTCCATTTAGCTGGCGCAGTATTGTTGTTAATCGCTGCGTTTTCTGCTGGAAGACCAAATGCATCCCAACCCATTGGTTGCATAACGTTTTTACCTTGCATGCGCTGGTAGCGAGAGACTACATCACCAATGGTGTAGTTGCGCACGTGACCCATATGCAGGCGGCCGCTTGGGTAAGGGAACATAGACAGACAGTAAAACTTCTCTTTACCCGGCTGTTCAACAACTTTAAAGGTTTGCGCTTGCTCCCAGTGCTGTTGCACTTTGGTTTCAATATCACGCGGATTGTATTGCTCTTGCATTGATGGAATCTTCCAGAATGAACCAAATTTGGATTAGGCAGCCTATTGCTACCATACTCGATCCGCATAGGATACCGAGTCCGCCTGCCGACAACAATAGCTAGCGCACATTTGCAGTGAAACAAAAGGTCTATGCTTAATAATGTAAATGCACTTTAGACTGTGGGTGAGTTATGCCAAAGCGAGTAAAAGCCTATCAAGCCTTTGTGGAAGACCTTGAAAAACGCATTCAAGAAAGTGGGGAAGTGGGTCAAGAAGAGCTGTCTAAGCTAATTGATACCACGCAAGAGTATTTACAAGCTGCCAGTGATTTAAGCCAAGATGAATGGCAGCTTATTGCTAACTACGTTCGTCGAGATTTAAGCGACTGGAAAACCGATTACCAGCGCGCTTATGACGAAAGCCCTGGAATGGCACTGCTTAAAGAAAGCATATGGTATTGGCTGGCTAAGTTAAGTGACCAAAGCCAAGTAGAGTGGCATGAGTTGATTGGTGATCTGCAACATCAAGGCGTGTATCAAAGCGGCGAGCTAATTGGTTTAGGGGTGATAGAGTGCGCTGAATGTGGTGATAAAACCGCACTGTGGCACCCAACCATTATTAGTAGCTGCGAACATTGCCAAGGTAAGCGATTTTATCGTCATCCTATTAGTGAGCAGCAGGCTTGAGATAACTCAAAGCGCTTATAAAAACAGCGCTTTGATGCTTAGTTTAATAGTTGGCAGCAGGTTGCAGCTTTCGCTGGCGGATCCGTTGTACCAAGCCAGAGGCTAAACCTAGTAACATGATTAATGCGACAGGCCATAGGCCAAAGCGTTGATAAGGTGTTATTCCCGTAGCAGGGGTAACATCATCGGTGAGTGTTAGCTGTTGATACTCAGGCGCACGCTGCTGAATATTGCCAAAGCGGTCGATTATTGCGGTTACCCCAGTATTGGTGGAGCGCACTACTGGCCGGCCAAATTCTAAGGCGCGCATTTGGGCAATCTCTAGATGCTGCTGTGGTCCAATAGAGGTGCCAAACCAAGCATCGTTGCTGACCGTTATAATCGCGTCGGTCTCTGGCGTAAATTGTGGTCTTAGCAATTCACCAAAGGCGATTTCATAGCAAATTGCCGCTAGCCATTGATGTCCTTTTACTTCCAAGTTCTGCTGCATAGCATCTCCGCGATTAAACGAAGACATTGGCAAATTGAAAAACGGCGCTAAGGGGCGCAGCAATTGCTCAAAAGGCACAAATTCACCTATCGGTAATAAGTGATTTTTATAGTAGCGATTAGGGTTTTCGTAGTAATAGGCAGAGCTTGCACCTGCTTCTTCCGTTTGCTGGCCAAGTGTTATTAGCGCGTTGTAATACTGGTTGTTTTGTAAATCGTGAGCAATAACACCAGTGATTAAGGCTTGTTGTTTATTAAGTAATTGACCGTCTAAGTCATGTAAGAAATCAATGACTTCATATTCCAAGGCTGCGATAGCGGATTCGGGCCAAACTATTACATCGGCATCTTCTATCGCGGCGGTTTCTTGTTGGTACATAACAAGGCTTGCTGCACGATGTTGTGGTAACCATTTTATATCTAAAGGCACATTGCCTTGTACCAATGCGACTTTCAGTGAGTCCTGAGCTTGGGTCCAGCTTACCCCTTTAAAGGTTAATCCCAGTACCAGCGGTAAGGCAATTGTTAGGCAAGCGACCCAGCGAACCTTTCCCTTATTAACCAAGATAAGTGCAGCCGATGCTGCAATTAACAACACTAGCCAAGTAACCCCATAAAGGCCAAGCACTGGTGCAATAGTTGATAATGGCGAATCTATTTGACTGTAACCAGGTTGCAACCAAGGAAAGCCGGTTAACACCCAGCTGCGCAACCATTCACCTAGTAACCAGCAGGCGGGAAACCACAGCAAGAAAAATGTAAGCCGGCGCGGCCCTTGCCATTTGTTTGCAAGCCAACAGGAAAAGGCAGGGTACAACGCAAGGTAGGCAACCAATAGCGCCATAAGTGCAAGGCTAACTATCAAAGGCATGCCGCCAAACTCGGCCATGCTTACGTGCACCCAGTGAATGCCATAGCCAAACCAGCCTAAGCCATAGCAAAAGCCCAGTTTAAAGCCTGACTGCTCTGGCTTTAACAGTAGCAATAAGCCTAATAGTGAGAGAGGCATCAGTGGCCAGAGGCCATAAGGAGCAAAGGCGAAGGGGGCGATAAGGCCACAAACAAAAGCGGCTAACAAACGTAGCCGCGGTGTTAATACTTGTTTCATTTATTCTTGAATGCTTAATTGCAAGGCTTTCTCTTCCGGTATGCTAACCTGTAGCTGCACTAAGCGGCGGCGGTCGGCGGTGCGAACCTTAAAGCGGTAGCCTTCAATTTCAATTGATTCCCCCCGACCAGGTAAATGGCCAAAGGCGTGAGTCACCATTCCACCAATCGTATCCACTTCTTCGTCGCTAAATTCGCAACCAAAGTATTGGTTAAAATCTTCGATGTCGGTGAGGGCATTTACCGCAAAGGTTTTATCATTGATGCGGCGAATATCATCTTGTAGGGCTTCTTCGTTAGCAAACTCGTCTTCGATATCACCCACAATAATTTCAAGTATATCTTCAATGGTCACCAGACCGGACACACCGCCAAACTCATCAACTACAATGGCCATGTGGTAGCGTTCGCTGCGAAACTCTTTTAGCAGTTTGTCGATGCGTTTACTTTCTGGCACTACAACTGCTGGGCGAATCACTTCGCTAAGGGGCGTGGTTGATGCTTCTTCGGTAAAAGCGAATTTGAGCAGATCTTTGGCGAGAAGTACGCCTTCAATGTGGTCTTTGTCTTCGTTGATAACCGGAAAGCGAGAGTGACGTGCTTCGGTTAGCGTTGGTAAAATCTGTGCAATGGTTTGGCTAACATCTAAGGTTACCATTTGCGAGCGAGGGATCATGATGTCTCTTACACGCTGGCTTGATACATCAAGCACACCTTCAATCATCTCTCGGGTATTTTGGTCGATCAGTTCTCGTTGATTGGCGTCTTGAATTACTTCTACCAATTCCTCTTTGCTTTTCGGCTCTCCTTGTACCAGCTGAACAATTTTATCTATCCAGCCTTTCTTAGCAGAACCGTTGCTAGAGTGAGGGTTGTCGTCGCTCATATCTTTCTTTTTTACCTAGTTAGTTATTCAACAGGTATTAGTAAGGGTTACTAATACCTAATTTGGTAAGCACTGCGATTTCTAGTGCTTCCATTTCTTCTGCTTCTTGATCCTCGATATGATCATAACCTAGCAGATGAAGGCTTCCATGTACAACCATGTGTGCCCAGTGATCAAACACTGGTTTTCCCTGTTCTTCGGCTTCACGTTCTACCACTTGGCGGCATATCACTAAGTCACCTAATAGTGGCAAACTTACTCCCGGAGGCGCTTCAAATGGGAAAGATAACACGTTGGTTGGTTTATCTTTATGACGGTATTGAGAATTTAACGCTTGGCTTTCGGCTTCGTCAACAATGCGAACGGTAATTTCGCTATCATGGTCTTGTTCTACCAAAGTTGCATGCAACCATGCTTCAAATGCACTGATGCTTGGCAGATTTTCTTCATCACCCGTGGCGATTTGTAAATCAACAACCGCCATGTTTATTCTCCGCCACTTTGGCTAAGTTTTTGCGCAGCTTCGCGGCGTTGCTTTTGTTTTTCTTCGGCAATGCGGTCGCGCTCATCTTGTTCTTCGTAAGCTTCTACAATGGCGGCGACAATGGGGTGGCGAACCACGTCAGCGGCTTGGAAGAAATTAAAGCTTAGTGCTGGCACCTCACTCAGTACTTCAATGGCGTGGCGTAGGCCAGATTTTTGATGGCGTGGTAAGTCAATTTGAGTGATATCACCGGTAATCACCGCACGCGAGTTAAAGCCAATGCGGGTTAAGAACATTTTCATTTGTTCTACCGTGGTATTCTGGCTTTCATCGAGAATGATGTAGGCATCATTTAGAGTACGGCCACGCATGTAAGCTAAAGGAGCAACTTCAATAACATTGCGTTCTATTAAGCGCTCTACTTTTTCGAAGCCGAGCATTTCAAACAAGGCATCGTAAAGTGGGCGTAGGTAAGGGTCGACTTTTTGGCTTAAGTCACCGGGTAAAAAACCCAGTTTTTCACCGGCTTCTACCGCTGGGCGAGTAAGCAAAATACGGCGTACCTCTTGGCGCTCTAAGGCGTCAACTGCACAAGCTACTGCTAGATAGGTTTTACCGGTACCTGCAGGGCCAATACCAAAGGTTACGTCGTGGCCAAGCATATTACCAATATAACTTGCTTGGTTTGGTGTACGCGGCTTAATTACACCCCGTTTGGTTTTAATGTTTAATTCTTTACCGTAGTGCTGAGTATTTTCTTCGTCTTGCTCGAGTGCGTGGCTCTCTTGTATCGCTAAGTGGACCTTTTCTGGGCTTAGCTCTGGAATATCGCCACCTTTTAGCGGCGCGGTTTCAACATATAGCGAACGCAAAATGCTACCGGCAATCAAACACATGCCATGGCGGCCAGTAATTTGGAAATTGTTACTACGGTAACTAATTTCTACACCTAAACGGCGTTCAAGTTGCTTTAAGTTGTCATCAAGTGGGCCGCAAAGTTGGGCAAGGCGAGGGCTAGAGGCTGGCTCTAGATGTATTTCAATAGAATTGATTTTATTACTCAAATTGTTTTCGGGCTGGCTATGGTAGCCAGCCTCAACTCCTTAAAAGCGTATCGGCGACTAAGGCGTAAAGCTTGCCACACCTAGGTGGTCAGCTTGCCCATCGGTTTTGTCGATAATAGTGGCAGGGGCAACGTCATTACGCAACTCCATTTGTTGTTCTGTTCTTAGCAATTCACCACGCAAAGAGTGAGCAAACACATCAACAATTTTCACATCAACGAATTGACCTATAACGTCATGGCTGCCTTCAAAGTTCACTACGCGGTTGTTTTCAGTGCGACCACGCAATTCCATTGGGTTTTTCTTCGAAGGGCCTTCAACCAAAATGCGTTGCTCGGTATCTAGCATACGGCGGCTAACTTGCATCGCTTGTTGGTTAATGCGCTCTTGTAGAATATATAAGCGTTGTTTTTTCTCTTCTTCACTTACGTCGTCTGGTAAGTCTGCCGCTGGCGTACCTGGGCGTGCGCTGTAAACAAAGCTAAAGCTCATATCAAAGTTAACTTGCTCGATAAGCTTCATGGTATCGGCAAAATCATCTTGGGTTTCACCAGGGTAGCCAACAATGAAGTCAGAGCTAATTTCGATGTCGGGGCGGGCTTTACGTAGCTTGCGAATAATCGATTTGTACTCAATGGCAGTGTGGCCGCGCTTCATTAAGTTAAGAATGCGGTCGGCACCACTTTGTACAGGTAGGTGTAAAAAGCTCACTAGCTCAGGGGTATCAGCATATACCTCAACAATATCGTCGGTAAATTCGATTGGGTGGCTAGTAGTAAAGCGAATACGGTCGATGCCGTTAATGCTAGCAACGTAACGTAGTAGTTCGGCAAAAGTACAAATGTTGTCGTCGTGAGTAAGGCCGCGGTAGGCATTAACGTTTTGCCCAAGCAGGTTTACTTCACGTACCCCTTGTTCGGCTAACGAGGCGATTTCGTATAGAACATCGTCAAGCGGGCGGCTTACTTCTTCGCCACGGGTATACGGCACAACACAGAAGGTACAATATTTACTACAGCCTTCCATAATTGATACAAACGCGGTTGCGCCTTCGGCTCGAGGCTCTGGTAAACGGTCAAACTTTTCGATTTCTGGGAAGCTTACGTCTACTACAGACTTCTCGCCGCCTTTCACTTGTTTGATCATTTCCGGCAAGCGGTGCAGGGTTTGCGGGCCAAACACGATATCTACGTAAGGAGCGCGCTCACGAATGGCTTTACCTTCTTGCGAGGCTACACAGCCGCCTACACCAATCACTAAGTTTGGTTTCTTATTCTTGAGTGTTTTCCAGCGACCTAACTGGTGAAATACTTTTTCCTGCGCTTTTTCGCGAATAGAGCAAGTGTTTAGCAACAGTACGTCGGCATCGTCAGCTTCTTCAGTAAGCTGAAAACCATGGGTTGCATCGAGTAGGTCGGCCATTTTCGAGGAATCGTACTCGTTCATTTGGCAGCCCCAAGTTTTTATATGCAGCTTATTTCCCATCGTTTTACTCATCATTACATCGTTAAAAAAGGAGGCGTATTTTACTGGTTTATAGCAAGCCTTGCTAGTAACAATAACGGTGTTTGCCGGAAAAAGGTCAAAAAACATCCGCGTGCTGTTGTGTGGGCTTTGTCGCTCAAATTTTTATTTCAAGATTCGCATCCATTTATCGCTTCAGGTTACACTGCAGAAAATAGTGAGAACAAATTGAAATACCATGGAAAAATTTGATGTTGTGGTAATTGGCGGCGGTATGATTGGCGCGGCTAGTGCGCAAGGTTTTGCCTTGCAGGGCTTATCGGTATTGATGTTGGAGTCTTTTGAGCCTAACGCTTTTGACATCAATCAGCCGATAGACTTGCGCGTAAGCGCAATTAGCCAAGCCAGCGTTAATTTACTTAAGCACTTGCAAGCTTGGCCGCACATTAGCGCTATGCGCTTGTGCCCCTACCAACAACTGCAAGTGTGGGAAGACCCCAAAGATAAGCTGATTTTTGATTCAGCCCAACTCGATTTGCCTGAATTAGGTTTTATGCTAGAAAATCGCATTATCCAATTAGGTTTATGGCAAGCCAACGAGCAGGTCGGCGTAACACGTAATATCGTTAAGCAAGTACAACTTGTTAGTAATACCGCGCAAGGTGTAGAGCTTAATGTTGATGGGAAAGCGGTGAGTGCTGGCTTGATGGTAGTCGCAGACGGTGCAAATTCTCAAATGCGCCAGCAGCTAGGTTTAGGCATTAGCGCTTGGGATTATCGCCATGATTGCTTTGCCATTAACGTTAAGCTAGATGCGACTCAGCAAACGGCTACTTGGCAACAGTTTTATCCTACTGGCCCTCGAGCATTGTTACCACTGGCAGATCAACACGCTGCCCTTATTTGGTATGACGCTAAAGCCACTATTCAAGGCCTCAAGCAGCTTAACAAAGTGCAGCTAAAGCAACGCATCGAATCAGAGTTTCCAGCTTTACCGGGTGATATTGAAATATTAGATAGCGCCAGTTTTCCGTTAACTCGACGCCACGTAGATCGTTATGTAAAACATAGTGCAGTGGTGATTGGCGATGCCGCTCATACTATTAACCCATTAGCAGGGCAGGGGGTGAACCTTGGTTATCGCGACGTGAAGTGCTTGTTGGAACAATTCGAGCGCTATGGCATGGCGGATAAACAAAAGGCATTACGTCGCTTTGAAGTACGCCGTAAACCGGATAATCACCTTATGCAAAGCGGCATGGATTTGTTTTACTTAATGTTCTCAAACAGTTTACCGCCGCTGCAGGCCATTCGAAAGTTTGCAATTAAAAGCGTACAACAGGCGGGCCCAGTAAAAGACTGGGCACTCAAATATGCTCTAGGAGATTTGCAGTAGCGCTATTGTTTATTCGCTAACATTGAATGAGCCTGCTTTAAGCAGGTTTTTTATTGTTTGAAAGGCAGAAAGAAAAAGGCCTGCTAAAAAGCAGGCCTTTCAAGGTGGCAGGGATAGCTGGATTTGAACCAACGAATGGCGGCATCAAAAGCCGCTGCCTTACCGCTTGGCGATATCCCTACAAAACTCTTTGAACTGGATTCTTCATTAGAGAAGAATGGTGCGGAAGGAGAGACTTGAACTCTCACACCTTGCGATACTAGAACCTAAATCTAGCGCGTCTACCAATTCCGCCACTTCCGCACGAAATACTTCTTAAAACTAATGGTGGCTATGGCGGGACTTGAACCTGCGACCCCAGCATTATGAGTGCTGTGCTCTAACCAGCTGAGCTACATAGCCATCTGCAATTTCACAATGTGAACTTACAAATTTATCGGCAGGGCAAGCAAATACTAGTCAACAACATAGCTTTTACTGTCTTACCTGGGCACATTGCCCTATTCAGTTACTGCATTCTCAGGTAAACCTGAGCACAATAAAAGTGGCAGGGATAGCTGGATTTGAACCAACGAATGGCGGCATCAAAAGCCGCTGCCTTACCGCTTGGCGATATCCCTGCAGAAACTTTTCGAAACAAGCTTACCGATGTTTCGAGTGTCTAAACCTAAGGTTTAGACTGCAACCAAGAATCATGGTTCTTGCTGCTTAACTCAAGTTACTAAACTCAAGCCTTAAAATGTGGCAGGGATAGCTGGATTTGAACCAACGAATGGCGGCATCAAAAGCCGCTGCCTTACCGCTTGGCGATATCCCTGCAGGGTCTTACTATTGGTTTCTTCTAAAAAGAAGAATGGTGCGGAAGGAGAGACTTGAACTCTCACACCTTGCGATACTAGAACCTAAATCTAGCGCGTCTACCAATTCCGCCACTTCCGCAAATTTCTTACTGTAACTTTAGCAGTATACAGTAATGGTGGCTATGGCGGGACTTGAACCTGCGACCCCAGCATTATGAGTGCTGTGCTCTAACCAGCTGAGCTACATAGCCTTGTTTTCTACGCTTTGCGTTGAGAACGGGGCGTATTATGCTGATGAGACCCAACAGCGTCAACCGTTTTTTTGCCAAAAAACGGCAAAAAAGTTTGTTTGCGCAGTTTGTGTACGCGATGCACTTAGTTTGCTCATTTCTGCTGTTTGCTTTGTGCGCAATTGACTGTTACTTGCTCGCTTTGGCCTAATGGTTTTTTAGGGGGCGCTAATTAGCTGTTGCTAATAATAGAGTGAATAAGCCTAAAAACTATCTTTTGGAGATGCTTTAACGCTTTTGTTTAGAGCTTAATTTGGCGTGAGTGGCGGTTAAACTGTTAAAAGCGTTTTTGCTAAACCTGAATTGCAGATACAAAAAAAGCCAACTTAACGTTGGCTTTTTGGGTTTACAGATAAGGTTTATACGTTAAATAAGAAGTGAATCACATCACCGTCTTTTACTACGTAAGTTTTACCTTCTTGGCGCCATTTACCCGCTGTTTTAGCGCCGGCTTCACCTTGGTGCTCAATGTAGTCGTCGTAACCAACCACTTCTGCGCGAATATAGCCTTTCTCAAAATCGGTATGGATTTTACCGGCTGCTTGCGGGCCTGTAGCACCAACGGGTACGGTCCAAGCGCGAACTTCTTTTACACCCGCAGTAAAGTAGGTTTGTAAGTCTAGTAGTTCGTAACCTGCGCGAATTACCCGGTTTAGACCTGGTTCTTCTAGGCCCATTTCTTCCATGAATTCGGCTTTTTCTTCGGCGTCAAGCTCGGCAATTTCGCCTTCAATTTCAGCACAAACGGCTACTACTACTGCGTTTTCGCTTGCTGCAATCTCTTTTACTTTGTCTAAGTAAGGATTGTTCTCGAAACCATCGTCATTTACGTTTGCAATGTACATGGTTGGCTTAGCAGTTAAGAAGTTCATGTAAGCAATGGCCGCTTTTTCTTCTTTGCTTAACTCTAAGCTACGTAGCATTAAGTCTGCTTCTAAATGCGCTTGTACTTTTACTAATACTTCTGCTTCAAATTTGGCATCTTTATCGCCACCTTTGGCTTTCTTAGCAACGCGGATTTGCGCTTTTTCGCAGGTATCTAAATCAGATAACGCTAACTCGGTGTTAATGGTGTCGATGTCTTCTGCAGGATCAACCTTGCCAGACACGTGAACGATGTTGTCGTTTTCAAAACAACGAACAACATGGCCAATCGCGTCGGTTTCACGAATATTAGCTAAGAATTTATTACCTAAGCCTTCACCTTTAGAAGCGCCGGCAACCAAACCTGCAATGTCCACAAATTCCATGGTGGTTGGAAGAATACGCTGTGGGTTAACAATGGCTGCTAGGGCGTCTAGGCGCTCATCAGGAACCGGTACTACGCCGGTGTTTGGCTCAATAGTACAAAATGGAAAGTTAGCAGCTTCAATGCCGGCTTGCGTCAGAGCGTTAAAAAGGGTCGACTTGCCTACGTTTGGCAAACCAACGATGCCACATTTAAATCCCATAATAATACCTATTTGTGTAAGGGGCTTAGCCCGCTTTGTAACTGTGTAATCGATTCATTGCTTTGCTTAAACCATCTTTAAGCAAAACATCGGTACTGCGTACCGCCTCATCAATTGCATCATCAATCAGTAGTTGTTCGTTCTTAGGCGCTTTACCTAGAACAAACCCAGAAACACGGTCTTTATGACCGGGGTGTCCAATACCTATCCGCAAACGATGAAAATCTTTATTGTTGCCAAATTTGCTGATGATATCGCGCAGACCGTTGTGGCCGCCATGCCCACCACCTTTTTTAAAGCGAGCTACGCCAGGTGGTAAATCGAGTTCATCATGAGCAACCATAATCTGCTCAAGTTCAATGCGATAGAATTTGGCTAAAGAAGCGACAGACTTGCCACTAAGATTCATAAACGTTGTAGGAATTAACAAACGCATTTCTTGACCCGCCATTTGAATGCGGCCGGTTAATCCGAAATGTTTGCTATCTGGTTTTAGTTGGACGTGATGATTGTTGGCTAGCTGAGTGACTAACCATGCGCCAGCGTTATGGCGGGTGGCTGCATATTCGGGGCCTGGATTACCCAGGCCCACGAGTAAACGAATATCGTTTATCACTATTCTTCAGTAGCTTCTTCTTCAGAATCAGAAGCTTCTTCAGATGTACCCTTAGGAGTAGTAATAGATACTACTGCTTGGTCGTGATCTTCACCTTTAGCTAACTCAACAGAGGTAACGCCTTCAGGTAGAGCGATATCTGAAATGTGTAGTGAGCTACCTAGTTCTAGGTTAGCTACGTCCACTTCAATGTACTCAGGTAGATCTTTAGCTAGACAGCTAACTTCGATCTCAGTAGCTAAGTGATGTACTTTACCACCGTTTTTAACTGCTTCTGCAGAATCTTCGTTTAGGAAGTGCAGAGGTACAGCTTTGTGGATAGCTTTAGTGTTATCAACACGTTGGAAATCGATGTGTTGAACACGTGGCTTGTATGCATGACGCTGCATGTCTTTTACTAATACGTCTACTGCTTCACCAGCAACACTTAAAGTAATGATGCTTGAGTAAAATGCTTCAGCTTCTTGAGCTTTCATCACGTGACGTTGCTCAAGAGTGATTGATACAGGTTGTTGACCAGCACCGTAAACGATAGCAGGAACTTTCTCTTCGTGACGTAGGCGGCGGCTCGCACCTTTCCCTAGGTCTGTACGCAGTTCAGCGTCAAGTTTAATGTTAGACATTGTGTTTCTCCAAATAATAAAATGAGGCTAAAGTTTCGCGACCAAACTCTAACCAGTACCTCGTTGAATCAGCGTTAAAGTGAGTAACACCTAGCCACTTCAATTCAAAAGGCGCGGCATTCTACCATTGACGTTTTTGAAAGCCAATAAAAAAGCGCGGTAATTCACATTACCGCGCTTTTTAAGATTCTTTGTCTAATGCTACTTAGAACATTGCAGAGATAGACTCTTCGTTACTTACGCGACGAATGGCTTCTGCTAGCATTGGTGCAAGCGACAATTGACGAACTTTCTCAACATTACGCATTTCTTCAGTTAGCGGAATAGAGTCAGTGATAATCACTTCATCTAGTGCTGATTCGGTAATATTGTTTGCAGCATTACCAGAAAATACTGGGTGAGTAGCATAAGCAAATACGCGCTTAGCGCCTTTTGCTTTAAGTGCTGCAGCTGCCTGACAAAGTGTGCCACCAGTATCGATCATGTCATCAACCATGATGCAGTCACGGCCATCAACATCGCCAATAATGTTCATAACTTGAGCCACGTTAGCGCGAGGACGACGTTTGTCGATAATCGCTAAGTCGCTGTCGTTTAGCATTTTAGCTACTGCACGCGCACGTACAACACCGCCGATGTCTGGTGATACAACTACTGGAGACTCTAGGTTCTTGTCTAGCATGTCTTGTAGTAATACTGGGCTACCAAAAGCGTTATCAACTGGTACGTCGAAAAAGCCTTGAATTTGCTCAGCATGAAGATCAACAGTTAGTACGCGGTCAACACCTACACTTGATAGGAAATCTGCCACTACTTTTGCGGTAATTGGCACACGCGCGCTGCGTGGGCGACGGTCTTGACGAGCGTAGCCAAAGTAAGGGATTACTGCAGTAATACGACCCGCAGAGGCACGACGTAGAGCATCAACGATAACAATCAGCTCCATCACGTTGTCGTTTGTTGGAGCGCAAGTGGATTGGACAACAAAGATGTCTCCACCACGAACGTTTTCATTGATTTGTACACTAATCTCGCCATCACTGAATCTACCTACTGAAATATCACCTAGGGTGGTATAGAGGCGGTCAGCAATACGCTGGGCAAGTTCGGGCGTGGCGTTACCGGCGAAGAGTTTCATGTCTGGCACGATGGAAACCTCAGATTTATCGGGTCAAAAGAGCGTTACGTTTTTTAAGTTTGAAAGAATGAAATTTCTTAAAAACCTGCTGTGTTTAAGAGTGTTTTTTCGTTAGCCAACTGCCGATGAAGCGGCGATTGGTTACAGGCTTTACACACAAAACCAGAAATGTTTTTAGGGCGTTTATTCAGCACTGACAAGGCTTCACGCTCTGTTGCAAAGGCGGCAAAAACACATGAACCTGTTCCTGTCATCCTCGACGGCGCGTATTCTACCAACCAGCTAAGAGCTTGTGCAACCTCCGGATAAACTTTAGCCACAATTTCTTGGCAATCATTTTGCCAATTATCGTTCAAAAGCTGCTGCCATGTTCTTTTAGGCGTGTTTCTTGGCAACTCTGGGTGACCAAATACACTTTGCGTAGAAACATGTACATCGGGATGCAAAACAACGTACCAAGGATCATCAATGTCTACTGCTTGAATTTGCTCTCCTACACCTTCGGCAAATGCACTATGGCCATGAATAAAAATAGGCACATCGGCGCCAAGTTGCAAACCTAGCTGGGCTAACTCGGTTAAGCTCAAATCGCATTGCCATAAGCGGTTTAGCACCAATAAGGCCGTTGCAGCATTTGAAGAGCCACCACCAATACCACCGCCCATGGGCAGTTGTTTGTCTAGTTTAATATTGACGCCTCGGCTAACAGCGCAGTATTGCTGTAGCAAACGCGCAGCTTTTACAATTAAGTTATCTTCGGCTGGGAAATCTAGTTGGCTTTCTAAATTAATTACGCCATCGTCTGTTAGCTGAAAATAAAGCTGGTCACAACAGTCAATGAATTGAAACAGGGTTTGTAAATCATGGTAGCCATTGTCGCGCTGACCTGTGATGTATAGAAACAGGTTTAACTTAGCTGGTGAAAGCCAAGGACCGCTAATGGGGTGTTGAGTCATTAATTTGCCATTTGTGAATATTCAGTTTTAGTAAGTTGTCGGCCGAGCGAAGTGTTAGCTGACGGGGCAGGGTATGTTGGTTATATTGCCCATAGTTTAAGTAATCAATCTGCCATTGCTCTTCGGTGGTGAATTCGGCTAAACGGTTTTGAGCATTAAGCTGGTAATCATTTTGAGTTGGAATGCCAAGCAACCAAGAAGGCAGCTGCTCTACCGGTACTTGCCAACCGGTTAAACGGTAAACTAACAATTGCGCATCGCTGCCCTGGTACTCTTCATCTTTGGTTTTTACCCATACTTTACCTGGCTGGTAGTGCAACTCGATGCCTTGCATGCCAAGTGGCCCATTAATACGCAGTACACTTTTATTGTTGTTTTGTTGCCAGAATAGGTTAGCGGCTTGCCTTTCATTGTCATTGATAAAGGCTATTTTGCCACTAAGTTGCCAATTTTTTATCTGTTGAAGTTCGCTTAGGTGCTGGTCCCATTCACTGTTTTGCGTAGTAATAGGCGGAGGAGAAGTACATGCGCTAAGGCCAAGTACCAAAATGAATAGAGCAGCTAGATGACGCACAGCAATTCCGATTGTTTTTTTGCAGTATAAAAGTTCAAGGTAGCGGCTGTAAATTGCTTAAAAGCAAAGATGTGTCGATTTAGGCGATAAATTTTAGCTAATCAGGCGCGGCTTAACGTGCGAGTTTCTTTTATTTAGCCCTATATTCCCGTACAATTTGCTTTTTTACCCCATTAGGAAAAGGCGCAACAAAGCCCCACTACGATGACTCTGCAAGTCTTAGGAATCAATCACAAATCGGCTCCCGTTGGCCTGCGTGAAAAAGTCGCGTTTAGTCCAGAACAGGTTAACCAAGCTTTAAGCCATGCTGGTACTCAGCTTGGTGTGGAGATGGTGATCGTATCAACCTGTAATCGTACCGAGCTTTATTGCAACTTAGGTGAAGTAAGTTGCGATGATGTTGTGCAATGGTTGATTAGCTATAAGGGCTTAAATCAGCAAGAAGTATTACCTTGCCTTTATAAATACCAACAGCAGCAAGCTGTGGCTCATTTAATGAGGGTGGCAAGTGGTTTGGATTCGTTGATTTTAGGCGAGCCGCAAATTCTGGGGCAAATAAAACAAGCCTATACCGAATCTCGTGAAGCGGGGTCTGTAGGTAGCGTATTGGAACGTTTTTTCCAACGCGCTTTTTCTGTTGCTAAGCAAGTGAGAACAGATACCGATATTGGGGTGAATGCGGTGTCGGTGGCTTTTGCCGCGGTAAGTTTAGCCAAACAGATTTTTGATGATTTAAGTGACTCTAAAGTATTGTTAGTGGGAGCCGGTGAAACCATAGAACTGGTTGCTAAACACCTTGTAGACCAAGGCGTAAACAAACTAATGGTGGCTAACCGCACGGTGTCGCGGGCAAAAAACTTGGCCGACCGTTTTGGCGCCGAAGTGATAACCCTAAACGAAATACCTAATCACTTAGCCGAATCCGATATTGTGATTAGCTCCACCGCTAGCCCGTTACCGATTATTGGTAAAGGCATGGTTGAAACAGCACTTAAAAAACGTCGCTTTCAACCGATGTTTTTGGTGGATATAGCTGTACCAAGAGATATAGAAGAACAAGTGGGTGAGCTGCGCGACGCTTACCTTTATACGGTAGATGATTTGCAAGGTATTGTTGAACAAAACATTGCGTCACGCCGAGAAGCAGCTGAGCAAGCTGAGTTTATAGTAGAAACGCAAAGTGAAGACTTTATGGGCTGGTTGCGCTCGTTAGAGTCGGTTACCACCATTCGAGATTATCGTAGCCATAGCGAACGCGTTCGCGACGCTGCTGTTGAAAAGGCCCTTGAGTCTTTGGCAAATGGTAAAGATCCCACAACGGTGATCCGCGAAACTGCGTTTCAGCTAACCAACAAACTTATTCACGCTCCTACCGAAGCCATTAATAAAGCAGGCCGTGATGGCCGACTTGAAGAGCTTGCGGTAATACGAGAGGCCATTGGCCTAAGAAAATAACCCGATTGTGGTCGATACTTCGTTGCTAACATTAGCAAGCGAGGTATTGCGTTTAACAGAGAGAAAGCATGAAAGCGTCAATTTTATCCAAACTTGAAACCTTGCAAGAGCGTTATCAAGAAGTTCAGGTTTTGCTGGGCGAGCCAGACATTATTTCTGACCAAGACAAGTTTCGCGGATTAACCAAAGAATACTCTCAGCTTGAAGAAGTGGTAAATTGTTTTACTGCCTACCAACAAGCTCAAGAAAATTTAGAGTCAGCAAATGAAATGCTACAGGACGACGATCCTGAAATGCGTGAAATGGCTGAGATGGAAATTGACGAAGCTAAACAAAGCATGGAGACCTTATCGGAAGAGCTTCAGCTATTGTTGTTACCTCGTGACCCTAACGATTCTCGCAGTGTTTTCTTAGAAATTCGTGCCGGTGCCGGTGGCGATGAAGCTGCCATTTTTGCTGGTAACCTATTTAGAATGTACAGCAAGTTCTCTGAGAGCCAAGGTTGGCGCATGACTATTATGTCGTGTAACGAAAGCGAACAGGGCGGCTACAAAGAGCTTATTGCTAAAATTGACGGTGAAGACGTATACCGTTTGATGAAGTTTGAGTCAGGTGGTCACCGCGTACAACGCGTACCTGAAACTGAATCGCAAGGGCGTATTCATACCTCGGCTTGTACTGTGGTAATCATGCCAGAAATTCCAGAAGCTGAACAAATTGAGATTAATCCCGGTGATCTGCGGGTTGATACTTTCCGTGCATCGGGCGCGGGTGGTCAGCACGTAAACAAAACTGACTCGGCAATTCGTATTACCCACATTCCAAGTGGCGTAGTAGTGGAGTGTCAGGAAGAACGTTCGCAACATAAAAACCGCGCTAAAGCGATGTCGGTATTGTCATCTCGTTTACAAGCTGCAGAAGACGAAAAACGCCGTGCAGAAGAAACTGGTATGCGCCGCGAGTTGGTAGCCAGTGGTGACCGTAGTGAGCGTATTCGTACCTATAACTACCCGCAAGGGCGCGTGAGCGACCACCGCATCAACTTAACCTTGTACCGCTTAAACGACATTCTTGAAGGTGAGCTATTGGCCTTGCTTGACCCAATTTTGCAAGAATACCAAGCCGACCAACTTGCTGCCTTAGCAGAAGGTGAAGGCTAAGTTGCCCAGCATTATTGAGGCTCAGCAATGGGCCAAGCAGCAACTTGCAGGTGGTGAATCCCCTAAGGTTGATGCCAAGGTCATTCTGCAACATGTATTGCAATGTAACCAAACCTATTTGCTCACTTGGCCCGAAAGGGCCTTAAGTGCAGAGCAATGGCAGCTTTACCAAACACTAGTGACTAAACGCGTGGCCGGTGAACCCGTGGCTTACGTTATCGGTGAGCGAGAGTTTTGGTCTTTATCGTTAAAAGTGTCACCTGCAACTTTGATCCCGCGCCCAGATACCGAAGTTTTAGTTGAGCAAGCACTAAAGAAAGTGCTTAACCACGCCGATACCCATATAGTTGACCTAGGAACCGGCACTGGAGCAATAGCGCTAGCCTTAGCTAGCGAACTACCAAAAGCGGAAGTATTTGCCAGCGACCTACATGAAGATGCAGTAAACTTGGCTAAGTACAATGCGAGTGAGTTAGGTTTATCGCGGGTTCAGGTTAAACAAGGATCTTGGTTTAGTCCTTTTGTGGGGCAGAAGTTTGATTTAGTGGTGAGTAATCCGCCTTATATCGACCCGGCTGATCCACATTTGTCGCAGGGCGATGTGCGCTTTGAGCCAAGCTCAGCATTAACCGCAGAGCAGCATGGTTTAGCAGATATCGACCATATTGCGAGTCAGGCGCCAAGCTATTTAAAAGCCGGTGGTTGGTTATTGCTAGAGCACGGTTTCGACCAAAAGGGTGCAGTACAACAGCTGCTCACTGCCAAGGGGTTTGTTGAGGTGTTTACCGAGCAAGACTATGGCGGTATGGATCGCGTTACCGGTGGCCGTATTAAAGAATAAGGCAATACACCTGGTGTATTGTTAGAACAAGATTGTAAAGGAAAAGCTTGAGTGATTTTTCGAATTTTAGGTATTGAAGAAGAAATCTCTGGGCAGCCTATGGTGCTGGTACGTAAAACCTTGCATCGACTATGGTTAGATTGGCTCAAACTTAACCCTCTAGAAGAGAAGGTTGAGCTGCGCTTTGAACAGCTTAAAAAGCTGTTTTATGTCGACTTAGGCTTTACCAGTGATTGGCAAGCTTACTATCACAGTCAAAATTTGTTGATAGGTGAGTCGCTTAGTCGACGCTGCGGCAATGCAACCAGCCTTGCGATGTTATTGCATTACTTTGCCCGTAAATTGGATATTGAATGCCACGCTATTGAGTTTCCCGCCCAAACTATTCTCGCTTTTAAAATGTCGCAGCGCTTTGTTTATTTTGATGCCTGTAATGGTGAAGAGTGCAGTTTAGCGCAGCTCGAAGTTATTCATCGAGGTCACAAAGGTAATCTGGCTCGTTTATCGCAAGATGACTTAGAACCTATTTCTTCAGCACAAATGACCGAGCGTTGGTTAGCAGAGCTTAAGAGTGCTTGTTTACGTGAAGATGACTTTGAAATAGCGTTGCGGGTTTCTCAAGTATTACTACGCTTAAAGCCTGGCGACCCGCATGAAATGCGCGACCGTGGTTTTATTTATCAACAGTTGGATTGCAACAACGTTGCAATTAACGACTTTGAATATTTTATTGAACAGTGTCCCGATGACCCCTTATCGAAGATACTAAAGGTGCAGATCCACTCGATGGATTCGCAACCTGCAATTTTGCATTAAGAGGAATAGCATGCAGCAAAAAATCGTTAATATCGGCAAAATAGATGTGGCTAACGATGCGCCATTTACCTTGTTCGCTGGTATGAATGTATTGGAGTCTCGTGACTTGGCAATGCGCATTGCCGAGCACTTTGTAGAAGTGACCAACAAGCTAGGCATTCCCTACGTTTTTAAAGCGTCTTTTGATAAAGCCAATCGCTCTTCTATTCATTCTTATCGTGGTCCAGGCATGGAACAGGGCCTGCGTTTATTAGAAGAGATTAAACAACAGTTCTCTATTCCTGTTATCACCGATGTGCATGAAGTGGCACAAGCCGCACCCGTGGCCGAAGTTGCTGATGTTATTCAACTACCTGCATTTTTGGCGCGCCAAACAGACTTAGTGGAAGCAATGGCAAAAACCGGTGCGGTAGTAAACGTTAAAAAACCTCAGTTTTTAAGCCCTTCGCAAATGGGCAATATCGTTGATAAGTTTGCTGAATGTGGCAACGAAAAAATCATTTTATGTGAGCGTGGTAGTAACTTTGGTTACGATAACCTTGTGGTAGATACCTTAGGTTTTGGCACCATGAAAAAAGTCAGCAAAGGTTCACCGGTTATTTTTGATGTGACTCATGCTCTGCAATGCCGTGATCCACTGGGTGCTGCATCGGGTGGTCGCCGTGAGCAAGTTGGTGAGTTAGCTAAAGCTGGCATGGCAACTGGTCTTGCGGGCCTGTTCTTGGAAGCTCATCCTGATCCAGACAACGCGCAGTGTGATGGTCCAAGTGCCTTGCCTTTGTCTAAGTTAGAACCGTTCCTAACTCAAATTAAAGCCTTGGATGATTTGGTTAAGTCCTTTGCTGAGCTAGATACCCACTCAAAATAAGAATTTTATCGATAATGCTAAGTTTAGGTTTCCCTAAGCCAGCACTCTTGTTAGGGTTAATAACAATGATGAGCCAAAGTAAGCGTTGCTTTGGCTCAAGTTAGAAGAAAAATGGAAGTGATATGTTAATAAAAGCCTTGCGCACAGGGTGCATGTTAGTAACGTTTGGTTACCTTAGCGCTTGTGCTAGCACTTCGAGTCAAGCTCCGCAAACCGTGGTGTTGGCAAAACCTCTGCAAGTTAATTATCAATCCGAAGTTGCTTTGGCTCGCCTTGGGCAAATGCTTAACTCTGGTGAGTACAATCAAGAGCAAATGGCGCAATTGTATTACGAACGCGGTATTGTTTTTGACCGAGTAGGCCTGCGCGCCTTAGCGCGTTTTGACTTTAATCGAGCAATTCAGTTAAAGCCAGATTTTGTTGAAGCCTACAACTTTTTGGGTGTGTATTTTACCCTAGCGGAAGAGTTCGATAGCGCTTTTGAAGCCTTTGACTCAGCCGTAGAACTGGCGCCGGATTATAGCTTTGCTTATTTCTACCGTGGTATAGCGCTTAATTACGCCAACAAACCTCAGCTTGCTATGGCCGATGTAAATCATTATGCCGACCAAGCGCCTAACGACCCATACCGAGTACTGTGGCGCTACCTTATTCAGCTAGAGGCGGGTGAGCCTGAAGCCCAGAATGAACTGGTTGAAGCTTTAAAAACCTACCGCAATGAAGATTGGGGTTGGCAAATTGTGCGTTTATACGCTGGCGAGATTGACCAGCAAACTTTCCTAGGTACCACTATGGATGTGCAAGGGGATAACCGCGCCTTGGCCGAGCGACTATGTGAAGCGTATTTCTATATGGCGAAGTTAGCGCAGCGTGCTGGCGACCCACAATTAGCCAGCAGTTACTTTAAGCTTTCACTGGCCAATAACGTGTATGACTTTGTTGAGCACCGTTTGGCTTTGTTTGAACTAAATCGTTACGAGAGCCAAATCTAACTGGCTCTCGCAAGTTGAGTTAATCTTGCTGGCGAATGCCCGCAATTTGATGCCAGTATCCATTCACACTATCGGGCGTTGGAAAATGCTCGTTAGTGTTACTTCTCAAGCGAAATGCTTCTAAGTGCTCAATACTTTCTTCACCTAAAGGGCTTATTCTTACAATATCAACCAGCCCTTTCATGCTCTGTTGGTCATTAATTAAGTCGTAGCATTCACCAGAAAGCGTTTGAATACCATTTAGTACAAATAATGGCTGTCCTTCTTGGCTATTTACCACTCGCCCCGTTGGATAGTTAATACAACAGGTTTCGCAGTTGTCCTTACTCTTACCTTCTGATTGCGCCGTAAAGCAGCGAGCAGAGTAGGCGAGTGGTAGGTGGCCGTAAGCAAATACTTCTATTTCAAAGCGCTCTCTTATGCCCATCTCTAAACATTCATTACTCAACTTTTGCAGCCAATCGCGAGATAGCTCCACTGGCATTACCCAGCGTTGCATACCTTGGTCGAGCAATACTTTAAGGGCATAAGCGTTATATATGTTAATTGCTGGGCCGCACACAAATGGCAGCTTCGCTTTATGGGCTTCTTCTACCGCACTAAAGTCGTTGGCTTCAATGGTAAAATCACCATTGTCGATGAGTTTCTTTAAGTTACGGATCTCTGAGGGTGCCTCTAGCAAAGCCATAGTGGAAATAACCACTTGCTTGCCTGCTTGAGACAATTGTTGGCCTAGGTCTATCCAATCTTGCGCTTTCATATTGCGGCGCTTACTGCACACCGTTTCGCCCAAATAGACAATGTCGGCACTGCTGGCTTTGGCTAAATGGTAAAACTCTTCAATTTGTTGGTTTGGCCAATAATATAAGATTGGCCCAAGTGAGTACTTCATAATCTACCTATAGTTATTGCCAAGCTTTGTGATAAGCACCCAATGTAGTTTGGCTACCTTCAGACAATTTAGCGAGTTGGCTCATCCATTGTTGTTTGGCGGCGTACTGTTCGGGTTGCGCTTGGTAGCTATTGATTGCTTCGCGCCATACTTGGGTGACTTGAGCTACGTAGGCTGGACTGCGTTGGCGACCTTCAATTTTTACCGCAGAAATATTGGCGGCAAATAACTCGGGCAGTAATTCAAGGGTATTTAAACTAGTAGGTTCTTCGAGCGCGTGATAGCGCTGCCCATCAACATCAAAACGGCCTTTACATAGAGTCGGGTAACCGGCTGTTTCATTTGGCCCATAGCGGTCGATAAGTATATCGTTTAAACGAGATTCTAAGCCTTGTTCGGTTTCTTGCCAGCGAACAAATGAGGCGGGTGAACAAGCACCTACCGTGTTGGGGGATTCTCCAGTGAGATAGGAAGACAAGTAGCAGCGCCCCTCAGCCATTACACATAGGCTACCAAAGGCAAATACTTCTAGTTCCATATCTGGGCAAGCGCGTGATAATTGTTTAACTTGATGAATAGAGAGAACGCGCGGTAATACCACTCGCTTAACATTAAAGTTTCGCTGATAAAATGCGATTGCCGAAGCATTGGTGGCAGAAGCCTGAACCGATAAATGAACGGTTAAATTTGGGTAGGTATTTTTGGCGTACTCTAACAAAGCAATATCCGCCAAAATAACCACATCGGCACCAATTTCTACCGCTCTATCAATGGCCGAGTACCACAATTGATGCTGCTCTGGGTGAGCAAAGGTATTGATTGCAATGTGTAGCTGACGTTGGTGTTGCTTTAAATAATCTACTGCTTTATCGAGCTTTTTCCCATCAAAATTGAGACCAGCAAAATGACGGGCATTAGTGGCATCTTTAAAGCCAATATAGATAGCATCGGCACCATGATCCACCGCCGCCTTAACTGCAGGCAAGGAGCCAGCAGGGCAAAGTAATTCCATATTTCCCTCAACGCGAGATTTTTTGTCATTCTACTGGGCTTAGTTAGATGGGATATTGACTCAGCGCAGCTTTGCACTAGGGAAAACTGCGTAAACTGAGCCACTTATCAGCTTTGTTTGTTAATTTTATGAGGTCTTTAGTGCTTACTCGCTTAAAACAATCTTTAGTCAAAGACATGCCACGTTTGTTAAGTTTGCCAGTTAAAATGTGTCCCTTTGCGCTGCAAGGCAAAGCCATGGAAAAAGCACTGGCATTAAGTTTTGCTGAAGCGATAGAAGAAGGTGATTTAGACTTTTTAGAACAGCGTTGGTTAAAACTTAACGTGAGTGATTTAGCCGCAAGCTGGTATATCACTTTTGATGAAGAGCGATTAAAAGTGCAAGCCAATGCTCCGCAAGTTGATGTAAGTTTCTCTGGCGAGCTCAATGACTTTGTGCTGATGATGGGGCGTCAAGAAGATCCCGATACGCTGTTTTTTCAGCGCCGCTTAAAAATTGAAGGTGATACAGAGCTGGGTTTAGAGTTAAAAAACCTCTTGGATAACCTTGATATTGATGATCTACCAAGCTGGATGAGCGAGCCGCTAAAGCACGGTGCGGCTATGGTATCTGAATATCGTGTAGCGTAGACCTTATTTTTAAAAATTCAATGGCTTAAATGCATGCTATCTCCCGAATACTAAACGCGTTTTCAGCGCAACTTAGTTCTTTTGAACTACACTGAAAACAGGGTGGATGAAGAAGGGGGTTGCATGCGAGTTGTGCTGCTGTTGCTAGCAATAGTGTGGGGAAGCGCTAGCGCCGAGCAATTGAGCTTTCTTTATTATAGAGAGCAAGGCAAAGCTATTTTTCAAGAGCTGCTGGATGAGTTTTCAGCGCAAAGCCAGCATCAAGTTAGTCTTTATCAGATCACTTCTGAAAGCTTAAAACCGGCACTGATTAAATCGGTCTTGCAGGGCACTGCTGCCGATGTTGCTTTTGCTCCTTCCGATATTATTGGCATTGCAGAGCAAGCTAAGCTGTCGGCTGTTCCTCGCGAATTTATCGAAGCCAATACACCTGACACCCTGTTACTTACCGCCACAATCGATGAGCAATTGCATGGGATCCCGATTTTGCAGGGCAATCACCTTATGCTTTTTTACAATCGCAGTTTGGTTGAGAAGCCCGCCAGCTCTTGGCAGGAGTTGTTAGAGCAGAAAAAACATCTAGATGAACAAGGTATTGCCACCATCGGTTGGAATTACTCCGAGATGTATTGGTTCGCTGGTTTCTACAATACTTTTGGTGGCCGAATGACGCGAGGAAAGCAAGTAACGCTTGATGAGCCCCCTATGGAAGATGCGCTTAATTTTTATAAGAGCTTGGCTAAACGCAGTTTAGTGAGTGCTGAATGTACCTACGACTGTGGTTACAAAGATTTTATCGAAGGTAAGGTTGCGTACGCCATTAATGGCGAATGGGCAGTGGCTGACTTTGAGCACCACTTAAGAGATGATTTAGGCATTGCTTTAATCCCGAATATTGGCAAGAGCGCTTTTAAGCCACTGTCTTCTAGTCTGGTATTGGTTTTTCCTGATAAAAGCTTGAGTTCTAACAAAGCCGCTGCGCTGAAAGAATTGAGTGAGTTTTTACAAAGTGAAAAAGTACAAAAGCGTTTATACCAAGAGGCTCGATTCCTGCCAGTAAACGCCGACTTAATTAATCAAATAAAACAGCAATCAAACCCTAATCAGGCTGCGATGCTAGCCCAGTTAGAGCAAGCGGTTCCTATGTCGGCAGAGGCAGCGCAAGCCAGTGCTTGGCTTGGCTTGCGTAAAGGCTTTGAGTTATTTAGTAAAGGCGTGCTGGATGCCGCAAAAGCTAGAGAGTATATGCAGCAATTTGCTGAAAGAGATTATAGGCAGACTCAAAAGCAATGATGATAAAAGCCAATCAGCTGAGAACAACATTAGCGCTTAGTATTCTGTTAGGGGCTTTATTGCCCAGTATACTCATTGGTTCTTTTCTTCTTAAGCAAATCTCAGAACAAGATCAACAAGCTGTTACGCAAACTTTGTACCTAAAAGCCAACAATATCGCGCAAAATATTCAGTACCAAGTAAGGCAGTTGCTACTGGATTTACAAAGCCTAGCCCAAGTTAACGATGTAGTGCTTACACCAACCTCTGCCATTTTTGGCTTCCACTCTAACCAACTTATTAGTGAGGTACTTCAGCAAAACAGCTGGGCTTCCGCGATTTATATTGTCGATTTAGAAGGACAAATTATTGAAGGCGCGCCTTTGCAGGCTGAGATACTGGACTTACAGGTGCATTACGCAGCGATTCAACGCTTAAATCAACAAGTCAAAGAAGGCAGCAAAGAAGCATTAATTGAAGTTTATCAAGATTCCGAATTTGCACAGCTAGTGACTGGTATTGATGATATAGATAGCGATTCGGGTCTGCTTTTTATGCAGCCACTGTTGCAGAAAAATCTAAATGCCATTCAAGATAGCCAGCAAGTGGGCGCTTTAGTGGTTTTTGTACCTATGCAGTCGATTTGGCGCGAAGCGGCTTCACGAATTTCTCAGCAAGGCTCCTTAGAGTTATTTCATTCACAGCGCTTATTGTTTAAAGGCTCTAAGGGAGAGCCACCTAAAAGACGATTTTACATAGATGTCGATTTGGATTTAAGCCAAATGGCAGAACCCCTCTCACTATCGTTGAGTGCACAAAGTCGCTCACTTTGGGGGTTGTTGGTGGAGCGCCAATCAAATGTGGTGATTGTGTTGTTGGTTGTGTTTGTATTGGTGGCCGTTATTGCTTTAGCGATGACGCGCAGAATTATTGAGCCTTTAGAGCACTTAAGTCGCTTGGTAAGTAATTACTCGAAGGGGCGCTACGATACTAAGGTTCCCTCGCTGGCCTATGATGAGTTTAATCAGGTTGGGGGCTTGCTTAAAAGCATGGCGGCAAAAGTTATCAGCGATCAGGAGCAGTTAGAGCAACGGGTAGCAGAGCGAACTCAAGAGTTAGAGCAGGCTAATCATACTTTGCAGCATACTCTAGCGAAACTAAACGATACCCAGCTAGAGCTTGTAGAAAAAGAAAAAATGGCCGCATTAGGTGGCTTAGTTGCGGGTATGGCTCATGAACTTAATACGCCTTTAGGTGTGGGCATTACGGCAGCATCTCAGTTAATCAGCAACTATCAGAGCATAGGGCAGCAACTTAAAGATGGCTCCTTAGCACGTTCAGAGCTGGAAGCTATGCTGGATCAAGGTATTGAAGGTGGGAAGTTACTTGAGAGTAGCTTACAGCGCTCAGCGGCCCTAGTGAACACCTTTAAAGCCTTAGCGGGCAGTGATATAGATTCAAGTCTGCAACGACTTAATTTGAAAACCTGGCTTGAGCAGCAGTTGCAGATGTTCTTGCAGCCCTTTAGCGATTTACATGTTCAATTAAGTGTTTCTGGTAGTAATCCAAGTATGCTGGTGAATCAACGGGCGCTAGAGCTGGTATTGTCTTGCCTTATTGATAACTCCATTCAACATGGTTTTGCTAGTCATGCTTATCCACATGTGAAGGTGGATATTGATGCTAACCAAGAAATGGTAGAAATTAATTATCAAGATAATGGCAGCGGAGTATCTAACGAAGATATAAACCTTATTTTCAATCCTTTTTATACCACTGGCCGCAGTTCTGGAAATGTGGGTTTAGGTCTAAATCAAGTATACAACTTGGTTCATCAACACTTGCTAGGTAGCGTAGAAACCTTTAATGCGGAACCTCAAGGTTTGGGTTTTACCATTCGCTTACCGCGCGAGTATGGCCAACATCACGCTGCTTAGCCTTTCTTAGGCCAAGTAACAATGCGTCCATTATCAAAAATGCTGCCTGATTGAGCCACCCTCAGAGAGACAAAAATGTTATCTAAGGCAATATGGCTATGTTGATGGATTACCTTAGCTAAAACACTAACAAGTTGTTGTTGGCGCTTATCACTATGTACATCGGGGATAAACAGTTCAACCATGAGTGGCGGCTGATTAGCTTGTTGCTGGTGGTGAACTTGTTGGTTTACAAAGTAGTGGCCCGGATGAATGTAATTCCATTCTATGCTTATGTGCTCTAGTTGAATCTTGGCTTGTTGGGCAAAAGCATTGGCCAGCTTATCTAGTAGGCTAGGCATATCAATGGCGTTGGGTAAGGCTAAGGAGCGAATATGCACGATTGGCATTTACAGCTTCTCCTACTTGGTTGTTATTACTTTCCTCTAGCCTAACGCATTACTTAAATTGTTCAAATTGTTGTTGAATTTGTTGATATAGCTCGGCGGTCCACTCTGGAAGATGATCTGGTACTGGGAACAGCGGTAATAGCCTTGGGTCATGCGGGGCAATAACAACCTGGCTGTTGCCCGGTCCAATGCGTTCAACCAGTACAAACAAATCTTCTATAGCTTGGTCCCCCATAGCTAAACAGCCAACCGAGGATGTTTTACCGTGAATAAATATATTGGAACCGGGTTGATGGCGTTGCTCTTTTTTGGCCATGGCTAAATCAAAGCTATTGGGATAGTTCAGCTTCATCGATAAATGGAATTTACTGTTAGGGTTTAAGCCTTCAATTTCATAGATACCTTCTGGAACCTGTAAATCACCTTCACGTAATTTGGGGCCCGCGGTTCCGCTTGCATGGCGTATCCAATAGGTATGAATGTACTTATATCCCTCCCCAGAATCGGCCCATAACTCTAATCTGCGTGAGCGCTTGCTGGCCAATAAGGTGATTTTTTGTGGTGGGTAATCCACTTTTGCAGCTACAAATAGCGGCAATAGTCGCTTTAGACTATCGTTATGGTAAGTGTTAATTACTTGTTTAATCGACCGTTTACTCGCTGGTAGTGAAGACGACTCAGACCAATTGCTGGCAAACAGTGAAAAGCTGCAGCAAGCCATAAGCGCCGCGCAGCACAGTCGATAAAAACGCAAAAGTTAATACTCTATCGATTAAGTGAGAGAGAAGTGTACTTGTAGTTGCTGGTGAGCGCCATAGTTGACGCTTTAATGTGAATGAAAGCCGCGATACTTACTCAATCTTTATCTCAAGAGGAGGACCTTATTTGCTAGGTTTTAAACTTGTTGTATTCATACTGAGCTTGCTTTGTTGTAGCCAACTGAGCGCCCGCACGCTTGAGCAATTAGACTATTACAGTGAAGAATTTTTTCCTTATAACTATGTTGAAGACGGACAAGCGGCTGGCTTTTCTGTTGAATTACTGACACTTATATTTGCCCAGCTAAATAGTCCTGCGCCAAAGGTGAAAATTGTTCCATGGACGCGTGGTTACGCCACCTTGCAACAACAAGCCTATACCGTTTTATTTTCAACAATTAAAACTGAGCCGCGAAAAAATAAGTTTGAATGGGCGTGCCCGATCAACGTGAGTCGCGGAAAGTTTTATGGTTTAAGTGATAGCAAGCTTGAGATCAGCTCTTTAAAGGATGCTGAAAACTTAAAAATTGCGATTATGAAGGGACAAGCCATTGACGGATTTTTAACTAA
Source organism: Agarivorans albus (assembly GCF_019670105.1). Taxonomy (NCBI): domain Bacteria; kingdom Pseudomonadati; phylum Pseudomonadota; class Gammaproteobacteria; order Alteromonadales; family Alteromonadaceae; genus Agarivorans; species Agarivorans albus. The sequence goes on along the minus strand of NZ_AP023032.1, from coordinate 3,126,874 downwards.
ATCTGATTTTTCCGCCGAGCTGGTGCCGGTGAAGAGTGTTGAGCAAGCTTTTAAATTGTTAGCGCTGCGAAGAGTGGATTTGATGGCGTTAACTGAACAAAGCTTGGAAGGGCATCAGTCTAGCTTTAAGCCTTTATACACTCTGTTTGAAAATGATTACTGCTTTGCTTTCAATCGCTCAATTAGCCAGCAACAATTAGCCAGGTTTCAACATGCACTTGCGCAAGTAAGAGAAACCGAAGCTTTTCAACAGCTCTATCAAAAATACTTCTATTAAGCCTTAAGGTTGCAACTTTAGTCTTACTAGGCTTGTTAATAACTTGTTAATGCTTGCAACTGTGTCTAGGATGAAAATTCAATAAAATCATTATGATTGACTAATTAGCTATTTGTTTGGCTCTAGCGCTAGCAGGGCTGTTTACTAAGGAGAGTAACATCATGCGTCATTGGTTATGCAAGGTTGCGCTAATCACTAGTGCTTTATCTTTTTCAGTACAGGCCGACACGGGGACAAACTACCTTTTGGCTACCGCCAGTACTGGCGGTACTTACTATCCGGTTGGTGTTGCGCTGGCAACGTTAACTAAGGTGAAAATTCAGCCAAAACACAAGGTGAGTGTGTCTGCTATAAACTCAGCTGGTTCGGGCGAAAATATTAAATTGCTACGTGATAAAGAAGCTCAATTTGCCATTCTTCAAGGTTTATATGGTTCTTATGCGGTGAATGGCAGTGGCCCCTTAGAGAAAGAAGGCAAGCAAACTCATTTACGTTCAATCACCATGTTGTGGCAAAACGTAGAGCAGTTTGTGGTTAAAAATGAGCATGCTAAAAATGGTGATCTAAGTGACTTAATGGCCTTAGTGGGTAAAAAAGTCGCTTTAGGTAAAAAGAACTCTGGCACCATTGGTTCTAACCGCTTTTTGCTAGGTAACTTAGGCGTAGATATTGATAAACAAATGGAGCTGTTTTCTGCTGGTTATGGTCCTTCCGCAGAAGCGCTACAAAATGGGCAAGTAGAAGCCATTAATACTCCTGCCGGCGCACCAACAGGGGCTGTAACCAAACTGTTTGCCGCAGCGGCAAAGGATGTGAGCCCATTAGATGTAACCGATGAGCAAATGGAAAAAGCTAACGGTGGCTTAGGTCTGTGGACGCGTTATGTTATTCCAGCGGGTACTTATCCAAATCTTGATAAAGATTGGAACACCATGGCGCAGCCTAACTTTTTAGCAGTGCATGCAGATGTAGACGAGGAGTTTGTCTATTTACTTACCAAAACCATTTATGAAAACTTAGGCTTTTTACAAGCTATTCATAAAGCGACCAATGCAATGGCCTTAGATAAGGCATTAGCGGGTTTACCTGCTCCATTGCATCCCGGTGCCGCACGTTACTACCGTGAAGCAGGTTTAAACATTCCCGATAACTTAGTTGCACAATAGTTTTTTCACCTAGGCCTTCGGGTCTAGGTCTCCTTTATTCTCCTCAGGATTCATCACTATGCAATGGAATGCCGTACCTGACAGTATTCGCCAAGAAATTGAAGATACTCGTGCTGTACCTCTAATATACGTTTTAGGCATTATTATTAGTTTGGCGCATGTCTACTTTAATATTTTTGCGGATATTGCCGTGCTACAGCAAAACATTCTTCATTTTGCTGGTTTTATTTTGTTGTGTGGCTTATTAAAACCATTAAGTTTGCAGCGCCATTTGGCCATTCTGGACAAATTGTGGGTGCTGGCTATTGCCTTTTCGGCGATATATCTATTGTTCGCGGAAGACCTCATTTATGAACGAGGTGTGCGCTTAGTCCCCTTAGATTGGTTATGTGGCTCGTTGGTGATTTTGGGGGCAATTGATATGACCCGTCGAGCCACTGGCTGGGTGATTCCTATCTTAATTGTAACTGCCATCTCCTATCTCGCCTGGTGGGGGAATTTTGTCCCGGGTGTCTTTCAGTTCAAGGGACTGAGCTTAGAGACATTGCTGTTTAGAAGCATTTATGGCGATGATGCTATTTTTGGCAATATCGCGCGAATTTCTGCAAGTTTTGTCTTCATGTTTATCCTGTTCGGCGCTTTTTTGCTGCGCTCTGGCGCGGGTGATTTTGTTATTCATTTGTCTAAAAGTATTGCTAGCCGCTTGGTTGGTGGGCCAGGAATAGTGGCCATAATTGCATCTGGACTTACTGGCACTATTTCTGGCAGCGCTGTTGCCAACACTGCGTCTACTGGCGTTGTGACTATTCCCTTGATGAAAAACGCAGGCTTTAGCCCGCGGTTTGCTGCTGCGGTAGAAGCATCGGCTTCTACTGGTGGGCAAATTGTGCCGCCAATAATGGGGGCAGGGGCTTTTGTCATGGCTAGTTACACACAAATTCCTTATAGCACCATTGTGATGGTGAGTATTCTTCCGGCTATTTTGTATTTTGCATCGCTGGTTTTTTATGTGAGAACAGAATCTTATAAAGCGGGGTTAACTCGAACTATGGAACAAGCTCCTCCTCTGCTACCTATGGTGATGCGTGAGGGCTTGTCGTTTATTGTGCCGGTTACCTTGTTGATTGTATTACTGGTAATGGGCTATACACCCACTTACGCAGCTGTTATTGCAATTATCGCGGTGATTGTGAGCTCATGGTTTACCCCAAACAAAATGGGGCTAGCGGCAATTGCTGATGCCTTCGCGCTGGGTTCGCGCAATATGGTGGTAACCGCAGTACTGTTATGTTCAGTAGGCTTGGTTGTTAATGTGATTGCCACTGCTGGTATCGGCAATACTTTTTCCTTGATGATTACCGAATGGTCTGGTGGGAGTTTGCTGGTGGCGCTGCTGCTGGTTGCTGTAGCATCTTTAGTGCTAGGCATGGGGCTGCCAGTAACCGCTTCTTATATTGTGTTGGCTACTTTGTCTGCTCCGGCGTTATTACAATTAATGGCTAATGTAGAGCTAGTGAACGCTTTAAGCTCAGGTGCTCTGAGTGCAGATGTGCAAGCTATTCTAATGTTGGTTGGGGTTAGTCCAGAGCAAGGTGCGATGAGTGTTGCCGAAGCCCAAGCATTAATAAACGATATGCCTGATGAAATGATGGCCTTACTGCGGCCAATGCTACTTGATGAAAATCAGTTATCTATGTTGCTATTAGCGGCACATTTAGTCATTTTCTGGCTCTCTCAAGACAGTAACGTTACCCCGCCAGTTTGTTTGTGTACCTTTACTGCTGCTGCGATCGCTAAATCTCCTCCAATGGCAACGGGCTTTACATCATGGAAGATTGCCAAAGGCCTGTACATCATCCCGATATTGTTTGCTTATACGCCGCTTGCTCAAGGAGACTGGCTAGCTGCTTTTCAAGTGTTTATTTTTGCTTTACCGGGTTTATATGCCTTTACTTTGGTTATGCAAGGTTGGCAAAAACGTCAGCTAAAGCATTGGGAGCGCGCAGCCCTAGCGGTAATAGCGCTTGTATTGTTAAGCCCCATCGCGATGGCTTGGCAGATTGCGGCCTTAGTTAGCTTATTGGCAGCGGTGTTTTATATTGGACGTGGCGGTAAGCGAGCAAGTGAGTGGCGTTTATCTTAAATGCTTATTATTTGAGGTTTAGTCATTGAAGCAATAAAGGTTTGCGGTAAACCTTTATTGCTTTGTCCTTAATTGAATGAGTAAATTCTTTTACTCTTAGCAGTTTTAGCTGCATAGGGGATCATTACGTACTGAGTGTACTTTTAATTCCAACCGAGTAGTTCTATACAACCATTAGAATAATACCGGTTTGTAGCATCTTCGTCGTAATATACATATGCTCTAACACCACCACTAGCTACTTCATTTTGCCAAGAGCCGCTTTGCGAGCCATCTGTTTGATTTACTTTCGGTTTGATGTTGATGCTAGCAGGGTAATCACCGCTAACCGATATATCGGTATGAAGTTTAAGCTTTATTCTCCCCTTACTATTAACCTTTCCTACGATGATAGTCGGAGTTTGTTGATAGCCGTAGTCTTCCGTTCTTTGAGCAATAATTACGCCATTTTGCTGTTTGAAACAAAATACATCTTGAGCAATGCTGCTGAAGTCATTTGAACCATTTCGAATAAAGTCTCGGTATGTGTATATGACACCGTGCCTAATTTGCTTCCCATCGCCACATTGGTCGTATATGGAATAGCAAGTATCTGCTCCCGATCCAAAGCTATCGCCTGAGCCAAAGCTATCGCCTGAGCCAAAGCTGTCGCCTGAGCCAAAGCTGTCGCCTGAGCCAAAGCTGTCGCCTGAGCCAAAGCTATCGCCTGAGTCAAAGCTGTCGCCTGAGTCAAAGCTATCGCCTGAGCCAAAGCTGTCGCCTGAGTCAAAGCTATCGCCTGAGCCAAAGCTGTCGCCTGAGCCATAGCTGTCACCTGAGCCATAGCTGTCACCTGAGCCATAGCTATCACCTGAGCCATAGCTATCACCTGAGCCATAGCTATCACCTGAGCCATAGCTATCACCTGAACCATAGCTATCGTTTGATGTAAAACTCGAGTCTGAATTACTCGTCCGCTCTACCATACTGCTTTGAAGAGGCTCCGAACGGTTAATTGAACTAATAGCGGTGTAGGTGTTGCTGGCGATATCTACTGCATTTGCTACTCCTGTCGCGGTAAACATAGCTAGACTGACGGTAGGTAGTACCGACTTAGTGCTAAATTTCATCTAATTTCTCCTTTGTTGTCATTAGACGATGCTGAGCTTCAACGAACATTGTTTTAAGGCATGATTGAGCTTGAATGGTGTAATCAAGCTGCTTATTTGACGGGATTCTTGCTAGGTGTCCAGTAGACGTAACCTCGATGTACTTAAGGATCCCTGAGAAAATCACTTGAGAAGAGGTAGGATACTTGCAGCCTATTTGTTTTAAATACTTAGAGATAGAACAATAGTCTGTTTTGGCATTAGTCTCTTTATTCAATAGCTGATTTGGCACTTCTGCTAATGAGTCAAGAAATAGGGCGATGCTTCTTATATCAAGCTTTATATAAGAAGCCCTATGTTTACTTAAAGCTTGTTTATTGATTATTGGTTTATCGTAAGGTTTTAAACCTATAGACTTTAAAGGGATATAAGGAACATCTTCAATTTTTGCGCCCCTAGACGAATTTGTTACTTGATGGCTTGAGAGTTCCTTGGCTAAGTTCTCTATAGCTTTACGAGCCTGATTAAAAACTCTGTTAGTATAAATTTTATCTCCAAAAACACTATCTACCGAAAGTGTAGAGTTATACTTTGCTTTTGATAGAGGCCCACTAGTTTTGAAGTATTCAGAATGTTTTGAGTGGTGTTCTTCTGCATTCAGGTATCCATAATCGCACCCGACTAAAATTATGTTTCTGAGTCCTATATTTGCAACAGCAGCTAAGGCGAAGTTTGTTACAGTGGGGTTACAGTGTGACAAGATAGAAGGGCGGTGAGTTGTAGCGTTTGTTATTGCTTCTGATCCAACATCTAGCTTTTTTAGAAAAATCAGGCTGTTTTCGAAACGGTTTGTTATCTCTGGTGAAACAGTGTTTAACGCTAATAAGGTGGTATTGCGGGTTATGTCATTAGAAAACAAAGGGGCTTGAACTTTTGCCGTGAATGTACTTCTTTCCATTTCAGCATGGAAATCTGGTTTGATACCCGCCTTTATTAACGCCGCAAGAGCTGTACCGCAGCTTACTATGATGAACTTATTTTGATGATTTGAAATGTAGTCGATATCTTTATCTAAAGATGGCCCATTACCCACAACAAGAGTTGGATAGCTCTCGGTTACCTGGTTTAAAGCTTTTTCACCATCAATTTTGAATAAATGCCGCTTAGCATTGTCAATACTATGGTTCAAGCCGATGAGTTCATCATCGAAATGCCCCCAAGCAGATAGCCAGGCGAGTCTATATGAAACAAAATTATCCACTATCTCATCGAAAAATTGGGTATTGTAATGGCGATATATCAGCATCTCAGCTAATACTCCCCAACCGCTTCGTTCAAATACTTGTTGCATTGCTTTGTTAAAAGCTAAACCTGACTTAGGTTGAAATATGTAAAACTCGCCTCCTAAGTTGGAACAATGTTCTACCAGTTTGGAAAGGTCACAGTGGTGACACAACGCCAATAGTTGCTGGTCGCTGGGCTCTATTAGAATGATGTCTTTTAGCTTGAATTCATTGCAAAGAATGTTGAGGTAATAACCAATACCGCTGCCTAAGGCGATCAAAGTACTGGAGTACGGTTTACCTTTTTTTCGTCCAAGTTCTATTGCTACTGAATTTAGTTGATTTATGGCTTGTTGGTGAATGAATGAACTGGCGGGTGAGTCTTGAAATGACATGGAATAATGGTTGGGAGATGACAGAAACTGCTTAACTTGTTGCCTACAAGCGTTTAAACCATCACCTTTATAAAATGGTTCACCATTGATGCAAAAATCGTTATTTGGGCTTAGTTTAAGGCCATTCTCTTGCCCAGCTAATTCATCAAGCTTAATGGAAAGCGCTGGGTAGATACTGCGGATTGTCCGAATGTTTTTAGCAAATAATGGCGATTGTTTTTGCAAAATAATTCCATTTTTAAATGATGTCTCGTTCTCTAGTGAAGAGAAACACAACTATGCAAATAAAAAGTCAAATTTACAAGGGTAAGTGATAATTAAGTTATTAATTTGAATTGATTGGAATTATGTGATGCGTTTGCTTTGAACTGAGGTTTAGGTCTAGATTGGCGTTATGTTTTTTGTTGGATTTATGGCGAAAAATTTCATCACTAAAGTATGGCACAAGAGGTACTTCACAGTTTGCTATTTGGAGTGTTTAGACTGCTTATGATTACTAGTAAGCCTCTAAAATCGAGTTAAGATAAGTGTTGTTTTATTAATTGTTTAGCTAAGAGAGCCCAAATGTCTATTCATCCTTTTAATTGGGGAGTCATTGCTCCTGGTCGCATTGCGCGTAACTTTGCTGAAGCCTTAGCGGTTATTCCTCAAGCTACTTTATATGCTGTTGCTAGTTCTAATCTGCAACGTGCGCAGGACTTTGTTGATGAGTTTGATGGCCAATTAGCGCTAGATGATTATCAACAGTTAGCAAACGATCCCAAGGTTGATGCTATCTATATTGCCAACCCCCATCGGTTTCATTTCGACAGTATTAAAATGTGCCTAGAAGCAGGCAAGCCTGTATTGTGTGAAAAACCACTCACTGTAAACGCGGCGCAAACTAAAGAACTAGTTGCCTTAGCAAAGGCTAATAATGTGTTCTTAATGGAAGCATTATGGACTCGCTTTCAGCCTGCATGGCAACAGGTAAAATCTTGGCTTGAGCAGCAAAAAATTGGTGAGATTAAACTTATAAGCTCCAGTTTTGGTTTTAACATCCCACGTGATGAAGATGATCGTTTGCTTAACCGCGAGTTAGCCGGTGGTAGTCTATTAGACATGGGAGTGTATAACGTATCTATGTCTCAGTTTGTTACCCAAAGCAAACCTAATAAAATTGTAGCTGATGGCCTTGTTGGTAGCACCGGTGTAGACGAGCGCAGCAGTGTGGTTATGAATTATGGCCATTGCGCTAGCCAATTTACCTGTAACTTTTTGGCTAATACAGAAAACAGCTTCACCATTTTTGGTTCAAATGGGCATATCCGCGTACCGAGTATGTTCTGGGTTGGGACTCAAGCTTGTCTGAGTGTGCATGGTGAGCCAGATATAGTTGAAGACTTTCCATTTCGTGCATCGGGCTTTGAGTACCAAATAGAAGAAGTGATGAGTTGTGTTGCTGCCGGTAAATTACAAAGTGAAGTGATGAGCTGGCAAAAGAGTATTGAAACCATGCAGATTATGGATGAAATTCGCTCTCAAATAGGTGTGAGATATCCTTTTTTAGGTGAGTAAAGTTATTGGTTTTTTGCTGTAAAAATGGCTATTAGTGCGTAATCACTTTTCTCAAAGCTTATAGATTTGGACAATTTATCATCTTGCCTTAAAAAAGTTGTGGATAATTGTCTGATTTGCGAGCGGTTAAACTTAATGGGTCTTTACATTCGAAAATCATAAACGTAATATTCACACCGCTGCGGAGGGGTGGCAGAGTGGTCGAATGCACCGGTCTTGAAAACCGGCAAGGGTTAATAGCCCTTCGAGAGTTCAAATCTCTCCTCCTCCGCCATATTAACTTAGCCATGCACTGCATGGTTTTTTTAATCGCAGCAACACCCCTGCGGAGGGGTGGCAGAGTGGTCGAATGCACCGGTCTTGAAAACCGGCAAGGGTTAATAGCCCTTCGAGAGTTCAAATCTCTCCTCCTCCGCCATTTTTAAAGCCACGCTTAGCGTGGCTTTTTTCGTTTTATATCTTAGTCAATATTCAAAACTTAAGTCGCTGATATTAATAACTAAAATGTCAATTTCTTAAGCTTCCTCCGTTGTTTTTCTGTTTCTCATCTTAGATCTTTTTATTGAAACGCCAGCGTAATACAAATGAAATTGGTTCTACTTAAGCTCAGTTTTTGCTAAAAAATCTGTCAACTTTTCAGCTGAAAAATAGTTGAGTTTGTTGATTGTTTTGTGTTGACAAACACTATTCAGCTACTTATAAATGAGTAATGTTTTTTCTTGTTTTGAGGCTTGTATCACCTTTAATTTATATTACCAATTAAATTTTGTGATATTTGTCAGGTTAGTTTTTTGTTTATGAAGAATCAAAATTAAGAGCGGTAAACGCCAAATTTTGGTTTAGTAACCACCCGTAAGATACAGAGATATACAAGCAATACATGGAATTTTTAAGCTTGATACTAGGGGTGTGCAATGGATATGCAGAAACAAAATGGCGTAGTTCGTTCTAACGAATTTGAACTCGCTGTTGTCTACCGAATTTCAGATGTTTTTATCATTATTGCCGTTTTAGCTGGCTTGTCTTGGCTTAAAAATGGTTCCTTCGATTTGGCCTTTCAGCTAATGGGTGTTGGCCTCTCAGCCATCTACTTGGTCGTAGCGGAATCCTTCAACTTATACCGTTCGTGGCGGGTTTCTTCTCTCAAGGAACAAGCCATGGTTAACCTATGGGTTTGGATTATCAGCATTGCCTTGTTGTTCGCGGTTAATTATTTCCTAAAAATCTCGGCTACCTACTCGCGAGTGGTGGTGGGTTCATGGGTAGTGGCCACGCCAATGTTGCTGATAGCTTGGCGCCTAGTATTTCGTGAGAGTTTAGCGGTAATGCGTCGCTTTGGTTATAACACTCGCCGCGCAGCCATTATCGGGGTGTCGCAAAACGGTGTGCAACTCAAGGAAACCTTCGAAAACTCAGAAGAGCTAGGTATTCAATTTGTTGGCTTTTTTGATGATAGGGATGTTTCTCGTTTAGAAAGTAGTGGCTATACAGGGCCTGTAGCTAAGGTTGATACCGCGCTAGAAATGGCTAAACGCGGTGAAGTCGACCACGTGTATATTGCGTTGCCTATGCATGCCAAAGACCGCATTACTGGTTATTTACAACAACTTTCCGATACCACCACAACCACTTTTATCGTGCCAGATTTCTTTACCTACAACTTACTGCATTCACGATGGAGTTCGCTGGGGGATATTCAAACCGTAAGTGTATTTGATAGCCCATTCCGTGGCGGCAGTATGTTGGTGAAACGCATTCAAGATATTGTATTGGCGTCGATCATCATCATGTTGATTAGTCCGATTTTGTTGGCGGTGGCTATTGGTGTTAAGCGCTCATCTCCTGGCCCCATCTTGTTTAAGCAAGATCGCTATGGCCTAGACGGTAAGAAAATCCGTGTTTGGAAGTTTCGCTCAATGAGCACCCAAGATAATGGTGCTGTTGTGAAACAAGCAACTAAAAATGATCCCCGAGTCACCAAGTTTGGTGCTTTTATTCGCCGTACTTCTTTAGATGAACTACCTCAATTCTTCAATGTGTTGATGGGCAGCATGTCTATTGTTGGGCCGCGTCCTCATGCGGTATCTCACAACGAAGAATATCGTCAAATCGTTAACCGTTACATGCTGCGTCATAAAGTGAAGCCTGGTATTACCGGCTGGGCGCAAATCAATGGTTACCGTGGTGAAACCGACACCTTAGAAAAAATGGAAAAGCGGGTGCAATACGATCTTGAGTACATTCGTGTGTGGACGCTTTGGATGGATATCAAAATTGTATTCCTCACTATCTTTAAAGGATTTGTAGGTAAAACTGCCTACTAAATAAAGCTGTTCAAGGAGTTGTGATGAATAGGGATGGTTCTCTCTTGGCTAGATTGTGTAACACCAAACACGCCTGGTATTTGCTAATAACGGTGTTGATGTGGGGCGGATTTAGCGCTGATTCTCTGGCCAATGACCTAGAGCAAAGCTACCGCTTAGGCGCAGGTGACCGCATCCAAATAGTGGTATACGGCGAGAGTGATTTGTCGATGGAGTTGCTAGTGACCAATAGTGGCAAAATCGACTATCCCTACTTGGGGCGAATTCCAGTTAATAACCTTACTGCCCAGCAACTTAGAGATAACATCGAGCAGGGTTTGCGTGGTGATTACCTGATTAACCCTAAGGTAGCGGTAAACATTATTGGCTACCGACAGATCTTTATTAACGGTGAGGTAGAACACCCTGGTGGTTACGCTTACCAACCCGGTCTCACGGTTGAAAAAGCGATAGCTTTAGCGGGTGGCTTTACAGAGCGAGCGTCGAAAACAAATATCAATATTACTCCCGGAAATGGCACTAATGACTTAGTGAAAGCTGCGTTAAAGCACCGCATCGCTCCGGGAGACATTATTGTGGTTAAGGCCAGTTTCTTTTAAGGCCTAGCTTCTTTTACGGCAAGGGTGCCAACAGTAATACTCCGTAAGTTTGCTAACAGGGAAGTGTTTAGTTAATGACAACAACAGTGAATAATGCAGCTCTAATGCGCAACGGCAATAATGCAGATGATGAGTTTATTAACATCATGCAATATTTGTCGATTTTGAAGTCGCGATGGCTGATGATTTTGGGTTTTACATTTATCAGTGTTTTACTGGCCATATTGCTGGTTTTTGCGATTAAGCCAACCTATCAGGCAACTGCGGTATTACTGATTGAAGCTGAGCAGCGTAAAGCGGTGTCGATTGATGATGTGATTGGCATCGACACCTCGAAGCAGGAGTATTACCTCACGCAGTTCGAGTTACTTAAATCGCGAAGCATTGCTCAACGAGTGATTGACGAATTTCAGCTCTATGACAACCCTGAGTTTAACGGCGCAAACGATGGTAAGGGCTTTAATGCCGCTGGCCTTAAAAGTTTGTTGCGCTCGGTGCCTCTTATACAAAGCTTTATGCCTGAAGAAGAACTTCCAGATTTAGAGCAGCAGCAAGAAATTGCGCGCCAAAAAGTAATGAAAACCTTCCAGCGCAATCTACACATTAATCCGGTTAAAAAGACCCAGTTAGTAAATATTAGTTTTGACTCTAGGGATCCTAAACTAGCCGCCAAAATTGCCAACGCGGTAGGGGAGACTTACATCAACTCTAACCGTGAAAGTCGCATTATTGCTAATCAAGAAGCCACCAACTGGTTAGCTGACCGGATCGGCGTATTACAAGCAGCGGTAATAGAATCACAGAGCCGTTTGAGTGATTTTTTGCAGCGTGAGCAACTAGTAGATGTAAGCGGTATTGACAGTTTAGCTAGCTCAGAGCTGGGCAACTTAAGCCGCCGTTTAGCCGATGCGCAAGATCGCCGCACCGCTTCGGAGTCTATTTACTACTTACTGCAAGATAATAAAAATACCGCTATCTCAGAGCTCTCTTCGGTAACGGCAATCTCTAACCATCCGCAGCTACGTGATGTACGGTTAGCGCAAATTGAAGCAGAGCGATTGGTTTCTGAGCTTAGCAAACGCTATGGCCCTAAACACGACAAGATGATTCGTGCTCAAGCTCAGTTGGCTTCGGTGAAAGAACGCTCCGAAGTGCTGCTTAGAGTGCTAGCTTCTGGTGTTGAAAAAGAGTTGCGTAGTGCTCGTGCTCAAGAGAACGCGATCCGCACCGAGATGGAAAACAAAAAGGCCGAGTTTCAAGATATTGCGCTTAAGCGAGCAACTTACGATGCCTTGAAGCGTGAAGTTGACAGTAACCAAAACCTCTATGATTTGTTTGTTACTCGCCAAAAAGAAACCAATGCTACTAGTGACTTTCAAGCTGCAGTAGCGCGCTTTGCCGACAGGGCTGTTACGCCATTATTTCCCGCTAAACCAAAGAAAGGCATCATCATAGTGCTGGCTGCAGCCTTCGGCTTGGCCCTTGCCATAGTGCTGGCGCTGCTTAGTCAATCACTTAACAACACCATTGAAAGCGCCAGCGGCATTGAAGACAAGCTTCGTCTTACTCCGCTTGGGGTTATTCCTCTGGTTAAACGCTCTCGCTTTAATAAAGAAAATTTACCGCTAGAGCAGTTCTTTGATGAGAAACAGCTCAACTTTAGTGAAGCGGTACGCAGTATTCGTACTTCAGTAATGCTGAACATGATGAGCCAACAGCGTAAGCTTTTGTCGGTGACCTCATCGGTACCCAATGAAGGCAAAACCACCACCGCCTTAAATTTAGCTATCGCGATGGCTGGTATGGAAAAAACCCTATTGATTGACGGTGACTTACGTAAACCCTCGATGGGCGAACGATTTAATCTTAACCGTGCTCACCCAGGCTTAAGTAACCTGTTAGTGATGGATGCAGAACTAGATGATTGCGTGGTTCATCACGAGCGCTCTGGCCTTGATTTATTGCCTGCGGGAATGCAAACCGCTAACCCTCAAGAGCTATTGGCGGGTTCGAAATTTAAAGCACTTATCGAAGAGCTCAGCGAGCATTACGACAAGATTATTATCGATACTCCGCCAATTGCGGCGGTAAGTGATGCCTTGATTATTGGTCAAATCACCAAATCAAGCATTGTGGTTGTAAATGCTGGGCGCACCAAGGTGAATCAAATTGAACATACCTTGCAGCAGATGATCAATCACAAAGTAGTGGTTGATGGGGTTATCTTGAACCGAGTAAACGCCAAAAACGAAACACGTTATGGTTACTACCGTGAATACGGAGTAAGCGCATGAGTGGGCTAAAGCGCATAGAGTCTTTAGTTAAGCGCTTTGGCAGCATTACCTTGCTGCGAGCTTTTAGTGCGACCGGTTTAATTTTGTTTTCGTCGGTAATCACTTGGCTTTATGGCATGGACAGTTTTGGTCAGGTTTCCTTTGCTATTTCAATTGCCAACTTAATTTTGGTGATTGGCCGTTACGGATCTGAATATTCATTTTTTGGTCGCTATTTCGACTTATCAAGCCAAGGTGAAACAGATAAAGCGGCGCGCGTATTGTTTGAAAAGTGTCGCTTGTCACTTATTTTAAGTTTAAGCCTAGCCATTGTGGTCGTGCCCTTAAGCTTTAGTAGCATTGAGATAATCGTATTTTGTTTTTTGTATATTGTTGGCTTTGCGATTATTCAAATGGTGTCTCTATCTCACCGAGTGATCAAAGAGTTTTACCGATCTTATTTGTTTGAAGCGGGTGTGTTTTTTGTCTTCAGCTCGCTGATTTTCTTGTTGCTGGCCTTGTCGGGCAATACTAACGATGTATTTGTGGTGTTAAGCGCATGTTTACTCGCTTACTTTTGTTTATTTAGCCTGTTTGGTAATAAAAAGCTGCTGCAGGGTTTTAAGCTATCAGATGAAAGCGAAGGCATAAAACTTAGCCAAAGTTTAAAGCAAGACTCTAAGTTTTTAGCTTTTACTTTGAGTGAATACGTATTGTTTTGGGGCATCATCTTAATTAGTGGTTATACCCTTAGCGAATACGATACCGGCGTTATTGCATGGGGGGGGCGGATCTTCCAGTTGTTTGTATTTATCTTGGCGATTCGCAACAGCGTGCAAGTACCGGAGATTTTAGCCTCAAACGATATCAAACAAAGCTATCTCAAAGTCCGTAAAGACGGCGTGCCCTTAAGCGTGGCTGGCTTAATTGTTTCTTCACTGGCCGTTGTTGGGGTGTATGTTGTTGCAGATTTAGATTCCAACACCTTGGTAATTTGGTCGCTGTTTGCTTTAGCGGCCTGCGTTCGTTTGTATTTTGGTCCGGTTTACCACATCTTCGTGAAATTTTCGGCCGACAAGCAGGTATATACCAACTGTGTGCTAACGGTGTTGGTTTGTGTGCTTTGCTCCGGCCTTGCTTTGTCCTTATCAACAGGCGCTCTTGGTTTAGCTGCGTGTTACCTAGTTACTTGGCTAGTCTCTCTAATTTATGCCGATAGTCAGTCTTTAGGTGGGCACTATGGTCGAGTTTAAACGCACTAAACTCGGTGTTTGTTACCTACTATTTTGGTCGCTGATGCTGTTATTGCTGATGACCGTTGGTAAAGACTTTTTGCCCTGGAAATGGGGCTACGATGCCATGAAGATAGAAGGGCGCTTTGTTTTTTTTGAACTAGATGGCTCCTTCCTAGCCACCCGTGAATTACTTTATTTTTTAGGACGCGAAAGCGCAGTGCTGAGCACGGCTACCATTGGTTTTTTGTGGCTTTTGGTTATTTCCAAATATGTGGTAACTCTTAAAGATTTACTGGTAGTGAGTTTGTTTACCCTACCTAGCATGCTGCTTAATGTTATTTGGCCAGCTAAAGAAACCATAGTAATGGCTCTTTGTCTGCTGGTGTTTTACTCCACTTATTTTAGCCGTAAAGCCTTTATTTTTAGCGTTGTGGTGCTTTACGTGAGTTACGCCCTGCAAGTTCGTTCCTACTATTTTCTTATTCTAGGGGTATTTCTCGCTGGCTATGTCATGCAGTATTTTAGTGATAAAGGCTTTCCTATGCGTAATAGCCTTAATCGAACTGCATTTAAACTCGCAAGCTTTAAACCTGCTTGGTATTTTCTTGCCTTTTTTGTTTGCTTAGCCTTTTTGTTACCTGATGCCTTTTATCAAATGTCTCAAGGCCAGCGAGATATTTCCAATAACTACGCCAAATTAGAGGGTAGTTTTAACGTAACTGCTTTCGACAATTTAGTGGATGTAGCACGTGGCTTGCCCTTTATTATTAATTTTGGCTGGGCCTTGTTGCAGCTGAGCTTGCCGCTGATTTTTGCCCAAGGGCTTAATCAACTGTTACTGCTGTTGTTTAGCGTGGGTGTTTTGATGATTTGCGGAAAAATGATTAAGCGTAAACAGGGAGACTTGTTACTTACATTGTTTTGCTCTCATATGTTTGTACTGCTGCTATTTGAGCCAGATCAGGGAAGTTACTTTAGGCATATTTTGTCGGCAGCTATTTATTTACTCCCCGCTTATTCACTTATTTTTGGTAGTTCTCGACAAGGAGTCTTAGATGACTAAAAAGGACACCCATTACCTTATTGCTGCAGTTCCTTATAGTGATAATTTTGGTGATGCATTAATTCATAATTCGCTGGCATGGAAGCTAGAAAATTATGATATCTCCAGTGAGGCCTTAGATATTGCCGGAAGGCATAACTTTGAGCGCAGTGCTCAGCAAAATGCAATTAAAGACAAGATCTTGAAGAGCCGTTTTGAATGGGTACGCCAGCTATTTATCCCTCTCAATAGTATGCTGGTGGCGGTTAAAAACTACCGTAATTGGATGAGTAAAGTGAAGGCCGCTGATGTGGTGTTGATGGGCGGCGGTAACCTAATTAGCGATGTTTATCTTAACTTCCCGCTTAAGCTTTATTTTCTATCACTGTTTTGCTACTTCGCTAATACCAACTACGCGGTAGTGTATGTTGGGGTGGCTAAGCGGATGTCTGGGCCAGGGCGCTGGCTGTTCAAGCGACTGTTTGCGGCTAAGCAGTGTTTGTATATTTCGGTACGCGATGCTGCCAGTAAAGACAATATCGCTTACTTGTTTGGCGCGCAGATTGCCGACAAGGTGGTGGTGAGCATAGACCCCGCTGTGAACTTGAACCTTAGTTACAGTGAAGCGCCACACTCTGAACTTAGTAAACAAGCATACGCCGCCATTAACATCGTGAATCCGGTGGTATTAATGGTTAATTCTGACAACGATGTGAGTTTTAACGAGCAAGACTACCAGCAATGGATCAGCCAGTGTGTGGCTAAGGTTAAGGCTGCTGGTTTGTTACCGGTGCTTTATACCAATGGTGCCCAAGAAGACCAGCAATATATGCAAGATATTGCCAGTAATTTGCCCGATGTAAAGGTAGTAAGCGTAGAGCAAGTTGATGATTTGGTTAAAGTAGTTAGTCAGGCGCAATGTGTATTTGCTACTAGGCTTCACTCGGCAATTAGTGCCTTTTCTTTTTCGGTACCGTTTACCGTAATGAGCTGGGACAGCAAAGTGAGCGCCTTTGTTGAAGCGGTCAAGCTACCTGCTTCAATGTTGTTTGATTTTAGCCGCGAAGGCATGCAGAAACACAGCGAAACCATTCAATTGGCCGATATGCCCGAGCTGCAGCAACAAATTGTTCAAGCTCGTCACAAGGTAGTAAATGCTTGGGATGTAGAGTTTAGAGATATGCTGCAACGCTTAGAGCAGTATCAAGCGGAGAGCCAGTTATCATGAAGATATTACATGTAACCGAAACCTTGGTAGGCGGCGTAGAAACTTACTTAAACACTATTATCCCTTACCAAGCAGAGTGCTACGGCACCGACAATATTTTGGTGCTAGCACCGCAGCAACACGTAGCGGAAGACGCGCCCTTAAAGGCCTATTATCGCTGCTTTGATCGGCCAAGCCGCAGTCTAGGTTCGTGTGCAAGTTTAGCTAAGTTGTTTAAGCAAGCGGTTATCGATTTTGACCCCGACGTGATTCATATCCACAGTACTTTTGCGGGTGTGGTTTGTCGCATACCAGGTTTAATAACCAAGCGTAGTCAGCGGAAGGTGGTGTATTGTTCCCATGGCTGGTGCTTTGATGGTTACAGCGGCATTAAAGCGAAGGTGTTCTCACAAATCGAAAAGGTATTGGCCTACCGAGTTAGCTCGGTGATTAATATTTCTCATCATGATTTTGAAAGTGCCCGCCAGCAAAAGATTCCTGAGCATAAAATGGTGGTGTTTGAGAACGCTTTAGATGATTTGGAACAAGACATACAGCGAAGCGAAAACCAAGGCATGTTAAAGCTATTGTTTGTAGGGCGTTTAGACAAACAAAAAGGCGTAGATCTGCTAATAGAAGCCATTCGCCAAGTAGATAGCGAAGTAGAGCTGCACATTGCTGGCGCGAGTGTTGTGTCGAAACAACAGCTTAATGTTTCCGATTGTCGAGTGATTCAACATGGTTGGTGTAGCCAAGAGCAACTTCGTGAGCTGTATGCCAGTGTTGATGCGCTAGTTGTGCCTTCGCGCTGGGAAGGTTTTGGTTTGGTGGTGATAGAAGCGTTCCGCCAAGGTTTGCCGGTTGTTGTTAGTGATGCAGGGGCTTTGCCAAGTCTAGTTGCCGAGGGAAGCACCGGTTACGTGTTTGAAAACAGTAACAGTAATGCACTTGCCAAAGTCATTGGTCAACTTGATAGAACAACGCTTAGCGCGATGTCTCAACAATGTCGTGAAGTATTTGTAAGCCGCTTTGAGGCAAAACGTTTAAATACCCAATTAACCGATCTATATGCAGCGGCCGATTAGCCTATGTATATATGTGCGGGAGGGCATCATTGATGAACCAAGTTAAGCATAAGTTGTTTTTATTTGGGCTATTAGGCACCGCTCTATGGGTGGCTGTTGTTGCAGTGCAATATGGTCTAGCCAATGCAAACAGCTATGCGGTTGGCGCTTGGCATCAACGTTGGCAGAAAGATCTTAATCAGCAACTCACGCAAACTAACTTAGAGGTAGCCGAACACGTCACTCGTGACATGCTCGCTTGGCAGGCTAATCACCCTCATTATCAGGTATTGGCTGCCAAACAAGTAGAGTGGAGTAACTTTTACAGCTTAGTTATTAGCCCCGATACTGCGAATAAGTCCTTGTTAAAAAAGCAGAACTTGCTTAAAGCTCAGCAGTTCTATTTACGCTCTGCTGAACTTAGGCCAACTTGGCCAAATACCTATGTTGATTTAGCTAAAAATGCCCTTTATCGCCAAGCCAGTAGCCAAGAGGCGATGGCGTATTTGGAGTTGGCCGCAAAGGTGGGCGAGAACGCCCCCGTTACTTTATTTGCCTATGTAGAGATTGGTTTAAGCTTGTGGCCCGAGCTAAGTATTGAGCAGCGTACAACGGTGGCTAAAGCCTTACTTAAAATTGAACAGCACACCTTTATGCATAAAGGCTTAAGCCAAGCAATGAAGCAACCGCAGTTTAAACAACGCGCCTGTGCTTTGTATTTGTTAGCCGGGATAGATTATGTCGCTTGTGCCAATACCTAAACAGCGATATTGGCGTATTGCTTGCTGCATCGTTGCGCTGTTGCTATTGCTGGCGAGTAGCTTAAAGAGCCTAGGCAACAATCGTGTGTTTTTTGTTGAGTTAGAAATTTTGTTGGGTGGCGATAGCGTGGTGCACTTTAGTGCTGCATTTATTGTTAGCACCTTGGTAATGATGGCGGTGAGTGACAAGTTGTACCGCTTAAAGCTAGTTAAGTTGCCATTGGTATTTGTAGTGTTGTGCGTAGTGTTTGCGGTTGATGAAGGGCTACAACTGTTTTCTGCCCATCGACAGTTTTCCTGGGGCGACTTAGGCTTTAACTATGCAGGGTTAATCTGCGCAGGCGTTCTAGTTTGGCGCTTGCGGCGACCACATGTATGGCAAGTAGCAGGAGAAGAAAATGTTCATTGATTTGCATTGTCATATATTGCCGGGGATTGATGATGGCGCACAGAACCTAAAGCAAGCTATTGCAATGGTAGAGATGGCAATAGCCAGCGGAACCAAAGTGATGGTGGCTACGCCACATATGCACCCAGGAATTTACAACAATAATCCAGCCACCATTGAAGCTGCTTATAACACGCTTAAACATGCTATCACTCAGCGCGAACTAGACATCGAGCTTCGCAGTGCAGCTGAGGTGCATTTATGCCCAGAGGTGATGCTGTGGGCTCAAAAAGGTTTGCTGCCTTTTATTGGTGAGTATAAACATAAGTCTTTGTTGTTACTTGAGTTACCACATGGCAGTGTCCCTCAGGGAACAACCAGTTTAGTGCGCTGGCTACACAGCAACAATATTCAAGTCATGATTGCTCATCCAGAGCGTAACCATGGTATTTGGAAGAATCCTTACCAGCTCTCTCAGTTACTCAAATTAGGGTGTTTGTTTCAAGTGACCGCTGGTTCTTTTTTAGGGCACTTTCGCCAACAAGCACAGAACATAGCAGAGAGTTTACTTAAGGCAGATTCAATTCATATTGTGGCTAGTGATGCCCATGACTTGGAAAAGCGTCCCCCCGATTTACGTGAAGCCTTTGAACAGATAAGCCTACTAAGCAGTGAGCAGCACGCAAAACGTTTGCTATGGGATAACCCGGCGCAAATGCTAGGCAAACACTAACAAGCAGCAATTTAATCACTAGATTTTTCCGGGCTTTGCCCAGAGATGACAAGGAAGCGCCGACTATGCGAGTATCGACGGGAAGATTAGAAGCGATAATCTTTGCCAGCTTTATCTTTTTACTAGTTTGGTTACCCATCCCTTTAGGCAGTAATCGCCCTTGGGCATGGTCAATAATGGAATTGATCATTGCCTTACAAAGTATTGGCTTGGTGTACTGTTTTAGAGCAAAAATCCCTTGGCAGTATCTGCGCCCTGGCTGGTGGTTATTAGCAGCGTTGGCAATATTTCAATTTTTTACTTTGCTGCAATTGGTGCCGTTACCTGCCGGTTTACTGGCTTGGCTTGCACCGCAAAATGCAGAGTTGCGCGCCGTTGCCAGTTTATCTGGTGAAGCCGTCAACGGCTTTGCACCGCTCTCGCTAGATCCAGAGCAAAGTAAAATTAGTTTATTAAAAGGTGTGAGTTATTTGTTGCTGGCAGTGAATACCTTGCTGCTAGTGAACCGCCCAGAACGTATTCGAGCAGTGTTAATTGCCATTGTGGTAAGTGGTACCTTTCAGGCCTTTTATGGGGCGATGTTGTTATTGACTAATGTTGAGCAAAGCCCAGTGTTTGGCACCGATATTGGCCCGGTGGCGACAGGCTCTTACATCTACAAAAACCACTTTGCTAATTACTTGTTACTTAGCTTAATGATGGGCTTAGCACTGATTGTCGCCGACTTAAAACTAACCGGCGCAGAGACTTGGCAGGCTCGTCTCTCTGGTTTGCTAGAAGCTGCCCTAAGCCCCAAAATGTTGGTGCGGATGTGCATGATTATTATGGTTATTGGCTTGGTTATGTCGCGTTCACGCATGGGCAATAGTGCGTTTTTTGCAACCACTGTTATTGGCGGCATATTGGCGTTGTTGCTTTATAAGCAGCGACCCAAAAGCCTTACCATATTAATGGTGAGTATTCTTATTATCGACATGTTGATTGTGAGTTCACTGTTTGGCTTAAGTAAAGTAAGGGAGCGTTTGAGCTCTACGGTATTGGTAGACGAAGGGCGTATTTATATCTTTGATTGGGCGCTGAATATGCTCAAAGATTTCCCGATTTGGGGCAGTGGTGCCGGCAGTTTTTATTCGGTGTTTCAAGCCTATTTACCTCAGCCTATCAGTGCTTTTTTCGACCATACTCATAACGACTATTTGCAGTTCGCAATTGAGTCGGGCTTGCCTGTTACTTTGCTTTTAGGAGCAGCGGTTTTATGGGTAGCCTATCGCTGCTTACGTACCTTGCGAAAACGTAACGACCCCTTAATGAAAGGCACTGCCTTAGGCTGCTTTATGGCCATTACCGCCATGCTAATACACATAAGTGTTGATTTTAACTTGCAAGCGCCCGCTAACGCAGCCACGTTTGTAGTGGTGTTAAGCCTCGCTCTAATTGCCAGTAGAATGCCTAAACAAGGCTATCAAGTGGTTTAGCTAGCGGCTTTATATTGACCGCTGGCTTTATCGCGAATTGACTTGCGTAAGCGCTCAACGGGTAGGTCGATACATTTGATAACTAATAGCGAAAGCAATACCAGTATTAGGCTTACCAGCAGCAAGGCCACTGAGCTGAAGTGTTGTTTAAATTTACTTACTTCGCCTAACAGCAGCACACTTGCGATGATGCTCGCTTGGTAATGAAGGAGGTAAATAGGGTAGGAAAAGTCGCCAACAAACTTATCGAAGCCAGCAGATATTTTGTTATGTAGGCTATGCCCCAAGGCTAAACTCAGTACTAGCATCGCACTAATTAGCATATTTGTATAAAACAGTATCTCAGCGGTAATTAAGTGCAAACCTTGATTAATTTGCCACGCGGTAAAACCAGAAATACTGACCATAACCAGCAATATTAATGCTGGTTTTTTTAGAATAACTTGCCAGCTAATCGGCACTTTATTTTGCTGTACGACAAAATAGATAATGGCCCCAATGGAAAATGGCAGTGACCCTGCAGGAATGGAAAAGTAACGGGCATGCCAGTATAGGTCGCCGATGTAGCTAGCAACAACATACAGCACAGATAAGGCTAACCAAATAAGGCTGCGTTGTAATGTTTTAGATATGCCCAAGCAAATGGCGCAATAGAAGAATATTTCTACGGTAAGTGCCCATGCCGCTGGAGATAAACGTGGCGTAATAGAGTGGGGTAGCCAACTTGGGTAAACCATGGTGAAGTTACCCAACAAACTAGCGGCATTGCTCGGTATCGCAATGGTTGAAAAGCCCGCTAGAGGAAAGTAGCGATTAAAGGCCAGCAGCAAAAGCAAACTTAACAGGCAAGCAAACCAATACCCCGGATAAAGGCGTAAAAATCGATTAAGGGCAAATCGCTTCTTTCCTGAAGCTTGATAACCGTAACGCTGCTGCATTACATAGGTCATCAAATATCCACTAAGAATGTAGAAGCCAAACACTGCAAAGCGACCGAAGTCGCTAAGCCAAAACAAGTGTCCAAATACTACCATTAACGCCCACAGTGTCCTTACCGTGCCAAACATATTGTTACTCGTAGAAAACTTGAATAATCAGCTTGGCAGCCTAAGTGGGTAATAACAAGCTACTAACAAATTAATAGTTTACTGGCTGTTAGTTAATGGATACATCTGCAAATACTGGGTCATGGCATTGGCTAAATTCACCGACCAAAACTGCCCCGCCATGGTCAATGCGGCTTGTTGGCCAGTTAAACTGACTAAACCATTTGTTTGCCAAGCTTTAAACAAGGGTTCGCAATGTTCAAAAAGCGTTCTTCCATGGGGAAGTTTATCTGCATCAATCAGCCCCTGATCACAAGCACTGGTGATTGCTGCTTTTAGCTGAGCATTGTTAGCCGGCAAACTTAGCTGCTCAAAAGCCCAGTTATTCTCTGTTATGCCTGCGCGCCAAGTATCTATATCTCGAGTTTGCATTAAGGCGTAACCGTTGATATTGCCACCGGCTCCTGCGCCAATCGGCAAAATTTCGGCTCCCTGTTTGGCTAAGGAGTTATAGCGGCTCTGCTCTTGTTCTCCATTTGCCCAATGGCAATAACTAAGCTGTCGGAAAGCGTTTTGGGCGAAGAACTGATGCCCTTGTTGGTACATTAACGCTTTGTCGCTGGTGCTCAATGGAACGGCTTCACGGCCCGCATCAATATTGCGTTGTAAGCCGCTGCCACCAAAGGTAAGCAGTTGATATAAATCTACACCATGCACGCCTGTATCCAATACATCTTGTAAGTCTTGTTGCCAGTTCTCTGGTGTTTGGTGGGGGAGGCCATAGATAAGGTCTATCGCAATGGTTGCGCGATTACTGGCTGTTAGTTGGCTTAAGCGCTCTACGATGTAGTCTCGCTTATCAAGGCGTTTAGCAGCACGGCGAACTTTGGAGTTAAAGCTTTGTACACCAAAAGAAAAACGATTGAAACCACCGGCAAGTGCTGCCTCAAACTTGTTATCGTCAAAGCGATTTAATCTACCCTCTAGGGTTACTTCACAGCTATCGCTTAAGGGAAAATAACGATGAATAAGTTGTCCAAGCTGGTTAAGTTGCTCTGGACTTAAATCAGTGGGTGTTCCACCACCTACATATACTGCATCAAAGTTTCTTGCTTGTGTCCAAGGGTAGCGAGATTTAGCAATCAGCTCCTGTTCCAACAGCGTAAAATAATCATCTATCATTTGTTGATTGCTGGCGTATTGGAAGAAGTTACAAAAGGTGCAACGAACTCGACAAAACGGGATGTGAATGTAAATAGCGCGAGGTAACTTACTCGCTTTGCTTTGGCTTAATTGCTTGCTTAGCATCTGGTGTGCTTGCTCGCCATTTAGAGACTCACGCTTGCCATGGTTTGCATGAGCGCCAGTTTTTTTGGTGAAGGCAAATTGTAATGGAGAAGGGCTGGCTTGGCCGGTTAATGCTTCGGGCAATTGCTGTGTTGGTGCGAGATCAATGGTAGACATGCTGTACTCAAATAACTATTTAAACTTAATGTAAATCATTATCATTTGCGTTTGTTTGATCTAAGCCAAGTTTGCGTTTCTCATCTTTTAAATGTTTGTTATCAACACCTTTGGCTAAGATGCAAAACAAGGCCACTAATTAGGCATTTTTATGCTGGTTGTTATGCTTGTAAGTGATTGTTATTGAACTATGATTAGCCTACTAACCATCGAATCAAGGAAGAAAGATGAAGCCTTTCATTTATCGCGTATTTGTTCCCTCTGTGTTGGCTGGCTTACTCGCAGCCTGTAGCTCTAGCCCTGAGCAAACTTGGCAAGTCGATCAAAGCTATAAAATCACCGTACTACATACTAACGATCATCATGGCCGCTTTTGGCACAACAAATATGGTGAGTATGGCTTAGCTGCGCGGAAGACCTTAATTGATAGTATTCGAGAGGAAGTGGCCGCCGAAGGGGGTAGTGTATTGTTGTTATCGGGTGGCGACATTAACACCGGTGTGCCTGAGTCAGATTTATTAGACGCCGAGCCAGACTTCAAAGGCATGAATATGTTGGGTTACGATGCCATGGCGATAGGTAATCACGAGTTTGATAACAGCCTAGAGGTGTTAGCCAAGCAGCAACAGTGGGCTAACTTTCCATTCTTATCCGCCAACATCTATTCAAAATCCACTGGAGAACGTAAGTTTCAAGCCTATCAAATGTTTGACTTACAAGGCGTAAAAGTGGCGGTGATAGGTTTCACTACCGAAGACACCTATAAATTGGTACTGCCAGATACTGTTGCGGATTTAGTCTTTGAAGATCCTAAAGTAGAAGCTAAAAAAGTGATTGCCGAGATTAACCAGCAGCACCAACCCGACCTAGTGTTTGCGGTTACTCATATGGGCCACTATGCCAATGCTAAACATGGCGTTAATGCGCCGGGAGATGTAAGTTTAGCGCGCTCACTTAACGAAGGTGAATTAGATTTAATTGTGGGTGGCCACTCGCAAGAGCCGGTGTGTATGGAAGGTCCTAATATGTACACCCAAACCTTTAAGCCTGGTGATGAATGTAAACCCGATCAACAAAATGGCACTTGGATCGTCCAAGCCTATGAATGGGGTAAATATGTAGGGCGCGCCGATTACACGTTTAAAAACGGCGAGTTTACTTTAGACAGCTACAAACTCATCCCGGTTAACCTAAAGAAAAAAATCAAAGTAGACGGCAAAAAACAGCGGGTGTTTGTGCAAGAGGAAATTGCCCACAACCCCGAAGTACTGGCTTTGTTAACTCCTTACCAAGAACAAGGCCAAGCGCAGCTTAATGTTAAGATTGCTGAACTAAGCGGCCGCTTAGTGGGTGACCGAGACAAAGTACGCTTTGGCCAAACCAATTTAGGCCGATTAATTGCCTCTGCCCATAAAGAGCGCGTAAATGCTGATTTTGCAGTAATGAACTCTGGTGGTGTTCGAGCCTCGATTGAGGCAGGGGATATAAGTTATAAAGACGTGCTTACCGTACAGCCTTTTTCTAACACTATTACCTATGTTGATATGAATGGTGAAGAAGTGATGGAGTACTTATCGGTAGTTGCGGCTATGCCTGTGGATACCGGTGCTTACGCGCAATTTGCTGGCATTAGCATGAAAGTAATTGATGGCGAGGTGAGCGATGTAGTGATTGCAGGCAAACCTTTAGATGAAGCCAATATGTACCGTTTCACGATCCCAAACTTTAATGCTACTGGCGGTGATGGTTATCCTAAAATCACTGACCATAGAGGCTTTGTTGATACTGGCTTTGTCGATGCCGAAGTGCTTAAGGCTTACTTAGAGCAGCAAAGCCCAGTTAATGCCGCCGATTATGATGATAAAGGTGAGATTAGCTACCAGTAGTTACACGATATAAAAAAGCCTCTTTATGAGGCTTTTTTATTGGCTTTCTTTGAGGATTAGTTGTTAGGGTCTGTTGATCTTTGGTGTTGAAATTTTGTTCGAGATAAGCGGGCTTTAATCGCGGCGAGCACTTAGAAGCCTAGTGGGCTAAGCAAGAAGTGCTTAACAAAAAGTAAAGCTCGCTTACCCGAACCCTTCGGGCAGCATTTCTTAGCCATTTACTCAGCGTTAGCGAGTGATTATTAAGCCCACTTAACTGCTCACTCACTGCCTTGCCTAAATGGCTAATAAATTGCTGCAAAAACCATCAGCAAAGATCAACAGACCCTAGCTACACCCTTGATACACCCTCAATTAAATATTTGGTTTTGGTGGCTGTTATTCACTAAATGTTGATTGCGAAATTGTATTAGCTCGCTATCTTTTAGTTTATGTTCATTAAGTACTTAGTTGTTAAGGATGCTAATGAAAACCACCGCGCAATACTGGAATGTATTAGCTACAAACAATGCTAACCAATGGGAAGAGATAGAGGGCAGTGATGGGCAGTTACATCAGCTTACCCTAGCCATAGATAACAGCACCGGTGACTATACACGCCTAACTCGATTTAAAGCTGGAGCAAATACCAAAGCCTTTGGCGCTAAATCACATACTTATCCAGAGGAGATCTACATTATCTCTGGCCGTTTGTATGACGCGGCGTTTGACCTTTGGTTAGAGGCTGGTCATTACGCCAGTCGACCACCAGGCGAGGTTCATGGACCATTTAAGTGTGAGCAAGAGTGTTTGGTGTTAGAAATTTCTTACCCAAGCCAAGCGTTAAGCTAATGCTGGCTAGTTTGTTCTACTATTGAAATAACATCACTTGATTGCTTGGGAGAAAATATGGGCAGCCAGTTAAAGCAGAATAAAGCTAACGCCGTGGCATTTTATCAAATGGCTTATTTGGGTGAGCCAGCTAAGGCGGTAAAAATGTATGTCGGAGATGAATACATTCAGCATAACCCTTTAGTTAAAAATGGCTTGCAAGGTTTTATTGACTACTTCGATGAAATGCAGCGTGACTACCCCAACAAACAAATTAAGTTTCTACGCTGTATTGCCGAAGGTGACATGGTGGCGTTACATACTCACCAGATTTGGCCGGGAAATGACCAATATGTCACCATGGATTTTTTCCGCTTTGATGAGAATGGCAAAATAGTAGAGCATTGGGACAGCATACAAGAAGTGCCAGAAGGCAGTGCTAATGGCAATAGTATGTTCTAGTAAAAATGGAGCTGCAGCATTGGGTATAAAGCCGACTAAAGGTCGGCTTTGTTGTATCTGGGAGCAGAAGAATTAAAAGTACTTTATCCAAGCTTTGTTGCTACTGTGCTTATAGCGTGAGAACGCACGAGTAGGCAGGTACAACACAACAGCTAATACCTCAGTTAATAACCATACTTGCCAAAGCGCGGCGAAGCCAAACAAACCGTCTACATTGGGACCAATGGTCCACATAACCAACTTATAGCCAATGTGCACTCTAAGTCTAAAAAGGCAGCATTTTTATGCTGCCTTTAGTTTATGGTTTGGATTGGTATTTCACCAAAATTTAGATTAGCTGTTGTCTACCACTTCAGCGGTTACTTCATTGCCGTTACGTTGTCCTTGGCTAAATGCGTTGGCGTTTAGCAAGGTGGTGTCGGCAATGCTTTGCAAGGCCTCTTGGGTTAAAAAGGCTTGGTGACCAGTAAAGATAACGTTGTGACAAGCTGACAAACGGCGGAACACGTCATCCAAAATGACTTCGGCGGATAAATCTTCAAAGAACAATTCTTTCTCATGTTCATACACATCCAAAGCTAAGCCGCCTAATGTCCCATCTTTTAGTGCTTCAATACAGGCCGTGGAATCTACCAGTTTGCCGCGACTGGTGTTAATCAGCAAAGTGCCTTTTTTCATCTGGCTAAAAGCCGATTTACCAATTAAGTAAGTATTTTCAGGGGTAAGCGGGCAGTGCAAAGTAATGATGTTTGATTGCGCCAGTAGCTCTGCCATGCTTACGTACTCTATGCCTAGCTCTTTAGCTGCGTCATTTGGGTAAGGGTCAAAAGCAATGACTCGGCAACCAAAACCCTTGAGTATGCGCGCAGTGGCTAAGCCGATTTTCCCGGTGCCTATTACTCCCGCGGTTTTACCAAAGATGTTCATGCCGGTTAAACCTTCTAAAGAGAAGTTGGCATCGCGGGTGCGTTGGTAAGCTTTGTGAATACGGCGGTTTAAGGTCATCATCAACGCGATGGCATGTTCGGCCACCGCTTCCGGTGAGTATGCCGGTACGCGTGAAACGGTAATGCCTAGTTGCTCTGCTTTGGCGAGATCAACATTGTTAAAGCCAGCACAGCGCAACAGTATAAGTTGGATCCCGTGTTCGGCTAAGGCTTCCAAAGTTGCGGCAGATAAGTCGTCATTTACAAAGGCACATACCGCATCAGCGCCATGGGCTAAGCGGGCAGTTTTTGCCGAGAGGGCAGTATCGAAATACTCGATGCTAAAAGCTGAAGATGTATTTTGGGCATCAAAATGTTCGCGGTCGTAGCGCTTAGCGCTGAAAAAACTAATCTTCATAGCGTCTCCTAAAACAATGTTAGCTAACGATAGCTTGTTTTGTAATTTTATTACATAATAGCGTCATTGAATAACAAAAGTCGACAAGAGTTATGAGAAAGTTTCAGAAATTAGCTGTTCTAGAAATTGCCTCTGGTTTGTTAGTGATTTACGCCGCGTTGTGGGCTGGCCTTTGGTTAAGCGATCTTAGCGGAAACCTTCTCCCTGCAAGCATTGTGGGTATGCTGCTGTTAACTATAGCCTTACAGTTTCGCTGGATTAAACTGGCTTGGGTAGAGCGAACTGCTAATCAATTTGTCCGCTGGATGTCACTTTTGTTTGTGCCTATTAGTATTGGTTTAGTAGAACATATTGAAACTTTATTACAGGCTTTGCCTGCAATGTTGCTTACTTGTGCTTTGGCGACTCTGATTTTACTGGTAGTGGTTGGCAAAACTTACCAACACTGGGAGAATAAGCACGAGCTTAAGGCCACTCAGCCACAATCCGTAGACGGGGAGGCAAAATAATGGTGAATTTTCTTTACCTGCCACTAACCATTGGATTGTTCATTGCTGCAAAACATCTGCAACAACGTTTTTCGGTTACCTGGCTTAATCCCGTTCTAATTACCTTGAGTATATTGGTGGTTAGTTTGTTGGCATTAGACATCTCTTTTGACGATTACAATCAATATAGTGGGTGGCTAAGTAAGCTACTAGAGCCGGCAGTGGTTGCCTTAGGTGTTCCTTTATATAAGCAGTTATACGATATAAAAGCAGAACTACCACGTATTGCTATTACCATTGTTGTTGCGGCAGTTGTGGCTATTGCTACTACAGTTGGCTTGGCGCTGGTGGTTGGGGCATCGCCTGAAATCGCAGCGTCTTTAGCACCTAAATCAGTTACTACGCCTATTGCGGTGCTAATTAGTGAACAAGTGGCAGGTGAGCCCGCATTAACGGCTATTGCTGTACTGATAACTGGCTTAGTGGGTGCGGTAGTAGGGATACCGGTACTTAAATTATGTGGTGTGCATTCAAGCAAAGCGCAAGGCATTGCCATGGGCACCGCCTGTCACGCTTTAGGGACAGCCCGTATTGCTGAAGAGGGGCATCAGCAAGGCGCTTATGGCGCCTTAGCATTAGTGCTCAGTGCTACTTTTAGCGCAATGCTTTGTCCACTTATTGTGCCGTTGTTTGCCTGAGTTCAATCTTACTCAACCCTTAAAGCTTGATGTCTACACTAGCTAAGTGAATACCTTATTCCCGATTAAGCAGCATAGCTACGTTGCTTGATTTACTATTAGCTATAATTTGAAGCCTAACTTCCAGTCACTCGCCTAGTTTCTAGCGCTAAGCTTACCCAGCGTGTTAGCAAGTTTAGGCATATCTTAAACTGCCTCAGTTGCACAAGTTTTGCTCTAACAATTGTTGGCTCTGCGCTCTAATTACTCACCTAAAAGTAAAGTTTTGTAAAGTTCTTAGTTCTCCATAATTGTTTTGAGTTAAAACATTAATAACCACATTTATTTTAAGGTTACTGTCGCTTATTGCTGCGATAGTTTATACAAATTGGCTAGCTCAACGATAAGGTTATACGCTTTATCTTGAGTCGAAAATTAGTCTACGGCTTTTTTGTAAAGCCGATACAAAAACAATGTAAACGCGATAATTAAGGAATGAATATGAGCAACGATAGTTCTGGTGGAAAGTGCCCAGTAATGCATGGTGGAGCAACTACACCACAAGCGGCAAATATGAATTGGTGGCCCAAGTCACTGAACCTAGATATTCTTCATCAGCATGATACTAAAACCAACCCTTTTGGTGAGGCGTTTAGTTATCGCGAAGCGCTCAAAACCCTTGATGTAGAAGCCTTAAAAAAAGACTTAAAAGCCTTAATGACCGATAGCCAAGGTTGGTGGCCAGCAGATTGGGGGCATTATGGTGGTTTGATGATTCGTATGGCTTGGCACTCGGCTGGTACCTATCGCGTTGCAGATGGCCGCGGGGGCGGTGCTAGTGGTAGCCAGCGTTTTGCACCGTTAAATTCTTGGCCAGATAATGCCAATTTAGATAAGGCGCGTCGTCTATTATGGCCAATTAAGAAGAAATATGGCAACAAGCTTAGCTGGGCCGACTTAATGCTGCTAGCTGGTAATATGGCTTATGAGTCAATGGGCTTAGAAACCTTTGGTTTTGCTTTTGGACGCGAAGATGTTTGGCACCCAGAAAAAGACATTTATTGGGGTGCTGAAAAAGAATGGTTAGCAGAAAGTGGCGGAGAAGGATCTCGTTACTCCGGTGAACGTGATTTGGAAAACCCATTGGCTGCAGTAATGATGGGTTTGATCTATGTAAATCCCGAAGGTGTAGATGGTAAGCCAGACCCACTTAAAACCGCTCAAGATATGCGTACTACCTTTGCACGTATGGCGATGAACGACGAAGAAACTGTTGCCTTAACTGCTGGTGGTCATACCGTAGGTAAGTGTCACGGTAATGGCGACGCTTCTTTATTGGGTGCAGAGCCAGAAGGCGCGGGCATTGAAGAACAAGGCTTAGGCTGGAATAACCATAGCAAGCGTGGCATCGGCAGAGATACCGTTACTAGCGGTATTGAAGGTGCTTGGACTACCCATCCAACCCAATGGGATAATGGCTATTTTGAGTTGCTGTTTGGTTATGAATGGCAGTTATCAAAAAGCCCTGCAGGCGCTGTTCAATGGGAACCTGTAGATATTAAAGAGCAAGACAAACCTACCGATGTTGAAGATCCTAGTGTTCGTTATAACCCAGTAATGACCGACGCGGATATGGCACTTAAAGTAGACCCAGAGTATCGCAAGATTTCTGAGCGTTTTAAGAATGACCCAGAGTACTTCTCTAAAACCTTTGCACGAGCTTGGTTCAAATTAACCCATCGCGACATGGGGCCTAAGTCTGTTTATGTCGGGCCAGATATTCCAGCCGAAGATCTTATTTGGCAAGATCCTATTCCTGCAGGTTCAACATCTTATGATGTAGATGCAGTAAAACTACGCATTGCTGCTAGCGGCCTAAGCGTAGCTGAATTGGTGGCTACCGCTTGGGATAGCGCCCGCACGTATCGTGGCTCTGATAAACGTGGTGGAGCAAATGGCGCGCGGATCCGCCTAGCTCCGCAAAAGGATTGGCAGGCTAACGAGCCAGAAAAACTGGCTAAAGTATTAAGTGTATTGGAAGCAATTGCTACAGATACAGGTGCAAGCCTTGCCGATGTAATTGTACTTGCTGGTAATGTGGGAGTTGAACAAGCCGTTAAAGCAGCCGGTTTAAACTTGGCTGTACCGTTTACGGCTGGCCGAGGCGACGCAAGCCAAGAGATGACCGATGTGGAGTCTTTTGAAGTATTGGAGCCACAAGCAGACGGTTTTCGTAACTACTTGCCGAAGCATTATGTGGTTACTGCAGAAGAGTTACTGCTCGACCGCGCTCAGTTAATGGGCTTAAGTGCGCCAGAAATGACTGTGCTAATTGGTGGTTTGCGAGTCTTAGGCACCAATTATGCGGGTTCTGAAGCGGGAGTGTTTACCGACAAGGTTGGCACATTAAGCAATGATTTCTTCGTAAACCTTACCGATATGGCTAACACCTGGAAGCCAACGGGCAGAAACTCTTACGACATTTGTGAGCGGGTTAGTGGAGAAGTTAAATGGACAGCAACGCGAGTTGATTTGGTGTTCGGTTCTAACTCAGTACTGCGTTCTTATGCTGAGTTTTACGCACAAGACGACAATAAAGAAAGGTTCGCCAAAGACTTTATTGCCGCTTGGACTAAAGTAATGAACGCTGATCGCTTCGATGTATAAGCTCAATCGATAACTAACCACAGGGCTCCTTGTGGAGCCCTTTTTATTTGATGTGTACTGTCCTAAACAAGTTCATATAAAACATCGGGAACGTTCTCTTCGTTCGCCGAGCCATCACTAAATTCAATCGCTTCAAACCCTTGCTTTTCATAAAATTGTCTCGCTGCTCGATTTTCCTGAAAAGTATATAGTCTGCATGGTCTACCAACTCGAGCTAATGCTTCTCGTAAAAGAGCCGTGCCGATCCCTTTTCTAACCTCAGAAGGCTTGAGGTACAAGTTGTCAATCCAGTCAACTTCCTCCGCTTCTGATAGGGAACACATACCAACTAATTTACCCTTTAGTTCAGCCACAAGCACTCCACCACTGGGTATCAGCTGCTCCTTAATCCAAGAATGTACTTCTTCGTCAGAGTGGACAACTGGCGCAAAAGCAACCAGTTCTTTTCGAGATTCAAGATAAATAGCAGCTGTATCATTAGCATCGCCCGATTTGGCTGTACGAACTTCTATTGATTTCGACATGATTTTACCTGGCTGTAACCCCGCAAGCACGGGCAAAGGCCTGCGGCTTGCCGCATTGTGGCCTTTGTTCTTGAGGAACGTAGCGACGAGTTAGTGACTTGCATTGTTATACATCTCGAAGGGCTAACTTCCCATTTGTGAGCTTTTGAAGCTTTTTGGCTACCCTAGCTGATACGATTAGTTGCTTGAATAAATGCTCTGTATAAAAGTCATTGGAAATTATTATTACTTTATAGCCAATAAATTCTCTTTTTATTGATAACTCAAGATCATTTATATCAAGCAGTAAACTAAAACTTGGAAAACCCCCTATGATTCCTAACTGCTCTTTTCCGACAATAAAATGTACAGGTTGAGAATCCCAGTCAACTCGAACAAAGCCAAAAAACTTTTTGCCGACCAGGTCGCCTAAAGCATCGTATTTCGGACGTTTGGGAGTGTTTAGATACAAGGGCACAAAAGCCACAACCAACCCAATCAATGCCAAAAAAGGTACAACGTAGTCCAAAATTCAACCTCAGTCGTGTAACGTTTCAATAACCGGCACAGTTTTGCTGCGTCCGGCACCGAGGGTGCGAAGTTGATTGACTTGTTACATGCCGTTTCATGATTTTGCTGACTTTATTAGCTTTCCTATTTGCTCTACACCATCAAAAGTAGAGGGCAAGTTTCCATCCTCAGTAACAATTCCAGAAAATATAATGTTCTCAAATTTCGCCAATGACTCTGAGTCTTGCTTCTTGATTTCACTGGAGTATTCAGAGTAATGTTGAATAAACCTACAAAGAGTCTTTCGTAAATCAATTTGCAATAGCTGAGATTTTACTGATTTATAGTTAAAGAGTAACACCCTGAAATAGTAAATCGCGATAGCAGCCAAGGATAGTGTTGGAAATATAGAAACGATTAGCCCATCTTTAATAGCTGCTATGTTGTCGATATTTTTATAAATTATTATAAGCTCTGCCAATACTGGTAAAACTACAAGTGCAGATAATACCTTAAGCCAAAAGAGTATATTGTCTCGCTCATCAGATTTTTCCTTTGCTAGATCATCGAAACCTTGAAAGAGACCGACGAAATTAAAACCGTTTTCATACTCTGAAAGGGATTCCTTTAGCTTATTTACTCTAGTTTCTTTATCTACAATATCTTTTTCCCACTCTTTTTTTAGTTCTTCAGCTTTTGCAGAAATAGAATTGAAATCTTTAATGCTCTCTATCGAGTCACTATTCGCAATTGATTTGAATATACTGATTGGCATGTCACGGATTGCAAATTCAATTTGCTCCTTCGCGTGACTCTCAAACAAACCCACATTATTGAAAACAAAACGTCTAGCAGACTCAAATTCCATAGCGAGGTCATTCTTCATTGAAAGGTATAATTCAAATAGAAACCTAAAACACATTGAGCAAATATCATCTAGCCTTTCCTTTGACAGTTTCTGTTCTTCATCTGAAAGTCGGCTAATGAATTGATCCCCTATCCATTCAATGTTTATCTGGCAAAGATTATCCCATTGCTCTGGCTTATTCTCCATTGAGCTGACAACCAATCGAATCAGACTGTTTCTTTGTTTTCCAAAATCATCATCGGGAACAAGCACATCTACCTTGTGTTTAAATTTAGATAGAACAGTCTTGCTCTGGTTTGTATCAAATATAACCTTCATTCAATCTCCGTACAGTGAGCTTTAGGCATGTAACGCCGCCAGCACGCGCGGCTTTGTAGTGAAGGCGAAGCCGCAACGAAAAAGCCGTCGCTGTGACTGGCCTTGTTAAATTGCTACTTAATTTCCTCGGCCTCGCCAGATAGAAAGGAGCTAGTCTGATTGCACTTTACGTCTTGGAGTTTCTCCCGATACTTCTGCACATCAAAGAACCAAAATCCTCTTCCACAAGATTTACCAGCTCTTCCCGGCTTGGTATTGAACTTTGTGTCCAAATAGTACCTTTCGCCTACGCGATATCCAGTAGCGCTGACTATACGCTTGTCATTTTCGTCGGCGAATTCGTCAAGTGTTTCCTGAGTTGCAGTTTTGCACAGCCTAGACTTAGATACCCATTTTACAGGCCATCTGCGTGCTGTTTGGTCTACAACCTCAACCCTATAAATATCTGTGATATCGAGCCCATCGGGCAATGAGATGACTATTTCCCTTTTCTCACCTTCATTGAGCTTAATACTTTCCCTTGGCTTCTGATTCCACAACCAGCGCCCTTTTTTGTGCTGCCAAGCTCTAGTTATTCTATGATGCCAAAGCTTTGGCCTAATAAAATATTTTACATTGTCGATCGCTACTGGCCGCCGACCAACTGAGCGAATCGTTATTTTGTGATTAGGCCGATTGGGGGAATCGAATCCGAAGGAGGCCTCGCAAACCAGTCGTGGTTTATCTAGGCCGTGCTGCCTAAATCTAAGCCAGAGACCAAGCAAACCGGCGACTGTACCAACGGTTCCTGTAACTGCGCCCCATATCGCAAGGATTTCGGTTTGACTCATAATTTTCCTAGCAATTTAACGCCCGCATAACGGGCTAATAAAGCTTGGCTACAATTGGTGAGGCTCGAACCAAGCCAAGCTTTATTAGTCCATGCGTTGATGCGTTTGTTATATTTCAACTTTATACGCAACGTATTCAATAACGGTGTTCGCATCCAGAATAGTAAGGTAGCGCATAAATTGCTGGTTAACTTCTAATAATTCATATACTTTTGGCGAATCTTTATTTGCACCGTTTATAGACTCATATTTTGTTAAGATATTTTGCTCACATTTCCAGTAACCTATTTCAGTATCCTGTGTAACTTCGCCTTGGTACTTAGTCGTAAAAGTAACTGAAGAGCTGCCATCTCGTTGGTAGGTAGATACCCAAGATTCATGAGCATTAATGTCAGGGTATGACTTTTCCCCTTTCCAGCTACCGATTAGGTTTGGGCATAAATCTGCTTTATTTGTTGCAACCCCAAACACTGAAGAGCACTGAAGTATTGTAATTAGTAGTAATGCTATTCTCAAAGCACTCTCCGTTGAAATATAACGCCGCGTTAAGTGGTGAGCAACGCTACCACCCTACCTAAACCATTGTGCCTTAAACACTAAAGCTGAATCAAACCGAAAATGCCAAGCGTTGGGAATCCGTCTTAAACGCTTTGTTATATGCTCTGTTTCACCAGAACTTTTGACTTGTCGATAGCTAGAGCCTCGCAAAACCCCTCCACGAAACCGGACATTAATGCAGTACCTAATGCCATAGTTTTGGTATCTTCTACAAGAGTTTGATAAACCTTATTTCTATGCTCAAGGTCGGTGAACAAGTAGTTATTTTTAATGTAAAACTCGTGAGCAATATAGTTACGTTTAACTAGTGCTTGCTTCAAGATAGAAGCACCAACATCATCAATGTCGGCGTGGCTTTTTAGTAAACCGATGAGTTGACCTAGGGTTTTACGGTCTTCACGGATTACGAGTGCTTCAACTTCTATTTCAACATCAAAATTGTCGTTCAATATCGCAACAAGCGTCCGAGTAAGAAACTCTAGCGTTTGCCCCATATGAAGAGCCTCACCCACTGTTTTAGTTCCGTTTTAAATGCCTTGTTATATGCTTAGGCTAAAACTACGCCGTATATAAAAAAATATGCGCCACATGAATACAAAATAACTTGAGACCAGAACATTGACCAAGTTAACTTACCTACATGCCTAGCTACAAATGCATTAACGCATGTTCTTTTTCTTATTTTTCTTGATGTATAGCGGAAGTCTAACAACCGAAAGATAGTTGCCAAACACCCAGCAATAGCGCTGTAAGCCCAGATAGTTAAAACTAACTCTCCTATTTCATTGCCCTTCAAATCCTTAAGCAACATGCTAATAAGTAAAGCTATTGAAGCCACCGAAAAGCTTAAAAACAAATTTATTGAAAAAGATAAATGATTAATTCGGTAATCTTGCCATCTAACATATCTTTCATTTCTAGATTGAGTCATCAATTCTCACTTGCATATAACGCCTTGCTAAGAGGCGAAAAATGCTTGGCTATACTTAGCGACGAAGGAGCGCAAGCCAAGCGTTTTGCGTCCTTTTGGGCAACTTGTTAGAACTACTTTTGCACACGCTCTAATTCTTTTAACATTTGCAGTCCCATATATAGAGCTTCCTGAGCATGCCCATTAGATATTTGCTGACCATGAATAGCGGCGTTGCATATTTTAAGTATGTAATCATAAGAACTGTGCATCCCTTTATAATTAGGGTATTCAATCGTAAGTTCTTTAAATAGCTGCCTAGCCGACATGAATTTTGATTTCATTTCGGTAGGATCTGATGTTTGAGTTCTTTTACCCAAAATTGCACGCATCGATTTCTCTAAATCCATTCGCAGGCGAGCCAGAGCAAAGTTAATGTCATTACCTGAAAGACTGATGTATTCCTGCAATTCATCTTCGATACTGAAGCCGTTATCTTCCTGCTGAATCGTTGATTTCAACTCATCTTTAGCTTCTTGGACTTGTTCTTTTCCTGGGAGATGAACATTTACAGTTTGATTAACAGTATTTGATATGGCCGTAATCATATTACTGTAGACATTTAAGAACTCTCTTGTCTCGCCCTTAAAATCTGTAACTTCTGTCTTTACCTTTTCTATTTCTCGCTCAAAGGTAAGTAACTTACCTAAACTAATCTTTTTGGCTAACGGCAACAAAATGAAAAACAGAGACAGAATTAACAATAAACCTGATGTAGTGCCAATATCAGTTTTAGGCGGGAAACCGATTCCATATAAAGCGATGGCTAATAAACCACATCCTATTAACCTACATAAGAAGGGAAATACGTCAAAAAATAGGATTTTCTTCAAGGTGTCCACAATACTTCCCTAGTAGTTCTAACAGTTTATTAATAGGAAAATTTCCTTGTTTAAACACGGAATTTTTCCTCTTATCATACATTTGATAAAACCAAGGCTATCACCTTTCCTACGCTACATCAGCCACCTAGCTCGAAAAATAACAAAAACATCAGCATGAAAGTATGCAATCACATGTAGAAAGTAGGAATCAAAGGTTCCTGTATATCATTACAGTGTTTTTTGCCCAGCCAAAGATAGAAAAATCATGGGCAGATAGGTGGGTTAGTTCAGCTTTTTAATACGTAAAGGGTTAGAAACGTGGAAGTGAGTCTATTGTCTGCCATGTGTTAGACGATAAACAAAAGCCGCAGTATGTGGCTGCGGCTTGTTAGTTTTAGCGTCGAGCTTTAAAGCGCTAAGCGGAGCCTTTGGCAATTAGCATGTCGCCATGCAAGGCAACAAACTTATCATATAGCTGCTCTTCGCTTTCTTTATATGCTGGGTCTACGGCAATGCAGTCAATTGGGCAAACATCTATGCAAGTTGGGCGGTCGTAATGGCCTTTGCATTCGGTGCAACGCTCTGGGTCAATTACCGTGATAATGCCGTCGTAAGAGATAGCCTGATTAGGGCACTCTGGCTCGCACATATCACAGTTGATGCATTTTTTGCTAATGAGCAAGGCCATGTTTAAGCCTTAACTTCTGCAGCTTGATGCGGGTTGCGGGTATCTTGGCCAGATTGAAGATTGCGCATTATAAGTGCGTGCTCTAAATCTACGTTTTCTGGCACTGGCAAAAATACAGTGTGGCCGCTGCCTTTAGCATCGTCAATGAGCTCACCTTTTTTGTTCTCTAGATGCTCTAATTTGAAGTTAAGGTTACCTTGAGGTGTCATAAGCTCCAGCGTATCACCCAGTACAAATTTGTTTTTAACGGTGATTTCGGCAAGGCCTGCTTGGTTGCGGCCTGCCACTTCACCTACAAATTGTTGAGTATCGCTTACCGAATAACCATAGTCGTAGTTTTGGTACTCATCGTGAGTATGGCGGCGTAAGAAGCCTTCGGTATACCCGCGGTGCGCTAGGTTTTCCAGCGTGCCCATTAGGCTTGGGTCGAAGGGTTTTCCAGCTACAGCATCGTTAATCGCTTGGCGATACACTTGGGCTGTACGCGCACAGTAGTAGAAAGACTTAGTACGGCCTTCAATTTTAAGTGAGTGCACACCCATTTTAGTTAAGCGCTCTACGTGCTGAATAGCACGTAAGTCTTTTGAGTTCATGATGTAAGTGCCGTGCTCATCTTCAAAGGCTGGCATATACTCGTTAGGGCGGCCTTGCTCTTGCAATAAGAATACTTGGTCGCTCGGCGCGCCTGCACCCAGGGTAGGTTCAACTACTTGCGGTTGGGCAGCAATAATATCGCCTACTTCGTTTTCTTTGGCTTCGTGCGCGTTGTACTTCCAGCGGCACGAGTTCGTGCAAGTTCCTTGGTTTGGATCGCGCTTATTAATGTAGCCCGACAGCAAACAGCGGCCAGAGTAGGCCATGCATAATGCGCCGTGCACAAATACTTCAAGCTCCATTTCTGGCACTTGCATACGAATTTCTTCGATTTCGTCTAGCGATAGTTCGCGTGACAAAATCACTCGCTCTACACCTTGTTGCTGCCAAAATTTAACCGTGGCCCAGTTAATTGCGTTGGCTTGAACCGATAAATGAATAGTTTGATCGGGGAAGGCTTCGCGCACCATCATAATCATGCCTGGATCAGACATAATCAAGGCGTCTGGCTTCATGGCGATCACTGGCTCAATATCGCGCAGGTAAGTTTTTAACTTAGCGTTATGCGGGGCAATATTGCTTACCACGTAGAGTTTTTTGTCTTGCGCATGCGCTTCGTTAATCGCTAGGGCAAGATTCTCGTGGTTAAACTCGTTATTACGTACACGTAACGAGTAACGAGGTTGGCCCGCGTATACCGCATCGGCGCCATAAGCAAAGGCATAACGCATGTTTTTAAGGGTGCCAGCAGGTGACAGTAGTTCAGGTGTAAACATCAAAGCTCCGGGTCTTAGTCGAATCATTGAGGAAGGCTGCGAGCAGCACAATAAGGGCGCGCATTTTACGCGTAGCGAGCGGGGCTTGCAATGGTTTTGCTTAAAAAATCACCAACCTTTAGCAAGTATCTGAAACTATGTTAATGGTTGGTGAAATAGGTAAGTAACTGTGAGGACTTAGCTGGTTAATTCGCCGCCTAAGGCTGCGATTAAATCGGGGATCATCTTAGTGAGCTCGCCACTGGCTAGGGCAAAGTCAGCATCAAAGCGTGCAGCTACATCACTTTTATCGATGTCTTCATTTTGTTCGGTGATGGTATCGGTGAACTTAACCCCTTTAATGCTCATGTCTTCGCTAATTAAAAAGCGAATTGAGTCAGCCCAGGTAAGCTCTAGCTTGGTCACAAACTTATCGGCATCTAAGTGCACCTTGATTTCGTCGCTGAATAAGTCTTGTTCTTTACAACGAATAATACCGCCACCTTCTAAGGCGCTGCGTAGCTCGGCTTCTTCACCTAACTCAAAGTTGGCTGGAATGGCTTTTTCGTTTAACCAGTCGGTCATGGTTACGTCAGCCTGATTAGCCAATTTAATGGGTGTAACAGGCAGGCTGCCTAAGGATTTACGTAATAAGGAAATCACTTCTTCGGCTTTTTTAGCGCTGCCAGCATCAACTGCAATTAAGTTGTTGTCTGGGCTTACCCAAGCGTAGGTTAGGCTGGTGCGTGAGAATGCGCGAGGTAGAAGAGTCATCACGATTTCTTCTTTAAGAGCGTCTTTCTCGGCTTTCTTTAACGGGCGTTGTTGCTCTTGTTCGATAAGCTCAATTTTGTCGGCTAAGGTGTCGCGAATAACCGATGCAGGTAGCATCTTCTCTTCTTTTTTAGCGCAGACTAGATATTCGTTACCGATAACGTGAGTTAAGCTTTGGCCAAATTTTCCCATGGGGGTCACCCAGCCAAATTTGCTTAAGTCTTGGCTTCCGCAAGGGGTAAAGCTTAGCTCGCCTAAAGTAGCGTCTAGCTTCTCTGGCTCGAGCTCTAGCTCTTTGGTAATGCGAAACAACATTAGATTTTTAAACCACATAACGGAATAGCTCTTTAATAAATTTGGGGCGCTATTCTACCAAAACTGCTTATCTTGTCAGTGGGGATTTCGGTTTTTTTTGAGGGCTTTGATGCTAACCACATAGTTAAAGAATGATTGAGTGTGTTTGTGTTGAATGAAGTTCGCGAACAAATTTGTTATTTAATGAGCTTGCTGTGAAGCCATTAGCAAAATCGCAGTTAATGCTTAGCTTTTATGGGCTGACGAGGCGTAAACTAAGGTTCAACAAGATTATTCAAGCCCCTTACTGTGAGAGAGTGAAATGATAAAAAAGATTATGGTGGTTGCCTCACTATTATGGGCATCGCTAGCGCAGGCTGAGCTGGCTAATTTGCCCTCTCAAATGCGAATAGCTGGTGTAGAAGAAGTAAAGCAAGGTTTGCTGGTGGCGGTATTACCGGCCCCAAGCATTAATAGTTGCCCTGCAAGTCAAGGTGGTCTTTATCTATTGAGTGAACACCCTAAATATAATGAGTATGCTGCGTTGCTAGAACAGTTAGCGGGTAGTGATGATAAGGTGAAAATAAAAGCACAAACTCGCCAATATGAAAGCTTTTGCGATATCACTTCAATAACCGTCTTACCTTAAGTTTTAATCGCAAACTTATTAGCTGGTTGCTTCTTTAAAGCAAGTTTTCCATGTCGATACCTCGTGATTAGGCGAGGTATCGACTGTATCCAATCCATTTGAGGCTTTGGTTCTACACCAACAAACAAGCTGTTACTTTGGATTGTATTAGTTACTTACAGATTAAGTTGTTTCTCTATTCATATTCTACCTTTAGTTTTTATCCCTTTGTGTAGTAATCATTTCGCGGCTAAGCTTATGAACACAATGCACTACCGTGGCAGGAAACATGAACAATAGAGCTCGACGAGATACAAGGTTTTCATCAGCAACTCTACTCACTACGCTGCTTTTAATATCATCCTTCGCCTTTGCTAAAGACACTAGCAACTACAAAGGTTCGGGTAGCATTACTCAAGGCTTTGCAAAAACAGTAGAAGCTAATATTTTTGAGTGCAAAAACGGTCGCAGTCGAGTTGCCGGTATAGGTGAAGTGACTGACTCGACGGGCAAATCTTGGACGGTCCCGGCGGATGTTAACTATGCTACTGCCGCTAAGGCTGTCGACCTTTATGAAGAGTGTGCCAACATTACTCCTAAAAGCATCGCTGAAGTAGCTCAAGACTCTGTTCCAGTGGTAGTGGTTGATCCCGAAGGAGAAGAAGTAACCGGTTATATCTTTGCTGACAACTACTTTGAACTCTACATTAATGGCACGCTGATCGCCGTTGATACAGTGCCTTTCACACCATTTAACTCCAGTATCGTGAAATTTAAGGTCAGTAAACCCTACACCATTGCCGTTAAAGTAATTGATTGGGAAGAGAACCTAGGGCTAGGCTCCGAGAATAATCGAGGTAAAGCGTTCCACCCTGGCGATGGTGGCTTTATTGCTAGCTTTAGCGATGGAACTGTCACCAATGCAGATTGGCAAGCTCAAACCTATTACACATCGCCAATATATGATCTTAGCTGCTTAAATGAAGTTGCAGGCAAACGCTTGTCGGATAGCTGCACAACGCAAGGCACTGATGATGGGCAAGATGCTTTTGCCGTGCATTGGGAAACGCCAAGCAATTGGATGGCTAAAGAGTTTGACGCTAGTGCGTGGCCACAGGCGAGCTTGTATTCAGAAGATGAAATTGGAGTAAACAACAAAAAAGCGTATATGAACTTTATCGACAAGTTCAGTGGCGCGGGAGCGAGCTTTATTTGGTCAACAAACGTGGTTCTCGATAATCAAGTGTTATTGAGATACCAAGTTAACTAGCCCTTATTCATTAATAGAGTTTAAACTTGCCAGCGTGCTTAGCGCTGGCCGGTTTAGCTGTTAATAGTGGTTTGAAACACTATCGGTTTTCATCATATTCTTTTCTGGCGCGATTAATCTCGTCTTGATGCTCGTCAGCCCAAGATACCAACTTGTATAAGGGCTTAACCAGATCCTTACCCATTGTTGTCAGCGCATATTCAACTTTTACTGGTACTTCAGGGTATACCGTTCTATTCACGTAACCTTCTCGCTCTAGATCTCGCAGAGTTTGGGTTAACATTCGTTGAGAAATACCTTCTACTCTTGATTTAAGCGCATTGAATCGATCAGCTCCATCTACTAAGGCAAAGAGAATAAGCAAAGACCATTTATCACCGATTTGTGCCACAACATTACGCACCGGGCAGCTCGCATCATTGTAAAAAATGCGTCTTGTTGATTTTGCTTTTTCTACCACTTTAATCACTCCTTCCATTTACACAACCTAAGTACTGGTTACCAAAAGCTGCCTAACTAAGCATTTAGTGCCTTCTTGTTTTGTAGGTTACTAATAATTACCATGGTTATCAATGTATACTTATTTAGCGCAACAACTATTGGAGTCAACCATGTTTAAAGTACTTAGTTCGTTTATTCTTTTGTTCGTGAGCACAATGGCACTTGCCCAGTCAAAAGACACTTTGATCATTGATTTACCCTCACTTAAGAAAGCCAGTTGGACAGAGCAAGAGTTAGCCAATGCAGAGTTAATAAGCGATTTTGTGCAAAACCTTATGAATAACCATAATTTTGACTACGTTATGCAAAACTACAATGACAGCGCCTACGTGCAGCACAACAGAAACTTACCTGACAAAGTAACCGGTCTGGTTGGTTTCCTTGAAGAGTTTGTCGAAGATTACCCAGACTATACATACGATGTTAAACATATCTACGTTGATGGTGATTATGTGATTTTTCACTCTCATGCCACCTTAGAGAAGGAAGACAGGGGAAACGACCAAAAAGGGATGAATATCATCGATACTTGGCGTATTGAAGAAGGGCGAATAGTTGAACATTGGGATTCAATACAAGCACTCGATTTTTCCATGCGAGTATATTCCCTTATTAGCGGCGGTGATATCGCTAACTCAAATGGTGTTTTTTAATTAGATATTAGAGGCATTGAGACCTTTATTCTTTGTTGTTAGCGGCCAACTGTATTTGGCCGCTATATCCCCGCAAAAACTGAATATTTGGTTCTATAGTAGAGTCATCACGAACTTCTTCCTGGCGCGTATTTTAAGTATTTTAGCTACCATGGAAGATTGTAAGTGTTTGATTTTTTTTGTTGGTTGAATTAGTGCTTATCAGATTTACTTTGCTAGATTTATAGTCTGCAGTAATTGTCTTGCTAAGAATTTTTGATTAGTTAATGCATCATTTTTGTTAGTAGGCTGTGATCTTCATCGTTTTAAAGCGTACAAAATTCGATCTAATTCACACCGAGATCTTTTGTTAGTTACCATACTGTTGGTCTGGATGAACAGTAATGGTTTTACTCATTGAACTCTTTTACTAATGCTGCAGGTTTAACCCTGCGAACAGCAGAGCAGAACGATTACGAAGATATAGGCGAGATTTGGCTGTCTGCCAGTTTACGTGCCCACGATTTTCTACCTAGCAAGTATTGGTGGGAGCGCCAAGATGCTTTGCAGCGCTTGTATCAATATAAAGCGGAAGTGTGGGTGGCTGAAGTAGAAGGCCAAGTATGTGGATTTTTAGCCTTGGTAGAAAGCAAACTTATTGCTCTGTTTGTTGCGCCGTGCTGGCAGCGCAGGGGAATTGGCTCGCAGTTATTAGAGTTGGCCAAGAGCTTACGTTCGCGATTAGAGCTACATTTATTTGCCGATAATGCCGAAGCCTTTAGCTTTTATTTAAGGCATCGTTTTGAAGTATTGTGGAAGCGACCTGAGCGTTACACAGGTTACCCCTTAGTACATATGGGTTTTAACCCACAGCCGATGTTTGTAGAAAATACTGCGCCAGTCGCTTAACTGACGCAGTGAGTTACTTACTTGCCGTAAAGGTTCTCGAAGCAGTAGTTGGTAGCTTCAACAAAACCTTCAACACTACCGCAGTCAAATCGTTTACCTTTAAATTTGTAGGCCATTACGCAGCCGTTTTGGGCCTGAGTAAG
This sequence comes from Agarivorans albus, assembly GCF_019670105.1. NCBI lineage: Bacteria > Pseudomonadati > Pseudomonadota > Gammaproteobacteria > Alteromonadales > Alteromonadaceae > Agarivorans > Agarivorans albus. Next base: position 3,082,451 of record NZ_AP023032.1, on the reverse strand, counting down.
GAGTGCGTCGGTAAGTTGAATTTCGCCATTTTTCCCCGGCTTGGTATCGCGAATAAGGCTGAAAATATCTGGCGTTAAGATGTAACGGCCAATTACTGCAAGGTTTGATGGTTCTTCACCTTTGGCTGGTTTTTCTACCATTGAGGTGACTCGGAATAAGTCATCACGCAGCGCTTCGCCTTCAATAACCCCGTATTTGTGCGCTTCTTCTCGCGGTACTTCCATTACTGCAATAATCGAGCAGCGGAATTGCTCGTAAAGTTTGGTCATTTGCGCCAGTACGCCGCCATCATCACCAAAACACAAGTCATCGGCTAGCACAACGCCAAAGGGTTCTTGACCAATTAAAGTTTCACCACACAATACTGCGTGGCCTAGGCCCATCATTTTCTTTTGGCGAGTAAAGGTACAATCTACGTGGTCGACCAAGTGACGAATTTCTTTTAAGTATTCTTCTTTGCTGGTGCCAGCAATTTCGTTTTCCAGTTCATAACTAATATCAAAGTGGTCGGCAATTGCGCGCTTACCCCGGCCAGTAATAAAGGCCATGTCGCTCATGTCTGCAGCTACCGCTTCTTCTACACCGTATTGAACCAAAGGCTTGTTTACTATGGGCAACATTTCTTTAGGCATAGACTTGGTAGCGGGTAAAAAGCGGGTGCCATAGCCTGCAACGGGAAATAAACATTTCTTAATCATGGTCATTGGAACTCCTTGTAACCGTACAATCTTGTTGAATGTTGGTTGGTTAGTATCTGTAATTACTAGAGCAAGAGCGATGCCGTGAATAGATACAAAGTAGCTAAATTATTGTTTTGTTTATAAATAATCGGTTTATTTTTGATTTAACTGGGTTTGAGTATGATTGGCTATGCACCTTTATGGTGCAAATCAAGAGGGCCAAGCTAAATGCTGCGTTAAAATGGCACATTGCTATTGCGCTATTTAGGCTGTCTATTCCTAGCTATAAAAAGTAGGTGGTATTTATTTCACAATTTATTCATATAAAACAATTGCTTAATTTTAAATGTGCTCGAGCGACCCAGTTAGCTAGCCTTGGCATAGTTATTGGAAATACTTTATTAATAGAACGCTAAGCAAGCCATGGTGGGAGCCTTTATGGAAGAACTCGAGTTATTACTTAAGCAAGTATATGGAACATCCTTAGACCCCAATTTAAGCCAAGACATCATCCAAAAGATTGAACAAAGCAAAGCCGGCTTTCCTCGCTATCAAGCTTGGTCTGAACAAGACGTGATATTAATAACCTATGGTGACAGTGTATTAAGCAATGAGTTAATGCCTATACAAAGTTTGCATCAGTTTTTACGCGAGTACTTATCGGGCTTAGTGAGTTCGGTGCATATTCTACCTTTTTTCCCCTTTAGCTCCGATGATGGCTTTTCGGTGATCGACTACTATCAAGTTAACTACAGCCTTGGTGATTGGACCGATGTAGCCAAGTTAAATCAAGATTTTGAGTTGATGTTTGATTTGGTAATGAACCACTGCTCCCGCCAAAGCTTATGGTTTAATGATTTTGTAAATGGCTCAGGTGAAGGGCAGGACTACTTTGTTGAATCGGATCCTACGCTTGATTACAGTGCTGTAACCCGCCCACGAACTAGCCCGCTAATTGTTGATGTTTATACCCGCCAAGGCTTAAAACATGTTTGGGCCACCTTTAGTGATGATCAAATAGATTTAAATTTTGCTAACCCTAAAGTGCTGTTAGCCTTTGTGGATATTTTCTTGTTCTATCTAAAGCATGGTGCCCGTTTTATTCGTTTAGATGCTGTGGCCTTTGTATGGAAGATTCTCGGCACTAACTGTATTCACCTGCCACAAACCCACGCCATTGTTAAATTGCTGCGCTGGGTGATGGAGCAGCTGGACCCTAATATGGTGTTAATCACCGAAACGAACGTGCCTCACCAAGAAAATATTAGCTATTTTGGTGAAGGTGACGAAGCCCACATGGTCTACCAGTTTGCGCTACCGCCTTTATTATTACACGCTCTAAACCGAGGCAACGGCCATTACCTAACTGCGTGGGCGAGGGATTTAGTGGCTTTGCCAAAAGGCTGTAACTACTTCAACTTTGTTGCGTCACACGATGGTATAGGGGTGAGGGCGGTTGAACAGATTATTCCCAAACACGAAATTGCAGACTTAGCTGAGTCGGTACACAATTTTGGTGGCTTTGTAAGCATGAAGTCTAACGGAGATGGTACTCAAAACCCTTACGAGCTAAACATCTCCTTATTTGACGCTTTACAAGGAACACGTACCGGATCAGACCAATGGCAAGTCGAGCGCTTTTTATGTAGCCAAAAATTGCTATTGAGCTTGCAAGGCATTCCCGGCATTTACATTCATAGCTTAACCGCCACTGAAAATGACCAATCGTTGGTTGAGCAAACAGGCCGCACTCGTTCAATTAACCGTCATCGCTGGGATCGTCAAGATTTTGAGAAGCTATTGGCACAAGAGCATAGCTCGCAAGCGCTGGTTTTTCAGCGCTATCGCGATTTACTGGCCTTACGCAAAACCATCGCAGCTTTTCATCCTGAAGCTGCCCAGCGGGTTTATGACTGTGGTGACGCTCTGTTTGTATTACAGCGAGGCGATGCCCCAAGAACTGCAGACGACGGCGCCAAGCGCAATGGCTTGTTGGCCGTGTTTAACTTGACCAAATACCCACAACAAGTAGAGCACTACGCCCAGCTGCCGCAGGCTTATCAAGCTGAATGTGAAGACTTACTGAGTGATGAAAAAGTGATACTGGCTGAGTATAAGCTCAAGCCTTATCAGGTGCTGTGGTTAGTGCCAGATTAGTAAATTGGTATACCAATAGTTGTTTCTTTACTATTGTGTTGCTTAACTTTTCTATTCCTTTTATTTGTTTTGTATGGTTTTTATACTTTATTGAATCTTTTGTCAAAGATGAGATATTTGTCTACAAAAAGATAAATATCACTCTTGATTGGTTCACCAATTTGCTGTTTAATCCGCGGTTGTTCTTTTGCCTTATTTTACTTTTAAAGTATTAAAGGCCTAAGACTTCGCAAAACGATTTCTGCAATTTATGTATAAGGATATGCAATGAAAAAAGCAGCATTAATTGGCCTAAGTTTGTTGGCATTTGGCGCCAATGCATCTGATGCTCCTCGAGATTTTTACGTAGGTCTAAACTTACTTCCTACCGGTACAATTGACATTGACGCTCTGAGTCAAGATCTTGATTTAGGGGCGTCGTTCGCTTTTGGTAAGCGCTTCGATTTGGATGGCGGTTGGCTTATCGACGGCGAAATCGAATACCTATATATGGGAAGCAACACGATGAGTAATAATGGTCTTAGCATGGAAACAACTGGTTCAGGCTTGTCGTTAAATGTAAAACCTACTTACAAGTTTTCAGATAGTGGCTTGTACCTAGCTGGATTGGTCGGTGTAGGCTCATATAGCGTAGAACTTGAAGTTAGAGACGACCAAGGCTCTATTAAAGCTGAAGATGATGGATTAGGTTTTACCTACGGTCTTGAAGCGGGTTACGATGCAAACAGATTCGGTTTAGCGCTAGGCTATAAAAATGTTGCTGCAGATATAGATAGTCTATCAGTTGATTACTCTAGCTTTTATTTTGGCGCTAAATACAAGTTCTAGGCTTGGGCTTAGTTTAAAATATTTAGCTAAATAAAAAAAACCAGCGCCAAGCGCTGGTTTTTTAGTTTAGGGATGATGGTTGCTTATGCGGCTTTTGTCACTTCAAAGCGTTCGACTAGTTGATGCAGGCGAATAATTGAGTTTTTCACTAGCGTGGTTCGGCGAGTTAGTTGCTGAGATGATAGCTCTAAGGAAGAGGTCGTCACTTGAGCCTGCTCGGCAGTTTCGCTATGACGTTCACTGTTGCCGGCAATCATATTAATGGTAGTGAACATACTTTCGACCGCTTGTTGTAGTTCGTCGCTACGGCTGCCAGAGTCCAGCAGGGCAGAGCTTTGGTCAACATTTTTAACGCCTTGCTCCATGTAATCGACAGCCGTTTCGGTTTTAACACGCAGTTTACCCATGGTGTTGCCAATGTGCTTGGCTGCGTCTGAAGTTCGCGTGGCAAGATTTCTCACTTCGTCGGCCACGACCGAAAAGCCACGACCATGTTCACCGGCGCGTGCTGCTTCAATGGCGGCATTTAGCGCCAGTAAGTTGGTTTGCTCGGTGATCTCGGTAATTAGCTTCACAATGTCTTCGATTTGCTTCATTTCATCGTTAACTTGGTTAACGCTTTTGGCTGAAGCTTCTACAATGCGTTTGATTTCTTGAGTATTTTCTACGGCGTGCTGGTATTCGGTTTCGGCATTTTCAACCATGTCGGTCATTACTTGCTGTAGGTTCTCGGCAGACCGAGTGGCTTTAACAATGTCGGTTTGTTGGTGTTGCGCTAAGTTAAGCAGTGAGTCGATGGAATTGGAGGTTTGTTGAGTACAGTTATCAACCACTCCACAGCGACGCAACATAGAGCTGCTCACCTGTTTAACCTCGTTAGAGGCATAAATAATACCGCCGACAACGCCTTCAAGGTTATCAATAAAGCTGTTAATCCAACGGCCTAAATCACCGGTTTCGTCGGGCTTAAACTTATTAGCATCTAAGCGACGTTTTAAGTCGCCATCACCTTCGGCAATGGTTTGAATCACCCCACTCATGTTTTCTAAACGTTTAGCCAATGGCTTAGCGACGATTTGCTTAAAACCAAAGAAGCTAAGGGCTGAAAATAACACCAGTAGCCCAGCTAGTTGATTAATGCTAAGGGCGAATTGTTGAGCAATTAATAGAGGAGGTACAAGGCTAAACAGTGAGCTTATTAAGTATTTGTTGCTTAACTTATGGCTTAGTGAACGGTGGCGATATACTTCTTCAAGGTCGGCTTCACACATCATTCCCCAGCGATCAAGTGAACCGCGTAGCTGAAAGGTAATGCCTTTACCAATCACCGGAATGTGTCGGTAATCCGAATAACCGGGGTAATCGATAAACAGGTTACTGCCATTTTTGATGGTTTCTCTCACGCCTGGGTGTAGCTCATTAGTGGCTGGATCAGTAAATCTGATTTCAAACTCGGTATGTTTGGCTACTTTTACTGTGCCCCAATCGGTGCTCACTCCAGATTTTAAGTTTTCCCCATGAGAAAAGGTGTTGTCTTCAAAGCGTGAACGAGACAATGCGGTACCTGGCTTAATGCTCGGGTCAAAATTGGCATCCACCATGAAAATGTAATTGTCACCCGACTCACTATATATGTGACCAGCTTCGCGCTGAATTAAATCACCCAATACATCGTTAGGCACTCGGCCACATAAGCAGCCCACCACGTCACCGTTAACCTCCAAAGGCTGGTAGAACATTAAGGTAACTTGGTCATGAAATTTTGAGCTAGACGGACCAGGGGCTAGGGTGCGTGGATCTTGATAAGGGCCGTGCAAAAATTGCTGGCTAAGGCCTTGCTCTAGGGCTTGTTTGCTAGCAGCTATTTGTCCTGTATGTGGCTTATAGCTACTGGCGCTAACCTTGCCTTGAGAATCAACAATAAATAGTTCAGAGAAGTCACTATTGCGGCTTAGCAACTGAGACAGAACTTCCGGTTGTTGTTCTAAGGGTTTGGTGGCGAGATAAAACATAGCATCTTGAAGAAAATCCCATTGGGTATTGGCCCAGCCTTGTAATAGTTTTACTCGTGTACTCGAGATGCTTTCAAAGGTTTGTTTTAGTTGTGGCTTTCGTTTTCGGTTTAACCAGCTCGCTTTACGCATAGCTAGCTTTCCGCTGTTACCAAAAATAGGTAACCAGTGTTTTTCTTGTTGTGTTAATTGCATAGAGTCTAAGTCCATTTATATTATTTTTTGCCTTTTTTAAGCAAAATTAATGCCTTGCATTAAAATGGGGCTTATTTTTGATGCTTTTGTTTATTTGTTGTTCGCTTTGGTTGTTTTGTGTACTTGCTTTGTGGTCTTTAGTGGTGCTCATGTCTCAATGTGGTGCGCCTTTGCCTTGTTAAAGCGCGTTTTTATGGCTTGGCCTTATGAAGAAATGAGCGACTAATAGCTATAAATACCTGATTCGAAACCTGTATCTTGGCAATTTGGGCTACTCAGCAAAATAAGTGCTAGATGATCTATTAAGAACTCTTGAACACAATGGTTATTGGGATCAGGGAGGCTTAGGAAACCATTGGCTGATAATTCGGCTTTTTCACCTTCTATATTGCTAACAAATGTTTGGCTTAACTCTAGGCTTTCACCGGAAATGTGAAACAGCATTTGTGGCGAGTCAGAGAACATTTGAGTGCTAGTTTTAGGGCTCGGTGACAGTGCTTTTCGGTAGAACCTTGCATCTCCGCAAGAACTTGAAAATAGTAAGTTGTTGTCTTCTTGGCTAAAACTATAGTGATGATCTGATAAGCTGCCGTTATAAGCTAGCATGCAGGATTTGTTTTCTAGGTAAGCTGTTTCAAGACTCACCACTCGTTGTACTAACGCTCGTTGTTCAAGTTCACGGTCTTGGGAGTAGTCATCCCAAAACAACACTCTGCCATTTTGGTCGATGGTGGCTACATGGTCATTCGCGTGGTCACGATAGATTCCAGCAGTGGTTAACGTGGCTCCCTTTGGTGGAGTGGGAATGTGGCCGTTATTGCCGTTTCTATCGCAATTGCTGCTGCATTTACTGCGCAAATCTACGGCTCCTTTAGGTTCACAGGCGCTAAGCAATAGTAATGCACTTACTGCAAATAGTAGTTTAATGATTAGTGAAGCTTTTAGTTCTGGATGAAAAGCGAATAAATAACCTTGTTTGAATCCACACTTTGTTGGTCCACTCATTTTGTTATCCTCATATTTGATAGCATTACTGCACTTTGGTTTTGTAGCTTGGTGTTAGCTTAACAAAGGGACTTTCTATATATTGGAAGGCTGAGAGAACTAAATTACGGATTTTGGAATGCCAGATTTAGACAGCGAAGGGTATGAGTTTTTTGGGCTTAAGGATGCGCAAATACGTGGGATGCAAATAGAGCGTTTAGAGTTTTTAATGGCCAACTTGGCTTGGTCTAAAAAAACCTTAGCAAATAAAGCGAATTTACCTACCAGCTCGGTTTACGCAAAATTAGATCGCGAAGGCACCAGCCAACTAACCATGTTAGACATGTGTGCTATTGCAAAAGCCATGGATATTAGTGTGGTGCAACTATTGCCGCTTACTGCGGCAGAGAGAGAGGCTGGCGTTAAGCCTCCGGCAAAAGCTTCTATGTTAAAAATGTGGGATGCTCTATTGTCGAGAAATGCAGAACAATTAGAAGTTATCTATCAAATAGATAAATTGCTTCACGACAAAAAAGGCTAAGTTAGCAGCGCTGTTCATTGCTGCTTTTTAGGCCGCCAAGCTAGGGTGGTTAAACATATTAAGCTTGTTGAATACTGCTTTGAGCTGTTTGTTGGCATCAAATTGAATGCCCACTCTCAATTTGTCGCTGGTTTGCTGCTGGCTTTTAATGGTGCCGTTTAACACTATTGGCTTTTCTGGGTTGAGTGGGAAACGTAAGATTATTTGTACAAACACCATACTTAAGCTTTGAGATGGCGCTGCTAATTCTATTCGGCAGCCACCCTCCGACAAATCTAGTACTACGCCTTCCAACATATTGCTGGATGCTTGCTCAGCCGAAACGCTGGCTGCTTGCTGCTCACTAATTACTACTGGTAGGTGAGTATTAATGCGGCTTTTATGGCGAAGCTGAATAAACTCGATCTGCTCTGGGTATTCAACAAATAGCATAATTTGTGGCTTTTTGTTTATGGTGATGAGCTTGGTTTTAAAGGCGACACACAGGCCTGCATCACCCTCAACGATCATTCTTATCACACAACTTTTACCTTCAAACATATGGTCTTGCTGCTGGGCATAAATGTGTTGAGGCAAAGAAAAGGCAAAGTAAGCACCTTCTTGATAACCCACCAGTTTGGCTTTAATACGTTGTAGCTTGTTTGCCGACAATTGAATGTCGACCATTGCGCCAGGGCTTAATTTAGTTAGGGTATTTACAATGGTTGTTCTATCAGTGGTGATTTGATGTTTGCTCAAGTTGCTAACCCTCTTGTTATTGCCCTGCGGCGTTATACTTTACTGATCAAATTGCGAGCTTTGGCTACTGCGCGAGTCTAATAATTCTTCAGCCATAATCTCAAAATCTAGCGCTAATACGGTGGCTAAAAAAACGATCATTGCTGCCATTCGTTTACGATTCATATTCATTACTTCCGTTGTGCTTATCTGTAGCGATTGTAAGAAGGGATAGGATGTTAAATTGACTTTTTACGAATGCGGGGCAATAAAAAAGCTTGTTCAAAGAACAAGCTTTTTAGTGAGAGTTAATCTGAAAATCTAGCAGTTATCAGCTTCAACAGCTTCGTACAAACGCTCTAAAAAGTCTGGCGCTGCACTTTGTACTCGGTTCCAACTTGGTATGAATGGTGTGGCAGAAGGATTTTCTAAGAAGGTTTCACCTGCTTGCATTACCGCTTTAGAAAACAGTTCTACTGCATCTTCTTCAGAGTGGCGATCTAGGGTTAAACCATTGATTAATGCGTCTGCATGGTAGTTTTCAATGAAATCTAAGGCCATACGGTAGTAAGTAGCTTTTAGTGTACGTAGTTTGCCGGGGCTGAATGTATGTCCTTGGGTTGCTAACTTACGAATGACCGCCTTACTAATATCGGTGGCCATTTTAGCTAAGCCAGCGTCTAAGTTGTCTAGGCTTAAGTCTTGGTGTTTATGGTCGTAAACATCTGCAATGTCTACCTGACAAATTCGGTTGGTGGAGTGATTGCGGTAAATTTCAGATAATACGCCTATCTCTAAACCCCAGTCTGATGGAATGCGCAAGTCATTTAATACGTCTGACTGCATTGAAAACTCACCCGCTAAAGAGTAACGGAAGCTATCTAGGTATTCTAAGTAATCGTCATAACCTTCAATTTTCTTCAAGGCTTTTAATAGTGGCGTTACTAGTAAGCGAGCCACACGGCCATTTAGTTTGCCATCGGCATGGCGGGCGTAAAAACCTTTACAGAACTCGTAGTTAAATAGAGGGTTGGCTACCGGGTACATTAGGCGAGCTAACATGCTTCGGTCGTAGGTGATAATGTCACAGTCGTGCAGACCCACTGCTTTGCTTTTTCCAGACGCAAGCGCGTAACCAAAACAATACCAAACGTTTCTGCCTTTACCGGGTTCTTTAGGGGCTAAGTTGTGCTCGGCGAGTTGGGCGTCTAAGGCGCGCAGGCGAGGACCGTCGTTCCACAATATGCGCACGTGCTGCGGTAAGCCCGAGAAGTATTCTTTTGCGTAAGCAAATTGCTCTTCGGTGGCACAGTCTAAACCAATGATGATTTCGCTTAGGTAAGGCACCTTAGCTAACTCTTCAACAATGGTTGCCAATGCCGGGCGCTCTAGCTCCGAAAATAGCGAAGGTAGAACCAAACTCATAGGTCTAACTTTTGAAAACGCTATGAGCTCCTGTTCTAACTCTTCGAGTGGACGATCAGTTAAGTTATGTAAGGTAGTCACAATACCGTTTTGATAAAAATCAGCCATGGTTATGCTCCATTAAGTAAGGAATGTAAAATTTGTTGCATCGATTGATGCCAGCCATGCGGCCCGGGGTGGGGTGCTTGGCAAGAATTTGGGTGGTTAATTACCAGTGCTTGAGAGTGTTTGCGAGGAATCACTACTGGAATGTCAGCTTGTTCCAGCATACTTAGGTCGTTATCGCTATCACCTAGGGCTATGTTGGTAAAGTTGCGCTGAAAATGGTCTTTATATATTTTGTTAAACCAGTGCATGGCGTCGGCTTTATCAAACTTGGCTTTTACATGATAAAAGCGACCCCCTTTTATTACCGCTAAATTGTGTTCGGCAAGCTTCTCGGTAAACACCTTTAGTTGCGCATCGCTGTCATTCCAAAGTAGTGGCTCTGAGGCCATTCTTTGCTTGGCCAATTGCGCATCGTATTTTGCTAAACCGGTATTAAGCTGTACTTCGCTTAGGTTCATGTCGTTAAACCCTTGGAAGCGAAAATGGTGCTGTTGGCGCAAAACACTAAGGTATTGGCAAATGTCGGGGTAGCTAGGGCCAAAGGTCTTTATTTTCCAATGCTGTTTGCCAACATTAATAGGGCTGAGCTGCTCATGTTGAATAGGGCTGTCGGCTGGAATACAAACGGCTGAGCCGTTTTCGATGGCAAAAGGCTGTTGTAAGGCCATCTTTTTCTGCAGCTCTAATACTTCCATAAAGGTTTTACTGGTATTAAAGATAACCGGCACTTTTAGAAGCTTTAACTGGTTTAAACTGGGTACGGCAGCCTCAAAACTATAACTATCATGATCTAACAAGGTGCCATCTAAATCCGTAAATACCAGTAAGCTACTGGCGGTGGTGTATAGCTCTGTTGATGATAGTTGCTTAGCGAAATACTGCATGCTGCCCCTAAATTTAACTGAATGAGTTTCTACAAGACGAAGCACGAGCAATGCCACAAAGGCAAAAAACTTTTATAAAGACTTAGTAAATCTCATATTTATCAATAGTTTGTTAAGGGTTTAATATTCATTGGTTTAGCTTCTAGAGATGGAAGCTTTGAACCTAAGTGGTGCAGGCTGAACAATATACTCTTGCTTTGCACCAAAATGGCAAGTGCTATATTTACTTAAGCCTTTGATTTACACTGAGGCTTGTCATAAATCTGTCATTAATACGTCGCATAATTGCCACAGTTTCTTAGATTGAGATGAATGAGATGCCCAGGAAGATACTTGTTGTAGAAGATGAAGCTCCAATCCGCGAAATGCTATGTTTTGTATTAGAGCAGCATGGTTATGAGCCGATTGAAGCCGCCGACTATGACCAAGCTTTAGCTAAACTAACAGAACCTTACCCAGAGTTAGCTCTGTTAGATTGGATGTTGCCTGGTGGCAGTGGGATTTCAATTATTAAGCACATGCGTCGCCACGATCTTACTCGTCAAATTCCGGTTATTATGTTGACCGCAAAAGGCGAAGAAGAAGACAAGGTTCAAGGTTTAGAAGCCGGTGCAGATGATTACTTAACTAAGCCTTTCTCGCCTAAAGAGTTAATGGCACGTGTTAAAGCGGTAATTCGCCGTATATCACCTACTTCTTTAGAAGAAACCATTGAAGTACAAGGCTTACGCCTTGATCCGGTTTCTCACCGCGTTAGCGTTGAAAATGAACCCTTGGATATGGGGCCAACAGAGTTTAAGCTACTGCACTTCTTTATGACTCACCCTGAGCGTGTTTATAGTCGTGAGCAGTTGCTCAACAACGTTTGGGGTACTAACGTGTATGTGGAAGACCGAACAGTGGATGTGCATATTCGTCGCTTACGTAAAGCGATTGGCCTTCAAGGATATGACCGTTTAATTCAAACTGTACGAGGTTCCGGTTACCGTTTTTCAACTAGGGTGAAGTAAATACGGATGTTTGTGCCTTTCTCTTGGCAACGAGTATTGTGGCGAGTGGCCTTGGTGTACTCGCCTTTATTTGTTCTGGGTATGTTTACCGGTTATACCCTAGAAATGTGTTTGTTGGCAGCGGTTATACATATTGTATGGATGTACACCCAACAACATAAATTGCTTGATTGGTTATATAACCAACGAAAGTTGTCCCCTCCGCATGGTTCTGGCAGCTGGGAGCCGGTGTTCCACGGCATTTATAACATGCTTAAACGCCGTTTAGGCCGTGAGCGAGAGCTAGCCCAATTGATGAAGTACTTTCGTTTGGGCGCCGAAGCTTTACCCGATGCCATTGTAGTGATTAACCAAGATGGCGCCATTTTGTGGTGTAATCAGTTAGCCCAAGGCATGCTTGGTTTAAAGTGGCCAGCCGATGCTGGGCAGCACCTAACCAACCTTGTTCGTACCCCCAAGTTTGTAAATTACCTGCGTAAAGCCCGTTTCGATCAACCTCTTGAAATAGTTAGCCCTGTGCAAAGTAACGTGTGGTTAGAATTTCGTGCCATGCCTTATAGCCAACAACAGTTGCTATTAGTGATTCGTGATGTGAGCCAGCTACGTAAACTGGAAAAGATGCGCAAACGCTTTGTATCTAACGTTAGCCATGAACTGCGCACACCTTTAACGGTAATGCGCGGTTATTTAGAAATGCTCGACCAAGATGAAGTTGACCCAATGATTTGGGGCAAAGCGCGCAATACCATGTTGGATCAAAGTAGCCGCATGGAGAACTTGGTTAATCAGCTGCTTACTCTGGCCAAAATTGAATCAGCCTCAGTGGAAGATAATCAAGAGACTATTAACTTCTCGAGCATGGTGGGTAATCTAGAGGCCGAAGTAGCCGGTTTAGCAAAAGGTAAACAGTTAAGTTTTAGTTTTGACATCGCCCCAGATATAGAAATTAAAGGTGATCGTGAACAGCTACGTAGTGCTTGTGGCAACCTAGTGAGTAATGCCATTAAGTATTGCGGGCAACCCGGCGAGATCCATGTGAGTTTATCGCTGATTCCGCAGGGCGCGTTGTTTTTGGTTAAAGACTCAGGCCCGGGTATTGAACGTAAACACCTACAACGTCTTACCGAGCGTTTCTATCGCGTAGATAAAGCGCGTTCTCGCGATACTGGTGGTGCTGGCCTTGGCTTATCTATTGTTAAACATGCGCTGCAACATCATGATAGCCAGCTTAAAATTAAGAGCAGCGTGAGCAAGGGAAGTACCTTTAGTTTTATCATTCCTCGTAAGCTGTTTATCCAGCAATAATCCTCTTGGTGAAGCCAGCAAAGCGTCTGGCTTCACAGCTTTCAATTCTACTGATACTTTTTGAACAATTGAGCTTATACTGAAGTATAAGTTTGATTTGTAATGGTATTCCTTTGAAATTACAGGGTCTTTTACGCAATTTTATCTTAATGCTGAGCATGGCTTGGCTCGTCTTATTCGCCTTGCCTAGTGCAGCGGTGGAAGATGAGGTGGAGCTTCCAGAGAGTAGCGATTTACTGCAATTTCCCTTTTATATCCGCGAACCTTTTGTTGGTGACCTACCCGAAATTAAAGAGCGCAAAATTATTCGTGCCTTGGTGACTTACGGTAAGTCAGATTTTCATTTGGCAGATGGGCGGCCGCTTGGCATTCAAATCGAGTTGCTGCATTTGTACGAGAAGTTTCTCAATCAAGGTATTAGGCGTGATGTAGAAAAAACCAAAGTGAAAATCGTGCCAGTGCATTTTGATCAGCTTATTCCTGCTTTAGAGGCGGGTCGGGGAGATGTGGTAGCCGCCTTTTTAACCGCAACCCCGGAGCGTAAGAAACAACTGCGTTTCGCCTTAGGTAATGCAGAAGGGGTGAATGAAGTATTAGTGAGTAATAAAGATGCGCCAAAGGTAAACAGCTGGGAAGAGCTGTCGGGTAAAAAGGTCTACGTGATGGATGGCAGCAGTTATGCCGAGCACTTAAAAGCCCTCAATTTCACCTTAAAAATGCGCGGCGTTAAACCGATTAAAGTAATAGAAGCCGATGGTAACTTGTTGTCTGAAGATATTTTGGAGCTGGTGAACGCGGGAGTGATGCCTTATACCATTATTGATGATTACAAAGCACACTTGTGGGAAAAGGTGTTTAAAGATATTCGGATCAATGAACAACTTACTACCAGTCGCAATCAAAGCTTAGGCTGGGCTGTACGTAAAACTAATCCTAAGCTACAAGAAAACTTACAAGAGTTTGTAAATAAGCAAGTTAAACAAGGAAGTCTACTAGGCAATACTTTGCTTAATCGCTATTTCGACCATACTGCGTGGATTAATCGCTTAGCCAATTCTGAAGATCGAATGCGTTTTAACCGTTATGTGCCTTTCTTTAAAAAGTATGCCAATGAATACGACTTTGATTACCTAGCGATTGTTGCCCAGGGTTATCAGGAGTCGGGCTTAGACAATACCAAAGTTAGCCATCGCGGGGCGCGCGGTATTATGCAGTTATTGCCTTCAACTGCTAAACAAATGGGCTACAGCGATTTAAGCGATCCTGAACAAAATATCGCGGCTGGAATTAAATACTTGGCCTGGTTGCGTACACATTATATTAATGAAGAAGGCATTGAAGACAGTGAGCGGATGGCCCTCATTTGGGCGGCCTACAATGCTGGGCCCACTAAAATGAACAAAATGCGCCGACTCACTAAAGAAATGAATTTAGATCCCAATCTATGGTTTGGTAATGTGGAAATAGCAGCAGGGCGTATTATTGGCAGAGAAACAGTGCGTTATGTCTCCAACGTTTACAAGTATTACATCGCCTATACCTTAGCCTTAGATTTAGAGGGCGACAGAGAAGAGGAGTAGCGCCTGCTTTTACCTGTTATTGGGTGAGTGAGTTAATCGAAAAGCGAGCAGAAATGCTCGCTTTTTTTAGCTGGTTCACAAGCTGGATAATTGCTTTGGCGAGTAGATTGCCAATCTTATTTTATAAATATAGTATTGTAATACATTTAAAGTTGTTATGGACAATACTTAATATGAAGTTGATTGGAAAGCCCCTTGGCTTGGTGTTGCTGTTATCTTTGGCGGGGTGTGGCGGTTCTTCTGAAACCGCTGGAGTGGCTGATCCTGGCAATGAGCCAAGTACGCCCGAAGAGCCAACAACTCCTGAGCCACCCACAGACCCAATAGATCCAAGTTGCCTTAGCCCTAAAGTGTTAAGCATTAGCCAAGCCAGTGATGATGGAAACCATAAAGTGGGCTATGGGCCAGAGAATTCTATTGACGGTAACTATGACAGCGAGTCGCGTTGGTCGTCGGAAGGGATTGGCAAGCAAATAACCTACAGCCTAAGTAGTCCTTCAATTGTTACGAGTATTAACCTTTATTGGCTGAACAATACTAGTCGTTTTGCCTATTATGACTTAGCAATTTCTACCGATAATCTGCAGTGGCAGGATGTAGTGACAGGCGGAATGTCTGACAAAGCTACCGGCAATGCAGAAGTGATTACGCTAACAGATGAGTTAATTGAAAATGTTCAATACTTGCGCTTAACCGGCAACGGCAACTCAGAGAGTAATTGGAACAGTGTCATTGAAGTGACTGCAGAAGGCTGCAACGACGAAGTTATTACCGAGCCGGTTGAAGATCTTAACCCATCTTTACCGCCATCAGGCAACTTTGACTTACAAGATTGGTATTTGAGCATACCTACTGATACCGATAACTCTGGCACTGCAGACTCGATTAAAGAGTCTGAGCTAAACAACGGTTATGAGAACAGCGAGTATTTTTATACCGGAGCCGATGGTGGCATGGTATTCAAAACCCCTATCTATGGTTATAAAACCTCCGCAAATACTACTTATGTTCGTACCGAGTTACGAGAAATGCTACGACGTGGTGATACCAGCATAAGTACCCAAGGTGTAAATAAAAACAACTGGGTATTTTCTAGTGCGCCTAGCAGCGCGCAAAATAATGCGGGTGGAGTGAACGGTGAACTGTTTGCCACATTGGCGGTAAACCATGTCACAACTACCGGGGAAGATTATCAAATTGGTCGAGTAATCATTGGTCAAATTCATGCTAATGATGATGAGCCGATCCGCCTTTATTACCGTAAGTTGCCTAACAATGATAAAGGGGCTATCTATTTTGCTCACGAGTCGCGAAATCAATCTGATGATGATTGGGTGGAGATGATAGGTAGCAGAAGTAATACTGCTAGCAATCCTTCCGATGGTATCGCGCTAGACGAGAAATTTAGCTATCGGATTAAGGTTGTCGCTAATACCCTAAGCGTTACCATTATTCGTGAGGGTAAAGCTGACGTTTCTGCAAGCTACGATATGAGCGACAGCGCTTACGACGACCCAGACCAATATATGTACTTTAAAGCTGGGGTATACAATCAAAATAAATCTGGCGATGTTGACGACTACGTGCAAGCCACTTTTTATGCTTTGAGTAATACTCACCAAGGTTATAACCCTTAAAATTAAAAGCTCGGTAGACTATCTACCGAGCTTTTCCCGCTGCTTTATCAAAAAACACTATTATTTTCTGTGGTTAATTGTCTGCTAATTCAATTAGTTATTTTCATTGCTTGGCAAAAAAGACAGTTTTTTTACGAAAATAATAGACTGACATATAACTGTCACACTGCAGAAATATAATTGTCATCGAATTCACCAATACTACATGACGAAAATAACTCAACGCGTCATTTATGGAGATAAAGATGACATTTAAAAAATTGCTTAGTGCAGTAGCTATTTCTGCCTCATTGGTAACAACTACCGTACTTGCAGCTGGCCTGGATGCCACTCTTCCTGAATACAAGAAAACAACTGGTGTTTCAGGTAACCTTTCATCTGTAGGTTCTGATACTTTAGCCAACATGATGACTTTGTGGGCTGAAGAGTTTAAGCGTGAATACCCTAACGTAAACGTACAAATTCAAGCTGCTGGTTCTTCTACTGCTCCTCCAGCTCTAACTGAAGGTACTTCTCAGTTCGGCCCAATGAGCCGTCAAATGAAGAGCAAAGAAGTAGAAGCTTTCGAAAAGCGCTTCGGTTACAAGCCAACTCCAGTTCGCGTAGCTATCGACGCATTGGCTGTATTTGTTCATAAAGACAACCCAATCGAAGGTTTAAACCTTGCTCAAGTTGACGCTATCTTCTCTTCTACTCTTAAGTGTGGTGAGAACGCAGTTGCTGACCGTTGGAGCCAAGTTGGTCTAGAAGGTTCTTGGGCTGATAAAGACATTCAATTGTTCGGCCGTAACTCAGTATCTGGTACTTACGGTTACTTCAAGAAGAAAGCACTTTGTAAGGGTGACTTCAAGAACACTGTAAACGAACAGCCTGGTTCTGCTTCAGTTGTTCAGTCTGTATCTTCTTCTTTGAACGCTATCGGTTACTCAGGTATCGGTTACAAAACGTCTGGTGTTAAAGCTGTTGCTCTTGCCAAGAAAGGTAATGACTACATTGAAGCTACTTTAGACAACGCCGCTACTGGTAAGTACCCACTATCTCGCTTCTTATACGTTTACGTTAACAAGCACCCTAACAAGCCATTAGCACCAATGGAGCGTGAGTTCCTAAAAATGATTCTGTCTAAAACAGGTCAAACAATTGTTGCTAAAGACGGTTACGTACCACTACCTTCAAAAGTAGTTATGGCTGACCTAGAAAAATTAGGTATCTCTCTATAATCTGAGAGTAGCTAATAATAAAACCTCGCTGCGGCGGGGTTTTTTGCTATTAAGTCTCCACCAAAACTCGCCATCAGCGCTAACTTCAAGCAACTCTACTGAACTTCTCAAGCATTGCCGCCGTACTCTAGATACATCTCTAATACCAATCACACTAAGTAAGCGATCAGCAATAGCGCAGGAAAAATACTCGAGATTAAGACAGAGATTTTCGATAAGTAGTTATTCTACAATCAAAAATTCTAACGCAGTTATCGAGTTTTCTAAGCAGATTGAATGATCAGTTAATTAGTACGATTGGTACAAATAAGGAAATAACCATGAAACTTGTTACCTTGCTGCTTGGTCTGTTTTTGGCTTCACAAGTGAACGCTGCAGGAAGTGGTCGATATGAATCTCAAAAGAGCAGTAAGCCGCTTAGTGCTGCTGAAGCCATGCTTAGTGAACAAAACTATCTTCAAGCTAGCGAATGGCTCAGTGACTACCTGCAAAGTAAAAAGGGTCGCCGCTCAGCCGACGCTTGGAACCTACTCGGCTTTAGCTTGCGTAAGCAAGGCCACTACCAGCAAGCTTTGTATGCTTATCAGCAAGCCTTGTCTATCAAACCTTCTCATCTTGGCGCTTTAGAGTATTCGGGAGAGCTGTACTTGAGTCTGCAAGAGTTAGCGCGAGCAGAGCAAAACTTAGCACGATTGGAACAATATTGTGGTAATTGCCAAGAACAACAACAGCTAGAATTGGCGATTTCTCGCTATCTTGCTGAATAATATAGATTTTGTCGCTAATCGGCGACGTTTTGGCTTTGGTGGTAAATTTTGAAAATAGAGTTTATTTAGTGATTTATAGTGATTGAGCAGCGGTGAAAATCCTTTCAGCAACATATCTAGGTGAACTTCGGTTTTAATGAAATTGTCACTTGAAATGTGATTCGTGTCACACTAAATTATAGGTGTGACTTGGATCACGTTTGATTTGAGACACTAATGATATTAAATACTTAGGAGAAAGATTATGTTTGATTACTTTGGCGCACTTTACTCGTCGTATTATTTTACTAAAGCTGATGATTACAACTTTTATTGCGAAACTCGCAAAGATATTCACCGTTAAGACTAGTTAAAGGTGGATATATGGTTCTTCATCCGATCATTGGTTCAGCATTATCAACTTATGTTCGTTTCGGGTGCTTAGAGCAAGATAAACGACAGCAGAGATAATTGTAATGAATCAAGTTAACCCCAGTGCCTGAAACGAGCTCGCTCCTTCAGGCATTTTTTATTCTTTTCCCCGCGCTTCCCATCTTGTTCGTTTCCTGAGCAAATTATTTTAGCAAAAACTCTAAAACAAGCTTGCAATGTGATGTGTGTCACATTATTATTCTTTCCGTGAGCTGGTTCACACTTTTTAGTTTCTAGGAGAAACACTATGTTTGATTACTTTGGTTCTTTATATACAACTTACTATTTCACTAAAGCTGCGGATTACAAAGCAACAGATTCTAACAACCTACACCGTTAATCCTCACATTTGAACATGTGGGCTTAGCACTTAGCCTTTCGCAATGCCGAGAGAGTGACAGTCAACTGAGCGAGAATACACTATGAGTCAAATGTTCTAAAATGCCTGATAGCTTAAAAGCATCAGGCATTTTTCGTTTTAAAAATTTTTTTACCCCGTATCAAATTACTTCCCGACAAAATTACTTATACTGCTAGGCAGTGATTGTTAAATGAGAAATTTTTATGTCGTTAGTTCAACCTCTTATTCTTAAGTCTCAACAGCATCATGCTAGTTTTTTGCGCTTTAGCCTCGTTAACCGTGAGGCCCTAGCTGATTGTTTAAGTCAAATTCAAGCGCTTTACCGAGCAGAAGATACGGTGATTGGTTTTGGCCAGCCATTGCTCGCTATGAATAACACTGTAGTAGAAGGTGTAAAGAGTGCCGAGAGTATTCAAGGGCCAAAACGCACCAGTCCAGCTAACCAAGATGATTTATGGCTGCGAGCAAGTGGCAGCGATCCTGGTGAAGTGATGCTGCGTGTGCAAGAGTGGTTAGATGTTTTAGTGCCAAGCTTTAGTTTAAACGAACAAGTAGATGGCTTTTGTCACCGAGAGGGACGAGATCTATCGGGTTACGTAGATGGCACCGAAAATCCAGAAGACAACGCTGAGCAAGTGGTAGCCTTAACTGGCGAGAAGGGCATTGCTGGTTCAACCATGCTAGCGGTGCAAAAGTGGCAACATCAACTTAAACATTTCAATAGCCTGCCAAGCAAACATCAAGATGATATTATCGGTCGCCGCAAAAGTGACAATGTGGAATTTCCAGAGTCGCCACCTTCAGCTCACGTGCGTCGCACAGCTCAAGAGAGCTTTACTCCAGAAGCCTTTATGTTACGCCGCAGCTTACCTTGGATAGAGCAGCAAGATTGTGGTTTAAACTTTGTGTGTTTTGCTAACAGCTTTTACCCTTTTGAGGCGCAGCTAAAACGTATGCTGGGTTGTGAAGATGGTATTGAAGATGGCTTGTTTGAATTTAGCCGCCCACTAAGCACCGCTTATTACTGGTGCCCACCAGTAGATGGTGAACAGCTAGATTTATGCTACCTACAGCTTTAGTTTAACCAAGCTTATTAGGGTCTGTTGATCTTTGCTGATGGTTTTTGCAGTAATTTATTAGCCATTTAGGAAAGGCAGTGAGTGTGCAGTTAAGTGGGCTTAATTATCACTCGCTAACGCTGAATAAATGGCTAAGAAATGCTGCCCGAAGGGTTCGGATAAGCGAACTTTACTCTTTGTTAAGCACTTCTTGCTTAGCCCACTAGGCTTCTAAGTGCTCGCCGCGATTAAAGCCCGCTTATCTCGAACAAAATTTTAACATCAAAGATCAACAGACCCTAGTTGGCGTTCATCGAAATAGGATGAACGCCAATTTTATTCTTCAAGCTCGGTTTTATAAAGCGCCATACCTCGAGCTTTATAGTTAGCAAGTGCTGCCGGGTGGTCTAAATCACAGGTGTGTACCCATACACGTGTTGCTTGCCATTGCCATGCCGTTTTAATGCACTGGCTGAGTAAACCGCCGCCTAAGCCTTGGCCAAAGAATGCTTTATCTAGACCAAAGTAGATGATTTCTACACTGTTATCTTGATGTTTATTTAGTTCAAAGTAACCGACAAATTGCTCACCTGAATAAGCGCCAAAGGTTCGTAAGTTTGCTGGCTGGGTATAGTCGGCCCACTGTTGCTCTGTCCACACAAGCTTATCGTTCCATTGCCAGTGTTTTCCTACTTCGCTATAAAACTGGCGACTTAGCTCAGCCTGATTGGTTTTTACTTCTTCAATTCTTACATGTTCTGGAAGGGGCTTAGCGTTGAGTTGCTCAAGCTGAGTTTGTTGTAGGTAGTATACGGTGGTCATTGTTTTTCCTATTGCAATTCTTTGCCGCAGTGTAGCAATTGAAGTGCGTTCGCTCTATCTAAATCTTATTAGTAAGTAACTGATTATTAGATAAAATTATCAGTGTAAAATAGTTGTTACAACTGTCCAAGTTTTTTACATGCTGATAATTTGATTTTTTATTAGAAAATTCAAGTTATTGAAATGAGGTTACTTATAACTGGTGGCTTAGTTTATGCTTTTACTTAGATATCACTAATAATGGGACTTTATTGGTATCGTTATCAGCATCGGCTATACCAAAAAGAGCGTTAGTTTTATGAAAACTTTGCCTATTGTGGTCGGCTTCTTTGCCATTCTATCTTCCTTCAGCCTTTGGGCTACACCAGTAACAAGCTTCGTGGTGGGCGGAGTGTGTGACCCCTCTCGTGCTACCTTAAATTCTATTATGGAATCAGGAGAGGCAAGTGAATTGTTGGGAGGCGTCAATCCATCTTATTCTGCCAGTGCTTGTTTGGTGTTTGATGGAAATGATGACGGCAACGCGAACGATCCTCAGGTGAATATTGGTCAAAAAGACGATGGTTTGCTCAATACTAAGTATGGGCCTGATAACTCTTTATTTTTTATTGAGCCAGAAGAGCTGCAAAATTTGGATGACTTTCCTGCAGGCATTGCCGATGACCCAGGCTGGATTCACTTGGCTAGTGTAGGTGGCGCGATAGGGCAGAATGACCAATTAGCGGTGAACTATGATCAGGCAGGGCCAATTGCTAGTGGTGGATTATTCCTTGATATCGACGCTCTGCTAAACATGACGTTTACTTGTGTGGATGATGATAACGGCGAGTGCAAGGCAGTAGATTGGGTTATAGAAACCGATCCAAGTATTATCGACCAAGTATCTCAGTTGTTAGGTGAGGCGACTTTCGACCATCTTGTGTTCTCTATAAAAGCGGGTAATGGTTTTATACTTTACGACTTCGACTTTATCGATATTTTTGCTCAGGAATTAAGTGATTATCCCGCTTCAAGTTTAAACTTTAATACCCCGTATAAGCTATCTGGTAGTTTAAATACTGGGGATTTTCTTAATCCGAATGGGAATAGTGCCCAGGCTATATCGCACTTAAACGTTTGGGCGCGAGACCCTTCCGATCCTTCTATTACGCGTATCAATGAACCAAGTACCTTTGGCATATTCATACTTGCTGTTCTTGGGGTGATTAGTGCGCGACTAGCACGCAAAAATCCCCAAATTTCCTAAGCGCTTTACGCTTTGTTTTTCTACTAAACCAAATGTAACTACTCGCTAGTAGTTACATTTCATTTACTTTTGTGTAAACGTTTTCCTGCTTTCGTGAGTACGCTCTCATTTTTGCGGAGATAGGCCAACTAAAATCAGCCAATAAACTTGTTATCACTGCAATTGGTATATCCGCCCGTTAGGGCTTAGCAGTTAGATAACAAGCGCCTACATTGTACTACTTGGTTTATGGAGATAAGAATGACGCGAGTAAGCGCCACACTGTTAGCCCAAAAAGATTGGGAAAATCCCTCTGTTACTGAGCGTAATCGCTTACCCTCACATGTACCTTTAGCTTCATATAGTGGCTTAGATGCAGCCTTAAATCTGCAACAGGCAGAGCATCAGCTCAGTTTAAATGGGCAGTGGAATTTTTGTTTGCTCAAACAGCCTGAGCAATTGAGTGATGCGCTAATTGCTGGCAGCAAGGGTAGTTGGAAAAGCATAGCAGTGCCTGGTAATTGGCAGTTACAGGGCTTTGATAAAGCCATTTATACCAATGTCATTTACCCCTTTGAAGTAAATCCTCCCTACGTGCCTAGTGATAACCCTACGGGGGTTTATCGTACAGAGTTTAACTACCAAGCTGCTTGGGCTAATAAACAAGTGCGTTTGCGTTTTGAAGGGGTTAACTCTGCCTTTCACGTAGTTATAAATGGCCAACAAGTGGGTTACGGACAAGATAGCCGTTTAGCCAGCGAATTTGATATTGGGCCTTTTTTACAAGAGGGGACCAACCAACTGTGTGTGATTGTTTATCGCTGGAGTGATGGGAGTTACCTAGAAGATCAAGATATGTGGTGGTTAAGCGGCATTTTTCGTGACGTGAGCATTTACGCTAAGCCGCAAGTCCATATTGCAGACTTTAGCATCCATACCCAACTAGACGCTTGTTATCGAGATGCGCAGTTGCAAGTAGAGGTTCAACTGGCTGGGGCTAGTTTAGCGCAGTTAGACGGCTACCAAATTGAGTTGCAGCTTTATGACGGTGATGGCGCGGTATTCGCTAACCCAGTGCGAGAATCCACCAACAATTTGTCGGTGGATGAAAAAGGCGGCTTTGCCGATCGTATCTTTTTAAGCAGCACTGTTGTTGAACCTAAGCTCTGGAGTGACGAACAGCCTAATTTGTACAGAGCGGTCTTAAGTTTATTGGATGCTAAAGGAAACGTACTGGAAGTGGAACAAAGCTCGGTGGGCTTTCGCTGCGTAGAAATTAGCGATGGTTTATTGAAACTCAACGGCAAACCGGTGTTAATTCGTGGGGTAAACCGCCACGAACATGACCCAGAGCTTGGACACGTGATGACCGAAGCCACTATGTTGCAAGACATAAAGTTGCTTAAGCAGAACAACTTTAATGCTGTACGCACCGCGCATTATCCTAATCACCCACGTTGGTATGAGCTCTGTGATGAATACGGATTATTGTTAGTTGATGAAACCAACCTAGAAACCCATGGTATGTTTCCGATGAAACGTTTGTCGGACGATCCGCAGTGGATGCATGCTTACATGCAGCGAGTAACCCGCATGGTAGCACGTGACAAAAACCATCCGTCGATCATTATTTGGTCTTTGGGTAATGAGTCTGGTTACGGCAGCAATCACGATGCAATGTATGGCTGGTTGAAACAAGCAGATCAAAGTCGTCCCATTCAATACGAAGGGGGTGGGGCCGATACTCCCGCTACTGATATTTTGTGCCCAATGTATGCTCGAGTCGATTGGGATACCGCAGGAGAAGGGATCCCTAAGCGAGCGATTACCGCGCATATTGCCGACCCTAACGAACAGCGTCCGCTTATTTTGTGTGAGTATGCCCATGCGATGGGCAACAGCTTGGGAAGTATTGAAGAGTACTGGCGAGCATTTCGTTTGCATCCTCGCTTGCAGGGCGGTTTTATTTGGGACTGGGTCGACCAAGGTATTACCAAGCAAAGTGATTCTGGAGAAACATACTGGGCTTATGGGGGCGATTTTGGCGACCAACCTAATGATCGCCAGTTTTGTATTAACGGGTTGATTTTCCCAGATCGCAGCCCCCACCCTAGTTTGCATGAAATTAAGTATTTACAGCAATACTGGCAGATAAGTGCAGAAAACCTAGCCAAGGGTGAGGTGTTAATCAGCAATGAGCACTTAGTAAATGATAGTAGTAACACCGCAGGGGAGTGGCGAATAGAGCGCAATGGCGAGCTATTTAGCCAAGGCGAGTTTAGCTTAAGCTTGCAAGCTGGTGAGCAGCAAATAATGTGTTTGCCAAAGGCAGCCATGCAAGATTTAGCGACTCAAACTAGTGGTGAGTTTTGGCTAACTATAAACATTAAACTGAAACAGGCTACTGCTTGGGCACTGGCTGGCCATAGTTTGGCAAAACAACAATTTAAGTTAGCCTTTGGCGGTTTAAATAGCCCTAAACCATTAAATAAAGCTGAAGTTAAATGCACTCAGCAAGATCGCAGAATACGCTTTGAGAGCTCAAAGCAGCTGCTTGAATTTGATTGTGTTAGCGCGCAATGGCTAGCTTGGACAGTAAATGAAAAGCAGTTGTTTACCGCCGCACCGGTTGATAATTTTTACCGTGCTCCGCTCGATAATGATATTGGAGTAAGTGAAGCTAGCCAAATGGATCCCAACTCGTGGATTGCCCGTTGGCAAAGTGCTGGTCTTCATCAATTAAAACGTGAAGCTTTAGATTTTAATTTCTCTCAACTTAGCAACGGATGCTGGCTTGTGGAATGCAGTAGCGAGTATCGCCATCAGCAGAAAACCGCTTTTAAGGTGTTACACCGTTATGTGATTAGCGCCGACAAGGTGGCTTTTGATTGTGAGGTGAACGCCGCTGCTTACTTGCCGCCTCTGCCAAGGGTTGGGCTGAGCTTAAGCCTAGACAAACAATTTAGTGAGCTGTCGTGGTTTGGTTTGGGTCCACATGAAAATTACCGAGACCGTTTAGCCGCTGCTACCGTCAGCCGCTATAGTGAAACTGTCGATAACTTGCATACCCCCTATATTTTCCCTAGTGAAAATGGCGGGAGGGGAGAGGTCAGGCAGTTGTCTCTTAAGCATGAACAGCAGTTGAATGTAGAGCTGCACTGCCAACCGAGTTTGCAAATGACAGCGAGTCGTTTTAGCCAGCAAGACTTAAGCGACGCAACACATAATTATCAGCTTAAAGACAGTGGCAGTGTGTTTGTACATTTAGATGTTGCCCACCAAGGAGTAGGGGGAGATGACTCTTGGAGTCCTTCGGTACACCCTAAACATCAGGTACTAGAGAACTACTTTAGCTACCACATTGATTTTACCGCACAAGGATAGTTGCTATGAGCTTGTTTCATTTATTCGGGCGAAGCAGTAGCTTGCTGTTAAAGCAAACCAACAGCCTACCAGAAATCATTTATTGGGGCGCAAAGCTTAATGGCCCAATCGATGAAGCCTTGCTGGATGCCATTAGCCGGCCGGTGCCTGAAGCAAGCTTAGATGAAGACGTGCCGTTAACCCTTTGCCCCGAGGCCAGTGAAGGGTGGTTCTCGAGCCCAGGCTTAGAGGGAAACCGCGCCGGTAAAGATTGGTGCCCAAGCTTTACCGCTAACGCCACCCTTGAAGGTCATAGCAAGTTAATTGTAGAAGCCGTAGATAGCCGTGCAGAATTAGCGCTTAGCTTAAGTGTAAGCCTTGATGAGGCGAGTGATGTGCTTACCTTGCAAAGTAAGGTAACTAACCTTGGCGAACAAGCTTATAATTTGCAGCGCTTGGCGCTGGCCCTGCCTTTGCCAGCCTATTGCGATGAACTGTTATCATTACATGGCCGCTGGACTAAAGAGTTTCAGCAGCACCGTCAGCCCTTGGAGCGGGGGATAATAAGCCAAGAGAACCGTCGTGGGCGTACTTCACACCAGTATTTTCCGGGAGCGATTATCGGCAGCAAAGGTTTTTCTCACCAAGTGGGAGAAGTGTTTGGTTTTCATTTCGCTTGGAGTGGTAATCACCGTATTCAAAGCGGTGTAAAAACCGATGGGCGACGTTGGTTACAAGCCGAAGAGTTATTGCTTAGTGGTGAAGTTCGCTTGACTAAAGGCGAAAGTTACCAAACTCCAGAGTTGATGGCGACTTACGCCAGCACTGGCTTAAACGCAATGAGCGCTAACTTTCACCATTATGTGCGTAGTCACATTCTTCGCTTTCCTGAAGCAGATAAAGCAAGACCGGTGCACCTTAACACCTGGGAAGGGATCTATTTTGACCACGATCCTGCTTACATTAAGCAAATGGCCAGCTTAGCAGCATATATTGGTGTAGAGCGCTTTATTATTGATGATGGCTGGTTTATTGGTCGAGAGCACGATAAAGCAGGTTTGGGAGATTGGTTTTTAGATAACCAAAAGTATCCGCAAGGCTTAGAAGAAGTGATAAACCATGTGCATGCATTAGGCATGGAGTTTGGTTTATGGTTTGAACCAGAGATGGTTAACCCCGACTCAAATTTGTATCGTAAACACCCTGAATGGGTATTGGGGCAGGCCGGTTATCAACAAAAAACGGGTCGTTACCAATATGTACTCGATTTACAAAATCCTCAGGTGTTTGCCTATTTGCTTGAGCGCTTAGATAGCCTGTTAAGTGAATATGCTATTGCCTATATTAAGTGGGACATGAACCGCGAGCTAGTTCAACCAAGCCACCTAGGTGAAGCGGCGGTGCATGGTCAAACTCAAGCCTTTTATGCCTTGGTGGACGAATTGGCTAAACGCCACCCCGAGCTGGAAATCGAAAGCTGTTCCTCGGGCGGCGGTCGCATTGACTACGAAGTTTTAAAGCGCAGCCATCGATTTTGGCTCTCAGATAGCAATGACGCGCTAGAGCGACAAATTATGCAGCCAGCGATGTTGTACTTTTTCCCACCAGAAGTGATGGGCTCACACATTGGCCTTGCCCATAGCCACACCACCTATCGACAACATAGCATTGGGTTTAGGGGGTTAACCGCATTGGTTGGCCATATGGGCGTAGAGTTAGATCCAGTAGCAGTTGATGCCAAAGAGCGAGAGCAGTTTGCGCACTATATTGCCTTACATAAATCACTGAGGCCCTTGCTGCATTCCGGCACTTTTCATCAGTTAAATGCTAGTGATAATAGCTGGCAAGCTTATGGCGTGTTAGACCAAGATAAAGGCGAAGGCGTATACTGGGCGGTGCAGTTGTCTATGCCAGCTTACACTTTGCCGGGCAGACTAAAGCTAATCAACTTACAGCCTCAAGCCCTTTATAAAGTTGAAGTATTGGATAAACCAGACTTTAAACACATTATGAAAAAGTTTCCTAACTGGCTTGAGAAAACATGTCTGCTTAGCGGTGAGAGTTTAATGAACTTAGGCTTACAGTTACCCATTATGGATCCAGAAACCGCGATGTTGATTAACGTAACGCGCCAAGCTTAAGCTAAGTTAGTTAGCGCTAAGACGTGCGTATTCTTGTTGGCTTAAATCAAAAGAGGTGAGTAGGGTTTGCTGTGCTTCAAACCACAAGGAATCTTGTTGATCGCTGGCCATATCTAATAGCTTGGTTTTCAAGTCATCCGCTGCAGGAATGCTGCCGCTATTAATGTTGTTTAGTACTGCAAGTTGGATTGCTTGTGAACTGTTATAAAGCATATCGCTAGCAATGCCTGAGCGCTGTTGATTGTGGCTAAAGCGCATCAGCTGAGATAGCAACATTTCTGCTTCATCACCATTGGCTGTTAGTACTTGCTGTTCCAATTCACTCGTAATTACTTGTCGCTCTGGATCTGTGATTTGATAAGGCTTTAACAAACTTAAGGCTTCTACTCGTGTATTGGTATCGGTTTGCTCTAGTGTTGCTAGGTCTACCAAGCCTTGTACCAGCAGCGGAGACTTAATTTCCGAAGCGCTGCTTAGCAGCGAAAGAAACTTCTGCTGAGACTGGGCATCACTTAGCATGGCGTACTGCTCTGCTAAGCCCAGCAAGGCTTGCTCACTGTTTGGGATAGCGCTGCTTTGAATAGCAGAGAGTAGTAAATCAAAATCAGGGTTATCTACGTTAAGCACGGCTAGTTGCTCAATTGAGTTCGCTAAGCTTGCAGGATTATTTTGTATAGCGTGCTTTAGTGCATCGAACTGGGCTGCTTTATTTGGTTTAGCTTCATTCTGTGCTTTGTTGCTTAGCTCTATGTTATCTGGAGTGTGTTTAACGAGAACCTGTGCTGGTTTGCTAACAGGCTGATTGGCGAAATTATCTTCTAAGTTACTATTTCTAAATAATAAATCTGTATTTTTAGCACTGCTATTTACAGGGTTTTCCAGTGTTGCTAAATCTGTTTGTGAGTTTTCATGATAGAAAACCTCAGTGCTAGACTTTGGATGGTAGATAACAGCAACGAGGTAGCCCGCGATAAAGGAGCCAGCTAAAGAGAGTACCCATCCATAAGTCTTCATAATTGCTTCTTGCCATGCGTTTCGAAGCTAAGCGTTACACAACACTTAGCTTCGTATTAGGTTTAGTTAGGCACTATCGTAACCAAAGCGATAGGTCTACAGCACCTTTGTGATTGATGTTTGCATCGCCAAACACCTCAATGGCTAAGATTTGGTAACCATTGGCTAATCCATCTGTTTTAAAACCTAGATCGGAATTATCCCAGCGGTTGGCATGTGGGCCAAAATTTAGCTCTTGGTTGTTTCCGTGGGCAGTGGGTGAACGGCGTACGCTCCAAAATTGTTTGAAGCTTCGGTTTTCTCCACTGCCACAATATTGTGCGCCGTTGCGGTCTACAAGGTATACATCGTAAGTGGCGTTATTGGCGTAAACGGTGCCTTTACTTTTTGCCGGCGCGCCAGCATTTTCATCCCAAGGTACAAATTGCCCAGGCCCCTTCCAAGTATCTACAACATAGTATTCTTGCGAGGTACTGCCACTACATGACCAACCATATAGGGCTACTAAGGCTTTTTGAATATTGGAGTTACTGGTTAGCTCGCCAACGTTGTAACCAATCTTGCGATATCTCGCCCCTTTATCCCAGCCAAGTCCGCCAATGGCATCTTCACCCCAAGATTTTGCCATATTCCATTCAGCGCGATAGTGGCGGCCGGCATCGTTATAAAAACCAATTTTTACATCACAGGTTTTAATGTTGTTTTGGCTTAATTCAAACCATGAATAAAAGTGGCCGCCGTAGTAACCAGAGCCATACCCGTTGCCGGAATCCGCTGCTGGATCGCAGATGGTTTTGCCTATGCTTGCCGCACTTACCGTGCTTGGAGCGGTTAAGAGTAAAGAGCTAAGGGTTAATGTTAGCGCTAACATTGGAGTTTTCATTTAGGTGTCCCTATTCCGTTAAAGTTACCAACGAACTAGTCACACATGATTTCCTGTAGCGTGACCATACCACTCGTTAAAGAGCACGTTTATCAACGTGATTCTAATGTGTATTTTTTGTTACTCCTTAGTATTGGATTGATATAATTTTTAGGTCAAATCGAATAGTGAAAACTCAAGAATTGGTCAAACTAAGCAAAGAAATTCAACGTCTTGTGAGATAACGAAATTGACATGTGAGAAAGTGTAAAGGCTTTATAAAAAGAGGGCGCGGACAATGATATGCAGCTTTATAAGCGATTGCTTGGGTATCTTAGCAATCGCTATATTTCACGCTGGCTAGAGGCTAATAGAAGATGTTTAATCGAACATTCGTTCAATTGCAATATAATAGTTTAACTAATCAATAGAAGCTAAAATTGCGTCTAGCTTCGCGTATTTTTTGTACAATTCTTGTTCTTCGGTTTCACTATAATTGTGACTTAGCAGATCTATCTCTTTAAGTTGGATATCTCGCCATAGCTCCAAAGCTTGTAATTGTTCTTCGTTACTTAAGTTTGCTAGTACATTTACCTTTATCAAATCAGTTTGGTTGTCAGCGAATAGCTGATCTAACTGCTGATAAAGTGTATTGAAGGTGACGTTTACTTTGAGCTTATCGTTGTTTTCAGCGTTTTCTAATTGCTGTTCTAACGCGAGCATTTGCTTTCGCCAGTCTCTTGCAAGAGCTTGTTTATCGCTCGGTAAGTTAGCGATAGAGGCATCATAATCTACTACTACAAACGGGTCGCTTAAGTTTTCTAGATTGCGAACTTCTTCTGCGTGCAAACCCGAAAAATAGAATGCAAAAGCAAGAACAGGTGCGAACAGTCTTAGGTTTTGTTTAAGTCGGTAGTTCATGTTTAGTTCCTTGTAACTTTATTGAATTCTGCTGTTTGGTCTTATCGAATTAGCGAGCATCTTGCTCCGGCTGATACTCGAGTAAATCGCCAGGTTGGCATTCTAAAACCTGACAAATTGCGCTTAGTGTTGAAAACCTAATGGCTTTGGCGCGGCCTGTTTTCAAAATCGATAAGTTTTGAACGGATATGCCCACAGCGTCTGACAGATCGTTCAAACGCATTTTTCTTTTGGCTAGCATTACGTCTAGATTAATTACTATCGTCATTGCTCGCTCCTGCTAAATGGTTGCGTCAACATCGGCTTGAATTTGCATGCCCAACTTCATCACGTGGGCGACCATAATCATAAACAAGCCTGCTAGAAGTAATGGGAAGTCTAACTGTATATACTCCAAGCTTACCCATTCATGAGGCGGTGGAATAAGGCCAAATAGGTGTTCTGGAGGCGGCGGTGGCATAAAGCCAAATACATCTTCTGGAGGTGGTGGGAAAGGCAAGCCAATCGGCATTTCCATAGGAAACACTAATTGCTCGATGAGATAGCTCGCAATACTGTTTACTGTAAATAGCGCAACTAATGCCCAGCCAATATATTGAAAACTGCGAGTGGTTTCTTGAGTGAAAACCTTGCCTTTACTGTAGGCTAAGAACAAACGGTCAATTTGCCAAATCAAACAAGCCATAATGAGGCTAGTGGTGAAAAATATAGCCACTGCAACAAGGCGCATAGTGAGTGACAGTGGTTCAGCGGGAGCAAAATGCAGGTCATTGTCGATGATTTGACCGTTCTCTAAGATAAGTTCGGGATAACCAAACAGCATTTCCATAACCGTGTGAAAACTAAATACCCAAGGGCTGTGTTTCATTGGTTCAATATCTAAGCCCAGTTCGCTAGGGAAACCCACCAAACAAATTAAAATTAAGGCAACTAAGCCCCATAGCATTAGTCGCATCCGTTTACCAACGATACTAATTGCTTCTAGTGATTGCATACCCTTGCTTCTCCATATAGGCAGTTTTCCTGATAAAAGATATTTATTTATCGATTATCATTAAATAATGAATGATAAAATCATTTGTGTAAACACTTTTTCTAGCTTTAATCACGTAAAGTTGAGCGGGCTTTTACTTGCTTTAGTGATGATGAAACCGAGAAGAATTGATCTAGTAGCTTTGACTCGAAATGGGCTTTTGGGTAGTTTACGCCCATTAACTAACCTCTTATTCTGAGCTTTATGATTAAGCAATTAGAGACTCGTTGCAGACAGTTTTTACAGGGGCTGCAGACCAGTGATACTGCCCACGATATCGACCATATTGAGCGAGTCGTTAAATTGGCTACCTACCTGTGTAAACAAGAAGAGGGCAAACTTGAAGTAGTGGCTCCAGCCGCTTGGTTACACGATTGTGTATCACTGCCTAAAAATCACCCTCGGCGCAGGCAGGCTTCTAGTTTAGCGGCAGAAAAGGCAATTGATTTTCTTAAGTCAATTGCTTACCCAACTCATTACTTAAGTGAAATTCATCATGCAATAGAAGCCCATAGTTACAGCGCAGGTATTAAGCCAACAAGCCTTGAAGCAAAGATTGTCCAAGATGCAGATCGTATAGACGCGCTAGGCGCCATAGGTATTAGTCGCTGTATTCAAGTGGGTGCTAGCCTGCAACGTACACTTTATTGTGATGTAGACCCAATGTGTGAGGCACGGCAGCCGGATGACAGTCGATATACCATTGATCATTTTTTTACTAAGTTGCTAAATATTGCAGATACTGTGCATACCGACGCGGCTAAACGTGAAGCGGAGCAACGCAGCCAGTATATGAAGGCATATTTAGCACAATTGAGCCACGAATTAGAGCCATCTCGCTAAGTTTGCATGACCCATCCTAAACAAAAGGCCGCTAATTAGCGGCCTTTTGTTTAGTGAGAAGCTTAGGGATTGTCTTCTTCCACAACTTTACGGCGAGGTTTAGATTCAATCGCCTTTAAGTAATCGTGAGTCCAAACTTGGGAGCGGATCTTACGGCGGTTACCACGTTGTACATACTGATTTTGCTGCTTGGCATCGATAATGCGTGCTTTGGTGGTGTCAGCAAACTGTAGGTCTAACAGGTCAATCACCCGCTGTTTTAGCTCATCGTTGTAGATTGGCACGCCAACTTCAACACGCTCTTCAATGTTACGGGTCATCCAGTCAAAAGAAGCAATATAAACCTGATCTTCGCCACTGTGATGGAAGTGGAATACTCGCGGATGTTCAAGGAAGCGGTCAACAATACTGATGATTTTTATGTTGTCATTGTTGCCTTCAAGCCCTGGCACTAATGAACACATGCCCCGAATAATCATACGGATTTTAACCCCAGCTTTACTGGCCGCATACAAACGAGTGACTACGCCTTTGTCGACTAAGTTGTTCACTTTAATCGTGATTGCCGCAGGGTTTCCGGCGTTAGCTTGATTGATTTCGTAATCTATTAAGCTAAACAACCGTCGGCGTGTATCGTTAGGCGATACAATAAGGTGCTGGAATTTAAAACGACGATAGGGCTGTTGGATAAAGCGAAATACGTTTTCCACCTCTTGGCCAATTTCTTGGTTTTTGGTGAACAGTGCAAAGTCGGTGTAAATTTTGGCCGTTTTTTCGTGGAAGTTTCCGGTACCAATATGGCTGTAATACACCCGTTGGTCGTCTTCTTTGCGGGTGACCAATAATAACTTTGAATGTACTTTTAGCGAAGGAACACCAAAAACAACTTTTACACCAGCATCGGTGAGCATTTGTGCCCAGCCAATGTTGGCTCCCTCGTCAAAGCGAGCGCGTAGTTCAATAACCACGGTAACTCGCTTGCCGTTGTTAGCGGCATCAATTAGTGAGTTCATTAAGTGAGACTTTTTCGCCACACGGTAGATATTGATTTTGATGCTGGTGACTTTGGGGTCAAAAGACGCTTGGCGCACAAACTCTGAAATATAACGGAATTTATGATACGGGTAGTAGAGTAGAATATCTCGCGCGCTAATGGCATTAAATACCGTATCAAAGCTGTCGAAGTCACGGCAGTTCAGAGCAGGCAGCTTAGGGTTTTCTAAGTACTTTCTGCCAACATTTGGAAAACCAATAAAGTCTTTAAAGTTATGGTAGCGGCTACCACTTACGCTGTGGTCAAGTTTAGAAATGTGCAGCATTTTACTTAAACGCTTCACCATGCTGTTGGGCATTTCTCTATCGTAAACAAAGCGCACTGGTTCGGCGGTTAAACGCTGCTTAATACCCTCAGACATTTTTTCTAGCAGGCCTTGGTCTACTTCGTCTGTAAGATCGTATTCGGCATCTCGAGTCATTTTGATTGAATAGGCCGCAACTGAATCGTATTCGTAAAACCCTCGTAACAAATCATCTAAACAGAAGCGGATGATGTTATCCAAAATGATTAAGGTTTTACGGGTTTTTGAGCCATCGGGCGGCAGTACCACAAAACGCGGTAAGCTGTCGGTTGGGATCTCAATCAATAGGTGGCTTTCTTTATCTGCCTTTTTTACTTCTACCGCGAGGTAGGTGTATTCGTCTTTTAAAAAGCGAACCAAGTCGGTACGTTTGGTCAATACGATCGGCGTAATATGACGCAGCACCTTGTCTTTAAAGTATTTTCTTACCCAGTTTTGGTGGTTGTCGCTAAGCTGGTCTTCATTAATTAAGAAGATGTTTCGACGAGCAAGAGTGAGAATGATTTCGCGATAGGTATCGTCAAAATCTTGCTGTAATTCTGCCAGCTTGGCCTGCACGTCATTGAGCAGTTGGATTGATCCATCATCTTTAGATTTAAGTTCGTTAAGGATGATACGGCGCTTTAAGGCGGCAACCCTTACTTTATAAAACTCATCTTGGTTGTTGGAAAAAATACCTAAAAATCGAACACGTTCGATAATTGGTACTGAATGGTCTTGGGCTTCTTGCAAGACCCGTTGGTTAAACGAAAGCCAACTTAACTCTTTTTCTATATATAGACTGTCGCTCATTATTCACCTTTAGTACTTACTTCTTAAAAAGGGATTAGTCTTGTTCAATATCTACCATCAGGTCATCGGCTAGTGACTCTAAAGACTCTTGAATCGCTCCCAGTTGTTCATCGTCGGCGCATGGCACTGTGAGATTAGCAGTAAATATTAGGCCTCCCCAGTTGGGAGCACTGGCAACGTGAGTATTAATCTCGCTTAAGCTTACGCCCAGTGTATTTAGCGCTTGAGTCACCTCTTGCACAATGCCCACACGGTCATTCGCGGTAACGGTTATTGCTACTTGCTGTTGTTCTTCACTATTACTGCTATCGCCCTCAGCAATATTTACCAAAAGATTTTCTTGGTTAAGTAGATCATGGCTAAGTGCGTTGAGGTGCTGTTCATCAACTTCTAAGTGCAATATTCCGGCAAATTGACCAGCAAGTTCGGTTAGGCTGCTGGCTAGCCAGTTACCTTGGTGTTGAACGACTAATGAGGATAATTGATCAACGATACCAGGTCGGTCTTTGCCAATTACACTTACCACGAGTTGTTTCATCTTGTTGCTCCATAGCCTAGCGCACAATAGTTTTATGACAGCAAACTATTAGCGATGTTTCTGAGGGTTTAAAGTATGCATAGCTTTTAAGTAATTAGGAAGCTACTAAAAGCTGCGCTTGGGTAAAAAGCCAGCCAAGCATGCAATATAATTTCTTTGTAATATTAGGTACATACAAATGTAACATACACTTGTTAATCATAGTTGGTGAACGTTTTTTATCCCACCCAATTGTGACTTTTTTTTTAGTATTTCACCCTGTAACAATACTGTCATAAAACTGCCATATACTTTCGCCAGACCTATTAAATTGTGAGGGATATATGACGCAGTCAGTGTCATTTAATAGTAGTGCTCAGCGGCTAATTAAGGACCGACTAACCCGCTACAGCGTAAGTGCTGGCGGGATTGTTGTTCTATTAGCACTGATCTTAATTTTCTTCTATTTATTATATGTAGTTGCACCTATCTTCTACGGCGCGAGTTTAGAAAAATCTAAAACGATTCCGTTACAAGATAGCAGTGCCACAGTGGCTATTGGTGTTGAAGAGCAAAACGAAATTGCCTACCGCTTTAATGAAGACGGGCAGTTAAGCTTTTTTAACCTAATCGATAGCCAGCGCGAGTTTCAAGACTATCAAGTTGAAGCAGACATTACTGCGTCAGACCGCACAGTGCCAAACCAAGGTTTGGTGGCTTACGGTACCAGTGATGGCTTGGCTTACATAGTTTCACCTAAATTTGGTATTAGTTACCCTAACGACAAGCGTTTGATTACGCCAAGCATTGCTTACCCGATGGGTGAGCAAGCGCTAGTTATTGACCCACAAGGCCAAGCCATTGAGCAGTTGGCTTTTGAGCGTCAAGAAGAGTCGGCTGTGGTGGCAGCAGTTACCGCTGATGGCCGAGGCTTGTTGGTTCGTTACGAAGCCGAAGAAGACATGTTTAGTGAGTCTTTGGAATGGCTGCCCGAAACGGCCGATATTCCTAGCTTGCCAAGCAACATCGATCAAATTTTGGTAACGCCAGACTTACGCCGTTTATACATTCGTAACGGCAATCAGCTGGCTAACTACAATATCTCCGATATTGATAATGTGCGCTTAAATTCAGTGGACTTTATTAATAGCACCGACAGCAATGTCACTGATATTGCCTTACTAACCGGTGCAAGTTCATTAATTGTTGCAAACGACAATGGCAAAGTAAGCCAGTGGTTTGATGTTGCAAAAGATGGGGTACGTAAGCTTACGCAAATTCGTGAATTTGATGCAGGCGCTAAAGTAAACGAAATTGGCGTTGAGTACTTCCGTAAGGGCTTTGCTGTAAGTGGGGAAGATGGCTCTATTACCTTATTCCACACAACCGGCGGTGGCCGTTTAGTTCGTGAAATGACCGATGCTAAAGCCTTTAGTTTAGCTTTCTCACCGCGAGCCAGTGGTCTACTCACTGAGACTGAAAACGGTCTTGAGTTTTATCACGTAGATAACGAGCACCCAGAAGTAACGTGGCGCGCCTTGTGGAGCAAAATTTGGTACGAAGGTTACCCTGAGCCGCAATATGTATGGCAATCAACCTCAGCCAGTGATGACTTTGAGCCTAAGCTCAGCTTAGTGCCAATTTCTTTTGGTACCATTAAAGCCGCTTTTTACGCGATGTTGTTTGCAGCGCCTATTGCTTTAGCTGGGGCTATCTACACTGCTTACTTTATGTCAGCGCCTCTGCGCAAAGTGGTTAAGCCTACCGTAGAAATTATGGAAGCTTTACCCACGGTAATTTTGGGCTTTTTGGCGGGTTTATGGTTAGCGCCATTAATTGAAGACAACTTACCTGGCGTAATTGCCATTATGTTGTTGCTACCGGTAGGCTTTTTGCTCACTGCTTTTGCTTGGTCAAAAATGCCGAAGAAAGTACGCCAGTTGCTGCCAGAAGGTTGGGATGCAATCGTACTTATTCCAGTTGTTTTGTTTATTGGCTGGGGCTGTATCCAAATTAGTCCAGCGCTTGAGCAATGGATGTTCGACGGCGATGCACGTTTATACCTAACCAACGAGCTAGGCATTAACTTCGACCAACGTAACTCTATGGTGGTGGGTTTAGCCATGGGCTTTGCGGTTATTCCGACGATTTTCTCTATTGCAGAAGACGCAATTTTCTCGGTGCCAAAGCATTTGAGTAATGGCTCTTTAGCATTGGGTGCCACGCCTTGGCAAACCCTCACTAAAGTGGTGATTTTAACCGCTAGCCCGGGTATTTTCTCGGCGGTAATGATGGGCCTTGGCCGCGCAGTGGGTGAAACCATGATTGTACTTATGGCCACCGGTAATACGCCAGTAATGGATTGGAGTATCTTCCAAGGCATGCGTACTTTGTCGGCAAATATTGCGGTAGAGATGCCAGAGTCTGAAGTGGGAAGCTCTCACTACCGAGTGCTGTTCTTAGCAGCCTTTGTATTGTTTGTATTTACCTTTGCATTTAACACCATTGCTGAATTTGTGCGCCAACGTCTGCGCGACAAATACAGCTCGCTGTAAATAGGGATATGGGAACTAACCGATGAATAAGTGGTTTAAATCAGGTAACCCGTGGATTTGGATGACAGCGGGTGCGGTAAGCATAAGCTTAGTAGCAGTGATTGGATTGCTGCTGTTAATTGCCGCACGCGGTCTGGTCTATTTCTGGCCAAGTCCTGTACTTGAAATGGAAGTCAAACAGTTTGGTGAAACTCAAACTGTGATTGGCGAGTTGTATGACACCGAGCTTGTGCCTATTGAGCGCTTAAAAGCCTCTGGTGCAAATTTAGAAGGCTTAGATGGCGATTTTGTAGAGCGCTTTTTGATTAAGACTGGTAACCGTGAATACGTAAACTTAGATTTTCGTTGGTTAACCGAGAATGAAATCTTATCGAAAAAGCAGCCCGAAGGCATTGCAGTAGTTGAGCGTCGCACCAACGGTAACTTTTACGGTTACGTTGAAGGTATTGTTAAAGGTGACACCACCATTAATGCTGCTGATGATGCTGACCACGAAAAGCTGTTTGAGTTGTTAGAGCGCTCTAATGGCATTATTGATCAAGCCGACTCGCTGCAGCGTCATGATATTGGTGGCATTAACTACAGCCTAGAGCGTTTACGTTTAAAGCAGCGCAAGTATGAGCTGGCTGATGAACTAACGCCTGAACGCTTAGCCGGTATTGAAGCCGACGCCGAGCAATTGCATCAAGACTACTTGGTACTCGAGAAGCAACTATTTGCTTACCGTGATGAAGCACGCCGTGACCAATTAATTATCCGTGATATGCGCGGTGAGTTGGTGACAATTCCAATGGATAATGTATTGGATGTGTTCTTCCCAAATGAGATGAACTGGTTCCAAAAACTAGCACATTGGGGGCATCAGGCGGTTAAATTTATTGTGTCTGAGCCACGTGAAGCTAATACCGAAGGCGGGGTATTCCCAGCTATCTTTGGTACGGTATTCATGGTGATGTTGATGGCCGTTATTGTTACGCCTCTAGGGGTTGTAGCAGCCATTTACTTGCACGAATATGCCGGCAATAACAGCTTTACCCGTTTGATTCGCATTGCGGTAATCAACCTCGCAGGTGTTCCATCCATTGTTTACGGTGTATTTGGCTTAGGTTTCTTTGTTTATATGCTAGGTGGCAGTATTGATTCCTTGTTCTATCAAGAGTCACTACCTACACCGACCTTTGGCTCACCTGGTGTAATTTGGGCAGCCCTAACCTTGGCTATTCTTACCTTACCAGTGGTGATTGTATCTACCGAAGAAGGTTTGTCGCGTATTCCTAGTGCGGTGCGTCAAGGCTCACTAGCTTTAGGTGCTACCAAAGCAGAAACGCTGTGGCGTATTGTTATTCCTATGGCGAGCCCGGCGATTATGACTGGCCTTATTTTGGCGGTAGCCCGTGCAGCCGGTGAAGTAGCACCATTGATGTTAGTAGGTGTAGTGAAACTAGCACCAACATTACCGCTTGATGGCAACTTCCCGTTCATTCACCTAGAGCGCAAGTTCATGCACTTAGGCTTCCACATTTATGATGTGGGTTTCCAAAGCCCGAACGTAGAAGCAGCTCGACCTTTGGTGTACGCCACGGCATTTTTATTGGTAACGGTTATTATTGGCTTAAACTTAGCAGCCATCCAAATCCGTAACCGTTTACGCGAAAAGTTTAAAACGTTAGACCAATAAGCTAACGGCAATTTGTAGGAAAAAAAATGATTTCTTTGAATACAGAAAATAGTCGAGATACTAAATTAGATTTGGCTAACTTAACTGCAGAGCAAACTGCATTGGAAGTAAAGAACCTGGATCTTTACTACGGCAACAAACAAGCTTTGTTCGATGTGTCGATGAAGATCCCGAAAGGGCAAGTTACCGCCTTTATTGGCCCGTCGGGCTGCGGTAAATCAACCTTACTGCGCTGTATTAACCGTATGAATGACTTGGTTGATATTTGTAAGATTAGCGGAGAGATCTTGCTACACGGACAAAACATTTACGATAAAAGCGTAGACGTAGCCGCGCTACGTCGTAACGTTGGTATGGTGTTTCAGCGTCCAAACCCATTCCCAAAGTCTATTTACGAGAATGTAGTATATGGTTTACGCCTTCAAGGTATTAAAGATCGCCGCGTATTAGATGAAGCCGTAGAACGCTCACTACGTGGTGCAGCCTTGTGGGAAGAGGTAAAAGACCGCTTACACGAGAATGCTTTTGGCTTATCTGGTGGTCAGCAACAGCGTTTGGTGATTGCCCGCGCCATTGCGATAGAACCTGAAGTGCTATTATTGGATGAACCTACATCAGCACTTGACCCAATTTCTACATTGACGATTGAAGAGTTGATTAACGACCTCAAGAGTCGTTACACCGTGGTGATTGTAACTCACAACATGCAACAAGCTGCGCGAGTATCAGACCAAACCGCCTTTATGTATATGGGCGACATGGTGGAATATGCTGATACCAATACCTTGTTTACAACACCAGCGAAGAAGCAAACCGAAGATTACATTACAGGCCGTTACGGTTAACCCAACCGTCGCTGAGGAAAAGATATGGATAAGTTAAACATGAACAAACACATATCTGGTCAGTTTAATGCTGAACTGGATCATGTGCGCAACCAAATTATGGCAATGGGTGGCTTAGTTGAACAGCAACTGATTGACGCCCTTAGCCTGTTAAGCCGACCTGACGCAGAGTTAGTGAGCAAGGTGATTAGCACCGACAGCAAAGTAAACTCTTTTGAAGTTGCTATTGATGAAGAGTGCACTCGCATTATTGCTAAGCGCCAACCTGCAGCTAGTGACTTACGTATTGTAATGGCGATTATTAAAACCATTGCTGATTTAGAGCGTATTGGTGATGCAGCAGAAAGCATTGCCCGCATGGTTGAGCGTAACATGGATAAACCGCTTAAGGCGTCTCTAAGTAGCTTAGAGCACTTGGGCCAGCACACCGCCAAAATGCTGCATGACGTGTTAGATGGTTTCGCACGTATGGATGTAGAAATGGCGTGGAGTGTTCACCAAGAAGATAAAAAGGTGGATAAAGAATACGAGCGCCTTATTCGTGAGTTGATGACTTATATGATGGAAGACCCTCGTTCTATTCCTCAAGTGCTAGATGCCTTAAATGCTGCACGTGCTATTGAGCGAGTAGGCGACCGTTGTCAAAACATTGCTGAGTACATTATCTACTTCGTAAGAGGTAAAGATATTCGCCATTTAGCCGGAGATGAAGTGGAAAAGCTGCTTTAAGGCTAAGGTTTAGGTGATAAAAAAGCTGGCGATTGGCCAGCTTTTTTAGTTTTTAGAGAAAAATATTTAATTTTTTTTCATTTCCCTGGTCTGATCTCTTCAAAAATCCATTTCTGTTTAATAACAACTTTTCCAGCTTATGTATCATTAGTTGCTTAGTTGGCGAAAACAACACCGTTAATATAATTTTAAACTGTTGTTTAAAACAGCTTGTAAGTGCTTATTAAATATAATGTAACTTTCGTCTAATTGTCCTTCTATGAGACCTAGCCAACCGATTTACCTTTACGTAAGCGTCAATTGGCTTGGGTGTTTTGGGTTACTTGTTCGTCAACTTGTATTTATATTACGTAATTAAATTTCTTTTTTCGACAAAGGTAGTAAACGGAAGGTTGACTATTTGTTAATAAAATAGAGTTAATACTTTAAATAAAGCTTTGCTTTTGTTTTTCTCGGTGTTATAAAAAACAGGGTCTTGGGGAGGTTTTTAAACGGTTGTTTAATTTATATCTCGATTTAAGACAAGGTTAGGTGTTTATCATTGAGGCTGTTTTATTTTTGTAACTGTAATTACAACTACGTAAAAGCTACATGTTTGGGTCGCAATTTACGTTAGATACAGTGGCAATTTACAAACAGGTGAACACTTAGCTAAATAAAGCCGACCAGGTTAATAAGCAGTGGCCAACGAGCTTAATAACAAGGCTAGACAAGGAGCAAAAGCCACAGTCAAAAGCAACAATAATGCTGATACGGCGCTCCAAACTTAGCTCGGTACTTTTAGACAAAAAAAGCAAAAGTTAAAAGTATCGAGTTGTATTTTCCAAGCCTGTGTTGCTTGGCATTAATTAAAGAGTAACCGCACAAATAGCGGTACCAAAAAAAACTACGTGAATGAGTGATACAAGCTACTTGTATCGAGGAATAGAGTCTAAGAGGGATTGAACATGACATTAACAAGAGAACAGCAAATTCAAGCATTAGAAAAAGACTGGGCAGAGAACCCTCGCTGGAAAGGCGTTAAGCGTCCTTATACTGCTGAAGAAGTAGTGAAACTGCGTGGTTCTATTATCCCTGAAAACACCATTGCTCGACGTGGCGCCGAGAAGCTATGGACCTTAGTAAACGGCCAAGCTAAAAAAGGTTATGTTAACTGTTTAGGCGCTTTAACCGGTGGCCAAGCCGTTCAGCAAGCTAAAGCGGGCATCGAAGCTATCTATTTGTCGGGTTGGCAGGTTGCCGCCGATAATAACTCTGCCTCTAGTATGTACCCTGACCAATCGCTATACCCAGTAGATTCAGTGCCTAAAGTGGTTGAGCGCATTAACAACTCTTTCCAACGTGCCGACCAAATTCAATGGGCCAATGGTCTGTCTCCTGCTAATGGTGGCTTAGACTACTTCTTGCCAATTGTTGCCGACGCAGAAGCGGGTTTTGGTGGGGTGTTAAACGCCTTCGAGCTAATGAAGAACATGATTAAAGCGGGTGCTGCTGGTGTTCACTTTGAAGATCAACTTGCTTCAGTTAAAAAATGTGGCCACATGGGCGGAAAAGTATTGGTTCCAACCCAAGAGGCGGTGCAAAAACTGGTTGCAGCACGCTTTGCAGCTGACGTTGCCGGTGTTCCTACTTTGGTGATTGCTCGTACAGATGCTAACGCTGCGGACTTGCTAACCTCAGATGTAGACCCTTACGATGCCGAATTCGTAGAAGGCGAACGCACAGCTGAAGGCTTCTACAAAGTACGTGCGGGTATCGACCAAGCGATTAGCCGAGGCCTAGCTTATGCTGAGTACGCCGATTTAATCTGGTGTGAAACTGCAACACCTTGCTTGGAAGAAGCTCGCAAATTTGCCGAAGCTATTCATGCTAAGCACCCAGGTCAGCTGTTAGCTTACAACTGTTCACCATCGTTTAACTGGCGTAAGAATCTCGATGATGAAACCATTGCCAAGTTCCAGCAAGAGCTTAGCGACATGGGTTATAAGTACCAGTTCATCACCTTAGCCGGTATTCATAACATGTGGTACAACATGTTTGATCTTGCCCACAACTATGCGCAGGGCGAGGGCATGAAGCACTACGTGAACATGGTTCAAGAGAAAGAGTTCCAAGCTGCTGACCGAGGCTACACTTTCGTAGCTCACCAACAAGAAGTGGGTACGGGCTACTTTGACCAAGTAACCAACGTGATTCAAGGTGGTCAATCTTCAGTAACCGCGTTAACCGGTTCTACCGAAGAAGAGCAATTTAGCTAAGGTTTACTATTTAGACACTAATAATAAAAACGCTATGTAACACCTATTTGAGCAGCCTAAGGGCTGCTCTTTTTCTATTTAGTTAGGCTGATAGTTACTCACAAATTCTTGAGCGTGTAGAAGTACCTTGGGGTAAAGCGCTAAAAATGCTGCATCAAGTTCTGCAGTGTGACAAAGAATATCCTCGTACAGCAGCTCTAGCTTTACTGGGCGGCGCAGTCGCCGGCTAATCGCGCGTAAGGTGCCGGCAACACTGTCTTGATGCTGGTATTGTTCCAACCAATCATATTCACGCATATGGCTAGCGGTATGTTTAGCTTTGTCTGTTAGTGGGAAATGCTGGAGTTCTTCATAACACTGGCTTATAAACTCAGAACGCGAGTTGGTAGAAAATTGTTTCCAGTGCAAACTCAGCAAATAGTCGAAATACACGTCTAGGGCTATACCAGAGTAGCGCCTTAAACTGGCTTGAAAACAGTGAGCTAAACCCAGTTGATTGACTTGCTGATCGGTAAAACTATCTATTTTTCGGTGTAGCTTTACGCCAAGTTGTACCTCGCTGTGGTAACTTTGCCAGTTTTGTCCTTTTACAAAGTCGCCCAGAAAAGCGCCCACAATAGACGTGTTAGTATGCTGTGCAATCTGAAAGTGGGCTAAATAGTTCATTCACTAAGCATATATTAGGTAGCGGCACTTAGGCAGCTTTTGCAACATTAAACCCAATTTCTGCATATGTTGCTTAAAGCCTTCAATCCTCCCTATAAGTAATCATTCAAAGGATGTTATAAGTGAACAGCAAAGTAATAACTCTCAGTATATTGTAGACAACTCGTATAATGATAAGGAGCATGCTTATATGT
The DNA here is from genome assembly GCF_019670105.1 of Agarivorans albus. NCBI lineage: Bacteria > Pseudomonadati > Pseudomonadota > Gammaproteobacteria > Alteromonadales > Alteromonadaceae > Agarivorans > Agarivorans albus. The sequence continues at coordinate 3,038,754 of NZ_AP023032.1, read as the reverse complement.
CGGATGAGAAGCGAATGACTGATAAAACTCCATCAGAAAAGCCTGTTTTTTTAGATTTATTCTTAAGAGGAGATAAGTTCTCTTGGGGGGCGTACGCTCTGAACCAAGTGTTAGTTTTTGTTCCGACGGTTTGGTATGAACCAAGGCCGATAATTGCGTATTTTGCGGAGGCTTTTATTCTTACTTTTTTGCTTGTGAATATTTACTTATTTAAAACCAAGGGCGTTTTTTTTGTTCATGGTGTACTTGGTGATTATGCGGAAAAACGTTTTGATAAAGTAGGTTTACTGGCAAGAGCTTACATTTTTTTTAACGTCTTTTTTTATCTGCTTTTTCTGTACATCATTTTTGTGAGAGATTAGTTTAGAACGAAATAGAGAAAAAAGGACACCTAGGTATTTTACATTAAATCTAGTTGTTGCATGTATTGCTTAAAACCTTCAATCCAGAAATCACTATGCTCATAAAAAAGCGCGTGGCCGTTTGCTGATGAGCCTAGATAATAAAACTGAAAATCTATCTGTCCACCGGCTTCCTTAAAAGCTTGAGCGTAGCTTTCAATTTCACTATCTGAGTAATAAGGATCGTTTCGGCCATACATAAATAGGTGTGGCAAGGGGTTGTTGTTCGCAGCCTTGCTAAATAGGCCTTGGTTGCTGGCAATTGGGGTTTTGATTTGGCATTGGCCACCCATCCAACCGCCGGAAAAATTAACTACGCCTTTAAACTTCTGAGGGTGTTTCGCAGCGTAAACTACCGATAACAATCCTCCTCGAGAATGACCACTAATGACAATCTTTTCTTGGTCTAGCCAAGTTTGTTGCTGCAGGTATTGCATGGTGGCATCTAGGCTTTGCGAAGCGTAGTTAATGCCCGACTCAACGCTGTTTACACTGCAATTGTAAGATTCATTATAACTGCCTTGTGATGCACCTCTGCCTCGTCGCATTGGTATTAGCAAAGCAATGTTGTGTTTGTTTAAGTAAGCGCCAAATCCCCATGGCTTAATGGTTAGTGTGTCGGGTATTACGCGGGGCCCAGTAGAACCATGGTTAAAGATGACCAGTGGAAAAGGGCCTTCGCCTGCGGGTTTATATAAGGTTGCTTCTAACTGTATTTGCTTATTCCACAGCAGACCTTGCTCGGTCATTGGTATGTTTATGGTTTCTCCCTGATCGAAAGCTTGGGCGATAGTTGCTAACAAGGTGAGTAACAGCGGTGCGAGGCGAATCATCATAGCTTTAAAATCCTTAACAAGCTTGATTAGTGAGACTAAAAACAAGCGTTAGCTTACCACTGCTGCTGTCGGCTTAGTTTGGCTTTAGTTAAAAAAGTGAAGTGAAATTGACCGTGGGAAGAATTGCAGACAAAAAAAATCCAGCTCAAGGCTGGACAAAAAAACATAAGGAATGACTAATACGTGCTATCGCTAAGAGCGCAATAGCAGGGGCGATTAGTGGCCCCATAAATCGACAAATTCAGTATCGGCTGAATGCGACGCCATAGGATGAGAGCGCCAAGCAATTTATGGATTAATCTTAGCGTGACAAAGCTCACAAAACAACCTGTTTTTGTAATTTTTTTACTAAAATATACAGGTTTTTTCTAATTTACTTAGTTGTGTGTCACGCTAATACTGAAATACTGTTGTAATATTACCTTATGCGTCAGGGCTTAAAGGCTCTTGTTCTGCGAGCATTTCTAGCAATGATATTGCTACACCTACAAAGTCTGTATCGGTAATTATTCCGATCAGCTTTTTACCTTCTACTACTGGCAGGCAGCCAATGCGATGCCGCTCGATGTGCTTAGCAGCTTGCCCAACCCCTGCCGCTGCATCTACGGTATGCAACTTGGTCAACATAATGTGTTTGAGCATTATTTGCTGTTCATGTGCGCGGCGCTGGGCTTCGGAAGTTTTGCTAAGGTTTGATTCTTGCGCGGCTAGTAAGGTTCGTTCGCTCACTAAACCAATAAGGTGTTGCTGACTATCCACTATAGGGAGATGGCGAATTTTGTGTTCGTTACACAGGCTAATAGCTTCTTCAAGCGTGGTCTGCTCAAAAGCAGTATGCGGGTTAGTGGTCATGATGTCGGCTACTTTAATCATAACGATACCTCTTGTTGTTTTCTCTCCTTTAAATTTAGTGTGTTAGCCAGAAAAGAGCTTGATGGAAATCAAGCTAATTAACGGCTTTGTAAACGGTTTATTAAAGTTGTTGTCTAGCTAGAAAAACTAACAAAAAATCGCTGTATTTTTTGCAAAGTAAGCGATCTTCTGCTGCAAGTGTTACTAGTTACATGCTAGATATACTGGACGTGATGGCGCTATTTCAAATTGTCTAGGTTATTGCTAAAAAAGTGTTTGAAATAAACGGTTTGCATAGTCGTCTGTCATACCCGCGATGTAGTCTGCAATCACTCTGGCTTGGCTTTCGTTGTCTTCACCTGCTTGCAACCAACGGCTGCGAGTATTGATGGGCAGTAAACGCTCTGGATCGCTGGCAAAAGCTTGAAATAACTCCATAACCACTTGCTGGCCTTTAAAGCGAACCATTTCTATCTCAGGTGTTTGAATCACATAGTGCAATACAAAACGTTTTAATACATCTAGCGCTTGCGCCATGGGAGGGTCCATTTTAGCCTGATAGTCCAGCTGAGGTTCCTCAAATTTTGTTTGCGCTTGTAAGCTTATAGCGGTGATAAAGCCGTTCACAAGGCTGCCAATAGCATCTTTTTGATCGTAGTGATGTCGGCTAAATAACTTAACCGACAGCCCACCTATTTCATCTGCTAGCCAGCAATCTTTTATGTCGGCAATGGCCGAAGCTACCTGTTCTTGCCAGTCGTGTCGGCTAACTATGCCCATCACTATAGCGTCTTCTAAATCATGCACCCCATAAGCAATGTCATCAGCCAGCTCCATTATCGAGCAATCTAGGGATTTGTAGTTACTTTTACGGTGATGTGCGTCGCCTAGGCTGCGACTGCCAACAAAGGTAGTTCTATCAGCTTCGCTTAGGCTCTCAAGCACCCAGTTGTAAAGGTGCTTGTCGTCGTCATAAATACCTTTAGCTGGCGCCCAGTCCGCTACTTTTAACTGACGAAAGCTCTTAGCTACTGGTGGTAGTGGGTTTCTTTGCAATTGGCTGAGCAGGCAGGGGTACTTCATTATGCCTAACAGGGTTCGCCGGGTAAGGTTCATACCATTTGCGCGAGTATACGGCTCAAGCTTGGTGAGAATACGAAAAGTTTGTGCGTTGCCCTCAAAACCGCCGTCGTCACGCATCATGTAGTTGAGCGCTACTTCACCGCCGTGGCCAAAGGGCGGATGACCAATGTCGTGAGCTAAGCAAAGGCTCTCGATAAGATTAAGCTCGGGCAATACGCAATTTTGTGGCTGATTGTTAGCGCTAATATGGCCAACAATACCAGTACCAATTTGCGCCACTTCTAAGGAGTGGGTGAGGCGAGTACGGTAGAAATCGTTGTTGCCTATGCTGAGGACTTGGGTTTTGTTTTGCAGGCGACGAAAGGCTGCGGAATGCAAAATTCGCGCTCTGTCTCGCTGCCAAACGCTGCGATGATCGTTACGTCTTTGATTTTGCTCTTCGGCGTATCTTGCTGTTCCAGCTTGTTGGCTTAGTTCACTCATTGCACGCTCCCAAGTTGCTTAATACCAATCGTACTAAGTAACTGTTCATTCTATCTGGTTAAAATGCTCGATAACTGCGTTAGAATTTTTGATCGTAGAATAGCTACTTATCGAAAAGCTCTGCCTTATTCTCGAGTATTTTCCTGCGTTATTTCTGATCACTTACTTAATGTGATTGGTACAAGCTCTACACTACAACAGATTTTCTAAAAATAACATGACCTTAAGCTAATGCATCTGGCTGAATTAAACACAATAAAAAAGGGTGCTTAACGCACCCTTGTTGAGTTTTTGCAAGTGAGCTGCGATTAGTCGGCTTGGCGATAACCATCTAAGAAAGTGGCGATGCGGCCAATCGCTTCACGTAATTCTTCTTCGCGAGGCAAAAATACAATGCGGAAGTGATCAGGTTTGGTCCAGTTGAAGCCAGTACCTTGCACCACCAAAATTTTCTCTTGTTGCAGTAAGTCTAAGGCGAATTGTTGGTCGTCTTTAATGTTGAATTTTTTCACATCAAGCTTAGGGAACAAGTACATTGCTCCCTGCGGTTTTACACAACTTACACCGGGAATATCATTGAGTAATTGCCAGGCTAGGTTGCGCTGCTCATACAAGCGACCGCCTGGTACGATTAACTCATTAATACTTTGGTAACCACCTAAGGCGGTTTGAATGGCATGTTGAACTGGCACATTGGCGCACAAGCGCATCGAGGCCAACATGTCTAAACCATCTATGTAATCTTTAGCGCGATGTTTAGGACCACTTACTAACATCCAACCCGAGCGGAAACCACAGACTCGATAAGCCTTAGATAAACCGTTAAAGGTGAGGGTTAATACGTCGTCTGACAAAGTAGATAAAGGTACGTGCAGGGCTTCATCATAAATGACTTTTGAATAGATCTCGTCGGCAAATAAAATCAGATTATGCTGACGCGCTAATTCCACTAACTCTAGAAGCAACTCTTTACTATAAACTGCGCCAGTAGGGTTGTTGGGGTTAATTACCACTAAGCCTTTGGTGCGAGGAGTAATTTTGCTGCGAATATCTTCAATGTCTGGGAACCAGCCTGCTTGTTCATCACATTCGTAATGTACTGGGTTACCGCCAGATAGTGTTACAGCGGCTGTCCATAATGGGTAGTCGGGAGCTGGCACTAACATTTCATCGCCATTATTAAGCAGCGCTTGCATGGCCATTACGATTAGCTCACTCACACCGTTACCTAAATAGATATCTTCTAGGGTAGTAGTGCGTAAGCCTTGCAATTGATAATGATGCATCACCGCTTTGCGGGCAGAGAATAAACCTTTTGAGTCACAGTAGCCTTGGGCGGTAGGTAGGTTGTGAATAACATCTACCAGAATTTCTTCAGGGGCTTCAAAATTAAATTCGGCAGTATTGCCAATATTTAATTTGATAACACGGTGGCCGTCTTCTTCGAGGCGTTTTGCTTGTTTCAGCACTGGACCACGAATGTCGTAACATACGTTGTCTAGCTTATGTGACTTCTCTATTTGATACATGATGATTATGGGTCCCTTTACAATAAACGTATTAACTTATTTTTTGCGGTAGCATGCAAGTGTTTAGGCAAGCTAATTGCGCTTTTTCAGGATTTTTTATTATGAAAGCGCAGAACCGCGTTAGATGGTGATAAACTGACGGCGCAACATAATTGACTACTGCGAGACTATGTTAGAACTCAAACACTTAAAAACCTTACAAGCCTTAAGAGAAACCGGCTCTTTGGTGGTAGCTGCGCAGCGTTTATGCTTAACCCAATCGGCTCTTTCGCATCAGCTCAAAGAGTTAGAATCGCGTATTGGGGCGAAGCTGTTTGTGCGTAAAACCAAGCCTTTGCGTTTTACTATGGCAGGCTTACGGGTGTTAGAGTTAGCAGATAGTGTGCTAGAGCAAGTTCAACATACCGAGCGCGAACTGGCCCGTTTAGTTGGTGGTCAAGCGGGGCGTTTGCACCTAGCCATTGAGTGTCATAGTTGCTTTAACTGGTTGATGCCTGCTATCGATAATTACCGAGGCTTATGGCCAGATGTTGAGTTAGATTTTAGCAGCGGATTTAGTTTTGAACCTTTACCAGAACTTGCCCAAGGTCAGTTAGATTTAGTTATTACTTCAGACCCTCAACCTAGTGAAGGCATTGTATTTTCGCCACTGTTCTCTTATCAGCCGACCCTTGCTTTAAGCCCTAATCATCCTTTGGTAGACAAGCCGGTAATAGAGGCAGAAGATTTTGCCAATCAAGTGCTCATTTCTTACCCAGTAGATACTCATCGTTTAGATCTGTTTAATCTGTTTTTAGACCCAGCCGGCGTTGAACCCTTAGCGGTACGTAAAGTGGATATGACGATTATGATGATGCAGTTGGTAGCCAGTGGCCGCGGGGTAGCTGTATTGCCAAATTGGGCATTAACTGAATATGTAAACAAAGGCTACATTGTGACGCGTGAGCTAGGGGATGGGAAACTGTGGCAAAACCTGTATGCGGCGCGCCATGAAAGCCATCAGGACAGCGCCTATATCGAAGCGTTTTTAGATATTGCCCGCGAGCATTGCTTTAGTCATCTCGATGGTATTAAAGCTATCGGTGATAAATAACCGACGACTAAATAGGGTCTACAGCGATTAGTTGGTTATCAAACATGTTTTTGATTAAGCCAACAAACTCATCAATGAATTGCTGTTGCTGTTGGGTAGGACTAGACATCCACACTCCAGAGAGAACTTGTTCTAAGTCGTTAACGATTGCGTCTATCTCGCGAATCACGGTAAAGCGGTGTTCACTGTCTAAATGCTCATGTTGACGACAAACCAACATCACGCTTTCTGATAGTTGCTCAGAGACATAGTCGCAAATAGTTAAGGGATTTTGCTGAGCTTGAGTATGCTCAAACAGCGCTAAGTTATCTGTTAAAAATCCAATTAACTGAATGTAACCTTCACTATCAGTTACCATCGTGCATGTATCCTCTCTCAAAAGTATTAGCCCTAGTGTATAACGAATATGCTCGAATACAACATGCGCTAAGACACATTTGTTAACACTTATAGGGTTTGGGTTAGCTCCGCTGAGTGAATGTAAGCCTGCAAGCAGTTACTTGGCAAATATAAGCGCGGATTGGCACGGCGTAAGTCGCGCAAATGATAATCTAATAGGCGTTTATCTATTGGTGTATTGCTTTCGGTTTGTTGTAACCACTGTACCAAGCTTTGAGTATTTTGTTGGAAGCCCTGTTCTAAGCCAGCAATTTGTTGTTTGGTTTTAAGCATTTCTTCAACATTAAGCGGCGAGCGTTGCACCATATTTATGAGATAAGGCGTAAGTATACTTGCTTGTTTCATGTAGCTATCGTTTACCGGTACCGGTGATAACCTTAAGTTTTGTTGGCGTTCTAGTTGGCCGCAGATATGGTTGGCTTTAAGCAGCGCCACAGTTTGCTGAATAATTTGGTTGGTATCAAAACCTTCACCATACATCTCATGAATGCCAGTAGCTAAATCGTGCTTAGCTAACCGTACTTTGTGAAAGGTGAGTTGCTCTCGGGTAAATAGCCTAACTCGGCTAGGTGCTGCTGGTCGCGGCACAATAATCGCAATCTGATTACGTTTTTGCTCAAAGTACAAATTGGCTATCGCATGTTGTTGCTCGCTAATGCTGATGAGTTGGCCGCTAATTTGGCAGCCCACTGATTTAGGAACATCTCCTAAATGGCTGGCACTGACATATTGATGCGGGTAGTCGGGTAGTGCTTGAATTTGTCCTAGTTGGCGCTGCATAAAGTGAGTCGCGATAGCCGCGCGACATATCGCGTTTTCACCAATCGCAGGCGGATTCAATACCTTCCAGCCAATCAACACAGCGGTAAGCAGCAACAAGCTGCTACTAATTGCTATTAAGGGTTGACGCCGAATGATCATGTTGGCCTCACAAGACAAAGAAAAACACAGATAGTTAAGTTATCTGTTAGTTGCCGAAAAACTAAAGAGATTATTGAAAGTATAGTCCATACATCGCGTAGTTAAGGAGCAATGTAAGGACTACTTTTAGGCAATTTGGCGCTTGAACGGAGGTTGTTCGGCTAACTCAACAATGCCTTTGGGCTTGCTACAACAGCTAAGAATTTGCCCTTTAGGAATGTTAGCTAAAGGCGTGTGGCTATATTCCACTTCGCCTTTTACTAGGGTGGTTCTGCAGGCGCCGCATACACCTTCGCGGCAATGATACTCCGGCGTAAAGCCAGCTTGTTCATACGCTTCTAAGATGCTTTTGTGGTGGCTATCAACCACCACTTCTATTCCGCCTGCAATAACGCGGCCTTCTTTTTGAGACATTACAGCTCAAAGTCCTCGAAGTCGTCGATATCAATACTAGAGTCAATTTGCCCTACTAAGTAAGAGCTGATCTCTGCTTCTTGTGGTGCCACTTGCACGTTGTCTGATACCAACCAAGAGTTAATCCAAGGGATAGGATTGCTGCGATCTTCAAAGCAAGGTAACAAACCAACTGCTTGCATGCGGGTATTGGTAATGTATTCAACGTATTGGCATAGAATGTCTTCATTTAACCCAATCATCGAGCCATCTTTGAACAGGTATTTTGCCCATTCTTTTTCTTGCTCTGCGGCATCGGTAAACATGCGCCATGCGTCTACTTCACACTCGGCAGCAATTTCGGCCATTTCTGGATCGTCTTTGCCTTCGCGCATTAGGTTAATCATGTGCTGAGTACCGGTTAAATGCAGTGCTTCGTCACGGGCAATTAGCTTGATGATTTTGGCGTTACCTTCCATTAACTCGCGCTCTGCAAAGGCAAATGAACAGGCAAAGCTTACGTAGAAGCGAATCGCTTCAAGTACGTTTACCGACATTAAGCAAAGGTATAACTTTTTCTTAAGCTCTCGCACAGTGATGTCATGAACAACACCATCAACCTCATGCTCTCCTTCACCATGCAGGTGGTAAATAGAGGTGGCTTGAATCAGATCGTCGTAGTAGCCGGCAATGTCGTTAGCGCGTTTGATGATCTCTTCATTTTCCATGATGTCATCAAATACTTCACCTGGATTGCCCATTACATTACGGATAATGTGGGTGTATGAGCGAGAGTGAATGGTTTCACTAAAGGCCCAAGTTTCAATCCAGGTTTCTAACTCTGGCAAACTAACTAATGGTAACAACGCCACGTTAGGCGAGCGGCCTTGAATACTATCAAGCAGTGTTTGGTACTTAAGGTTACTAATAAAAATATGCTGTTCGTGAGCCGGCAGCTTGTTGTAGTCAATACGGTCACGGCTTACGTCTACTTCTTCTGGTCGCCAGAAGAAAGACAGTTGTTTTTCGATTAGTTTTTCAAAAATCTCATGACGTTGTTGGTCATATCGGGCCACGTTTACAGGCTGACCAAAGAACATGGGTTCTTTGGTAGCATCGTTGGCATTTTGAGTAAAAATTGAGTAGCTCATCTACATTTTTCCTAAAAATTTCTTAATGCGCTTTAGCGCGTAAACTTGGCTTAAATCTTACATGCTCCGCCAGCGCAATCATCATCTTCTGGCTCTGGCTTCAGGTCGTCTTGTTGGTCGCTAGCACCGTCGCGGGTGTTATGGTAGTACAGCGTTTTAACCCCATATTTGTAGGCGGTTAGCAAGTCGGCAATTAATGCTTTCATTGGAACGCGGTTACCTTCATAACGGCTTGGGTCGTAGTTAGTGTTGGCCGAGATACTTTGGTCAACAAACTTCTGCATTAGGCCAACTAGCTGCAAGTAACCTTCGTTACTAGGAATGTCCCACAGTAATTCGTAGTTGTCTTTAAGTGCTTCAAACTCTGGCACAACTTGTTTCAAAATACCGTCTTTACTGGCTTTAACGCTAATAAAACCGCGAGGTGGCTCAATACCGTTAGTGGCATTTGAAATCTGGCTAGAAGTCTCTGACGGCATTAAGGCAGAAAGCGTTGAGTTACGTAAGCCGTGAGTCACAATCTCTTCACGTAGCTCTTCCCAGTCGTAATGCAAAGGCTCATCGCTAAGCTTGTCTAACGACTGTTTGTAAGTATCGATAGGCAATACACCTTTCGAGTAGGTCGTCTCGTTAAACATTGGGCAAGCGCCTTGCTCTTTGGCTAAGCGCATAGAGGCCTTAAGCAACCAGTATTGAATCGCTTCAAAGGTGCGGTGAGTCAGGTTGTTGGCACTGCCATCGCTGTACTTAGTGCCATTTTTAGCTAGGTAGTAGGCGTAGTTGATAACACCTATCCCTAAGGTACGACGGCCATCAGAGCCCTTCTTAGCGGCTTTGATAGGGTAGTCTTGATAATCTAGCAGGCTATCTAGAGCACGAACAGCAAGGTCAGACAGCTCTTCTAACTCATTTAAGTCTTCAATAGCGCCTAAGTTAAAGGCCGAAAGTGTACAAAGGGCAATTTCGCCATTTTCATCATGTACGTGTTGTAGCGGCTTAGTTGGTAAGGCAATTTCTAAACATAGGTTAGATTGGCGAACCGGTGCTTGTGCTGGGTCAAATGGGCTGTGAGTATTACAGTGGTCTACGTTTTGAATGTAGATACGACCCGTTGAGGCGCGCTCTTGCATTAGCAACGAGAATAGGTCAACAGCCTTAATTTGCTCTTTACGGATGCTTGGGTCTTGCTCGTATTTCACATACAAGCTTTCAAACTTGTCTTGATCTTCAAAGAAGGCATCGTAAAGCCCTGGTGCATCACTTGGCGAGAATAGGGTGATGTTTTCACCTTTTACCAAGCGTTGGTACATCAGCTTGTTAAGCTGCACACCGTAGTCCATGTGACGAACTCGGTTATCGTCTACACCACGGTTGTTTTTAAGTACTAAGAGTGATTCTACTTCTAAGTGCCAAAACGGGTAGAAAATAGTGGCTGCACCGCCGCGAACGCCGCCTTGAGAACAACATTTAACTGCTGTTTGGAAATACTTATAAAACGGAATACAACCAGTGTGGAAGGCTTCACCACCGCGAATTTCACTGCCTAGGGCGCGAATACGACCTGCGTTAATACCAATACCTGCACGTTGAGAAACGTAAGTTACGATTGAAGAAGCAGTGGCATTAATTGATTCTAAGCTGTCGCCACACTCAATCAATACACAAGAGCTAAACTGGCGAGTTGGGGTACGTACCCCCGACATGATTGGCGTAGGTAAAGAGATCTTAAATTTAGACGTCGCATCATAGAAGCGACGAATGTAATCAAGGCGAACCGACTTGTCGTAGTGAGCAAATAAACAGGCTGCTACCAAAATATACAAGAACTGGGCACTCTCGAAAATCTCACCAGTAACACGGTTTTGTACTAGGTATTTCCCTTCAAGTTGCTTAACTGCCCCGTATGAGAAGTCCATGTCGCGCCAATGGTCGATAAAGTCGTCCATTTGGGCAAATTCTTCAGGGCTGTAGTCTTTAAGCAAATGCATGTCGTAGCGGCCAGCTTCACACTGTTTTACTACGTGGTCGTAAAGCTTAGGTGGTTCAAATTGACCATAGGCTTTTTTGCGTAAATGGAATACTGCTAAACGCGCCGCCAAAAATTGGTAATCTGGCGTTTCTTGAGAGATTAAATCTGCCGCAGCCTTAATTATGGTTTCATGAATATCTTTAGTGGCCATGCCATCGTAGAACTGGATATGAGACTTAAGTTCTACCTGCGATACCGAGACATTTTTAAGGCCTTTAGCGGCCCAAGTTATCACTCGGTGAATCTTGTCTAAGTTGATCGCTTCTTGTTTACCGCTGCGTTTGGTTATCAGAAGATCTTTATTCATGAAGGGGAGGCCCTGTTATCCTAATTTCGCTACTGCTGATCTAGTACTGCTATTTTTCCTTAGCCACTAGATATAGTGTTTTCAAATTTTATGGATACAAGATAATGAGGTTTTGGCTTTTTCGCAAGTCTTGGCAAAGTTGAAGATATTGTGTATAACTTGCAAATAACTCGGCTATGTTAGTAGTTACTAACTAGCTATCTATATAAGCTGACTAAGCTTGCATTAATGCAAGTTTTTTTTCGTAAAATTTTACTCAAAAAATTTATTTTTATAAAACTTGAACTTGCTTACAAATCGCCCAGCCAGTCGATTATTGTTTGTTCGAGCTGTTCACTTTTTTGGCAGTGAATATTTGCAGCCCATTGCTCAACTTTGTCTTCTTTAGAGAGATAACCCCAAAGGGCCAATAGGGTAGTCATATTGGTATTATTGCCCGCCTGAATATCGCGTTCAGCATCGCCCACATATAAGCAGTTCTCTGGCTTAACCTTTATGATTTGGCAAGCCAATAGCATTGGGGCAGGATCGGGCTTACGCAGTGGCAGTGTATCGCCGCCAACCAATACGCCAGACTGTTCAAACTCGGGGAAGAAGCGAAGTAACTGCTTACTTAAACCCTCGGGTTTATTGGTAATAACTCCCCAAGGAATCTGGTGTTGGTTAAGCCATTGTAATGTTTGTTTAATACCGGGAAAAAAGTCGGTGCCTTGGCAGATGTTTTGCTCATAGTAGTCAAGCAATTGTTGGCGTAATTCAGCTTGGGGCTGCTGCTCCCAAGTGCTGCCAAAGCCTGCTTTTAGCAAACCGATAGCGCCGTGAGAGCTAAGCTGGCGCGCTTGGGCTAAGCTGAGCGGCGCTTGTTGGTGTTGTTCAAGCACATAGTTAGCAGCAGCGCCTAAGTCTGGTGCAGTATCAAGTAAGGTACCATCAAGGTCGAACAATACCGCCGCTTGCTTATTCATTATTGCTCCGGTTTAGCTAGTTGCACCATGTAGTTAACATCTACGTTTCGACTTAAGCGAAAGCTTTCAATAATAGGGGTAAATTGCACACCACTAATGGCTTCACTACGTAAGTTGCTTTGGTCGGCCCATGCTAGTAGCTCGGACGGGCGAATGAATTTGTCATGCTGGTGAGTGCCATCGGGAACAATTTTTAGTAACTTCTCGGCAGCCAGAATCATATAAAGGTAGGCTTTTGGCGTTCGGTTAATAGTAGAGACAAATACTTTACCGCCCGGTTTAACCATGCTGGCACAAGCCGCAATCACTGAGCCTGGGTCCGGTACGTGCTCTATCATCTCCATGCAGGTTACTACATCGTAGTGCGCTTGATGGGCTTCGGCATGCGCTTCTGCAGTGGTTTGTAAGTAGTTAAGTTGGCTACCGGTTTCTAAAGCATGTAGCTTGGCAACTTCAATTTGTTCTTTGCCCATATCAATAGCAGTAACGTCTGCACCACGAACCGCCATGCTTTCGGCTAAAATGCCGCCACCGCAGCCCACATCGAGTACTTTTTTGCCAAATAAGCCTGCCGCGCCGCGCTCAATATAATCTAAACGCAGTGGATTGATTTGGTGAAGGGTTTTGAATTCCCCTTGTTTATCCCACCAACGTGAGGCTAAGCCTGCAAAATGTGCAATTTCTTGATGGTCAACATTTTCGTTGCTTTGAGGGTGTTCCATAAACTTGTCAATCCACGTCAGTATTTGTAGGCATTATAAGAACTTGTTCATTGCAGTCACTAGCTTTTGTTCAATTCTTGAGTTTTTTCATTTTTCTAACTGAAAAGAGCGACATCAAGCCTGTTAAGGCCGTTATTTTATGGTAAAGTTTGCGATTACGCTGAGTAATTGTAAAAAGCAATAAAAACGAAGGATTTTGTCGTCTATGAGCGATCTTGCAAAAGAGATTACGCCGGTCAATATTGAGGATGAGCTAAAGAGCTCATATCTTGATTACGCCATGAGCGTTATTGTGGGGCGCGCCTTGCCAGATGTACGTGATGGTTTAAAACCAGTACATCGCCGGGTGCTTTACGCAATGAATGTTTTGGGTAACGACTGGAATAAACCCTATAAAAAATCTGCCCGTGTGGTAGGTGACGTAATTGGTAAATATCACCCACATGGTGATAGTGCTGTTTACGATACGATTGTTCGCATGGCGCAGCCATTTTCGCTGCGTTACATGTTGGTAGACGGTCAAGGTAACTTTGGTTCGGTGGACGGCGATTCTGCGGCGGCCATGCGTTATACCGAAATCCGTATGGATAAGTTAGCCCACTCTTTACTGGCCGACTTAGAAAAAGAAACCGTAGACTTCGTACCTAACTACGATGGTACAGAGCAAATCCCTGAAGTACTGCCAACTCGAGTTCCTAACCTATTGGTTAATGGTTCTTCTGGTATTGCGGTAGGTATGGCGACCAACATTCCACCACACAACTTAACCGAAGTGGTTAACGGTTGTTTGGCAATGATTGAAAACCCAGACATCACTATTGATGAGCTGATGGAATTTATTCCAGCGCCAGATTTCCCTACTGCCGGTATCATTAACGGCCGTGCTGGTGTTATTCAAGCTTACCGCACTGGTCGTGGCAAAGTTTCTATTCGTGCTAAAGCCGAAGTAGTTACCGAGAAAAATGGTAAAGAAACCATTATTGTTCACGAAATCCCTTACCAGGTGAACAAAGCTCGCTTAATCGAGAAGATGGCCGAGCTGGTTAAAGATAAAAAGCTAGAAGGTATTTCTGCTCTACGTGATGAGTCTGATAAAGACGGTATGCGTATTGTGGTTGAGCTTAAGCGTGATGCTGTGGGCGAAGTTGTACTAAACAACTTGTATTCACAAACGCAAATGCAGGTATCTTTTGGTATGAATATGGTGGCCTTGGATAACGGCCAGCCTAAGATATTCAACCTGCAAGAAATGATCGAGTGTTTCATTCGCCACCGCCGCGAAGTAGTTACACGTCGAACCGTATTTGAATTGCGCAAAGCGCGCGATCGCGCCCACATCCTTGAAGGCTTAGCCATTGCGCTAGCTAATATCGATGAGATTATTGAGCTAATCAAAACCTCACCAACGCCTGCTGAAGCAAAAGCTGCATTAGTGGCTAAAGGTTGGGATTTAGGCGCAGTATCAGCAATGTTAGAGCGTGCTGGTGATGACGCGGCTCGCCCAGATTGGTTAGAAGCTGAATTTGGTATTCGTGATGGCCAATACTTCATCACACCAATTCAAGCTCAAGCAATTCTAGACTTACGTTTACACAAGTTAACCGGTCTAGAACATGAAAAAATCATTGGCGAATACAAAGACCTGTTGGAACTTATCGCCGAATTACTGCACATCTTAAATAGCCCTGAGCGTTTGATGGAAGTAATTCGTGACGAACTTATCGAAGTGCGTGAGCAGTTTGGTGATGAGCGTCGCACCGAGATTTCTGCCAACAGTGCTGATATTTCTCTAGAAGACTTAATTAACGAAGAAGACGTGGTAGTAACCCTATCTCACGAAGGCTACGTTAAGTACCAACCATTGACTGAGTACGAATCTCAGCGCCGTGGTGGTAAAGGTAAAGCAGCAACTAAGATGAAGAATGAAGATTTCATCGAGAAATTGCTGGTTGCCAATACTCACGACACCGTACTGTGTTTCTCAACGGTAGGTAAAGTTTACTGGATGAAGGTTTACCAGCTGCCGCTGGCGAGTCGCCAAGCACGTGGTAAGCCAATTGTTAACTTACTTCCGTTAACCGAAGATGAGCGCATCACCGCTATCTTGCCAGTACGTGAGTACGAAGAAGACAAGTTCATCTTGTTTGCTACCGCTAACGGTACCGTTAAGAAAACTCCGCTAACAGCATTTAAACGTCCGTTATCAAGTGGTATTCGTGCTATTAACCTTAATGATGATGACAAGCTAATTGGCGTAGATATTACCAACGGTAATAACGAAATC
Source organism: Agarivorans albus (assembly GCF_019670105.1). NCBI lineage: Bacteria > Pseudomonadati > Pseudomonadota > Gammaproteobacteria > Alteromonadales > Alteromonadaceae > Agarivorans > Agarivorans albus. The sequence goes on along the minus strand of NZ_AP023032.1, from coordinate 3,023,306 downwards.
ATGCTGTTCTCTGATGCAGGTAAAGTGGTTCGCTTTAACGAGAAGCAACGTGATAGTGAAACTGGCGCGGTGAAGCTGGACCCAGAAACTGGCGAAGAGCTATTGGCATTGCGTCCAATGGGTCGTACCGCTGCTGGTGTTCGTGGTATTTCACTTGATGCTGGCCAGAAAGTGGTATCGTTGATTGTGCCAACCGGTGACGGTGATATTCTTACCGCTACAGAAAATGGTTACGGTAAGCGTACCAAGCTTGATGAGTACCCAGCTAAGAGCCGTGCAACTAAAGGTGTTGTTTCTATTAAGGTGAGCGAGCGTAACGGCCTAGTGGTTGGTGCGGTTCAGGTAACCGAAGCGCAAGAAATGATGCTAATTACTAACGGTGGCACCTTGGTGCGTACTCGAGTAAATGAAGTTTCTCTAGTTGGTCGTAATACGCAAGGTGTTACTTTAATCCGTACTTCTGAAGATGAGAAAGTGGTAGGCCTTCAGCGTATCGATGAAATTGAAGAAGACGAGTTAGAAGAGCTAGCCGAAGGCGAGCAGGCGGCTGAGGTAAGTGATGCAGCACCAAGCGAGGATGCACCAAGTGCAGACGATGCTGGTGAGGCAGAGCCCGATCAGCAGTAAGCTAAAAATATAAAACAACGGGCGGCTTTTAGCCGCTCGTTTTAGTTTAAATAGATTATATGAACCACTTAAGTGGTCGCACACAACATAGAGTAAGAGATGTAGCATGGACAAAATCTATAACTTTTGTGCTGGTCCTGCGATGTTACCTGAAGCGGTAATGAAGCAGGCGCAAGCCGAGTTTTGTAACTGGCAAGGTCTAGGTGTATCGGTGATGGAAGTTAGTCACCGTGGTAAAGAATATATCGCTATGGCCGCCGAGGCCGAGCAAGATCTCCGCGATTTATTAAATATTCCAGATAACTACAAAGTGCTGTTTTGCCAAGGTGGTGGACGTGGTCAATTTGCTGCTGCGCCGCTAAACCTATTAGGTGATAAAAAGTCAATCAGCTTTATTACTACTGGCCAGTGGTCTAAAGGTGCAGTAGCTGAGGGTGAAAAGCACGCCCAAGCGAGTGTATTTGACGCGCTAAGTAGCAATGAGCAAGGACAAATCAGCGTAAAGCCAAGCGCTGAGTGGCAATTAGATAAAGATGCCGCTTATGTTCATTACTGCCCAAATGAAACCATCGAGGGCATTGCCATTGATGACATCCCCGATGTGGGAGACATGGTATTAGTCGGCGATTTCTCTTCAACGATTTTGTCGCAACCTATTGATGTGAGTAAGTTCGGTTTAATTTACGCTGGCGCGCAAAAGAATATTGGCCCTTCGGGTTTAGCGATTGCTATTGTGCGTGACGATTTACTGGATAACGCTCACCCATTAACACCAAATATCTTTAACTACAGCTTATTAGCGGGCAGTGATTCCATGTTTAATACCCCGCCTACCTATTCATGGTATTTAGCTGGCTTGGTGTTTAAATGGTTAAAGCAACAGGGTGGATTAACTGCAATGGCTGAGAAAAATGCAGCTAAAGCCGAGTTACTTTACTCATATATTGATAGTAGTGATTTCTACCAAAATAATGTTGCTCCTGAAAACCGTTCCAAAATGAATGTGCCTTTTCAGTTAGCGAATAGCGAGCTGGATGCCGCCTTTTTAGCCGAGTCTGCAGCCGCTGGATTGGTGACTTTAAAAGGTCACCGAATTGTTGGTGGTATGCGTGCAAGCATTTACAATGCAATGCCAATTGAAGGCGTGCAAGCCTTAGTAGACTTTATGGCTGACTTTGCCCAGCGCAATCGCTAAGGAATTTTCATGACGTGTGATTTTCATGCTTTAGCCAATCAAGGCATACAAGGTTTACACCCTTATCAAGCAGGTAAACCAACCGACGAGCTAGAACGTGAGTTGGGCATTAGTAACATTGTTAAGCTCGCCTCTAACGAAAACCCTTTGGGCATGAGCCCACTGGCCTTGGCCGCAATTGAAAAAGCCACCAGTGAACTAACTCGTTATCCAGATTCAAATGGCTTTTATCTAAAACAAGCGCTGGCTGATAAATACGGCTTGACTGCTGAGCAATTTACCTTAGGCAATGGCTCAAATGATGTATTGGACTTAATTGCTAGAGTATTTGTGAGCAGCGAGCACGAAGTGGTGTTCTCACAACATGCTTTTGTTGTTTACCCAATTGTGACACAAGCAATAGGCGCAAAAGCAGTAGTTGTTCCAGCCAAAGACTGGGGGCACGATTTAGATGCCATGGCCGAAGCGATTACTGATAAGACCCGTTTGGTGTTTATCGCTAATCCGAATAACCCAACAGGTACTTTTCTTAGCAGTGATGCACTATATGGCTTTATGCAAAAGGTGCCAGAAAATGTAGTGGTGGTTTTAGACGAGGCTTATTACGAGTACTTGTCTGAAGACGAGCAGGCACCTTCAACAAGCTGGTTAGCGCAGTTTAGCAACCTAGTGATTACTCGCACCTTTTCTAAGGCTTATGGTTTAGCTGGCTTGCGCGTTGGTTACGCTATTTCTAGCCCTGAGATTGCAGATTTGCTAAACCGCTTACGTCAGCCGTTTAACGTGAATAGCCTTAGCTTGGTGGCGGCAGTGGCGGCGCTAAAAGATCAGCAATATTTACAGCAAAGTATCGCGTTGAATCAGCAAGGTTTGCTGCTGTTAAGCCAGTTCTTTAAGCAAAATGCTATTAGCTATATTCCTTCAAAAGGGAATTTTATTAGCTTTTTAGCGCCAAGTGGCGATGCTCAAGAGCTTTATCAGCAGTTACTCCATAAAGGCGTGATAGTTAGGCCGGTGGGCCCATATCAGATGCCTGGTTATCTGCGTGTAAGCATCGGTACCGAACAAGAAAACCAAACTTTTATTAAAGCTTTAAGCCAGCTAATTGGCTCAATTTAAGTAGAGATTTCGATTCATGGAACAATTAACTTTACAGCCTATTTCTCGTATTAACGGTGAAATTAATTTACCTGGCTCAAAAAGCGTATCAAATCGTGCATTGTTATTAGCTGCACTGGCTGAAGGCGAAACCGTATTAAGTAACCTGCTCGACAGTGACGACATTCGCCACATGCTAAATGCACTTAAAAAGCTTGGTGTAGATTATCAGCTTTCTGAAGATCGTAGCCGTTGCACAGTAACTGGTTTAGGCAGAGCTTTTAAGGTTGCTCAAGCCGAAGAATTATTCTTAGGCAATGCTGGAACGGCAATGCGTCCTTTGTGTGCCGCCCTATGTTTGAGCCAAGGTGAGTTTACCTTAACCGGTGAACCGCGCATGGAAGAGCGCCCAATTGGCGCCTTAGTTGATGCCTTACGCCAAGTGGGAGCCGACGTCACTTACCTAAAGAATGAAAACTACCCTCCTTTAAGTATTAAAGGCACTGGCTTAGCTGGCGGCAAGGTCGACATCGACGGTTCTGTATCTAGTCAGTTCTTAACGGCCTTTTTAATGGCTGCACCTTATGCCCAACAAGACACTGAAATTAGTATTGTTGGTGAACTAGTATCAAAGCCTTATATCGATATCACCCTTAAGATGATGGCTGCCTTCGGTGTCGAAGTTGAAAACGATAACTACCAACGCTTTATCGTTAAAGGTCAGCAAATCTATCAAGGAGCTGGCGAGTTTTTGGTTGAAGGTGATGCGTCTTCGGCTTCTTACTTCCTTGCCGCTGGTGCAATTAAAGGCGGTGAAGTAAAAGTGACTGGCGTAGGCAAAAAGTCTATGCAGGGCGATGTATTATTTGCTGATGTATTGGCTGCAATGGGCGCCGATATCGAGTGGGGCGACGATTACATTATCGCTCGTAGCGGCGAGCTAAGCGCGGTAGATATGGACATGAACCATATTCCTGATGCTGCGATGACTATTGCTACCACTGCATTGTTTGCCAAAGGCACTACCGCCATTCGCAATGTATATAACTGGCGAGTAAAAGAAACCGACCGATTAGCTGCTATGGCCACCGAGCTTAAAAAAGTGGGTGCAACAGTAACTGAAGGGCACGACTTTATCGAAGTTACTCCTCCTGCGAGTTTGAATCACGCAGCGATTGATACCTACGACGACCACCGCATGGCTATGTGTTTTTCTTTGGTTGCCTTAAGCGATACACCTGTAACAATTAACGATCCAAAGTGTACTTCTAAAACATTTCCTGATTATTTTGAGCGCTTGCAGCAACTTAGCGAATAAAACTATCGAAATGTGTTGGTAACTTAGTTAGTCTTAAAAGAGTCACTTTTGTGACTCTTTTTTTACGTCCGTACTTTGGCTCAAGCAAAAAGTTTGAGTTTATTAATATAAAGGCAAAAAGCCACATCATAAAGTACGGCAGAAACGGTAACTGGACTATGAATGTTTATACTGCGCGGCAGGCGATCCTCGATCGCCGGCAGCGGGTGGTAGCCTATGAGCTACTTTTTAGGGATGGACCAGACAATGTCTTTCCCGACATTGATCCACATGAAGCGACCTCCAAGCTGATTATCCGCACTCAGCTAAATGACGGCTTGAATGCGATCACTCAAGGCAAACCAGCCTTAATCAATTTCCCTGAAGAAAGCCTCCATTCTGAAATGATAAAGTTGCTACCCAATAAGCAGGTAGTGATAGAAATTTTAGAAGATGTCAAACCCAGCGACAAGCTATATAAGCGTTGTCAGTCCTTGTTTCATCGTGGTTATAGATTGGCTTTTGACGACTTCATTTATCGGCCTGAATGGGAGCCTTACTTAAAGTTTGTTCGGCTTATAAAGGTTGATATACAGCGTACGCCATTTGATCAACTAGAATCGCTTTTTAGGGCCGTAAAATCACGTAAAAACATCAAATTATTGGCCGAAAAGGTAGAAACGCAAGCGGAATATCAACAAGCTAAAGAAATGGGCTTTAACTTCTTTCAAGGTTACTACTTTTGTCAGCCCGAAATGCAAGTGGCTAAAGACATTGATGCTAGCTATTTGATGATATCCCGTTTGTTCTATGCCGCGACTCGTGAAGACGTAAACATTAATGAAGTTGTACGCTATTTTGAACGTGATACGGGATTAACCTACAAGCTACTGCGTTTTGTTAATTCTGGAAGTTTGCCAATTGTCGAAGACATCGCATCAATTAAGCAAGCCGTGGTGTATATCGGCAATAATCAGTTGCGAAAGTTGGTGGCATTGTTAGCCAATGCCATGACCGTAAGCCACAAGCCGCGTGAGCTGGTGCGTATGTCGGTGCATCGGGCTAGGTTCTGTGAACTAGTAGCGATGCGCAAATCGCCGAGCATGCAAGAAACGGCGTTTTTATGTGGATTGTTTTCCTTGCTTGATGCCATTTTAGATAAACCTCTAACAGATGTTCTGTATAGCTTACCGCTCGATCAAGACATTCGTGACGCCTTGTGTTCAGAACAGCCGTCGATGTTGAGAGCCATGTTACTGACCATAAAATCTTATGAGGAAGGGCATTGGTATAAAACTGAGCGTTTGGCTGAACAACTGCGCATGGACTACACCCAAGTAGAGCAGTTAAATCTTCAAGCGCTGCTTTGGAGTGAGCAATATCAGTCGTTGATTGGGCAAAATTGAGCTAGCTCAATATATGATTTTGCTTACTTTCTTGAAAATTGTGACTCAAGAGCTTAATAAACTAAGTTTTAGTGAATTAAGTTGCACTCAGGTCAACTATTTTTCTTAGCTTTTTGGTATGCTGTCACGACTATGAACTTGGTGCAACGAATGCCAGGTCAGAGCGTTTTTTTAGGAGCTAAATAGTTTGCGGTTGTGCCTCGTTAGATTCTTAACGTTGCTAGTGGTAGGTTGTTGTTGGTCGTTAGGCGCGAACGCCTATATAGTCAATGCGAGTGAATATCAATGGCTCGAAGATAATCCAGAAATCAGGGTTGCTGTTGTGGCAGACCGTTTGCCGCTGGAGACTATTGATCAGGCTGGTACTCCTCAAGGCTACGCGGTAGAAGCGCTAAATCAGCTGGCTTTTCAAACCCGTTTAAAACTCAAGTACACCGCTTATCCTAATATCACTGATGCGATAATGGCCTTACAACATGGCCAAGTGGACATGCTTAGCAGCGCCAGTTCGCACCGCCGTCTTAGCCCTTTTGTTCATTACACCTTAACCACTTGGGTTCAACCACTAGCGTTATTTCATCCGCTAGAGCAAGCGCGTTTCGCTAATATGAAACAATTAGCTGGTAAGAACGTAGCAACGGTTGCAGGGAGTAGTGCTCACGAAGCCTTATTAAGCAAATACCCCGATGTAAACATCATCGTCTATGCAAGCTTGGTTGAAGCCTTGCAATCGGTGGTGGAGCAGCAAAGTGTTGCTTTGCTTGCGGGCAGTGATGAAGTGGCCGCTAACTTACGTGCCCATCCTCAATGGCGCTTACAGCAAGCGTTTCAGCTTGAACATGGCGTGCTGCACCGCTTTGCTATTCGAGAAGATTGGCAGCCTTTAGTGGATTTAATGAACCGCGGCATTCTGTCTTTTGAGGCCGATTATAGCGAACAGACTTATCGACGCTGGCAGGCTTACGCGGCCAATAGCGGCCAAACAGGGCAGTTTTCTTACTGGTGGCTTCTCGGTGTATCGTTGTTGCTTTCGATAGTGACCTCCGCCTTTGTATTAGTAAGGCAGCATCTTAAAAAAGCCAATAACAAAACCTTACAGCTGCGCGAGCAACTTGATTATTGGAAAAACCATGATGAAGTAACCAGCTTGCCTAATCGTCGCCATATTACCCGCTTACTGACCAACTGGTTAGATGATGCAACCCCGTTATCGGTATTAATGTTTGATTTCCCAAGGCAAAATGAAGTATTTGAAAACTTCGGTCAGCGCTTAGGCGAAGTCACTAAAGAAGCCTATGCCAAGCGCGTACAAAAAAGCCTACGTAAGCATTACCCTGAAGCACAATTAGCCTACTGGTATCACCATTACTTTGTAGTGGTTGTGCCAAATGTGAATAAAGACAAAGAAGTCATCGAAATCGCTAAGCAAATTGTGCAAAGCTGTCGCGGTTGGTTGCGTTTAGAACAACTTCAATTGCTGACTCGCTGTCATGTGGGTTACTGCAGTTACCATCCAAGGCGTGAAGCCTTGCATAGCGATACTTTGTTAGCTAATACCTTTACCGCGTTAAATCACGCGGTTAAAACGGGTGTAAGTGTTTGCCGTTACCGACCGGATTTAAGCCAAGCGGGTTTAGTAAAACTCACCTTAGAATCTAAGTTGCGTCGCGCTATTGGCAATAACGAATTAGATTTATTCTTTCAGCCGCAATACTGTTTAAAAACCAATAAAGTGATTGGTGCCGAAGTATTGTTGCGTTGGTTTACCGAAGACGGAGCCATCTCACCCGATGAGTTTGTACCGGTTGCCGAAGAAACCGGTTTGGTACTGCAGCTAGATAAGTGGGTGTTCCAAAATGCTATGCGCTTTATGGCGCGCTTCTCTAGCCAACTACCTGAAGGCTTTAAGCTATCGGTAAACTTTTCTGCTGCCACAGTGTCGCTGGGTCATGCAGAGAAAATTGCGATCAACTATGCCAAACAGTGGCAGGTTAATCCACAGCGTATCTGTATCGAGATCACCGAGTCGGCTATGATGGAACAACCAACAGAAGCTAAAGCCAGTATTCAGCGAATGCGTGATGCAGGCTTTGGTATTGCCATTGACGACTTTGGTACCGGTTATTCTTCAATGGCTTATCTTAAGCATTTGCCAGTAACGGTACTTAAAATTGACCGCGCCTTTGTTAGCGGCTTAGAAGATAATTTATCGGATCAACACATTGTTAAAGCGATGGTGATGATCGCCCGCAGTATGAAGTATCAAGTACTCATCGAGGGTATTGAAACTCAAGTTCAAGCCAACCTTGCTTCGGTAATGGGTTGTGAGCAAGCGCAAGGCTATTTCTTTGCGAGACCTCAGCCAGAAGCTGACTTTGTGAAGAACTATCTGCCTAAAACATCTACAAAAGAGAACCTTCGATTAGTTGTTAATTAATCTTGGCGCGGCTTTTGCTTTTCCCTGTATATCTTAAGAACAATGCCATTTATCTGGCGGTAGAGGGAAATCATGAGAGTAGATTCGGCAAACCTATTTAGCGAACTGCAATCAATGGCTGGCGAAATGAAAACAGGCGGTATCGCCAACGACATTGCTACGCCAAGCAGCCAGATAACGACCTCTTCGGTAAACAGCGATTTTGGTAACCTGCTAAAAGACGCGATAAATAATGTTAATGGCTTGCAATCTAATGCCAATGACTTGCGAACCCGCTTTGATTTAGGCGACCGCAGTGTGGGCATTGGTGATGTAATGATTGCCGCTCAAAAATCTAGCATCGCTTTTGATGCAACGGTTCAAGTAAGAAATAAGCTAGTTGATGCTTATAAAGAAATCATGTCCATGCCGGTTTAATGTGGCTAGGAGAATATTGTGGCTAGCGAAGGAAGTAACGCAATGAGTCAAGAACCGGCACTACTAGGTTCAGATAGCGAAGGTGATAGCTTAGAGGCTACCGAGCAGCAAAGCTCTGCCTTATCATTTTTAAGCAATGGTGACGTGCTGCGTCAAATCATCATGATTTTGGCTTTGGCTATTTGTTTGGCAATGGCTGTCTTCCTATTGATGTGGGCTAAAGAGCCCGAGATGCGTCCGCTGGGTAATATGAATACTAGCGAGTTGGTGGAGACACTCGACTTCTTAGACGCCCAAAAAATTCCTTATACTATTGAAGGCAACACTGTATTAGTGAATGCCGAGCAATATCAAGATATTAAACTTAAACTACGCCGCTCTGGACTAACCGAAGCAGCGCCTGCTGGTGAGCAAATTTTACTAAACGATATGGGCTTTGGTGTTAGCCAACGCTTAGAAGGGGAGCGACTAAAGCTTAGTCGTGAGCGTCAGTTAGCTACCGCCATCGAGCAAATGAAATCGGTGAATAAAGCGCAAGTACTGCTCGCCATTCCTAAAAGCAACGTATTTGCCCGCCGTGAGCAAAAGCCATCAGCTACCGTGGTGGTTAACTTGCGTGGCGGAAATGGCCTTAAGCAGGAAGAAATTGACTCGATCGTCGATATTGTTGCTTCCGCAGTTCAAGGCTTAGTGCCTACTCGCGTTACGGTGACCGATCAAAACGGCCGCTTATTAAACTCGGGTAGCCAAGACCCGCTATCTTCACGCACTCGCAAAGAATTTGAGATGGAGCGTAAGCGCGAAGAAGAATATAAAGACAAAATTGACGCCATCATGATCCCAATCGTGGGCGTGGGCAACTACACAGCTGAAGTAGATGTAACACTTGATTTTACTGCCGTTGAACAAACTCAAAAACGCTTTAACCCAGATTTACCTGCTGTTCGCAGCGAATACACTATTGAAGATAACAATGTTGGTGCCGGCGCTATTGGCATCCCAGGTGCGTTAACTAATCAACCTCCACTGCCAGCAGAAATTCCAGAGCAAGCGGGAGCTGCCAATAACCAAGTTCAATCAGGCAGCAGCCATAAAGAATCTACCCGTAACTATGAGCTAGATACCACCATCAGCCATACTCGCTCTCAAGTGGGAACCTTGAGACGCTTGAGTGTATCGGTGGCCTTGGATTACAACAGTCAAGTTTCTGACAGTGGCGAAACAACCCGCGAGCCGCGCTCGGCTGAACAAATGGCCAGCATTCGCCGTTTATTGCAAGGCGGTGTAGGTTTTAACCTAAGCCGCGGCGATACCTTAGAGGTGGTAAGTGTACCGTTTTCTCGCCCAGAAATTTTCACCGAAGCTGATTTACCCGTTTGGGAGCAAGCTTGGTTCTGGCGAGCGATGCGGATAGCAGGCAGCGTACTGGTATTAATTGTATTGATTGTTGCTGTGGTTCGCCCAATGCTGAATCGCATTCTATCTAGCGGTGAAGAAGACGAGCAGGCCGAAACTGATTTAGATGCAGCATTAGCCGCTTACGAAAATGACGATGATTTACAGCTTATCTCGGCAGATAATACTGAAGTAGACTTTGGTATTCGCGATGGTCAGCTTAAACTGCCAGACTTACATAAAGATGAAGACATGCTAAAAGCGGTTCGTGCGCTAGTAGCAAATGAGCCAGACCTAGCGGCGATGGTGATTAAAGATTGGGTAATTAACGATGCCAAATGAAGATGAAGTAAATCCAGAGGAAGTCCTCGGTGATATGAGTGGTATTGAGCGCGCAGCGATTTTGATGCTGAGCCTCAATGAAGACGATGCCGCTACTATTTTCCGCCACCTTGAGCCAAAGCAGGTTCAGCGTTTAGGTATGGCGATGGCATCATTAGAAGACTTTTCTCACGACCGAGTGGTTGCGGTTCATCGTTTGTTTATTGATGACATCCAAAAATACACCAATATTGGTATTGGTAGTCAAGACTTTGTTCGTAATGCCTTAACCGCAGCATTGGGTGAAGACCGTGCGTCTAGCCTAGTTGACCAAATCATCATGGGTAGTGGTGCTAAAGGCCTTGATTCCTTGAAATGGATGGATGCGCGCCAGGTGGCTAACATCATTCAAAACGAACACCCGCAAATCCAAACCATTGTATTGTCTTATTTAGAAGCTGAGCAATCTGCTGAGATTATGTCGCAATTCCAAGATAAAGTGCGCTTAGACTTAATGATGCGTATTGCCAATCTTGAAGAAGTTCAGCCTGCGGCACTAACCGAATTAAATGAAATTATGGAGAAACAGTTTGCTGGTCAAGCTGGTGCACAAGCTGCAAAGATGGGCGGCCTGAAAGCTGCAGCAAACATCATGAACTTCTTAGATACCAACATGGAAGGCATGTTGATGGACTCTATTCGCGAAAGCGACGAAGAGATGGCCCAACAAATTCAAGATCTTATGTTTGTATTCGAAAACTTGGTGGATATCGACGACCGTGGTATCCAAACCTTGCTGCGTGATGTTCCGGGCGAGTTACTGCAAAAAGCACTTAAAGGTGCTGACGATTCACTGAAAGACAAGATCTTCAATAACATGTCTAAACGTGCTGCAGAAATGCTTAAAGATGACCTTGAAGCCATGGGACCAATCAAGGTTAGTGAAGTTGAAACTGCCCAGAAAGAAATTCTGTCGATTGCTCGACGCCTCTCAGAAGCCGGTGAAATTATGATTGGCGGCGGCGGTGGAGATGAGTTCTTATAAACATGAGCGACCAAGATAAAACGCCAGAACAAGAGAGCGAAGATCTCGCGCAAGACGCTCCAATTGAAGCGTCCAGCGAGATGATGGATGAAGATGAGATAGCTGCGCTTTTAGAGCAAAATGACGCTTCACCAGCCAGTGAAGCGCCAGCAACAGAAGAGCAAAGTAGCGATGTAAGCGACGAACAAGCGGCGATTGACGCGATGTTAGCCGATGCAGCAGAACAGCAAAATATAGCGGCTGAACAGCTAAATAATGAACTACCAAATAATGAACAGGCTGAATCTGAGCCAGAAGACGATATAGCGTGGCCTCTCCCTGACTTCACCGATCCCCACCATGTTGAAGAAGAGCCTACTAGCAACGTATTCAATATGAAGCCAGCGTGGTTCAACGAAGAGCCCGTTGAAGAAGAGCCTGAAATTCAATTTGAGCCGATGACAATTGAAGAGCTTGAAGCGCTTCGACAGTCTGCTTATGAAGAGGGCAAAGCTGAAGGTAAAGCGGAAGGTCACAAAGAAGGTTTGCTAACCGGCCACGAAGAAGGCTTGGAACAAGGCAAGGCACAAGGCCATCAAGAGGGCTTAAGCCAAGGTTTAAGCGAAGGACAGCAACAAATTGATCAGTTAAGCAGCCGTTGGCAAGGGCTTATTGATCAGCTTCATCAGCCCAATAAACAGATTGATGAAGAGGTTGAGCAACAAGTGGTAGAGCTAGCCACTAAACTAGCGGCAGAGATTGTCCAAGTAGAGCTGGTGACTAACCCGAGCATAATCGCCAAAACCGTTAAGCAAGCAGTAGCTGCGCTGCCTTTGCAAAAACAACATATTCGCATTCATCTACACCCAGAAGACATGGCGGTGATTCAAGCTGTGTTTCCTCCAGAAACCCAAGCAAAGAAAAACTGGCAATTATTAGCAGATGGTAGCCTAACGCAAGGTGACTGTTTAATTGAAAACGACCTTTCTTCAGTATCTGTAGATATGAATGAAGTGATTAAACAAAGCCTACAGTCTTTTATTCGCCAAAATGGTCAAGACGATGACGCTGAGCCAACGACTTAAAGCTTATAACACTGAGCATGTTCGCAACGCACCAACGGTTGCGGGTAAATTGACTCGGGTGGTTGGCTTAACCTTAGAAGCCGTTGGCTGTCGCGCGCCAGTAGGCTCGCTTTGTTCAGTAGAAACGCTTGACGGTTTTTTAGAAGCTGAAGTGGTTGGTTTTTCTGGCGATAAGCTTTTCCTGATGCCCAGTGAACAGCTTACTGGAGTGCTGCCTGGCGCTCGAGTTATTCCAATGCATGAACACCACGGTATTCCAGTAGGTATGGAGTTACTTGGTCGAGTAATTGACGGCGTAGGCAAACCACTCGATGGATTGGGTGATATTAATTGCAAGCAAACCACTAACCTTAGCTCCGCGCGTTTAAACCCCATGGCAAGAAAGCCAATTAAACAACCATTGGATGTTGGGGTTCGTTCGATTAATTCGGTACTTACCGTAGGTCAGGGGCAGCGAATGGGCCTATTTGCCGGCTCTGGTGTGGGTAAAAGTGTACTCATGGGCATGATGACGCGAGGAACTACTGCTGATGTAGTCGTAGTGGGGTTGATTGGTGAACGTGGCCGAGAAGTAAAAGAGTTTATTGACGACATTTTAGGTGAAGAAGGCCGCCAACGGGCGGTTGTGGTGGCTGCGCCTGCCGATGCTTCACCGCTTATGCGTTTGAAGGGCTGTGACACTACTTTAACCATTGCCGAGTACTTCCGCGATCAAGGCTTAAATGTTTTACTGCTAATGGACTCTTTAACTCGCTACGCCCAAGCCCAGCGTGAAATAGCATTAGCCATTGGTGAGCCGCCAGCTACCAAAGGTTATCCACCATCGGTTTTTGCCAAGCTACCTCGTCTGGTAGAGCGCGCCGGTAATGGCGGAGAAGGGCAAGGTTCTATCACCGCCTTTTTTACCGTGCTTACCGAAGGTGACGATTTACAGGATCCGATTGCCGATGCCGCCCGAGCTATTCTTGACGGACATATAGTATTGTCGCGCGAGTTAGCCGACTCTGGCCATTACCCCGCGGTTGATATTGAAAAGTCAATCAGTCGGGTAATGCCTGCAGTAACGAGTGAGGGGCATCAGCAACTGGCTCGCCAGCTAAAATCGCTCAATGCTTCTTACCAGCAAAACCAAGACCTTATCGCTATTGGCGCCTACCAACGCGGCGCAGATAAACGCATTGATTTAGCCATCGCTATGAAGCCGCATATGGATCAGTTCTTGCAGCAAGAAATGAAAGAAGTAGTAGCTTATGACGAAAGTCTGACGCGGATGGAACGCACCATGCAAATGGCTAACATCAACGCGCAAGGCCCATTATAAGCAACTAAGATTTAGTTGAGTAGGAGATGGGCATGGCAAGGCGAGCTTTATATTTAATGGTGGAACGCTTGCAAGAACAAGAGCAAGACGCCGCCCGAGACATGGCCGAAGCACAACAGCAACTTAGCGAATTTGAAGCACAACTTGCGCATCTCGAAGACTACCGACGTTCCTATCTCGAGCAAGCCTTAGCTAAGGGAGTTGACGGCTTTTATGCGGATAGTTTTCACCAATATCAATTGTTTATTCAAAAGCTTGAACAAGCCAGCGTTCAGCAGGGGAAAAGCATTGAACAGGTGAAAAAGAACGTGTTGTTGAAGCGCAAGCAATGGCTAGATGTACAAGCAAAGCGCAAAGCTATGGAGCTGCTGATTGATAAACAAGTAAAACAAAAACAGAATAAACAAGCACGTGAAGAGCAAAAACTATTAGATGAATATGCGCTATATGCACATCTTCGAGGTCAAGCGAGCTAATCGGCACGTTTAATGCTTTGAATTTTAGATAATGCTAGCGCGCCTTCAATATGTGGGTCGCGAAACAAATATTTTTATCGCAAGGGTAAGCAAATATATGGAATTACTGTTAACCGACACAGCCAATGCCAAACAGTTTTCTTCACTAGGAAGTGCAGCGCTTAGTCCCTCTGAGAAAAGTGACGATTTTGCTAAATTAGTCAAAGAGTTAGAGCATCTCCCAAAAGCTGATAGCCCAGTAAAGCAAGCGATTGAAAAGCAGCTTTCCGGCTCGAAAAATAATGTGAGTGACGATGCTGAAGCTGGTAAAGCTCAAAGTCCTAGTGATTTATTAAAACAGTTGGATAATGCCAAGCAAGCGGCCGAAGGTATAGATAAAAACCAAGGTGAAACTAATAAAACTGCTGAGACAGAGCTAGTTAACGGTAGTAAAACCCCTGATAGTAAAGACATTACCAGTAGTGAAGAGTCTAGTAATGAGGAATCCGTTGACACTGAAACTCCTAGTAAAAATCTACAAAAACAGTCGCTTGTTGATAGTGACTCTTCCTTAAAACAAGAGAAAACAGCCGTTGGCGATGAAAAACTAGCAGCCGATAAGCAAACGTTAGTTAATCAAACAACACAAAGCGGCAGAGAGTTGCCGCCTACTCAAGCAGAAGCAACCAAAGCGCATTCGAGCGATGCTAAAGACAGTAGCCAAGTGAGCGATGGGAAAGATGCTGCAGCTAAACCCGTTAAAGTAGATATCGCAGCAACTGCTGGTTCACAAAACGCTCAAACAGCTATCTCAAAAGAAGCCGCAGTAGAAGGTCTGAACTCTACAAAGTCAGAAACAACTGATAAAACCACCGCTGGCCAAGAGCAAAGCAGCAATAAACAACAGCTCGCTGGTGAACCAGTGGAACCCAAAAAAGTTGCTGATAAAGACCCAAAGCTTGACCCAAGCAATGAGCGAATTATCAAAGAAAATGCACCAGCTTTAGCGGGTGAGCATAACAAAACCTTAAGTGCTAAAGAGGGTGAGCGTTTGACTTCAAGCGCTAATGAAAAAGCGCCATTAGACAAAGTTGTTGCTACTGTTAGTCGAAGTGATGAGCAAAAAGCGCTTAAGGCTAAAGAGTCCGAAGCCTTAGCTTCTAGCACTACAGAAAAAGCTCTCGCGGATAAATCCCTAAGTGCTGCCCAAGACAAAGCTTCTGAAAAGCCTTTATCTTTAGCAGAGCAAAACCGCTTAAAACAACAGGGTGAAGCTCAAGCTAATCATTCAATGGCTAAACCTCATTTAGACCAAGAGGAAACAAGGGCGAAAGAGCTGAATGCTAAATTAAGCGGCGAAGCTGTGGCTGCTCAGCAAACCAATAAAGTAAGCGACGAGCCTAAAGCTGGCGTCGCTGTTCAGCAGGGCACTAACACTACGGTTAACAGTAAAGTTAGCGCTGCAGATGTTGCCCAGCAAAGCGATAAACTTGCGAGCGCAAGTATTACTGCTGCGAGTAGCAAGCAATCGAGCGGTGAAAATGGTTCCGAGCATAAGGAACAGCAATCATCACAGACCCAACAACAGGGATTACCTAACCAAGCTGAAGCTACTCGACCACAAGAGCACCACAGTCTTTTTAGAGCTGCTTCGGGCGCCGACGTGGTGGCTCGGGCAGAGCAAGGAAGTAATGAAGCTGTACTAAAACAAGCTCAGCAAGCTAATCAAGTTAATGACAAAGCAACGCAGTTCAATGAGCGTTTGAACCCTGCGCAATACCAAGCGCCAGCTGAGTTAAACCAACGGGTACAATACATGTTAAGCCAAGGCATGCAAAAGGCTGAAATTCGTTTAGACCCTGCGGAGCTAGGAAGCATGCAAATTCGCTTGCAAATGAATCAAGACCAACAAGTCTCGGTACAAATTCAAGTACAAAATCCGCAAGCGCGTGAAGCTTTGGAACAAACAATGCCACGTTTACGAGAAATGCTGCAGCAACAGGGAATCGAACTGGGGCAAAATCAGGTTAGCCAACAAAATCAAGGCAGCGCTTCTCAACAAGGTGGAGGCCAAACAACGGCTGGTGGACAATCGACCAACGGCGAACTGGTTGATGATACTACTGAGCAAGACATGAGCGCATTGCTGGCGAATCATGCAAACAGTGATGGCATTGACTTTTATGCCTAGTTTATTTCTATGAGATGCTGTTGAAGCGCCTCTTAACTATGTAATAATAAAAGCAGTTTAGCGATAATTTCATGGAAACGTAGATGGCTGAAGAATCAGAATTAAAAGTAGAAGATGGTGAAGGTAGCAGTAAAAAGAAGCTAATTATCATCATCGCTATTGTAGCCGTATTGGTGATTGGTGGTGTGGTTGGCTTTTTGTTAATGGGCGGCGACTCAGATGAAGCCCCAGCTGCAGCAGAACCAGCAGAGGAAGCAACGTCTTCAGTTACTCATACAGCCTTATATGTAGGTATGCCTAGACCATTCGTATTTAATATTGTGGGCGACCACCGAGATCGCTTAGTACAAATTAAAGTACAATTATTGGTTCGTGGTACTGCCAATGAAGAAGCCGCCAAGCTTCATATTCCATTGATTGAAGGGACCTTATTGAGTGTATTTAGCTCTGCAACCGTAGAAGACTTATCAACTCAAGAAGGCAAAGACAAAATTCGCGAGAATTCGTTAACTGAGACACAAAAAGCATTAAAAGAGATAACCGGTAAAGTAGTGGTAGAAAAAATCCTATTCACCGGCTTTGTAATGCAATAAAGGACCAACGTGAGCGATTTATTAAGCCAAGACGAGATCGATGCGCTATTACATGGTGTTGATGACATAGAAGAGGACATCATAGAGCCAGAAATGTCTGGCAGTGTGGTGGAGTTTGACTTCTCTTCTCAAGATCGAATCGTTCGTGGACGAATGCCAACTCTTGAGTTGGTTAATGAACGATTTGCTAGGCATATGCGAATTAGCCTATTTAATATGATGCGCCGCACAGCGGAAGTATCTATTAATGGCGTGCAAATGATTAAGTTTGGCGAATACGTTCACACGCTATTTGTTCCTACCAGTTTAAACATGGTTCGTTTTCGACCTTTAAAAGGTACTGCTTTAGTAACCATGGAAGCACGTTTGGTGTTCATTTTGGTAGAGAACTTCTTCGGTGGAGATGGGCGTTATCATGCCAAAATTGAAGGCCGCGAGTTTACACCTACCGAGCGCCGCATTATTCAAATGCTGCTTAAAATTATTTTTGAAGACTATGTAGAAGCTTGGGCGCCAGTAATGGACGTTGGCTTCGATTATTTGGACTCAGAAGTAAACCCTGCAATGGCCAATATCGTGAGTCCCACCGAAGTGATTGTTGTTAGCTCATTTCATATTGAGCTGGATGGCGGCGGTGGCGACTTCCATATATCTATGCCGTATTCAATGTTGGAACCGATTCGAGAGCTTTTAGATGCGGGTGTGCAAAGTGATAAACAAGACACTGACCAGCGTTGGAGCTCAGCACTAAGTGATGAAATCATGGATGTGCCAGTGGGTTTACATACCAAATTGTTAGAAACTGACGTAACGCTGCGTCAGTTAATGGATCTTAAAGCAGGTGATATTATCCCGGTTGAGATGCCTGAAACTGCTATGTTATATGTAGAAGATTTACCTAGTTACCGAGTTAAACTTGGTAGACAGAAAGAAAAAATGGCACTGAAAATTGATACTCAGTTAAAACGTCCAGACACTGTGAAGAGTGACCTTGAAATGGTGGTAAGTAGCCGCCGTTCATCACCGGGCGACGAGTAAAGTAATAAGGATAAAATATGAGTGATCAAGATGATATGGCTGATGAGTGGGCAGCAGCAATGGCCGAAGCCGAGCCTGCTCCGCTTGAAGACTTTGTCGATGAATCAAAACCCATAACCGAAGAAGAGCAACGTAAGCTTGATTCGATTATGGACATTCCTGTAACTATTTCCATGGAAGTAGGCCGCAGCAATATTAGCATCCGTAACCTGTTACAACTTAACCAAGGCTCAGTGGTAGAACTAGATAGGGTTGCCGGCGAACCGTTGGATGTTCTTGTTAATGGAACACTGATTGCGCATGGTGAAGTGGTTGTTGTAAATGATAAGTTTGGTATTCGCCTTACCGACGTTATTAGCCAAACCGAACGTATTAAAAAGCTCAAGTAATGCAACAAGTCCTCGCATTCATCATTGCAGCCGGCATTAGTTTGCCAGCTTTAGCTGAACAAGAAACCACTACTCCTCCCAATAGCCAAGTTGAACTGCTTTCGTGGGTAATGTCTTTGGCTTTAGTCTTAGTCACTATTTTTGTTTGTGCATGGGTACTAAAGAAGACTCGGCTTAGCCAGTTTGCTGGTGGCCAGTCTAGAGTGGTCACTAACTTAGCTTTAGGTACGCGAGAGCGGGTGATGGTGGTAGAAATTGGTGAACAGCAGTACTTAATTGGTGTTACTACTCAATCTATAAACCTTTTGGATAAGTTAGATAAACCGATTGTTGCCAAGCCGAAAAAGATGAGTGGCTCATTTACTAAACAGTTACAAGGATTGTTGGCTAAAAATGAAAAGTAAGCTGTTTATTTGCCTAAGTTTGTTGCTAGGTGTTGTTGCCCCTAGTGTTGCTCAAGAAGGTATTTTACCGGCCATCACTATGACCACTAATCCAGATGGTGGACAAGAGTATTCGGTGACCTTGCAAGTCTTGGCCTTGATGACTGCGCTGTCATTTTTGCCTGCATTAGTGATTATGATGACATCCTTCACCCGCATCGTGGTGGTGATGTCTATTTTAAGGCAAGCCATGGGTTTGCAACAAAGCCCGTCAAATCAAGTAATTATTGGCATCGCTTTATTTTTGACCTTTTTCATTATGTCGCCGGTAATCGATGAAGTGAATACTCAGGCTGTTCAGCCATATTTAAGTGAAGATCTTACTTCGATGCAGGCTTTCGAAAAAGCCAAAGAGCCGCTCAAAGAGTTCATGTTGGCGCAAACCCGGCTAACGGATTTGGAAACCTTTGTTAAAATTGCCAAAGTGGAAGTGGGCTCGCCGGAAGAGGTACCTTTCAATGTACTTATTCCTGCCTTTATAACCTCAGAGCTTAAAACCGCTTTCCAAATTGGTTTCATGTTGTTTATTCCCTTCTTGGTTATCGACTTAGTGGTGGCCAGTATCTTGATGGCAATGGGTATGATGATGCTGTCGCCAATGATTGTATCTTTGCCATTTAAGCTAATGCTGTTTGTGTTGGTAGATGGATGGAGCTTGGTGATGGGCACGCTTGCAAATAGTTTTGGCGTATAGACGTAGGAGCCTTTAGATGGAACCGGAAGTCTTTGTTGATGTATTTCGCCTTGCTTTAGGCCAAGTGATGCTATTGGTGTCTGCTGCCATTGTTCCTAGTTTGTTGGTTGGACTAATCGTTGCTATTTTCCAAGCCGCTACCTCAATTAATGAACAAACCTTAAGTTTTTTACCTCGCCTACTGGTTACCTTAGGTGCGCTTATTGTCGCTGGTCATTGGTTTACCGAGAAACTAATGGAGTTGTTTTTTACCATGGTGGATATGATTCCTCAGGTTGTTGGCTAATGGAGTTTCCTGCCAGCGTAGTGATGGCTTGGATTGGTCAGTATCTATGGGCGCTTACTCGAGTAGCTGCGATGCTGATGGTATTAGCAAGTTTTGGAGGTAAATCAGTACCAACTCGGGTGCGATTGTTACTAGCTTTAGCCATCACTTTTGCTTTAGTGCCTATTTTGCCGGAAGTAACTGGAATAGAAGTTTTCTCTTTTCAAGCTGTTATCGTTATTTTGCAGCAGGTACTTATTGGCGCTGCTATTGGATTTATTTCACAGTTATTGATGCAAACCTTTGTTGTTGGCGGACAAATTATTGCTATGCAAACCAGTTTGGGTTTTGCCTCCATGGTCGATCCGAATAACGGCCAAAGTACGCCGGTTGTCGGTCAATTCTATTTGCTTTTGGCAACCTTATTGTTTCTGGCCATCGACGGCCATTTGCAGTTGATTACTTTAATTGCTATGA
Organism: Agarivorans albus; assembly: GCF_019670105.1. Taxonomy (NCBI): domain Bacteria; kingdom Pseudomonadati; phylum Pseudomonadota; class Gammaproteobacteria; order Alteromonadales; family Alteromonadaceae; genus Agarivorans; species Agarivorans albus. The sequence goes on along the minus strand of NZ_AP023032.1, from coordinate 3,003,138 downwards.
GTTTTGAAACCCTGCCGGTGGGTATGAACGGCTTAAGCAGTTTGGATTATCAATTACTGGCAGGCTGGTATTCACAATTATTTTTGGCTGCTTTGGCGCTATCTATATCATCTGTAGTTGCAATGTTACTGGTAAACTTTTCTTTCGGTATTATGACGCGAGCAGCCCCGCAGCTGAATATTTTTAGTATTGGTTTTGCGGTAAGTATGTTGTTTGGTTTATTCATTCTTTGGCTCACCATTGGTGGGTTTCTAGCGCATTTTGAACGTCAGTGGGAGGTTGGCCGCAGCTTGGCATGTGACATGCTGCTGATTGGTTGTTAAACCAAGGGTCGAGTTACTATGGCAGACGACGATCAAGAAAAAACGGAAGACCCCACGGGGAAAAAACTCGAAGACGCCCGTAATAAAGGGCAGGTAGCGCGTTCTAAAGAGTTAGGTACCGCTGCGGTACTGATTAGTGCAGCCTTAGCCATCATGGCTTTTGGCGGTATGTTGGCGGAATCCATGGTCAAGGTTTTCCAAACCGCTTTTGTGATGAGCCGAGAAGAAGTTTTTGACGTAAACCTAATGCTAAAAAACTTAGGCATTATGGGCTGGTTATTGTTTAAACCAATGATATGGATCATGGGCTTTATTACTTTAGCCGCGCTTATTGGCAATACTCTATTAGGAGGCATGCCATTTAGCTGGGAGGCTGCTAGGCCAAAAGCCAGTAAAATGTCGCCCATTCAAGGCTTTAAACGAATGTTGGGCATTCAAGCTTTTGTAGAGTTCATAAAAAGCGTCGCTAAAGTGTTGGTCATTGCCGGGGTAGTCTGGTTTGTCCTGCAATGGAAGTTTGCTGAAATTCTTACGCTTAGCATGCAGTCTATTCCTGGTTCAATTGTTAATGCCTTGGATATGCTGCAATGGATGCTGTTAGCTTTAGTATGTAGCTTGATTATTATTGTGATCATTGATGTGCCTTATCAAATTTGGAATCACAACAAGCAGCTTAAAATGTCTAAGCAAGAAGTAAAAGACGAGCATAAAAACATGGAGGGTAGCCCTGAAGTAAAAGGGCGTATTCGCCGCTTACAAATGGAAATGGCTGCTCGTCGAATGATGGCCGACGTACCTCAGGCGGACGTTGTTGTTACCAACCCAACACATTTTTCTGTAGCGCTAAAATACGACAGCAATGGCAGTGGAGCGCCAAAAGTAGTGGCTAAAGGGGTAGATGAAGTCGCCATGAAAATTCGCGAAATTGCACGTCACTATGATGTACCAGTGATGCAAGCGCCTGCTTTAACTCGTTCCTTGTATCACACAACTAAACTTGGCCACGATATTCCTGAAGGCTTGTACGTTGCTGTGGCACAAGTACTTGCTTTTGTTTTCCAGCTTGAGCAATACCGCAAAGGTAAAGGTAAGCGTCCTAAACCGGTTGTGGATGATCTACCTATTCCAGATGATTTGAGATATTAACCTCAGTTTCAGCACTTACTTGGAGTGTTTTATGTGGTTGGCTCAGTTATTGCTTTTCTCGTTTCATCAGTTGTTAGGAAGTCAGTATTTCGTCATTTATGGAAATCATCAATCGCCTCACCAGCTTTAAGCTTCAAGATCTAAAAAAAGTTGATGTCAATGTTATAAAGGGCTTTGGCACGCCTATGGTAGTGCTAGCTACTTTAGGCATGGTGGTTTTACCAATGGCCGCGTGGCTATTGGATATTCTGTTTGCTTTCAATATCTCTCTTGCCTTAGTGGTGTTATTGGTTGCTGTTTATACCAAGCGCCCGCTAGATTTTGCGGTGTTTCCTACCGTGTTGTTAATCGCTACTTTATTACGTTTGGCCTTGAACGTTGCCTCTACTCGAGTCGTTTTGTTAGAAGGGCATAACGGTGGGAATGCTGCTGGTAATGTAATTGAAGCTTTTGGTTCAGTGGTTATTGGCGGGAACTACGCTGTTGGTTTGGTGGTATTCCTGATCTTGATGATTATCAACTTTGTAGTAGTAACAAAAGGTGCAGGCCGTATCGCAGAAGTAAGCGCGCGCTTTACCTTGGATGCCATGCCCGGTAAGCAAATGGCGATTGATGCTGATTTAAATGCTGGCATTATCGACCAAGAACAAGCCCGTGAACGCCGCGCTGACGTAACCAACGAAGCTGATTTTTATGGTTCAATGGATGGTGCTAGTAAGTTTGTTAAAGGTGATGCCATAGCCGGCATATTGATTCTATTCATCAATATCTTAGGCGGTTTCATTATTGGTGTGGCCCAGCATGACCTAACCTTCGCTCAAGCTGCAGAGGTATACACCTTACTGACCATTGGTGATGGCTTAGTTGCGCAAATCCCGTCTTTACTATTGTCTATCGCTGCTGCCTTAGTGGTTACTCGCCAAAATACCGAAGCGGATATGGGTGAGCAAGTAAGCTTACAAATGTTCAAAGATCCACGAGTAATGATTATTTGTGGCTCGATTCTTTTCATTATGGGCATTGTGCCTGGCATGCCTCATTTGGCTTTTCTGAGCTGTGCAGCGGTTTGTTTGGGTGCTGCCTGGATGCGACATAAAGGCGATGCTAAGAAAGCCGCCGAGACTGCATTACAGCCTGCTTCTTCCAGTTCTAATGTTAGCAGTGAGCCAAAAGAGCTAGGTTGGGATGATGTTCAACCGGTTGATGTGATTGGTCTTGAAGTAGGTTATCGCTTAATTCCATTGGTGGATAAATCTCAAGGCGGCGAATTATTGGCGCGTATTAAAGGCGTGCGTAAGAAGCTATCTCAAGATTTAGGCTTTCTTGTGCCTGCCGTGCATATTCGAGATAACCTAGATTTAGGCCCAAACCAGTATCGAATAACCTTAATGGGCGTAACTTACGGTGAGTCGGAAGTGTTCCACGACCGCGAAATGGCGATTAACCCAGGTCAGGTATTTGGTAAAATCGAAGGCCAAGCCACCACAGATCCCGCCTTTGGTTTAGAAGCAGCTTGGGTTGCTACCGAGCAGCGCGAACATGCGCAAACATTGGGTTACACGGTAGTTGATTCTGCCACGGTTGTTGCAACCCACTTAAGTCAGCTTCTTACTAACAATGCGGCCAGCCTACTTGGCCACGAAGAAGTTCAAAACCTACTTGATATGCTAGGTGGCAGTTTGCCTAAATTGGTTGAAGGCCTAGTGCCAGACACTATGACTTTGTCTACGGTAGTTAAGGTACTGCAAAACCTACTGAATGAAGGCGTGCCTATTCGTGATGTTCGCAGCATTGTTCAAACCTTGGTTGAATATGGGCCTAAGAGCCAAGACCCCGATATTCTTACCGCTGCCTGTCGTATTTCGTTAAAACGTTTAATCGTTCAAGAGTTGATTGGCAGCGAGGCAGAACTTCCAGTAATTACTTTGTCTCCAGACTTGGAGCAGATATTGCATCAGTCGATGCAAGCGGCAGGAAACGATGGCGCAGGTATGGAGCCAGGTTTGGCAGAGAAACTCCAAGTATCATTAACGGAGGCGTGTCAAAACCAAGAAATGGCCGGTCAACCCGCTATCTTGTTAACCTCGGGCATACTGCGTTCAAGCATGTCTCGATTTGTTAAAACAGCAATGCCTGCATTAAGGGTTCTGTCTTATCAAGAAGTGCCAGAAGATAAACAAATACGAATTGTGAGTTCAGTGGGGCAGTAGCTTCAGCGAATTAGCAAAAGGAAGGTGAACAGTGAAAATGAAACGCTTTTTTGCAAAAGATATGCGAACCGCACTAGCCGAAGTGAAGGAAACACTTGGCAGCGATGCAGTTATCATGTCTAACAAAAAGGTAACCGGTGGCATCGAGATTGTTGCTGCGGTTGAACCTTCTAGCGCTAAACAAGCTGCACCTAAAAGCGATAGAGAATTGCCTGAAGATAGCGTCAATTTGTCGTCTATGAATGCAGGCGCTGCCAAAAAAGCGCCAACAAAACAGCATCCAAGTCATGATTTTGACGAAAATGCTAGTTTGAAAGATAACCTAACCAACTTTATGCAGCGCCATCAAAAGCGTCAGCAAGAAAACTTGCAACAGTCTCAGCAAAAGCAGCAACAGCAGCGCCCTCGCACCGTTCAAGCGCCACGCTCTTTAGCTCAACAACAAGGTTGGGCGCAGCAAGGCTCCATATCAAATAAACCAACAAATACGTCTCTTGGTGGACAACCAGCTAGCTCAGCATCAGCTGCTGCAGGCAACGAAGTTGGTGAGCTTAAAAAAGAAATGGCCGCCATGCGCAAGTTGCTTGAACATCAAGTATCTGGACTAATGTGGCAGGAAGTAGAGCGCCAAGAGCCGGTACGCGCGATGTTAATTAAGCAGTTGCAGCTAGTTGGTTTTGATGAAGATATGGCTGACCAAATAGCTGGATACATTCCCGAAGAACTCGGCGTTCAAGAAGGCTGGCAGCATTTACGTGAACTATTAGTCAATCAACTACCGGTTGGCCAAGATGAGATTTTGTTAAAGGGTGGGGCTATTGCGTTGCTTGGCCCAACGGGTGTAGGAAAAACAACCACCATCGCCAAGTTAGCAGCACAGTTTGCAATGCGCCATGGCGCCGAAAGTGTGGCGATGATTACTACAGATACCTACCGTATTGGTGCTCATGAACAACTTGCTACTTACGGCAAAATTATGGGCTGCGCCGTACGCGTCGCCAATGATGAAGAAGAGCTTTCACAGTTGCTTTATCAGTTTAAAGACAAAAAGTTGGTACTTATTGATACCGCTGGCATGAGCCAACGAGATCTTCGCTTACACGAACAATTAGATAAGCTAGTAAAAAACAGCCGCGTGAACATTCGCAACTATTTGGTGATGTCGGCCAACGCGCAGCGTCGGGTAATTGAAGAAACTGTGAACCAATTTCAGCGAATTCCCTTAGCTGGTACCATACTTACCAAATTAGATGAAAGTTTGGCTTTAGGCGAAGTGTTAAATGTAACCTTGCGCCATGCCTTACCAATAAGTTACGTTACTCACGGCCAACAAGTGCCTGAAGATATTGCGGTAGCTGCGCCTACCCAATTAATAGAACAAGCATTATCGGTTATCGATAAGCAAAGCCAGCAACATTTCTGGTTTAGTGAAACCGAACAACAAAAGGTTTCAGATGTATTCTAAAGATAATGAATTTGACCAAGCTAGCGGCTTAAGAATGATGCAACAAAAAAACAATGTGAAAGTCATCGCTGTAACTGGCGGCAAAGGGGGCGTAGGTAAAACTAACGTTACTCTTAACATGGGTATAGCCATGGCTGCGCAAGGTAAGCGCGTAATGGTATTGGATGCCGACTTAGGCCTAGCAAATGTAGATGTGCTGCTTGGCTTACGTGTAACTAAAAACCTCTCTCACGTTTTATCCGGTGAATGCACCTTAGATGAAGTATTAGTTAAAGGGCCTAATGGGATCTTAATTGCACCAGCTACTTCTGGTACTCAATCAATGGTGGAACTTAGTCCTGCGGAACACGCCGGACTTATTCGTGCTTTTAGCAGCATGAAAACACCTATTGATGTGTTGCTAGTTGATACTGCAGCGGGCATCTCCGACATGGTGCTAAGTTTTGCCAAAGCGTCACAAGACATATTAGTGGTGGTGTGTGATGAGCCAACCTCTATTACCGATGCTTATGCGCTAATAAAGCTGCTTTCAAACCAGCACGGTGTCTACAAATTTAAAGTGGTGGCAAATATGGTGCGTAGCTTACGCGAAGGCCAAGAATTATTTGCTAAGCTTACTCGAGTTACCGATCGCTTCTTGGATGCTACACTCGAATTGGTATCTTGTATTCCTTATGACAATAACGTGCGCTTAGCCGTAAGAAAGCAGCGAGTAGTGGTAGAAGCCTATCCTAAGTCTCCTGCTTCTTTGGCATTTCGCTCATTAGCAAGTAAAGCTTCTACTTGGCCAATTCCTGAACAAGCAGGTGGACATTTAGAATTTTTCATCGAGAACCTTCTCGAGTTTGGACAACGTAAAAATAGAGAACAGCTTAGTGAATAAAGTTGCCGCTTATGCCAGCGCTAATGACACTAATGTTTTGGTGGAGCGCCATGCAAACTTGGTCAAACGGATAGCCCATCACCTAATGGCTAGGCTTCCGGCTAGCGTGATTGTTGATGACTTGATCCAATCAGGAATGATTGGCTTAATCGAAGCCGCACGTAACTTTGATGGCTCAAAAGGCGCTAGCTTCGAAACCTACGCCGGCATCCGCATTCGTGGCTCTATGCTTGACGAAATTCGTCGTGGCGATTGGGTCCCACGCTCGGTACATAAAAACAGCCGCGCCATTAGTGATGCAATCGCTGAGGTTGAGAAAGAAAAAAACGGTGACGCAAAAGACGCCGAGGTTGCAGCAAAGCTTGGCGTAAGCTTAAGTGAGTATCACTCTATGTTGTCTGATGTAAATTGCGGACGCATTTTAGGTATCGATGATCTAGGTGTGAGTGAAGACGTCATATCAAGTGAAGAAAGTCGAGAGCTAAACCGACCCTTTGAAGGTTTTGCCAATCAACGCTTTCAACAATCTCTTGCCGAATGTATTAAAGGTCTTCCAGAGAGAGAAGCACTGGTTTTGTCCCTCTATTATGATGAAGAACTTAACCTAAAAGAAATTGGTGAAGTATTGAGCGTAAGCGAGTCCCGAGTCAGTCAAATTCATAGTCAAGCGCTTGCTCGAGTTAAAACTCGAATGCGAGATTGGACACAATAGAGAAATTCATCCTTACATTTCTTGTAAAAGATGGACTAAAATTGTGTTTATTAAGGCATAATATCTATATTACATAAATTTTTGGCCTATTTAGTGGCTTGTAAAACATCCTGTTGGGGGACGTACCTTGGATAAAAATATGAAAATTCTGGTTGTTGATGATTTTTCAACGATGAGAAGGATTATTAAAAACCTACTTAGAGATCTTGGCTTCAACAATACTCATGAAGCCGATGACGGAAATACCGCATTACCTATGCTTAAAGGCGGCGATTTCGAATTTGTAGTAACTGATTGGAATATGCCTGGAATGGAAGGCATCGACCTGCTGAAAAATATTCGTGCCGACGAAAGTTTGTCTCACTTACCTGTTTTAATGGTAACTGCCGAAGCAAAACGTGAACAGATTATCGAAGCTGCTCAAGCCGGCGTAAATGGATATATTGTTAAACCTTTCACTGCAGCCACGCTAAAAGAGAAGCTAGATAAGATTTTCGAAAGACTACAATAAGAAAGGAAGATGCGTGAGCACAGATACTCCGATTATTTCATTAGCCGACGCCAAATCTTTGGTTGCGCTACTTGAAGAAGGAAATGTCGCCGAGGCGAATCAACTTGTTAGTGAGCTTTGTGCTCCAAAAGCTAACCTGCTATTTGATAAGGTTGGGCAGCTCACTCGTCAGCTTCATGACTCTTTAAATGAATTTAAACTCGATATTCGAATTAACGAGTTAGCTAATCAAGAAATACCAGACGCTAAAGAGCGGTTAAACTATGTGATAGAGATGACCGATCAAGCGGCCAATAAAACCATGGACGCAGTAGAGTCTGGCCTTCCAATTGCCGATCAATTAACTAACGAAATCAACAGTATCATGCCTATATGGCAAAGTTTGATGGAACGAAGAATTGAAATCGGCCAATTTAAGGCGCTATGTCACCAAATCGATATTTTCCTTAATAGTTCTTCAGCAAATGCCGATAAACTACGTAGCATGTTAACCGAAATATTGATGGCTCAAGATTTCCAAGATTTAACCGGTCAGATGATTCGTAAGGTAATCACCTTGGTGCAAGAGGTGGAAGAAAGTCTGGTTGAAATGCTTACCTTGTTTGGAAATGAGAATGCCGAAGTAGTAGAAAATAAAAAAGTGACTAAATCTGCTATCGAAGCCGAAGGGCCAATATTAAATAAAGAGCAAAGGGACGACGTTGTTAACGACCAAGATGATGTTGATGACTTGTTGTCTAGTTTAGGATTTTAAGGGAGTAGCGCATGTCGTTTGATGTAGATGAAGACATCTTACAAGACTTTCTCGTAGAAGCGGCGGAGATCCTTGAGCAGCTGTCTGAACAGCTGGTTGATTTAGAAAAACGTCCAGATGACAGTGACTTGTTAAATGCCATATTTCGTGGTTTCCATACAGTTAAAGGTGGAGCAGGCTTCTTGTCATTGACCGAACTGGTTGATGTTTGTCACGGAGCTGAGAATATTTTTGACACCTTGCGCAACGGTGGAAGGAGTGTATCGCCTGAGCTAATGGATGTGATTCTTGAAGCGCTAGATTCAGTTAATGATATGTTCGCTCAAGTTCAAGCACGCGAGCCTTTAACACCTGCGTCTCCTGAATTAATTGAAAGCTTACATCAGTTGTCTCGCCCAGAATCTGCTGACGAAGTGGCTGCAGAGCCAGAGCCAGAGCCAGAGCCAGAGCCAGAGCCAGAGCCAGAGCCAGAGCCAGAGCCAGAGCCAGAGCCAGTAGCTCCGAGCGCCGATGCCGGCAACATTGACGAAATTACCGACGACGAGTTTGAGCGTTTGCTTGATGAGCTGCATGGCTCAGCTGCACCTGCTGCTGCCGCAACACCAAAACCTACTCCCGCAGCTCCAGCTGAAAAAGCTGCCAGTGATGGTGATATTTCAGATGATGAATTTGAAAAACTGTTGGATGAACTGCATGGTTCTAAGGCGCCAGGTGCTGGACAAGCGGCTGCCCCTAAAACGCCAGAAGTAACGAAGCCTAGTTCAAATGCTGATGAAATTGGTGATGATGAATTTGAGAAACTGCTAGACCAATTACATGGTGCAGGCAAAGCACCTGACACTAAAGCCGCTCCAGCTAAGCCCGCAGCTAAAGCTGCGCCTAAGCCTGCTGCAAAAATTGAAGCTAGCCCTAAAGCGCCTGCTAAACCAGCGGCACCGGCCAAACCTGCTGCTAAGGCCGCTCCAGCTAAACAAGAGCCTGCAAAAGCGCCAGCCAAGCAAGCTGTACCTCAAGGCGAAACCACCGTTCGCGTAGATACCCGCACTCTAGACGATATTATGAATATGGTGGGCGAGTTGGTATTGGTACGTAACCGCTTAGTGAGTTTGGGCCTTAATAGCAATGATGAGGATATGTCTAAAGCCACTGCTAACTTGGATGTGGTGACTGCTGATCTTCAAGGTGCGGTAATGAAAACCCGCATGCAGCCAATCAAAAAAGTGTTTGGCCGTTTCCCTCGAGTGGTTCGAGATTTAGCGCGAAGCTTGAAAAAAGACATTAACCTTGAGTTGGTGGGTGAAGATACCGACTTAGATAAAAACTTAGTTGAAGCGCTGGCTGATCCTTTGGTTCACTTAGTTCGAAACTCTGTTGACCATGGTATTGAGATGCCAGATGATCGAGTTGCTTCGGGTAAACCTCGTACCGGTGTTATTCGCCTTTCTGCCTCACAAGAAGGTGATCATATCTTGCTTAAAATCGAGGATGATGGCGCTGGTATGAATGCCGATAAGCTAAAATCTATTGCGATTGAGCGCGGCGTGCTTGATGCCGATGCCGCTGCTCGCATGCCAGATAAAGATGCTTATAGTCTTATTTTTGCGCCAGGGTTCTCTACTAAGACTGAGATTTCAGACATCTCCGGTCGAGGTGTGGGTATGGACGTGGTGAAAACTAGCATTACCCAACTTAATGGTTCCGTTGATATTGATTCACAGTTGGGGCAAGGCACTACATTACAGATTAAAGTACCGCTAACCTTGGCTATTTTGCCAACCTTGATGGTCGACGTTGGCAAGCAGACTTTTGCCTTACCACTGACTAGCGTGAATGAAATTTTCCACCTAGACCTTACCAAAACTAATGTAGTTGATGGTCAAGAAACTGTGATTGTTCGTGATAAGGCAATTCCACTGTTTTACTTACAAGATTGGTTAATTAGAAATGGCCAATCTGGAGAGCGTAGTTCTCAAGGGCACGTGGTTATCGTACAAATTGGCCCACAACAAGTCGGTTTTGTTGTTGATAATCTGATTGGCCAAGAAGAAGTGGTGATCAAAGCACTAGACCAATTATTGCAAGGTACTCCAGGTATGGCTGGTGCAACAATCACTAGTGATGGCCGTATTGCTTTAATTCTTGATATTCCAAGCCTGTTGAAACGCTACGCTCGTAAGATGTAAGCCTAGCCTTTAAGAAGAATCTAACATGGCAATAAAAGTACTTGTAGTTGATGATTCGAGCTTTTTCCGACGCCGGGTAAGCGAGATCATCAACGCGGACCCTTCTTTAGAAGTGGTCGATACCGCAAAAAATGGCCGTGAAGCCATCGACATGGTCGCTCGTCTAAAACCTGATGTAGTGACCATGGATATCGAAATGCCGATAATGGATGGTATTACTGCCGTTCGTGAAATTATGGCGAAGAATCCCACCCCAGTGCTTATGTTTTCTTCGCTAACTCACGAAGGCGCAAAGGCCACTCTTGATGCCCTAGAAGCTGGCGCTCTCGATTTTATTCCTAAAAAGTTTGAAGACATAGCTCGTGATAGAGAAGAAGCCGTTAGCCTTCTTCAGCAGCGGGTTAAAGCTATTGCTCGCCGTCGCGTTAGTGCTCGTCGTAGTGTTAGCGCACCGGCTCCAAGCACTCCTGTTCGGCCAAGCGCAGCTACAAGACCTGCAGTAAAAGCTTCGCCAACTACTTCAGCCCCACAACCAAAAGAGCGTGCTACCGCCCGTTTTAAGCCTTCTGGCAAACGCTATAAGTTAGTGGCTATCGGCACTTCCACTGGTGGCCCCGTTGCGCTACAAACTATTCTTACTCAAATACCTGCTGGGTTTTCTAAACCGATTCTATTGGTTCAACATATGCCGGCTACTTTTACTGCGGCTTTTGCTCAGCGACTCAATAGCTTGTCGAGAATCAATGTTAAACAAGCTGAGGACGGTGACGAGTTACGCCCTGGTTGGGCTTATTTAGCACCAGGTGGTAAGCAAATGTTGGTGGAAGGTCGAGGATCTTACGGTCGTCTACGGGTCATTGATGGTAACGATAAAGTAAATTACAAACCATGTGTTGATATTACTTTTGCCTCACTAGCAAAGAGCCACCAGTCTAATGTATTAGCGATGATACTAACTGGTATGGGGGCCGATGGCAGAGATGGCTCTCGCTTATTAAAAGAGCAGGGCTCTACCATTTGGGCGCAAGATGAAGCCAGTTGCGTGGTGTATGGTATGCCTCAAGCGGTTGCTAGTGCTGGTTTAGCGTCAGAACAACTACCTCTTGATCGCTTTTGTGAAGCGATTGTAGCGGAAATAGGGAATGGATAAACTTAGCATTGCTGGCGTGTTTATCGCCTTCTCTGCTGTTGGTTTAGGTCATTCTTTAGCGGGTGGTAGCTTTTCAGATCTGGTTAATTTGCACGCCTTTATTATCGTTGTAGGTGGCACGGTTGGCGCAGTCATGCTGCAAACGCCAGCTTCTCAATTTGTTCAAGCTATAAAATCCATTCCGCGAGTTTGGCAAACTCAACAACTAGATGTTAAAAAGCAAACTCAACTAATTTTAAGTTGGTCTCATACAGTTCGGAAAGATGGTTATCTGGTATTAGAAAAACATCGACAACAAGCCGATGCCTTTAGTGTACTAGGTTTAGAAATGTTGATAGATGGAGCTGAAACCGAGCAGTTAAAACAGTCGCTAGAAGATATAATCGATCTTGAGCAAAACCGCTTAGAAAAACAAGCAGGGGTATTTGAAGCAATGGGTGGGTATTGCCCAACCGTTGGCATTCTCGGGGCGGTATTGGGGCTAATTCAAGCCATGGACTTTTTAACTAGCCCTGAGCAATTGGGTCAAGGAATTGCCGTGGCATTTGTTGCCACCATTTATGGGGTAGGGTTTGCTAACTTTGTGTTTTTGCCTATTGCCAACAAACTTCGTGCTTTAGCAGGAGAGCGAGCAATATACCAAGAAATGACTCTCGCCGGCTTAGTCTCTATTGCAGAGGGTGCCAATAGTATGGAAGTGCAACGACGCTTGCATAGCTTTAATACGGAACTCAGCTAATATGCGTCATCGCTACGCCACGCAGGCTAAGCGTAACGCAAGTACCGAACGTTGGCTGGTGTCTTACGCTGATTATATGACGCTAATGTTTGCCTTGTTTGTTGTTTTGTATGCCATGGCCATTGCTAATGAAAATGAATATCCCGAATTACAAACCCGATTGCAGCAAGCTATTTCACTTTTCGAAACTGATAAAGTCTCAAATCAAGAAATTGTTGCTATCGAGTTAGAAGGTTCCTCAGAGGCCGGCATTTTATCTGGCGGACAATCTATATTAGATGGGGGAGTCTTTAAACGTGTCGAAGAGACTCCAGCAACTAGCGATTATAAAAGCAATGCTGACGATGAAGGATTTATTCAGCTGGCTGAACAACTGGCAACAGAGTTTAAAGATTTTCTAAAAACCGACGATATAGTAATAAGTTATGATGAACAATGGCTCACTATAGAGCTAGATAGTCGACTGTTTTTTGCTAGTGGCAGCGCGTACTTACTCAAACCTGCTGCCCAGGTTATTGATGTGTTGGCAGAAAAGTTACGTCAAGTTGATAACTATATTCGAGTTCGTGGTTACACTGATGAAGACAGCATTGATAGCGAACTTTACCCTAGCAACTGGGAGTTATCTGCAGCGCGGGCAACACGGGTCTTAAGAGAGTTGCAAGTTAGGGGAGTAGCGCCTGCTAGAATGGCATTAGAAGCTTACGCTGAGTTTGCTCCCGATGAATCGAGTACGAGTCATCGCAAAAACCGACGAGTCGTTATCGCCTTAGCGAAAACTTTATGGCAGCCAAAGGCTGAAGTAAGTCCTGAAGAACCAGATAAAGCGGAAGCAGAACCGAAAAAACAACCAGACAGTGAAACCATGTTAGCTGTGCCCTTAGAAGGCGGCGGGGTACGTTTTACAACAAGGCAGGAAGAATAGTGAAAGTTTGGACAGTAGCCAATCAAAAAGGTGGCGTAGGTAAAACCACTACGGTAATTTCGCTTGCCGGTTTGTTGGCGCAGCAGGGTAAACGCGTTCTGTTGTTAGATACCGATCCGCATGCTTCGTTAACCAGTTATTTGGGTTTTGATGTTGATAGTGTGCAAGGCACCCTATACGAGCTTTATCAAAACAGCCAAATTGATGATGCGATGGTTACCCATAGTATTCAGGCCACAGCATTTGATAACCTCGACCTTATCCCCGCCAGTATGGCTTTAGCAACGTTAGATAAAGTGCTAGGTCAACGTGAAGGTATGGGGCTAATTCTCAAACGCATCTTATCTCGCGTTGAAGATAAATATGACCATGTGTTAATTGATTGCCCGCCAGTATTAGGGGTAATGATGGTCAACGCTTTAGCTGCTAGCAATAGGGTGTTAGTGCCAGTACAAACCGAGTTCTTAGCAATTAAAGGCTTGGAGCGAATGGTTAAAACCTTAGCGATTATGCAGCGCTCTTGTCCCGGCCCCTTGCGCTACACTGTGGTTCCAACCATGTATGACAAGCGCACCAGAGCGTCATTAGCAGCGCTTAAAGAACTACAAGAAACTTACCCTAAAAATATTTGGAATTCGGTTATCCCCATCGACACTAAGTTTCGCGACGCTAGCCTTCGTCACACTCCGCCTTCTTATCATATTAAGAACTGTCGCGGAGTTTTTGCTTATCAAACATTATTAGCACATTTACTGCAAATGACAGATGAGCAGGGGCTATTATGAACAGTGACAAGTTGATGGAAGAAGCACTAGGCGACTACTTTGATTCATTACTTACTGAATCTGTGCCCGAGCCAGAAAAACGTCCCGAAGTAAAACCAGCAGCTCAAGAAAAAGCAGCACAACACCTGGAGCCGCAAAGCAAGCCATTGGAAGAGTTGTTTGCAGAAGCCGAGCAGCGCGTGGCTGCAGTCGCAGAAGCGCAACCGGTATTGCTGCCCATAAAAGAGTTGCCGGAACAAGCGCCTGAGGTTGAAGTTGAGGTAAAGGTTGAGGAACTAGAGCAGCAGGTAGAAGAGCAAGAAGTTGAGGTCGAAACCGAAACCGAAACCGAAACCGAAACATCCCTTGCTCCACAAGAAGAGCCAACTGCCGCCGAATGGCAAAATATCGACACTGATAACGACTTTCAGGTGCTATTTTTTGAAGTGGCAGGGGTAACTTTTGGTGTGCCGCTTACTCAGCTTGGAGGTATTCACCGAATCTCCGAAGTGAGCCCGTTGTTTGGTAAGCCTCCATGGTTTTCCGGGATTATGATCGAACGTGAAGAAAAGCTCAGTGTGGTTGATACCGCTAAATGGGTGATGCCAAATCAGCCCTTTGAGCCAGACTATAAGTATTTAGTGATGTTAGGTGAAAGTGCTTGGGGCTTAAGCTGTGAAAAACTATTTGGCACTGAGAGACTTAACCGAGATGACGTTAAATGGCGTTCAACGCCTGGTCAAAGACCTTGGTTAGCCGGAATGGTAAAGCAAAAAATGTGTGCCTTGTTGCATGTTGAAGAACTACAACAAATGCTCGCAGATGGCGTAGATATCGAAGGACATTAAAAATCTGAGAGCCCGATAGGCTTCTCAAGTTGAAAAGGTAGGAAAATCTGCCATTTAGTTTTATAACATATGATATATACTGAATAATATGAGTTGCGAGATCCGATAGGACTCACGAATACTAAAAAGGACACGCAGATGAGCGAGCAGCGTAACATCGCAGAAAATATTGCCGAAGATGAAGTATTACAATGGGTGACTTTTCAGCTAGAAAGTGAAACCTATGGCATCAACGTAATGCAGGTACAAGAAGTATTGCGTTATACCGAAATTGCCCCAGTACCAGGTGCGCCAAATTATGTACTAGGTATTATTAACTTGCGCGGCAATGTAGTTACGGTTATTGATACCCGTTCACGTTTTGGGTTGCCTTCTTCTGATATCACAGAAAATTCTCGAATTGTTATTATCGAAGCAGAATCTCAAGTGATTGGCATCTTGGTTGATAGTGTTGCAGAAGTGGTTTACTTGCGCTCGTCTGAGATTGATATCGCGCCTAATGTGGGTACTGAAGAAAGCGCTAAGTTTATCCAAGGTGTGAGTAATCGCGACGGACAATTACTCATTTTAGTTGATCTAAATAAACTGCTTTCTGATGAAGAGTGGGACGAAGTAAGCTCACTATAAATGGATTGGATTAATCTGATTGCCCTAGTGGCAACCGTTGTTTGCCTTGTTGGTGCTATTTGGTTCAGCAACAAGGCGCAACAGCAATTGAAAGCCAATGAGCAAAAAATGCAAAGCTTAGAGGTAGTCACCAAAAATCTTCTTCAGTCACATCGAGTGGTTGAAAAGCAACTGCAAGAAATTCATCAAGCCAATGCCTCTTTGGTGGGTGAGTTAGAACGGCAAAGTGAACAAGTAGAGCAGGCTTTTCTTCGTACCTCTCAAATTCAATCGCAAGATCCCGACAGCAAATTGTATACTCGAGCGGTAAAGCTGGTTGAATTAGGTGCAGATTTAGATGAAGTTATGCGCGAGTGTGAGCTGCCAAAAGCTGAAGCTGAATTGCTACTAAGTTTACGCAATAAAATGAAAGGGCAAGTGAGTTAAGCTGGTTATAACTAGAGAATGCTTTTGTTTAGCTGTCCGTGTATATACTTAATGGTTTAGACTCCTTAGCCCGATTCAAATTCTTGGTTTTTTCCTCGCTTCTTTTACATTTCTATTTATGGCTTCATCAATTCAAATAAACTGCGAGAGCATGTTAGCGCTCAACTGAAATACCGCTATATACAAACAGGCTATGTTTTTGTTACTTGTATTGCAAAGCGCTGTAAACATGGCGTTAATCCTTATGCTCAATCTAGTTTTTAGGCTTAGCTGTGTTAACATCCTAGCCTGTGTGTTGGGCAAGAAAATAGTTGAATGTTAAAGGTTAATGGACTGTGTTGTGTACGTGAAGAACGAGTATTGTTCGACGACTTGTCTTTCACATTATCACCGGGTGAAATTTTGCAAGTTGCCGGGCCAAATGGCGCCGGTAAAACCAGTTTATTGCGATTGATTTCCGGTTTGTCACGCCCCGAAAGCGGAGAGATTTTTTGGCAAGAAGAAGCCATTTCTCAGCAGGCTGAGCAATACCATCAACAGTGTCTTTATCTAGGCCATCATGCTGGGGTAAAGGCTGAACTAAGTGCAGTAGAAAACTTACGTTTTTATCTAGGATTGGCTGGCGAAAGCATGGAACAAGAACAGCTTTACGCTTTGTTAACCCGTGTAGGTTTAGCAGGATTAGAAGAAGAAGCTGTTGCTCATCTTTCAGCAGGTCAGCAGCGCCGAGTCGGGCTGGCTAGGTTGTGGCTGGTTGCGCGCAAATTGTGGATCCTTGATGAACCATTTACCGCGATAGATAAACAAGGCGTCGCGTATTTGGAACAAGTTATTTTGTCTCATGCTCAAAAAGGAGGAATGGTGTTGTTAACGACTCATCAAGAGTTAAATATTCCTACTTCCGATTATCGAATCTTAGAGATTAAACCGGCCTTTGAGGAAGCGCTTTAATGCATGCGTTTACTACTGTTGTTAAGCGCGAGCTTCTAGCCGCTTTTCGGCAAAAGTCAGATGTGCTTAACCCGCTGTGGTTTATTCTCATCGTTATTACCTTATTCCCCATCGCAGTAGGGCCGGAGCCCTTGTTATTGGCCAAAATAGCGCCGGGTATTTTGTGGGTGGCTGCGCTGTTATCTTCGTTATTGTCTTTGGAGCGTTTATTTCGAGATGATTTTGCAGATGGGTCTTTAGAGCAAATGCTGATGAGTGGCTCATCGCTAGCCTTGATAGCCTTGGCTAAAATCGTGGCTCATTGGCTGATAACAGGTGTGCCTATCTTATTGCTTTCGCCTCTTTTGGCAGTGTTACTGTCTTTAGAATGGCAAAGTTTCCAAGCTACCTTTTACACCTTAGTACTAGGGACCCCAGTATTGAGTTTAATTGGTTCTGTAGGGGTCGCCTTAACTGTTGGTTTACGCAAAGGGGGCGTTTTACTTAGCTTGTTAGTTTTGCCTTTGTATATTCCAGTGTTGATTTTTGCGACATCTGCGATTGAAGCTGCGTCATTAAGCTTGCCCTATGCCGGGCATTTAGCGATCATGGGCGCCATAAGCTTACTTGCTCTCACCTTGGCTCCTTTTGCCACGGCTGCAGCGCTAAGAGTAAGCATTAACTAAATTTAGAATAAGACCGAGAGAGTAAATACCATTATGTGGAAATGGTTACATCCATACGCAAAACCTGAGGCGAGTTACACCCTAGCAGGAAAATTTGTGCCTTGGTTTAGTATTTTTGCCATTGTGTGTTTTTCTGTAGGTTTAGTGTGGGGCCTTTTATTTGCACCTGCCGATTACCAACAAGGCGACAGTTTTAGAATTATCTATATTCATGTGCCTTCAGCAATTATGTCGATGGGTGCATACTCATCAATGGCCATAGCAGCTTTTATTGGTTTAGTTTGGCAAATTAAACAAGCTGATATGTATGTAGCAGCTGTAGCGCCAGTTGGCGCGGTATTTACTTTTGTTGCCTTGTTTACCGGTGCAGCTTGGGGCAAACCAATGTGGGGAGCCTGGTGGGTATGGGATGCGCGCCTTACTTCAGAGTTAATACTGCTGTTTTTATATTTGGGGGTTATTGCCCTGTATAACGCTTTTTCTGATAAAACCATGGCTGGTCGCGCTGCAGGCATTCTTAGCATTGTTGGTGTGATTAATTTACCTATTATTCATTACTCAGTAGAGTGGTGGAATACCCTGCATCAGGGCGCAACCATTACCAAGTTTGATAAACCCTCTATCGATTCTCGAATGCTATGGCCTTTACTGCTTAATATTCTAGCCTTTGGATTTTTCCTTGGCGCGGTGAGCTTGGTTCGCTTTAGAACTGAACTGTTGCGACGCGAGCAACGTAGACCATGGGTACAACAACTTATTCAACGCCATATTCAAGCAAAGGGGTAGCACGATGCAATTTGAATCAGTCGCAGATTTTTTTGCTATGGGTGGTTATGGTTTTTATGTGTGGCTTGCGTTTGGGGTAAGCGCTCTAGCCATGGTAGGTATAGTGATAGACAGTATTGTTAAACGAAATGCCATTTTTAAATCTGTTGCGCGCCAATCTGCGCGACAGCAACGAGTTGAAGCAGCAAAAGAGGTAACTGAACGCTTATGAACCCAAGACGTAAAAAACGCTTAACGATTGTTCTAGCAATTGTAATTGGTTTAGGGGCTTCTATCGGTTTATTGCTGTTTGCGTTACAACAGAATATCGATCTATTTTACACTCCCTCCGAGCTGGTAAATGGCAAAGGAAAAGACGAGATTAAACCCGAAGTAGGCCAACGTTTAAGAATTGGTGGCTTAGTATTACCAGGTACGGTTGAGCGCTCGCAAACTAGCTTGCAAGTTAGTTTTAAGTTGAGCGATGCTGGTGGTGGTATTGTAACCATTAATTATGAAGGCATTCTGCCAGACTTATTTAGAGAAGGACAAGGCATTGTAGCGCAGGGTGAATTAGCCAATGCTACAACCGTAAATGCTTTTGAAGTACTCGCTAAGCACGACGAAGAATACATGCCACAGGAAGTGGCTGAAGCACTAGAAGGTATGGAACACTTTAAACCAGAATATACAGAAGCCCAGCTTAAAGGCTCTGGACACTAGAGACGGTAACTATGATCCCGGAACTTGGACATTACGCATTAATTCTTTCTTGTGCGTTAGCTATTTTACAAAGTGTGTACCCGCTATGGGGCGCGAGTAAAAATAGTGTTTCATTAATGAAACTTGCTCGACCTTTAGCGCTAGCGCAGTTTGCCTTCGTTACATTGTCTTTTGTAGTCTTAAGCTACTCATTTGCTATAAATGATTTCTCGGTAGCTTATGTAGCTAATAACTCGAACAGCCAGTTACCGGTTTACTACCGTTTATCAGCTGTTTGGGGAGCGCACGAAGGTTCATTATTGCTGTGGGCAATGATTTTGTCGGGGTGGGGCGCTGCAGTAGCAATGTTCAGTCGCGGCTTACCGCTCGACGCTGTTGCGCGGGTAGTGGCAGTAATGGGGATGATATGTGTAGGTTTTTACCTGTTCATCTTGCTTACTTCAAATCCCTTCGACAGAACTTTGCCATTTTTCCCAGTTGATGGACAAGATTTGAATCCTTTATTGCAAGATGTAGGATTAATTTTCCACCCACCTCTTCTATACATGGGTTATGTGGGCTTTTCGGTGGCTTTTGCTTTTGCTATCGCCGCTCTAATGGCCGGACGTTTAGATTCCACTTGGGCTCGATGGTCTCGCCCTTGGACAATGGCGGCTTGGATTTTCCTTACCTTAGGTATCTCACTAGGAAGTTGGTGGGCCTACTACGAATTAGGCTGGGGCGGTTGGTGGTTCTGGGATCCAGTAGAAAATGCCTCATTTATGCCGTGGTTAGTGGGTACTGCGCTGCTGCATTCATTAGCGGTAACCGAAAAGCGAGGGGTGTTTAAATCCTGGACTGTGTTGTTGGCTATATCGGCGTTTTCTCTTAGTTTATTAGGAACCTTTTTAGTTCGCTCCGGCGTATTGGTCTCGGTGCATGCCTTCGCTAGCGACCCCGCTCGAGGCTTGTTTATTCTAGGCTTTTTGCTAGTGGTGATTGGTGGCTCCTTATTGCTGTTTGCTATTCGTGGCTCACAGGTGAAAAGTCGCGGAACTTATAGTTTGTTTTCTCGCGAGACCTTCTTGTTAATCAACAATATCTTACTTGTGGCCGCCTTAGTGGTGGTATTGCTGGGTACTTTATTGCCGCTTATCCACAAAGAAATTGGTCTAGGCAGTATCTCAATTGGTGAGGCCTTCTTTAACCGAATGTTTAGCTGGATGATTGTGCCTTTTGCTATTGCTTTGGGTATTGGTCCTTTGCTGCGGTGGAAGCGTCAAGATATTCGCCCCCTTAAAGGTTGGCTGCTGGCTTTAGCAGCATTTAGTTTATTGGTGCCAGCTGCATTATTAGTAATGCTAGCGCCGAAGTTCTACGCCTTGGCTTACATGGCGCTTGCCTTATCATTTTGGGTGATTAGCTGTACAGCTTTAGAAGTATATTTGCGTGCCACTCACCGTCACAGTTTCACCAAAGGTTTGAAAGTACTCAGTCGTTCTCATTGGGCAATGGTACTTGGCCATTTAGGTCTAGCTGTTACGGTAATAGGCGTGGCATTAACCAGTCATTACAGTATTGAACGTGACTTGCGATTAGAGCCAGGTGATTCGGTTACCTTTGCTGCTTACTCTTTCCACTTCAAACAGGTTGAGCCTTTAGTTGGTCCAAACTATGAAGGCCATGTTGGGGTAATAGACGTATATAAAGATGAGCACTTAACAACAACCTTACGTGCAGAAAAACGCTTCTATCGGGTACAACGAAATATGATGACAGAAGCTGCCATCGATGCAGGCTTGTGGCGTGATTTATACGCAGCAATGGGTGAGCAGCTTCCCGGAGGAGCATGGGCAGTGCGGCTATATTACAAACCCTTCATTCGTTGGATTTGGCTAGGTTCAATTATTATGGCAATTGGCGGTATATTTGCCATGTCGGATAAACGCTATCGTTTCAAAGTTAAGCAAGAACAGTTAAGTGGCAAGCCACCTGTAAAAAGTGCAAGTAGTAAAAGCACTGATTTGGCAGAGGAGGCTTAAATGAATAAACGTATTTTTTATTTTTTACTGCCTCTTATAGCTTTCTTGTTTATGGCGGTGTTTTTGTATCGCGGTTTGTACAGTGACGCTACCGAGCTTGAGTCGGTATTAATAGGCAAGCCGGTTCCGCAATTCACTTTGCAAGATATTTATCAGCAAGATAAGCAACACGATGCTGCGATATTTAAGGGTGAACCCTTGTTGCTAAATGTTTGGGCTACCTGGTGTCCTACCTGTCGCGCAGAACATACCTTTCTGAATTCCTTGGCTGAACAGGGTGTTAAGATTGTTGGCTTAAATTACAAAGACGATCGCATTAAAGCGATAAAGTGGTTGGAGCAACTGGGTAACCCTTATCAAGTGAACTTGTACGATGGTAAGGGCCTATTGGCATTAGACCTTGGTGTGTATGGTGCTCCAGAAACCTATTTCATCGATAGCCAAGGCGTAATTCGTTATCGCCATGTGGGTGATGTAAACGCGCGTAATTGGCAAGCAGAGCTTGCGCCAATATTTGCTGGTTTGGATTAATCATGATGAAAACTTTTCAAAGCTTTTTAGCGGTGCTGATACTTAGCCTTCCTATAATGGCGAACGCTGCGATTTCAGCTCACGAGTTTGATAACCCAGAACAGGAAGAGCTGTTTCGAGAGTTAACACGTGAGTTACGTTGCCCTAAATGTCAAAATAATAACATCTCAGATTCTAACGCTGGGCTTGCTCAAGACTTACGCGAGAAAACCTACCAAATGGTGAAGTCGGGTAGTGATAAACAAGAAGTATTGGATTATATGGTAGCGCGCTATGGCAACTTTGTGCGCTACGACCCACCACTTACTCCAGCCGTACTTACCCTGTGGATAGCGCCGGTTTTAATTATATTGATTGGTGGATTTACTGTGTGGCGATTAGCCCGAAGAAGAAAAGATGCAAAACCTGAGCTAGATGTGGCCGAACAAGAACGCCTTGAGCAGCTAATTAAACAAACGGAGCAAGAAAAATAATGACAGTATTTTGGTTGGCTGCTGCCGTTTTAACCCTGTTGGCTGTGGCGGTTGTTGTATTGCCTTTGTGGCGACAACGAGACAGTCGCTCGGTGACTCAAACAGAACTAAATAAAACTCTCTACAAAGATAGATTAATTGAAATTGAACAAGAAAATGCGCAAGGCTTAGCAGAAGACAGCTCAGTGTTAGTGAGCGAACTTCAGCATAACTTGTTGGATGATATTCCCGAAGAAACAGGTGCCAAACGCAGTGCCATTTCCCCTTGGGTTGCGCTGCCCGGTGTGGTTTTTGTGGTGGCTATTTCCATTGGCATGTATATCAAACTAGGCAGTGCTGAAAAGGTTCAAGACTGGCAGGCGATTGTGCAAAAAATGCCAGAGCTGAGTAACAAGGTGTTGCTTGGTCAAGGTGGTGAGGTAAGCGAACAAGACTTAAATGAGTTCGCTTTAGGCTTGCGTACCAAGTTACATAATGACCCCAGTGATACACGCGGTTGGTTTTTATTGGCTAAAGTTGGCCAAGCTCTAAATCGTTTAGACATCATGACCGATGCCGCAGAGCAAGCTTATATGCGCGATTCAAAAAGTGCCAATATTATAGCTGTTTATGCTCAATCTTTGTTCTACAGTGGCGAACCCAGTGAACAAGCGCGAGCTGAGCGACTATTGGTATTAGCCTTACAGCAAGACTCTAGTCAATTAGAGCTTTGGTCCTTGTATGCTTTTATGGCACTTGAGCAACAGCAGTTTCAGTTGGCTATTGATCGCTGGCAGAGAATGCTTAGTTTGGTTGATGCTGATTCTGAGCGTTATCAAATGCTGCAACAAAGTATTGAATTTGCCGAAGCGCAAATTGCTCAACAGCAAGCGCCAGCTGCGGAGCAAACCCCGGCTGTTGAGCAAGCGGTGGTTGAAAACAATCCAGCAAGTGGTCCTAGCTACAGTATCACTGTAGATGTGAAAGAAGGGTTGGAAGTGCCAGGCTCAAGCTTCTTGTTTGTGTTCGCTAAGTCTGTGAATGGGCCGCCAATGCCTTTAGCCGCCAAAAAAGTAGCGCATCCGCGTTTTCCTGTAACGGTGAATTTGTCAGACAGCGATAGCATGATGGAAGGTCTTAAGCTTTCTCAGCAAGGCGATTTTTATATTACCGCACGCTTATCTTACGATAACAATGTACAAACCATTGAAGGTGATTGGGAAGGGCAATCTTCTGCTATCTCTCAGGGTGAAGAACAAGCAATAAGTTTGCTTATCGATACTCCCCTGTAATTATGTATTAATATTGTAAGTGTTAATAGTTTTTACTATTCAGCTCTTAACATAGATGCCATAATAAAAAGAGGTTGCTTAGCAACCTTTTTTTATTTGTATTCGCAAATTATTTGGTGAGTTGATTTGCGATAGGTATCCGACCAAGGAAGGGGGTCTGAGTGCGTAAAGTAGTTACAGCTTTTTTGATGTTTGCTGTTATGTTGTCTACTGCATCTACCACAATGGCTAATGAAGTAGAGGCTTTTGATGAACCTTATCAAGACTTCTCCGATCCTTTCGAAGGCTTCAATCGAAGCATGTGGAACTTCAACTATAACTATTTGGATAAGCCTCTTTATCGTCCTGTAACACATGTGTATGCCGAGTACTTACCCTTTGGCATTCGCGAAGCCATGAACAACGTGATTCGTAACTTGGAAGAGCCCGCTAGTTTTGCTAACCACCTCCTGCAAGGCAAGGTAGAACGTGCTTCTAATAATCTAGTTCGATTTTTGTTTAACTCCAGCTTTGGTATCTTTGGCATTTTCGATTTAATGGGGCGCTCCGGTGTACAGCGAGACATCGAAGAGTTCGGCGATGTAATGGGGTTCTACGGGGTGCCAGAAGGGCCTTATGTAATGTTGCCTGTACTTGGGCCAACCACCGTACGTAAGGAAGTTGGCGACTGGGTAGACGCATTCGCATCGCCATTAACTAACTTAACGTTTGCCGAACAAGTGATTAAGTGGGGCTTAGATGGCTTGTATAAACGTGCGTCAGTTATTGAGCAAGAGCCTCTATTGGATAACTCGCTAGACAGCTATACCTTTGTTAAAGATGCTTACTTACAGTATCGCTTATATCGCTTTTACAACGGTAAGCCGCCAACATCCTCAAAACAAGATATCGATTCAGCTTTAGAAGATTATTTAGACGAGTTAGAAGATTATTAATTAAGCTGAACTATGCTTGTAAGTAGTATCGTTCAGCGCACCTAACGGCTTCTGCTGCTAGTGTTAGCGCTGCCAACCCGGATTTGGTTTTTTACATACCTTTGTGTGGTATAAATTTTATACACGCTTGCTGGCGTTGCTATTACTTTGCTTATATTATCAACACATTAGACCACCTAAATGCTATTAACGTATTAATTAATAAGGATATTTGGAGAGAGTGCTGGAGCGCGACGATAACCCTTTATACGGGATCTCAATTTTAGTTGTAGAAGATGAAGTGGTGTTTCGTCAGCAGTTGCTCGCGTTTCTAACTCAACAAGGCGCAATGGTTGGGGCTGTAGGCGATGGACAAGAAGCTCTTAATGCTATCAATCAACAACATTACGATATTATTTTAATGGATCTCATCATGCCGCGCATGAATGGGGTAGAACTGCTGCAACGCTTAAACAACTTCCCCGGCAGTGTTGTGGTTATTTCCGGCAAAAGCACCATGGCCGATTTACGTAAAGTATTACAGCTCGGCGCTAGTGACTTTTTAGTTAAACCGCTAACCGATTTTAATGAGTTAACCGACACCATTCTTGCTAACCTTTCAATGGCTAACGAGCACAGCCTGCAAATGGAATTTGCCGAGTTCGATGAACATAAAGCCCACTTTAAAGCCAATGATGCTCAAGCGAGCATGGTATTGAATGAAATTCTTCCAGAGAATACCCAAGAAATCATCGGGTTCTTTTGTCATTATCGATTGAAAGGGCAATCTCTGTTTCCCATTATTAAGCAAATTGACGAGCATCATGTAGGTTTTTTGGTGGTTGATATTTGCTTATTAGGTGATGAAGGTGTTGTTGCCGCGGTCATAATAAATGGCTTTTTCCAAGACATGTGGAACCGCTTTTTGGTTAATGATCCTACAGCGCTTCAACCCAGCGAAGCCCTTAGTACGCTTAACCGTATTATTAAAGCGGCCGATTTGCGGGCACCAGTTGCCTGCTTGTATGGTGTGATAGAGCACGATCAAGTATTGTTTGCCAATGCGGGGTTGTTAGATGCACCAACACCTTTTGATGCAGCTCATCCTGGAATGCCTTTAGGTCTTAACGCCGATGCTCATTACTTAGAAAGTATTGGCAAGCTGTCAGACATAGGCTTTAGCTTGCGTTTTAAAAACTTGGCCGACGATCGCATCAACCTAAAACTCTTCCCAGTAAACTAGTGACCAACCTATATAACGTCTTTTAGTGCTACTTAAAGGTGTTACAGAAGTCGCTCATCGCTAATCTACGCTGCTTTTCTATTATTCTTAGAATCCAAAGTTATTAAAAGTAGCATAATGTTATAGCGCGGTTACTAGTAGTAGTCAGCTTTATCAGTTAGTCTGAGCTTGTTTTATATTCTATAACGATATAACGAATTAAGAGCTGAAGACTAAATGGAAAATTATAACTTAACTCATCTTAAAGCATTAGAAGCCGAGAGTATCCATATCATCCGTGAAGTAGCGGCTGAGTTCGACAATCCGGTAATGCTGTACTCAGTGGGTAAAGACTCCGCGGTAATGCTTCATTTAGCGCGTAAAGCTTTCTACCCCGGAAAAATTCCTTTCCCATTACTGCACGTAGATACCGACTGGAAATTTAAAGAAATGATCCAGTTCCGTGACCGCATGGCAGAAAAGTACGACTTCGAATTGCTAGTGCATAAAAATCCTGAAGGTCTTGAAATGGGTATTGGCCCTTTCACTCACGGTAGTGCAGTGCACACTGATGTGATGAAAACTCAAGGCTTAAAGCAAGCATTAAACAAATACCAGTTTGATGCTGCCTTTGGTGGCGCGCGTCGTGATGAAGAAAAATCTCGAGCTAAAGAGCGAGTTTATTCATTCCGTGATAAGAACCACCGTTGGGATCCAAAATCACAACGCCCTGAACTTTGGAATACTTATAACTCAAAAGTAAACAAAGGCGAAAGCATTCGAGTATTCCCGCTATCTAACTGGACCGAGTTAGATATTTGGCAATATATCTACCTAGAAAATATAGAAATTGTTCCTCTTTATTTGTCTCAAGAGCGCCCAGTAGTTGAGCGTGACGGCACTTTAATCATGGTAGATGATGAGCGTATGCCGGTTGAAGAAGGGGAAATTCAACACAAAATGGTACGTTTTCGTACTTTAGGCTGTTACCCACTTACCGGAGCCGTAGAGTCAGAAGCCACCACTCTACCTGAAGTTATTCAAGAAATGCTGTTGACTAAAACCTCTGAACGGCAAGGTCGTGTGATTGACCATGATAGCGCAGGGTCAATGGAGAAGAAGAAAATGGAAGGTTATTTCTAAAGGAAATAGCAGGCTTCTAAACAGTATTTACCCGCTCAAGTTATTGGGTGGGAACTGAACAAGAATTTTGACGCTGGCGAAAGCTAGGAAAGCGAGGATACTATGTCTCATCAATCAACATTGATTGCTTCAGATATCGAAGAGTACTTACAACAACATGAACAGAAACAGCTACTACGTTTACTAACCTGTGGTAGCGTTGATGATGGTAAAAGCACCTTAATTGGTCGCTTACTGCATGATTCAAAAATGATTTTTGAAGATCAGTTAGCAACCATCAAAAATGATTCAAAACGTTTTAATACCACAGATGGTGAGTTTGA
Organism: Agarivorans albus; assembly: GCF_019670105.1. Classification (NCBI taxonomy): domain Bacteria; kingdom Pseudomonadati; phylum Pseudomonadota; class Gammaproteobacteria; order Alteromonadales; family Alteromonadaceae; genus Agarivorans; species Agarivorans albus. The sequence continues at coordinate 2,976,470 of NZ_AP023032.1, read as the reverse complement.
CTTAGCGCTATTGGTTGACGGTTTGCAGTCGGAACGAGAACAGGGCATTACCATTGATGTTGCTTACCGTTATTTCTCTACAGAAAAGCGTAAGTTTATTATTGCCGACACTCCAGGTCATGAACAATACACCCGTAACATGGCAACTGGCGCATCGAACTGTGATTTAGCTATTGTAATGATTGATGCCCGCTATGGTGTGCAAGTACAAACTCGCCGTCATAGCTTTATCGTATCAACATTGGGTATTAAGCAAGTAATTGTAGCCATTAACAAAATGGACTTGGTTGAATTTTCCGAAGCTCGCTTTGAAGAGATCAAAGCAGAGTATCAAAAGTTTGCTGAGAATTTGAATATCGATAGCATCAAGTTCGTACCAATCTCTGCATTAAATGGTGACAACGTGGTAGAGCGCAGTGAACAAAGCGCTTGGTATCACGGTGAAACCTTGATGGGGATGCTAGAAAGTGCGCCAATTAGTGCCGGACAAAACTTTGATGACTTCCGTTTCCCTGTTCAATACGTTAATCGTCCAAATCTAGATTTCCGTGGTTTCTGCGGCACGATCAGCTCTGGTATTGTGCGCAAAGGCGATGAAGTAACGTCGTTACCTTCAGGTAAAACCTCGAAAGTGAAAAGTATTGTCACCTTTGATGGTGAAATTGATGAAGCCTACGCGCCTATGGCGGTAACTCTTACTTTAGAAGATGAAATTGATGCAAGTCGCGGAAACATGCTGGTACATAGCAACAATAAACCTTGGGTAGCCAGCAGCGCAGAAGCAACCATTGTTTGGATGGCCGAAGAGCCAATGATTGCTAACAAACAATACGATTTTAAACTAGCGTCTAAAACCACTTCAGGCTCTATCGCTAAGATCGAGCACCAAATAGATGTGAATACCTTAGAAGAGCAAGAAGCTGTTCGCCTAGGTTTAAACGAGATTGGTTCTTGCCAAGTTCAGTTTAGCCAGCAAGTTGCTTTTGATGCTTATAACAAAGCCAAAGGTACTGGTTCATTTATTATTATTGATCGTATTTCTAATGTAACTGTAGGTGCCGGTATTATTACCGCAAAGGGTAGTTTAGAAGAAGCCGGGCAGCAGCAAGAGTTCTCTGCATTTGAATTAGAACTTAATGCGCTAGTTCGTAAACACTTCCCGCATTGGGATGCTAAAGACTTAAGCGAATTACTTAAGTAATGAGCATTCAGGCCATATTGGTGCTAGTGATTTTCATTGGCACCATTGCGTCTTTAATTCGTTATCAGCAGTATCCTGCCAAAATCTTTGGCGGGGTAATGCTACTGCTGTTCGTGCTTGATTTAGTTAGTAGCGATCAGCTGTTAGCTAGTGTATCGAATCAAGGTTTAATGACCTTGGTTCTGTTAATGTTATGCTCGATAGCCTTGGAAAAAACACGATTATTGCGAGTGCTGGCGGCCTCCATCATTAAACCATCGCTTCGTTCTACTTGGCTTCGATTATATTCCACCACGGTGTTGTCTTCTGCTGCCTTAAATAATACAGCGGTAGTTGCCACCTTATTGGCGCCAATTCGTAATAATCCGTATCACAGTGCTAGCCGCTTATTGTTGCCCTTATCTTACGCGGCTATTTTGGGCGGGACGCTTACCTTAATTGGCACCTCTACCAACCTTATCGTAAACAGCTTGTTGCTTGAGAGCACTGGTGAAAGTTTAGGCTTTTTTGATTTTACTTTAATAGGCTTGGTTGCCGTGGTGGCTTGTGGTTTTACTTTGGCGTTTTTTTCACGCTATTTACCCGATCACAAGCGCGAAGAAAATCATTATCATCGCTACTTTATTGACGCCAAAATTCAATTGGATTCGGCCTTAATAGGTAAAAGTGTGGAAGAAAACGGGCTGCGTCACTTAGAGTCACTGTTCCTTGTGGAAATTGTTCGAGATGGAAAACTGATTAGCCCGGTAGCTCCCACCGAAGTGATGCAGCAAGCCGACCGGCTTATTTTTAGCGGCGACGTTACAAAAGTTATGCAACTTAATCAGTTTTCTGGACTACAAACCTTTGCGGATTCAAATGGCTTATTGGGCTCTAACCTTACCGAAGTAGTTATTCGCCCTGAAAGCATGTTGGTGGGGAAAAGCTTAAAAGGCGCCGGTTTTCGTGCCCGGTTTGATGCAGCGGTTGTGGCTATTAAGCGAGATGGTGAAAGAGTATCAGGGAAGCTAGGCGAAATAACCCTGCAGGCCGGAGACTTTTTGGTGTTGGCGGTTGGCGCCGATTTTAAGTCGCGAACTAACCTAAGCAAAAATTTTATCGTGGTAAGTGGCGTAGAGCCCGATACTCGTCTAAATGGTGCTTCAGAGCTTATTGCAATTGGTGGCTTTGTTCTAGCCGTGGGTGCAGCAGCGATTGGCTTGGTTAGCCTATTTAAAGCGATGGTTGTGTTGTTAGGTGGTTTAATCTTTTTCAGGTGCTTAACTCCCAGTGAGTTAGTACGCCGTTTTCCTAAAGAAATTTGGTTAATAGTAGCCTCAGCTTTGGCATTGTCACAGGCTATGCACAATGCAGGTTTAATTGAGTTGCTTGAGGGTTTGTTCAACGGCGGCTTAAGTGGCCAATGGTTTATGCTGAGTTTAGTGGCAGTGTACCTACTAACTTGGATATTTACCGAGTTGGTTACCAATAATGCTGCGGCAGCCTTAATGTTTCCTTTAGCTTATGGCTTGGCTAACGCATTAGGAGCTAATCCGATGACCTTTGTAATGACGGTAGCTTTTGCAGCGAGTGCTAGCTTTGTAAGCCCCTATGGATATCAAACTAATTTAATGGTGTATAACGCCGGTCGCTACAGTTTACGAGACTTTGTTAAATTAGGTTTACCGGTAGCCTTGGTTTATGGCTTGGTGGTTTTGGTATTGGTTCCAATAGTTTTTCCTTTATAGTGATTTTATTTAAATAGCAGAGTAGGCGAGTTATGGATAAAAAGAGCGAGAATGTGGTTTGGCATAATCATAGTGTTAATCGAGAATTGCGCATTATGAAAAAAGGCCACAAACCCTGCGTACTTTGGTTTACTGGTTTGAGTGGCTCAGGCAAGTCTACTATTGCTAACGCAGTTGATTACTTGCTGTATCAACGTGGCGTTCATACTTATGTTCTGGATGGTGACAATGTTCGCCATGGGCTAAATGGTGATCTAGGTTTCTCAGATACTGACCGTGTAGAAAATATTCGACGTATTGGTGAAGTAGCCAAGTTATTTGTTGATGCCGGGTTGGTGGTTTCTACTGCTTTTATTTCTCCATTTAAAGCAGACCGTTCGCTGGTTCGCAATCAACTGGATGATGGTGAGTTTTTTGAAGTGTTTATTGATACTCCTCTAGAAGTTTGTGAGCAACGTGATCCAAAAGGCTTGTACAAAAAGGCTCGTAGTGGCGAGATTAAAAACTTTACCGGTATTAGCTCAGCTTATGAAGCACCAGAAGAAGCGGATGTACACGTGGAAACCGATGGTAAGTCGGTTGAGCAATGTGCAGAGTTTGTGGTTAATGCGCTAATTGATGCGGGTATTGTTAAGGCGTAGCGACGAGGTTTAGTTTGCGACACATAGATATTTTCAACGGTGATGCCGATGGCATTATTTCTCTGATTCAGCTTCGTTTAAACGAGCCCCGAAACAGTATTTTGCTTACAGGTGTTAAGCGTGAAAATCAGTTGATGAATGATTTTGATTTTCAGCCAAATGATCAAGTCACCGTGCTCGATATTTCTATGGAAAAAAACCAAGAAGGATTACAGCGAGCATTAAATGTTAGCGCCAATGTGCATTATGTTGACCATCATCGTTCTGGTGACATACCAACGCACCCAAATCTGCTAGTCGATATTAATACCGATGCGGATGTTTGTACTGCACTATTGGTAGACGAAAAGCTAAAGGGAAAATATCACCATTGGGCAATTGCTGCTGCCTATGGTGACAATCTAATCGCGAAAGCTGATGTGTTGTGTCAGCAAGCTCAATTAAGCGAATTGCAAAGCGAGCAATTGAAAGAGCTAGGTACTTTAGTTAATTACAACGGCTATGGTGCTGCGCTAGCCGATCTTCATTATGAGCCTGCTACGCTATTTAAACAGTTGCTTGAATATACTTCCCCATTTGAAGCTATTGCCGATAGCCAATCTGCCTATCATCAGCTAAAAAATGCTTATCAAGAAGATATGCACCTTGCCAACAGCATAAAAGCTCACTACCAAAGCTCCATTGTAAAAGTCACAATTCTACCTAATGCTGCTTGGGCCAGACGGATAAGCGGCGTTTTTAGTAACCAACAAGCAAACCAACACCCCTCACTGGCACATTTGGTTTTAACCGAAATTAATAGTCAAACAGCAGTTGTGAGTTTACGGGCTCCTCTTTCTCAAAAACAAGGGGCAGGGGAAATCTGTAGTAACTATAAATCAGGTGGAGGGCGTGAAGCTGCTGCTGGAATTAATCATTTTGACATTGAGCTACTGAAGCAGTTTATTAGCGACATAGAAAGGTATTATTCTTAACTATATTAGTTTTTCTGTTGGTTATTTAAGCAGTTATTGGTTGTTACATTTGTGCTGCATCAAAAATAGGTAAAATATCCATCTTTTCCAGAAAGGCCTTTCAGTAATCTAGGGTGCTGTTTTTAAAACAATTAATAGTATTTTAACTTTTGTAAAGCGCTTGAATATCAAACTGTTGGAATACTGATGGTATTTATCCATAAAATTGCTGTGTTATACTTTTCACCCATTATTGTATAGTGCAGGGAATCGCTCCGTGGTAGTGTCGAATCGCTTAAAAATCTGTTTCTGTTTTCTCTTCTTTCTATTAGCTAGTGGATTTACGCAAGCCAATACTTATGCTGGCGCTATTTTTTCCTATACATCAACAGAATATAATTCTGATGGTGCCTCAAGCAGTGAAGGCAAACCATGGCTACTACAGGCC